>NZ_JACYUP010000001.1:0-1003363 GCF_014841795.1 Sphingomonas sp. CFBP 13733
ACGTCAGACGATAGTGCGGATGATTAAGACGACGCCAGATTGCCAATCCCCTCGCCGTCGAGGGATTGGTCAAATACCACTACAAACCTTGCACGGTATCGATTTTAAACCCCCAGATATCACAGTGACGCATGTCGCACCGGCTCCATTGCCTGGTGGCTATAGCGTCGGTGTCCCACCCGATCCCATTCCGAACTCGGCCGTGAAACCCGCCTGCGCCAATGGTACTATCGCTCAAGCGATGGAAGAGTAGGTCGTCGCCAGGCATTGAAGCCCGTGCGACATGCATCACACGATATCAAAACCCATTCACAATCTCATCTACCCTTACGTCCCTAACCGGACCGTCGCGGGGTGGAGCAGCCCGGTAGCTCGTCAGGCTCATAACCTGAAGGTCACAGGTTCAAATCCTGTCCCCGCAACCATCTTCATTTGCAACACCTCCGAGGGAATCCCCGCGGGGGTTTTTTGCGTTTCTGGCACGGCGCATAGCTCGAGTATTGACGCTAACTCGCCGCGAAGGCTGATCGCAAGCACGCCGTTTTCCGGTTTTGACACCACTGTGTCGATCAGCGAACGGATGCGCTCGATCGCGCTACGGCTGAATGTCGGTCGCGCTTGCCTCCAGTCGCGCCGTCTCCTTCGCATACTCCTCGATGAATACCGCGAGCACCTCGTCACGCACCATCTCGTTCGCGAGACCGGATAGGATGCGGGCGTCGAGATCGGCCTGGCGGATGGTCAGGCGGTTCCCACAAAAGGCTGGGCCTTTCTTTGATGCCCCCTGACAGCCGAACCGCGTGCGACCAGATTTGGCATAGCTCGAACCGCATTCGCCGCAGGTCATCTTGCCGGATGTCAGATATTTCGGGCGCTGCTGTGCGAAGAAGGGCAGGGCAGGGACGGCGTCCCGGGCCTTCATCGGGCCACGCCGCAGCGACTGTTGGCGGTCCTTGACGCTCTGCCATAACGTGTCGCTGACGATGCGTAGGCCTGGTGCTGCGACTGTGGTAGCCTGCTGCTCTTCTGCATTCAGGAATGCATGTCGTTTACCGGTATCGGGATTCTTGCGGTACGTCTGGCGGGCGTAAGCGCGTCTACCGACATAAAGTTGGTTGTTGAGAATGCCAGTACCACGCTCGGCGTTGCCGGTCAGCGTGTTGGGCGTCCATGCAGGTGGACTGCTCGAAGTTGCCCGATCACGTCGACCGCTGCGCGGGGGCGGTACGCCTTCCTCGTTAAGGCGGCGGACTATGCTGCCGGGCGATATGCCAGCAGCATAGTCTTCGAAGATCCGTACGACGATAGCGGCTTGCGCCGGCACGATCTGCTGCAGACCCCTGGTACGTTCGCCGTTCAGGTCGTAGGCGATGCGTTTCTCATAGCCATATGCCGTGCCGCCGGGATTCTTTCCCATTGCGTGCCGCTTGATTAGAGCATCGCGAGTTTTCTCGCTGGTCGCGGCAATCTGTTCGGCGTTGATCGTTCCCATCATGCCGATTTGCAGCGCCCCGACCTCACCTTCCTTACATGTGACAAGGAGGATGCCGCGGAACATCAGTCTTTCGTACAGCGAAGCATGTCCGCCTGGCTTCGCGACACCCGGTCCATCGCATCTGCGAACACTACGTCAACGCCCCCGGTTCCTACCGCGGCAAGTAACGCCTGTAGCCCGGCCCGGTGGATTGTTGCGCCGGACTGCGAACCATCGGTGTAGCAGCCGACCTCGGTCCATTTTCGCTGTGCGAGTTCGCGACGGCACATCGTCAACTGCGTGTCGATCGATAGCGGATCTTGGAGATCCGTTGAATAGCGTGCATACAGCAGTACGCGCATCAGCTTTCCTCAACCTCGTTTCGCTGAACGTTCCCGTCTACATTATAGCCTTCTGCTGTCCTGTTCAGAGCAGCTCGTCTTCGGAACTCGGTTCGTGCAAGATCGCGCGCCAGCAGCTTTGACAGCTCGATGGCCAAGCTGCTGGAGCAGCGAAGTGGGGGCGTCGGTCGCACATCACCTACATAGCCGCCAGCAAGATTGGCCTTCCCGTCCTACCCCCCTAGAGAAGAATCTGCCGCTAACCCGTCGCGGAGATTAGTGAAAACTGGTGGCAAGCGGCCTGTCCGCTTTCGGGCGCTGATGGTCAGAAGCCGACGTTCGTTCAGCTGCTTCGTAATGGCAGGTATGCGCCCTTCCCGGACTGATGCGGTCCGAGCGCCCAACAGCCGGAATTGGGAGCTTTCCTGCCGTTGCTTGCGAGAGGGTGGCTAAAATATGTTCCGCGGCGTCTAAGCTGACCTTTCCGGGGCTGATGGAGCAGGTGAACCGCGGCTTGACTGAGCCAATGGCGTTCGACGCGGAATCTCGATCGCTGCAGAACGTCCGCAATCGCCTCGAGCATCGCGGTGGCCGTGTCGGCACGAAGGATGTCGATCCGGTGACCGGCATCCTCACCCTCAGCTTCCCCCGCCTGCAGACCTTCTACATGCGCGGCGACGAGGAGGTGGAACTGCTGCCGGGCGAGACCATCGACACCCACGCGCCCGACAATCCGTTCGGGAAAGCAGAAGTTACCGTCTATCTGCACCGGGTTACGCGCACACGAGATTATGCGTTAGACGAACCGGTCGTCATCGCCGCTATCGACTTCTTCGAAATCGCGATGGCGTGCCACCTGTTCGCCGCCGACTTAGCCTCGAAGCTCCCGAGCTCGAATGCGCGCGATGCCGCAACCAGCGAGCCGATCCCGGCCGGCTGATCATTCATCGTGTGGCTGGGCATGGCGCGGGCCGAAATGGCGCTTCCAGAGTCCCGCCCCGCTCCTGGGGTTCGCTGACAGCCAGCGCCAGAGCAGCAACGGATAGCAGCGCGGCTTCAGGTCACGAGGTTCCTGCTTGTATCGACTCAAGAGCAATGACGCGCTACTTCAAGATCCGGGCATCGGTCGGCGACGCTTGGAGCGCGGCATCTAAAGCGTAGCATTGGCGAACCCCGCGACGATCCGGCACTATGTAAATCATGTCCCCCGCTGCCGCCCCACGCCCGACCGCCGAACGCAAGCGCCATCATTTCGTATCGGTGACCTATCTCAGAAGCTGGGCTCATGCCGGCGGCAAGCTCCACGCCTATCGCTGCGACCGTCCAACTTCCCCGCTCCACGTCCGGCCAGAGGAAATCGGCTTCGAGAATTACTATTACAGCCAGACCCGCGAAGACGGTTCGCGCGACAACGATAGCTTCGAGAATCTGTTCGGCAACGTTGAGACGCGGTGGCCGCGCGTGCTGGACGCGGTGAGCGCCGGATCGCTCGGCCCGGCCGTCCTCCTGGCGCTCTATTCGATGGTCACGATGATGCGCACGCGGGTGCCCGCAGCGCGCGATTATCATGAAGCGCTGATGGCGTTGGAGACCCGGACCAGCCTCAAGGCCTTGGCCGACATGGGCAAGCTGCCGGCGAAGCTGAAGCGATACGAGGATGAGCTCGACACGGTTGAGGTCACCGTCAATCGCCCGCGAACGCTGGGCACGATGGGCGAGGACATGCGCCGGTTCGGCGACATGACGCGGCGGCTCGGCTTCGAGATACTGCGCGACGATACGGGGATCGGCTTCCTCACCTCCGACAATCCGGTTGCCTATTTCGATCCCGCCGATGCCGGCATTCGCCGACCCTACATAGAGAATACGAAGGTCGAGTTCTACTTCCCGCTGTCGCCGCAATATGTGCTGCACGGCGGGAACCGGCTGCTGCGCCATGGGCCGATTCCGCGCTTTGGCGGTATCGCGGACCCTAAGAAGGTTCTCGCGATCAACCGGATCACGTCCCGTTTCGCCTATCGTCTGGCCTTTGCCCGCGACCGTTCGAACGATGATCTCATCCAGCGCCACGCCGACACATCGCCAGTGCTCGACGCACGTGTCGTACGTCGGCCCGGCAAGGTCGATTATCACATCGGTCACAAGTTCGCCGGCCGTCCGGTGCTGCCCAAGTTCAGGCCTGAAGCGTGCGAGGACGGCCTCTACGATGAGGATTTCGGACTATAGCACCATACCGTGCTCTCGCCCCCCGGCATCGGATCGCAAGAATCCCATTTCGCTGACGCGGCGTGCCGGCGGTGTTGCGCTGGCTACTCACTTTCAATCCCGTTGCCGGGTGGGTGGACGGACGGTTCCGTGGCATGATCGGCGCCGGCCAGCGGCCGGAGGCGTCATTTTGACTAGGGAAGCTTTGTGCGGTTCCGCAAATCCGAAGGCCTGACCGAATCCGAAGCGATCCTCGCGGGCCTGTGCGAGCGTTCGTTCCTGGCGCTGTACACCTATCCCAATCTGTTCAAGCAGCCGGGCAAGGAGCTGGTCGACCTCATGGTCGTATTCCGCTCTGATATCCTGCTCTTCTCCGACAAGAGCTGCGCCTATCCCGACACCGGCGATCCCTTGCTCGATTGGCGGCGCTGGTTTGCGCGCGCGATCGGCAAGTCCGCCCATCAGGTCCGTCAGGCCGAGCGCTGGCTGCGATCTCAAACGGGCATGATCTTCCTCGACCCGGCAGCATCGGCGCCGCTACCAATCGGGCTCCCGCCGCCGGCTTCGGTGAAGGTTCACCGCATCTGCGTTGCGACCGGCGCTGCGGACCGGTGCCGCCGGGAGACCGGCCAGCCGATGCTTGGGATCGACCTCACCGTCACCGATGCCGAAGCGCCGCTGCGCGTCGGCACCGTCAGCGAGGCCGGCGGGTTCCTGCACGTGTTCGACGCCGAGGTGCTCGAACTCGTGCTCACCGAGCTCGATACGATCAGCGATTTCGTCGCCTATCTGGATGCCAAGGCCGCGCTCGCCGCGGGTGGCCAGTTCAAGGGCGCCCCTACCGAAGCCGATCTCCTCGCGTATTACCTCCATCATGGTCGAACATTCCCGGCGGCGACGGGAGACTTCGTGCTCAAGCACAATCTATGGCGTCAGGTCGCGGCCCAGCCGGCCTTGATCGAGGGCCGCCGCCTTAACCGTGAGCACCGAACCTGGGACCGGCTGATCGAATATATCACCCGCCAGTTTCTCGCCGGACAGCTCGAATTCGGCAACGAGCTGACGATGGACGATTATGAAAGGGTCGTCCGGATCATGGCCGGTGAGAGCCGGTTCTACCGGCAGATCCTACCGGCAGATCCTATCGCAGTCGATCGAGGAGCGCGCTGCGCGCGACGCTGGAGAATGGATCGGCTCACTGCTGCCGTCCGAGCATCCCGACATCCAATACGTCTTGCTGATCGGTCCTGGCGCACCGCGCGACGACTATGCGGAGTATCGCGCCCACCGTTCCCGCGAACTGGTGCTCAGGTGCCATGCCGCCAAGGCCGCTCGCCCGGCCGCGCGCTACATTGTCGGAATCGGCGTCGATGCGGCCGCACAGCGTGGCAGCTCCGAAGACCTCGTCTATCTCGACACGGCAGGCTGGACCGAGGACGATATGGCGCGCGCCAATGCGATCCGCGGCGATCTCGGCTATTTCGTCGAGGGCAGCATGGTCGTCCAGCCGCGCAACGTAGAGGAATATCCAGGCGCCGGACGTTGAATGCTCGGAGCTGATAATCACGCCGACAAGGGGCGCGGACGATTGGACGCGGCCGCCCCGGCAACCTATCTCTTCTGTGATGGCAGACGGCGCATCCGAGCAAGATCAAGAGACGAAGCACGGCATTCTCCCGTCGCAATTCATGCGCCGGCTGCGGCCCGAATATTATTCGGACACGCGAGATCGCACCGATTACCAGCTCGACGCGTCGCTGCTCGGGTATCATCTCGAGACGCTGACCAGCCGCAACGAGACTCACGCCTTCGAGATCTTCTGCCGCAAGCTGTGCGAACGCGCCATTTGCCCCAATCTGCGACCCCAGACCGGGCCTGATGGCGGCGGCGACAGCAAGGCCGACACCGAAACTACGCCCGTCGCCGACGAGATCAGCGACCTCTACTATGAGGGCGAGGCCAATTCAGGCCGAGAGCGCTGGGCGTTCGCCTTCAGCGCCAAGCAGCGCTGGAAGCAGAAGATTATCGACGATGTCCAGGGGCTGATCGACACCGGTCGGCGCTATGATCGCATCATCTGCGTGACCAGCCGGTTCGCCAAAGCCAAGGACCGCGCCAAGCTGGAAACCGAGCTGAGCGCGAAGGCCGGCCTCCCGGTCACCATCCACGACCGGTCCTGGATCGTCGCGGAGGTGATCGAACATGGCCGAAAGGACATCGCCTACAATTATCTCGGCATCGGCACTGAGGTCAGCGATGCCAGCCGCCTCGGCCCACCCGACTATTCGCGCGTCCAGCAGCTCGAAGCGGTCGAAGCCGAGCTCGGCGATCCGGACGGCTATCGCGGCCTCGAACAGCACCGTGTCCTCGATGCGCTGCTCGCCGCCAAGCTCGCCCGCGGCATCGAAAAGCCGCGTGTCGACATCGATGGCCGCTTCGCCCGCGCGATCCGGCTCGCCGACCGGCACGGCACCCTCCACCAGCGTATCGAGGCGCGCTATGAGCAGGTCTGGACCGCCTATTGGTGGTTCGACGATTTCGCCTTCCTCGATTCCGAATATGGAGCGATCGAGCAATTGGCCGACGATGCCGGCCACGCGCGCACGCTCGGCTTCCTCGTAAATCTCGGCCAGCTCCTCTTCAACGCGGTGATGCACGGTCATCTCGATCGCTCCGCCTGCCAGCTCGATCGGCGCATCGCCGCCATCGTCGCGCTGCTGCAGCCGATGGCAGCCGACGGCGAGCGGCCCAACAACCAGCTCGAAGCCGAGGCTGCCCTCTGCCACATCGGAATGAACGAGGCCGCGCTCGCCGGCGATGGCGAGGCGTTGTCCGAGGTCTGGCAGCGCTTCGCCGCGATCCTCGACCGGGCCGAAGGCCTCGGCGAGTTCGATGCGACACGCGTCATCAAGCTCATCACCGGCGCCGAGCGGGTCGCCGGAGATGACCCCGCTTATGCTTTGCTGGGCGACAAGCTGGCCGATTTCGTTGCGGTCCGTACCGGCGAGGCGCAAGGCGCGCTGATCCTACTGCGTCGCGCGGAGAAGCTGGGTCTCGGCCGTCATTTCGAGATGATCCGGTTGCTATCCAAGGCGGCGATGCGGCTCACGAAGAAGGAGCATTCCGCCGACCTGACCGACGCGCTCTGCCTCCTCACCGTCGCCTATCGCAGCGCCGGCTTGCTGTGGGCGGCGAGAGCGACCTGCATATTCGCGCTCTCGGCCTTCATCATCGATGCGGAGGAAGGCGGCCGGCTGCCGCTACGCTTTGCGGTGGTCGCGAAAATCTGGGCGACATTGTCGCTCGACCTCCACCATTTTGCCGACTTTGTAGTCGCGATGGGGCTCGTCCGAGGCGCGACCGAGGCGCTGCCGTTCAGCGACAAGGACCGCGCGAAGTTCAGGCGCGATGCGCAGGATTTCGAGATCATCGCGGCAAGCCAGATCGTCAACCTGCCCGACGCCGAGCTCGCCCGGCTCTCAGACTGGCCCGACATCTTCGACCAGGCCCAGCTGATCATGCCGCGCACCGCCCTACTTTACGCGCTGGGCTACGAGAATGTGCTGCGCGCCGATCAGAGCATCCCGCCGACCGAAACCGAGAAGGGCGTCAATGAGATGTTCTCGTCGCTCGCCAGCCAGCCGGCCGGCACCCAAGGGGCGCCAACCGGACCGATCCTCTATGCGCCGGATGTTCCCCAGACCATCTCGACCACCCTGATTGGGATGCAGGTCGAGATCCGATCCTCCGGCAGCGACCATGCGATCCTTACCGCCGAGGCCGTCGCCGGAAGTTTGGAGGCCTTCTTCGCCACCACCATCGAGCATCAAGTGATGCCGCATACCGAGCGATTTGCGATCGACGTCGTCGAAAATGTCGCGATCGAACGGCCAAGCTTCTCAGTCGATCGCGATACGATGCGCGCGAGGCTCGCTTGGCCGGCAGACCTGCCGCCCACCCGATACGGGGAGCAAGCGATCATTCGCGACTTATGGGTCGACATCGCCGCCGAGCTGCTCGCCGCGACCTGTTTCGTTCCCGATTCCGAGCGCGTCTTGACCGCGCTGGTCAGCGACGAACGCGTCATCGGCCGCATGGCGCTCGTGACAACCGCGGCCAACAGCTATCACCGGATGAACGGCCGCTACCTCACCCGGCCGAGCGACCTCAGCGACGCGGCGCCCGCATCCTATCCACCGCGCGCCCTGCGGCCGGTCATCGAAAAGATCGATCTCGTCACCATGGCGGCTGCCCGATCGGGGCGGTCGGCCGATGAACACTGTGTCGGCGAACCGGCAGCGGAAAGCCACCGCAAGCTTGGCGTCCGGTCGATCATCGACGTGCATTTGTGGGATCAGGCGGCGTGGCGCGGCGCCGGTTTCGATCAGAACGGACCCGGCTATCCGCCGCTCTTCGCGTTGATCTTCGAGAATGAGGCGGCCGCGACCAAGATTTTCGAACGGTGGCGCGATGATGTCGGGATCTACGACGAGCAGGACCGGATCCGCCTGTCGCTGATTCGTCGCCTGCCCGACCGTGATCCAAGCCATTATTCGATCCAACTCAGCGCCAACGCACTACCGGGCGAGCTCGAGAGCGGGCAGATGATCGGCTTCACGGTCCGGTCGTTGATCGTGCAAGCCAAGAGCGATGAGAATTTGGAGAACTTCCTCGGCAGCTACCGCCACTATCGCGCTTATTATCTGATCCCGGCAATCTGGCACGAGGGCATGGCGGAGCCGAACTTCCTGACCAACATGCCGATCCTCAAGCGGCAGCTCAATATCGTCGACGCTGCCGACGTGACCGTTCAGCAGATCGAATGGATTGCGGTGAAGCAGTCGCTCGAGCCTGACGAGGGGCGAGGCGGCTAAGGTTTGCCGGACATGATGCTTGTGGGGGATGGCGCCTGCCCCGGCGGGCACGGCTCGGGCACCGATCTCAAGCTATCTGCGGCACAAGCTGATGGATTAGACCGGAGCGCTGCAGCTTTCGGTTCCTCACCTGCTCCGGATACTGAACAACCTGGCGTCGAACGGCTTCTCTGGGCGCCAAGCGGACGTTGCGTTGGTTGCCTCGAACGTCCGGGAAGGGCGCAGAGTAGCCACGAGTGCTGAGTGAATAAGTGTCCGGTTCTGGGATGCGGCGATGTCGCCCTGGACGGCCGAGAGTGGGTCTTCGCGATGGATGCCTCTAGCAGGCGAGGGCCGCGTGCTCGTCTTCTGCCGCGTTTGTGAAACGAAGCGTCACCGGCAGCGTCTTCGGAAGAGGCACGCCTAGGTGGCTGGCCCTCCATCTAAGGCTGACCGCGTCGGCTTCGACCAGATCTCCAGCGGGGCAATCGTCCGAGTGGCTGGGTTTCGTCGGATCCCGGTGGAGGATCCGTTATGGGGGCCGCTCGAACTGGCGTGCGGAGCGGCTGGAACTACTCGACCCGCTTCGAACCGGGCGGCAGCGGGGCAGCATCGGCTCCGCGACGTGGTAAGTTCACGCTGCTGCTTCTACGCGGTCGGTCGTGACTTGCAGTCGGTGACGAATTGCAGAACAAGGTGTCCACGAGTCCCTCCGCCGGGCGAGAGGACCCCAGCGTCCATACCCGTTTGTAACTGGAAGGACGGAGCGATGAACGGGTCGGAACAGACGAGCGCCAGGCGACGATGAACGGTCGCGCTCCACTCAGGCTGACGGTGTTCGGCATGCCGGCACTGCACGACCCGACCGGCAGTCGCATACCTCTGGGCGTGCGGGCTACCGCTCTCCTGACCGTGCTCGCGCTGGAGCCCACCAGCATGGGTCGAGCTGGCCTTGCGCACCTGCTGTGGCCCGATCGGCATCCTGAGCAGGCGAGGGCGAGCCTCCGTCAATGCCTGCTGGAACTGCGCCACGCAGTGGAGCGGCGCGGAACGGAGTTCCCGATCGCTGCGGAGGCAGGTCGCCTCGCGTTGCGGCCGGACCGAGTGACGAGCGATCTCGCCGACATCGAGGCAGCGGCCGCCACAGGCGACCGGGCGGCGCTCGCACGGGCGCTCACCAACGCCACGCCGCGGGCGCTGCTCGCGGAACTCGAGCCTTCCGTCCCCTTCGTGGAGTGGGTCGCCACGGTGCGAATCCGCGTCGGGACGGAGCTGCGGCGGGCGACGACCGCGCTTCTGGCCCGCGGCGAGGACGCGGCGGACGAGGGGGATTGGGCATCGTCCGCGGAACTGGCGCGCGCCTGGCTCGCCCATGATCCCACCTGTCCGCTGGCCGCAGCCGTCCTCCGCGGACGCATAGCGATGTCCGATGCACCGGAAGCGCGCACGCCCCTGCCGCCGCTCGCGCTTCCCGCGGATGCGCCGCCCGCACTCTACGTCGAGCGATTCGGCCACGGGGGCGCCGCGGAGGACGCCGCCCTGGCGCAGGCCATCCGGGAGGAGGTCGTGTCGGCGCTGTCGCGGTTCCGGGAGGTCCGGGTGGTCGTGCTCGCCGACGACGCACGAGCGGACGCGCATGGCGGGTCCGACACCGCCTACCTTCTGAGCGTCACGCTGCGACCGGTCTCGGACGGAACGGTCGTCACCGCCCGCCTGGCCGCGATGTCCGGGGGTCAGGTGCTGTGGGCATCGCGCTTTCCCCTGGTCGCCGACCGGATCGATGCCGCGATCGACGAGATCGTCGAGAGGATGGCGGCGGCGGTGGCTCCTACCGTCGAGAACCACATCGCGGCATATGTCGGCAATCGGCCGACCGGCACGCTGTATTCGCGCTACCTGTCCGGCCGCGTGCGTTCCATGCGCCCACCGGACCATGCCGCCGCGCGGGCGGCGGCGGACGAGCTCGAACGGATCGTCGCGGAAGCGCCCGATTTTTCGTCGGCGAAGCTTGCGCTCGCGCGTCTCTACAACACGGACTTTGCCTGGACGCGGGCAATGAGCAGCGGCGACGAGGAGCGGGCGCGCGCCCTGCTGCTGGCGCGGTCGGCGGTCGCGGGCGATCGGGGGCACGCGCATGGGCACAGCCTCCTCGGGTGGTGCCATCTGAGGCAGCACGAATGGGGAGCGGCACGCCGCTGCTTCGACGAGGCGATTCGCCTCAACCCCTTTCATGCTGAGCGGCTTATGGAGGTGGCCTACGGCCTTATCCATCTAGGCGACCTCGACGCGGGCGAGACCTTGCTTCGACGCTGTCTGGCAATCAACCCGGTCTCGACCGACGGCTTCCACTTCGATATGGGCATGCTGGCCCTGATCCGCGGCGATCCTCTGCTCGCTACCGAGCATTTGTCGATGATCGTCGATCCCGACTGCTGGGGAGCGATTGCGACGGCTCTGGCCGCCGTTCAGGGGGGAGTGCGAGCCGAGGCGACGATCGCGCGAGCGCGCTCGGCGGTCTCCGCGGTCTGGATGGGGGGGCTGCTGCCGAACCGATCGGCGCTGAGTGATTGGGTGGTGACGCGACATCCCTTCAGGCTGCCGCAGCATCTCGAGCGCTACGTCGATGGGCTCGAGCGGATCGGCGGATGAAGCTTGACCCCGCGCTGTCGCGCGAGGGCTTGGAAGAAGAATGTTCTCGGAGGCGGCGTGCGCGAGGTAGATCGCCACGGATCCAGGCATGCCTTCAGGCATGATTGGGCGTCCAGCGCCTTGATCGGGACGCGGCCGGAAGGAAGCCACCCCGCGAAGCGTTCGAGATCCGCCCCATCGACGGACCTGCGGCAATCACGGAGGATGGCGGTCCACGTGCGCTCCCGCCAGAAGCATCCGCGGGCATGCTCGCGGATGATGCGTGCTGCAGGCGCTGAAAGGATCGCCGCTCGAACGGAGGCGGCGAGGGTCGCGCGCACGTCAACCAGCGGTTCGGTCAGTGCGCGGTATTCCAGTTCGCCGGGGGCATGTAGCAGGGCGACTTCGTCGTCTGCGGTGATGCGACCGCTCCGGTAGGCGGTGAAGACCGCTCCGACCCCCTCCATGCCGAAATGGTGCAACTCGGCCGCCCGCAGCGCTCCCATGCTGGAGGAGCCGAGCACGCGGAACCCCCGGGCCATCAATTCGAGGATCTCCTTGTGCTGGACCGCGGCCTGCGCATCGAAGACGCCGTCTATCAGGGCGACGACGCGCGGCTGCCCGTCCGCGAGGGCCAGCATGTCGCCTGCGCTCGCTGGCGGCAGGCGGACGACGCTTTCCAGCGGCAGCCCCGCCACGCTCGGCCCTGCGAACACGATTGGCGGAAGGCTCATGCCGGGCGCCTGCGGCGGGCTTCGAAGCCGAGACCGGGCACGAAGACCTTGACCGAAATCGCCGAGGCCTGGGCCGGAGAGAGTTCCACGAAGCCGGCCTGAGGATATCCCGCGCCGCCGAGCGCGCCGACTACGCCTTCGAGGTCGGCGAGGCGAGAGGTTCGAAGATCGAAGGGATGTCCTTGCCAGTCGGATCGCTGCGGCAGGGAGATCGGCTGCCTCAAGGTTCCAGCCTGCGCCCCGCTCAGCGGAATGGTGTCGCGCGATCCGGCGATCTGGCTGCAGCGCGTCTGGAGCGCCTCGAGGAGCGCCTTAAGAGCGGACTCCTCCGGGTCGAAGGCGGCCGCCGACCCCCAGACGTGCTCGTGCGGGCTGACGCGGGGGCCGTGGGTGGCGATCTCCGCCACGTGCACGGGCACCGCGATCAATGCCTGGACACGATAGAGGCGCCACCCGATCCCGAGCGCCGCCATGCGGGCGTCGATGGACCGCAGTACATCGGAATGCAGGGTGCGGGTGTCGATTTCCGATCCGCAGCGCGAGACGACCGAACCTGCGATCCATTCGGCGACGGCGTCTCGCTCGATCACCTCGAGGAGCGCCGAAAGGACCGCCGGCTCGCGTGCGAAGTGGGCCGCCTGGCCGTTGCTGTTCCGCGCCAATCCGGGGTGGGTCGCCGCCGCGCAGTCCAGCGAGACGCAGTCGCCGGGCACATGGAAGGCGGGATGGCAGCCGAGCGGTTCGACCGGCACCCATTCGACCGCGGCGGAAGGGTCCGGGGAGCCGCGGCGATAGGCGAAATCGTCCAGGGTCGGTGCGCGTAGGGCAGCCGGCAGCGAATCCCAGCTGCAGCAGATCGCGGCTGATCCGGGCAGCCACTGCTCGGCATGGTGGGATTCGATGGCCTCCATGAGAGCGCCGCGTCGCGCCTCCGCGTCGTCCAGACCCTTGCCCTGGTGGACCGTGAGCGCACGCGACCACGGCCGCACCGCCTGCCAGACGGGCACGCCGACGCAGTCGAGGCCCGTCAGCTCGGCCAGACGCGTCACCCCGGCCTCGATCATCACCCGGGCGAGACGTTCCTCCTCGGACGTGACGCTGCGCCTAGCTTTGATTCGGATCGGTGGACTGGTCGCTGCGGACGAGTCCGAGGGAGGCGTCTATCACGGCCGTGAACGTGCCCCCGGCTGCGACCCCCGCCTCGAAGCTCGCGGCCACCGCGTCGCAGGCTGCGATCTGCGATCCCGTCGCGTCCGTCCTCCGGAAGGCGACCATCGCGAGCGGCATCCAGTAAGTGTCGTCGATCTTGATGATCAGGCGCGGCTCGGAGAGCGCCGGCGTCGCGCCCATCGGCAACTCGCCGTCCAGCGGCTTTACGAAGACATCGGCTTCCATCGTCATCCTCCTACCCGATGCGGCGGACAACTGGCCCGTCGCGCCGCCACCTTCCAGGTTGATCAGTCTTCTGTCGAGCCGCTGCGGACACGTCCGCCGTCAATAATGCGTCAAAGACGCGTCAGCGACTTGCTGACGCACGGTCCCGCGATGCTTGTGACCTGCAGCCGTTCCGAGTGCGGCATTCCGAGCCGGCGCCGCACGACTGCGGTCGTGACCGTGCGGTCTGAAGGAGATCAGATGAGCGTTCCCGAGAACCTGCTGCGGCAACCCCTGGTGTGGCGCCAGCCGGTGCTCGCCCCATTGCTCGCCGACCTGCAGGCCAACATCCTCAAGGGCCACGGTCGACCGCACGCCGAGCTGATGCTGCTGCGGTTCGATCCCGCGCGGCGCACGTCCATCCGTGCCGCGCTGGCCGCTCTCGAACTGACGTCGGCCACCCACCAGCTCGAAGATGCGGAGCGGCGACGCACGGACGCAAAGTTCGACGGAGGACCGGTGGTCCTGCTTTTCTTGACGGCGCGCGGCTACGACGCGCTCGGGGTGGCGTCAGCGCGAGTGCCAGGGGGCGCCGCCTTCACCGCCGGCATGGCTGCCCGGGAGGCGCTCGGGGACCCTTCTTCTCAAGATTGGGAGGACGGATATCGGGAAGGAGCGGACGCCATGCTCCTCGTGGCGGACGGCAGCCTGAAGGGGACCGCGGCCGCCGCCGCCAGCGCGATCGAGGCGCTGACGACCGCCGGAGCCCGGATCGCCGCACGCGAGACTGGCGCCGCCCTGTTCCGCGATGGAGCGGGCATCGAGCACTTCGGCTACGTGGACGGACGCAGCCAGCCGCTGATGCTGGACGACGAGGTGGTCCGCGAGCTGAACCAACAGGGCGAACCGTTCGTCTGGGATCCCCGCTTCGGTCCCCTCGACGTGGCTCTGGTGTCCGATCCCGGCGGAGCGGGGCCGAATAGCTACGGCTCGTTCCTCGTCTTCCGCAAGCTCGAGCAGGACGTGGCGGGCTTTAAGTCCGCGGAGGACGGGCTTGCGGACGCGCTGGACCTTATGGCGCCGGATGCGCGCGAACTCGCCGGCGCGCTCGTGGTCGGTCGATTCGAGGACGGCACGCCGGTGGTTGCCTCGAAGCGGGCGCTCGGCGCCGCGCACGTTGCGAACAACTTCGTCTACGACGGCGACCCGGGTGGCGCGCGCTGTCCCTTCCAGTCCCACATCCGCAAGACCAATCCGCGGGGAGGAACGGTGCCGCTGGGTGCGACGCTCGCCGACGAGCGGAGCCGTCTCATGCCGCGGCGCGGCATAAGCTACGGCGCGAGGGCGCCGGACCTCGGCGACCGGCCTGCGAAGGGGGTCGGCCTGCTTTTCATGGCCTACAATCGCGACATCGAACGGCAGTTCGAATTTACGCAGGCGGCGTGGGCGAACGACGACGCCTTCCCGTGCTCGGGAACGGGGCGGGATCCGGTGATCGGCAGCGGTGCCGCCGGCCATCTCTGGCCCAAGTCCTGGGACCACCCGGAGGCGGGAACGCTCGGTTCCGACTTCAGCAGCCACGTGACCCTGCTCGGCGGCGAGTATTTCTTCGCGCCGTCGCTGAGCTTCGTCGGCGGGCTGGCGCTCCGCCCCGATTAACGCGCCACGGCGCAGCGAAGGAGACCGACATGATCAAAGCCTGCACCAGATGCGGCATCTCCACCCTGGCGATGCTCGCGGGAGCCTGCACGACGCAGATCTCGACGCTTCCGGACGTCACCATGACCCTGCCGCAGGCGGCGTTGCCCGGGACGACCTACAACCTCCCGATGCTGCAGTATCGGATCGAGGTCACCCGCACGCTCTCGAATTGTCCAACGACCAGGCTGATCCCGGCTGCGGACGGCTCGTCCTCGCAGCGGGAGCTGTTCGTCGATCCGACGCTGACCTTCGACGTCAAGGTCGTCGCCACTTCGCAATACGTGCGCGGCGAGTCCTACGTGGTTGATTACCGCTCCCTGTCCAATCTCTTCAAGCAGACGGGATTCGGCTTCGCCAACTACCCGGAGACCGGCAACCTCAAGTCGATCAACGTGTCGGCGGACGACAGGACGGGAGACGTGCTGAAGGACGTGGCGTCCGTCGGGTTGACCGTCGCAGCGCTGGCTGGAGGCGGTCCTCTCGCGGGCGCCGCGATGGCGCCGGCGGTGCTCAGGGTCGGGGCGAGCGACACGGGGGGCGGAGGCGTGAAGGGCCTCGCCGCCAAGCCGGTCAAGCAGATCAACGCGGAGGACGACGCGGCACTCTACGAGCTCGCCGGCCGTGCGATCAAGCGGTCGACCTTCATCGACTGCGCGCAGTCGGCCCGCGAGGCCCTCGCAGCCCGCGAGAGCAGTGCGAAGGAGGTCAAGGCGGCGACGGCGGCCCTGACGGCGATCACCGCGCGGGTGCGCAACGGGACGCTAGTTGCCGGCGTCAGGGGTCTGTCCCCGACGGTGAAGGCCGGATATGCCGCCACGCTCGCCAAGGACCTGAGCGCGCTGGACCAGGCCCAGACCGTCCTTGAGGCGAAGACGCTGGCCAAGGGCAAGGCCGACGCGATGCTGCTCGAGACGAGCCCGCGTGTCTGGCCGGAACGGCTGTCGGATCGGGCTGGCCCGCTCAACGCCCCCGAGAAGGTGCGGGACGCATTCACCTCCCAGATGGGGGAGAGACCCGCGCAGGCGAGCCGCGTTCTTGACGTGCACGGCTTCGCGGTGCTCCTAGCCGCCTTCCGCGTTCGGCAGCCCGAACGCTTCGAGCGCCTCGCCGCCCGCTACGCATATCTCAGATCCTACCTCCTCCCGAACGGCGCCTCTCCGCCCAAACCGAGCGAGGGCCCGAGCGCGTGCAAACCGGGCGATCCCAGCCTCGACGTCTCCGCCTGCCTCACTGCTTCGCTACAGCTGGCGATGAGGCTCGACACCGTCGAGATGAACGGCGGAAGGTTCCTCGAAGGTGGATGCGCAGGTTTGGACCCGGAGTTTCCAACTCTTGATTGTCGGAAAATGCTAGAACTGCCGACGTCTGGCGTGTCGGGCGGGCGCGTGACGGGCGGTAGCGGGCGGTCGGCAACTCTCGGTTCGGAGGTAGTGGACGCTTGGGAGTTCCGGAACGGCGAGGCGGTGCCGAAAGGGGGCGTGTTCATCCGCCAGCCCGTGCGGGCGCGGCTGCTCGTGTGCCGCGGCGCGACCTGCGACGCGAACACGTCGGAGAACCTGCTCGTGGTCGATCCCAAGGCCGCGCCGACGTTCGCGCCGCAACTCGGCCAGCTCCGCTTCCTGCCTTTCAGGAACGTGGCGTTCCAGTCCAACGAGCTGGCGCTGGAGCTGGCCGCCGACGGCACCATCGCCAAGTTCGAGTATAGGGACAAGGCGGCGATCGCGGCCGGTATGGCCGCCACCGCCGCCGCGATCGCGAAGCAGGCGGATGACGATCGCACGAAGCGGCGGGACGAGGCAGCCAAGGCCCGGACGCAGGGGGTCGCCGATCTGCAGGCGGAGATCGATGCCCACGAGAAGGAGGCCAGGCTGATCGAGCTCCGGACGCCGAAGACCGCCGATCAGCTGGCGGCGGACCGGGAGATCGCGGACCTGAAAGCCAGGACGGCCCTGCTGGACGCTAAGTTCGCCAGGCAGAAGGCCCACAACGATCTGCTCACAGCGGGAGGGAGAGATGACTGACCATGCCGGATCACGCAGGATGGGAAAGGTGAGATGACCGAAGCGTCGAAGGTTGTTCCTCATGTCGGCGAGAATAAGGGAGACCTGGACAAGGGTGCCGCCCGGCTCCCGGTCTACACGCTAGTCGCAGCGGCCCTGCTCGCCGTCGCCTGGCTGATCGCCTCGTGGCTCATGTATGAGCGGTTCGTGCCGCCCGGTCAGCCCGAAGCGTGGGACCGGGCGCTCGTGCTCTACAATGGGCTGTCCGCCGTCGGCTTCACCGCGATCGGCGTGCTCCTGGGGACGCAAGTTCAGCAGGTGAACGTCGCGGCCGCGCGGCGGGAGGCCGCGTCTGCCAGGCAGGGCGAAGCCGAGGCCAAGTCGGGTGCGGCCGCGACCAAGGCCGGTGCGCGTGCGGCCGCTAAGGCGGCCGGCGCCGGAGACGACCGCGGCGGCGCCGGCGTAACCGATGCGAACGCGGCGCTCGTCCGCCTGGCGCTCGTCCGCAACCAGCTGATCGACATCCTGTAGGAGGGAAAGATGCAAATTCCGGCTTTCATGGGAGCGCCGCTGGCGCTGCGATCATCGGATCGTGGTGGAGCGCCGTCGGGGACCGAGCACGTCGTTCCGGGCTTCGAGCTGGTCTGCCAGGAGCAGACGAATTGGTGCTGGGCTGCGGTGACGCAGGCGGTCGAACGGCTGGATCACAACCCGGTCGAGCAGGCCGACATCGCCACCGACCACATCGCCCGAAGTCGACCCGACGAGGGTTGCGACGTGTTCGATCCGGCCGATGTCGAGGAGCGCGCCTGTGCGGAGGCCAGCTGCGATGCCCACTGCAACTCGCCCCATTCGCTCACCGCCATCCTTAACGAGCGTGGCCGTCTGCGGGAGAACAGCGGGCTGGGCCGCATTAGCTTCTCCGCCCTGAAGGCCGAGATCATGGCGGGTCGGCCGGTGCCGTGCCGCATCGCCTGGCAGACCGGCGGTGCGCACTTCGTCTGCGTCGCGGGGGTGTCGGACGGAGGAGCCGGCAAACGGTTCGTCCACGTCTACGACCCGCTGTTCCCGGGACTGGCCCAGGGGAGGGCCGACCGCTTGACCATGCGCTTCGACACGTTCCGGGACGGCTACGCCGACCGCACGGGCGAGAAGGTGCTGGGCGAGCAGAGCCACGCATATCTGGTAGGATGAGAGCCATGACGATCATGTCCAGAGCAACACCGGAGTCCGCCGACGCCTTCGTCGCGGACGAACTGCAGGCGGTCAGCCGTTCGCGCGGGCGCGGCGACTTCAACACGGCAGCCGCGGACGCGGGAGGAGGTGCCTCCGTGCCGACGGGGGCGGGTCTGCCGCTTTACGGCATGCCGCTCGCCGCTCTGACCGAGGCGGCGCTGAGCGACGGGTCCGATGCCGCGCTGGGCGAGGCGCGTCAGCTGGGCTGGAGATACCTCATCAGCGACGCGCGCGGCCCGAAGATCGTGGACATGCTGGACCAAGACGGTGGGAAGCCGGCGGCGATGGTCATCAAGGGATCGCTCGTGGACCGCTTCGGCAAGGCGGGCGCCCTGGCGGAGGAGGATGCCCCTGATCGACTGTTCGAGGCGCGCGTGCTCGATTTCGGTCGTCTGGGCATGAGCGAGCTGTGGCTGCACTGCGAGGACGGCCCCGACGTCTTCTACTCGCTCGCGACACCGGAGCCGTCTCGGCGCGAGGCCTCGGAGGTGCTCGGGGAGGCAGGCGACCGCGCGCGTCGGCAAGCGAGGCTCTCCGACGGTGGCGGTGGTAAGTCGAAGCGGCACCGGAAGGATGATCGCGGGGGGTGAGCGATGACGCCCGAAGTGAGCGCTGCCGGCGACCGCACCGCGGGGCGTTGGCAACCCGGCGATGCGCCTTGACTGCAAGCGTCGTCGCTAGAGCAGTTTTCGTGCGACGTGAATCGTTGAGGGATGCCCAAGCGGGTTGAAGTCTGATTCAGCCGTGTGTCCGGTGGCGGGAGGCCGGGCAGATGCCGCGCGCATGATGTTCGAGAATATAGCCTGCGACCGCCCCTCGACCGTCGCGGCGTTGAAACGGGCGGAACGTGCTCCGAAGTGGTCGACCGTGCTGCAGCCCGGCAGCAGCAGGAAACCAGCCATCGTCCTCGTCCGCCAGGCGTGCCGGAATGCGGTCGAACTGCGCCGCTTGAGAAACAGGCTTGTCATCGATCCCCCTCTCAGCCGATGCATCGGGCAATATAAAGCGCAGCTTAGTCCAACCGAGTCGACGGCTATTCATCGGGGGAAGAAGCGATCATGGTCAAGGGAACTGGTATTTTCCAAGTTGGCGACTTATTCGACCCGCTCGAAGATATGCCGGACGACGAAGGGCAGGTTATCGGGCTCGTCCGCCCTCACCCGGATCTTGACGACGTCTTCCAGATGGCCAGACTGGAATCGACGGAGGACTGGCACGACGTGCACGAGAATGACGTTGCGGGGTTCTCCCCGCTCCGGTCTAGCGGACCGGAAGGCGGGCCGAGGCTGGTGCGCATCTTCCTCCGGAGCGAGAAGCGGCACGCGCTGTCGGAGGTCGCGACCGACCGCGCGGGCGCGGTGGAGGGCGCCACTGAGGCTTTGCGGAGGAACGCCGCGACGAGTGTCCTCTTGGCCGGTGCGCAATACTGCTACTTCGACGCGAACGGACGATATGTCTGCATTCCGATCTGAGGTCCAGGCGGGACGCGCAGGGGTAAGCGGGTGGGGACCGGGTCTCGTCGCCGTGAAGGGGCCCTCGCCGCGCCTCGTGCGTGACCATTCCGCCGCGGCATCTCCGGCCGGCACGTGGGCTCGGTCCACGAGGCGGTCGCCACCCGCGTCGTCGACGTGGACGGGTCGGCCCCGGTCCACGCTCGCGGTGGCGCCACCGGACCCAACCCGAGGAGAGAGCCGGAGCGGGGGCCAAGGGCGCGCAACATCGGGAGTTCGCCTAAGCTGCTAGCATTGCCTTCACCTATCCTGCTTTCGCGTCTTTTATCTCGACGATCTGTCGCTCCACCGTGACCTCTACCTGATGGAAAAGGTCTGACTCGCTGAGTGGGAGGCCGAATATAGCAAGCTCGCCGAAGCCGAGAGCGATTCCGACGATGAGGGCGGTGACCCTTACAGCGTCGGCTACATCGCCGGGCGAGCGCGAGCGTCGTCTCAGCGGCGGGTGACCGCCGCGAGGTGATCGCGACTAGCGCTTGCGCGGGACCGCTGCGAGAAGACATGCCGGATCGACGCTTCGAGCGGTGCCACCAGATTGTCTGCAAAGGCGGCGCTTGGTCCGCCTCTCCCGGTCCGGAGCGCTCTCGGCCCGAGCTGGATGACGAGTGGCCGGTTTCGGGATCGCTCAGAACCAAGCTGAACGGCTGAGATTAGGGCGCTAACCGACCGTTGGATCAGTTATGAACGATTGCCCGAAGTCGGGAAGCAACAGGGGCAGTCCGGACGTCCGCTTCTGGGTCTCCGTGTAGATAGTCCGCGGGTAATTCAGCGTACTTCGGACCGCCACGTACAAACGCGGCCCTAAGGCCGGCCAGAGTTTGCATCCCAAGCAGCCAATGCCTGCGTGACCCCCGCATCGAGATCTTCGTGAGAGACGCCATCGCGAGCCTGAAGAGAAAGGCCGACCAAAAACCCGTCGAACAGCGTGGTCAGTCCGGCCGGATTGGTGTCGTGCCGCAGTGTGCCATCCTCGATCGCCGCGTCGACACAGGCCCGGATCGCCGCACGGTTCGCTACCCGCTCCGCTAGGGTCAGCGCTTGAACGGATTCGCCATCGACAGAGCAGATAGTGCTCGAGAGCGTGACCATGCAACCAGTCGGATGGGCAGGGTCGGTCTGCATCTCAGCTGACCGGCGCAATGCTTGCTCTATGCGCTGCCGCGGCGAAAGCCCCTCATCATGCAAGGCCAGCACCACCTTGCCATGCGTTGCGCGATAGTCTTCTAGAGCGGTCCGATACAGGGCTTCCTTGGACCCAAAGGCCGCGTAGAAGCTCGCTGACGAGATGCCGCCCATCGATTGGCGCAATTGCTCTAGCGACACGCCTTCGAAACCATGCTCCCAGAACAGGTGCATTGCCTGCCCGACTGCTTTGTCACGATCGAATCCTCGCGGGCGTCCGGTACGGGCCATGTCATCTTCCTTCGCTGACTTCTGGAGTAGTCGGTCCGGAAGTCGTTGACAACCAGTAGCGCATCATACACTTGTGGATCATTCAGTCCACAGGTGAGGTATTCTATGGCACATCCAATACCCGTACGCGTGGAAGGTGAGCGCGATACGCTGCCGATCGCTGCGCTTCTGGCGCTCGCCATGACCGGCTTTACGGCTATCCTGACGGAAACGCTGCCGGCCGGCTTGCTGCCCAGCATGTCGGAGGGACTTGGCGTTTCCCAAGCGCTCGCGGGGCAAACCGTCACTGCCTATGCCGTGGGTTCGCTGGTCGCCGCGATCCCATTGACGGCCTGGACGCAAGGATTGCGCCGCAAGCCGACGCTGCTGGCGGCAATCATTGGCTTCCTGATCTTCAACACGATCACCGCCATATCAGGTAATTACTGGCTGACCTTGGTCGTGCGCTTCCTGGCCGGTGTGGCGGCCGGCCTCGCCTGGGGTATTTTGGCAGGCTATGCGCGGCGGATGGTGATCGGCCCGCTCAAGGGCAAGGCGCTCGCGATCGCGATGGTCGGTACCCCCATCGCGCTCTCGCTCGGTGTACCAGCGGGCGCCTTTCTCGGCGCGACCGTGGGCTGGCGGGCGGCGTTCTTCGCGATGTCGGGAACGACGGTCTTGCTGATCGGCTGGGTGTTATGGGCAGTGCCCGACTTCGCCGGCCAGTCAGCGCACCGGCGGTTGTCGATTGGAGCCGTCTTCAGGACGCCCGGAATCCGCCCTATTCTCGCGACGATTTTCGCCTGGATGACCGCGCACAACATCCTCTATACCTATGTCGCGCCGTTCGCCGCGCTGTCGGGCCTGCAAGATCGGATTGATGTGCTGCTGCTCACCTTTGGCGTGGCAGCGCTTGTGGGTATCTGGGTGACGGGGCTGCTGGTGGACCGGATGTTGCGCCGTCTGGTGCTGGTCAGCCTGGTCACGTTCGTCTGCGTCGCGCTTGCCTTCATTCTGTTTGGTACGATCCCTGCGGTGGTGATCGCCGGTATCGTTGTCTGGGGGTTATCCTTCGGCGGTGCAGCAACCCAACTGCAGACGGCGTCTGCCGATGCTGCAGGTGACGGCGTCGACCTCGCCAATGCGATGATCACGACCGTCTGGAATAGCGCAATCGCCGCAGGCGGCATCGTCGGCGGCATCTTGCTCGATACGTCGGGTGCAGGCACCTTCTCGTGGGTCGTGCTCGCGCTTTCGCTGACCGCGCTCTGCATTGCTGTCAGCGCGGGTCGCCATGGTTTCAAACCCGGTGCGCGCTCGCCCGGGTGATCGAAGGCGCACGTTGTCTCGATGTATTTCGGGATCGAGCGTCAGGCGCGGGATTGGCGCAACCACGTACCGCGCTGAACCGCCATGTTCGGGCAATCTACGCCTGTCACATCCTCTTGGTGACCACCAGTGCAAGGTCGCAGGAGAGTGACATGATCACAAGACTTATGCCGGCCGCGGTTGCGTTCATTATGCTTGGCACGACCATTGCTGCCAATGCTCAACCCGGCGACCGCGGCTCCCGATATGAGCAGGCGGGTGACCGCGGCGAGATCCGTCGTGGTCGACCCGGCCGTGACCAGATCCGGCATCGCCCCGGTCGATACGGCGACCACGCGCGTCGGAACGACGACCGACGGTATCGCGGTCGATACTATAATGAAGGCCGCTATTATAATCAGCGGTACCGGCATCATGGCGGCTGGCGGTATCGCTAGAACGCATCGACGGTCTGCGCGAGATCACCCGTCCATCCGGCAATAACCGATTGGCCACGTGCCATCGAAGACCCGACCACGGATACCATCACGTTGGTCGACCACTCACAACCATGAGAGATCTTATGATTAAACTGAAAGTTAATGCCCGAGGGTTGCGCCGCCTTGCAATCGGGGCAACCATGATGGGTGCCGTTATGCTCGGCAGCGGGGCCACGGCCCAGAAGCGAAAGGATCAGGCGGCCTGCGCCAAGATGGGCGCTAGTCGCGGCTCGCCAGCCTATACCGGCTGCATGATGCAGCAACAGCGCCGACGCGGCCGGCAGAACTCGACTCTCATGGAGCAGCAACTGATGGCGCAGGAACTGGGCCGACCTGCCCGGGAGAAGCTCGCGGAGAAGCGGGCGCGCAGAGCCCGCGAAAAGGACCGCGCTGGTTACGAAGAGTAGGCCGGCATCCGGGGTGGCGTCGTGCCGGCCGTTCGACAACCATCCCACCCAGATCGGCTGGAGGATGGCGATTCCATTGACGTCGACAACGAGGTGCCCCGGTGCGGATTCTCCTGATCGAAGATGAGTTTGAATTTGCCGACACGCTGCGCGGTGCGCTTGAGCGCGAGCAGTTCATCGTCGATCATGCCGACCGGCTGGCGATGGCGCACGAGGTGACGCGCAGCTTTAGCTATGACCTCGTCCTACTCGACCGGACCTTGCCCGACGGGGACGGCCTCTCGATCATCCCGGCACTCCGCGCCGACAATCCCGGGCTGCCGATCATCGTGCTAAGCGCGAAAGGAGAAGTCCTGGACCGTGTCGCCGGACTCGACGAAGGGGCTGACGACTATCTCATCAAGCCGTTCGCGCTCGACGAGATGTTCGCGCGCATCCGTGCGATACGGCGTCGTCCGGCCGAACTGGGCGCCGACGAGGTTCGGGTCGGCGCACTGCTCTTCGATCTGACCAACGAGGAAGCGACCGTTCGGGGTGTCCGGGTCGACCTGGCCCGCCGGGAATTGCTGGTGCTCGGATCGCTCGTGAAGCGACGCGGCAGGACCGTCCAGCGCGAAGCGCTCGAACAGGCGGTCTATGGGTTCGACGATGATATCCAATCCAATACACTCGATTCCCATGTTTCGCGGCTTCGACGAAAACTTTTCGAAGCCGGGGCGGAGGTCGAAATTCACGCGATCAGGGGCGTCGGCTACCTTTTACGCGCGCTGTCATGACGGCACGGCAATCGCGATCACTGAAACGGCCCTTGATCGTTCAGCCGCTGATTTTTCAATTTGTAACGCTGTTCATATCGTTCTGGGTTTGCCACGATCGTAGGCCTCATATTCGGAGTGGGTAAGGTTGTGCCGTGGCACGGCTTCCCTGGCATGTTCGTGCCGTCAATCGTCGGCTGGGGCGTGCTGGGTTTCGCCGGCCTGTTGTCGGTGATTGGCCATCTTCGTCTCGCGCAGACCTGGGTGCAGCAGCAAGGGCAGCATCGCCGCCAGGCCGGCGCGGTATTCGTCTCCAGCCTGATCGGTCTCGTCGCACTCACCGGCTTCACCTTCCCCGCGCTCGGGATCGACGCCTATCCTTGGCCGGTCCTGCTGCTGCCGCTTTACTCGGTCGCCTTGCTCTACGGCATCCTGCGGTATCGCTTCATGGCGACGGACCTTTGGGCTCGGCGTGGGCTCGTCTGGATTCTGCTCGTGGCGCTGGCGGGAGCGGTCAGCGCAGGCATCGCCACGGTGCCGCTCGTGCTGGCCGGCCGGCCAGCGGGCCTGTTAGCGACCTGGGCAGCGCTCGCCGCGACGCTTGCGCTCGGCATCCTCGTGCTCGCCCCGCTCAAGCGGCTGGCCGATGCGGTCGTGTTTCCCGGCGGCCGGGTCAGCGACGCCGACGTCGCGGACTGGCGCGACCAGTTGGCCGGGGCGACCGACGCGGTCGAACTCACCACGATCGCCAACGCGTTGCTCGCGCTGCGCCTGAACTTACCCGTCGTCGACGACGGCCCGTCGTTGGTGGTCGTCGGCGAAACCGTGACCCTGTGCGGTTGGAGCGACGCGCCGCCGGCGACGCGCCACGTTGTCGACCGGTTCGCAGGGCTCGTCGGCGAAACTGCGCGCCGCCTTGCCGCCTCGCACCGGCTGATCGATGCCGAGCGCCAGGCCCGAATGAGCGAGCTCGGCGAACTGGCCGCAACCGTCGCGCACGATCTGCGCAACCCGCTGGGCATCGTGACGATGGCCGCAACCGGTGCGCCCGCCGACGTACGGGCCGAGATCGGCGAACAGGTAGCGCGGATGAATCACCTCGTCAGCGACATCCTGGATTATTCGCGTGCCTGGACGGTGGTGCCGCAGCCCATCCGCCTGATCGAGCTCGTCGCCCAGATGGGCGTCAAACTCGACGTGCCCGAAGACCTTATCGTCATGGCCGACCGCCGCGCGCTCGTTCGCGTGCTCGCCAACCTCGTCGACAACGCGCGCGCGCTCGGCAAGAACGTCACCATCATCGCCGCAGCGGGGCCGCCTGCGGCCATCGACGTGTGCGACGACGGCCCCGGCATCGCTCCCGAGATCGTCGACAACCTCTTCCGCCCGTTCCTCTCGCGCCGCCCCGGCGGCACCGGCCTGGGCCTCGCCATCGTCCGCCGCATCATGGAGG
Source organism: Sphingomonas sp. CFBP 13733 (assembly GCF_014841795.1). NCBI lineage: Bacteria > Pseudomonadati > Pseudomonadota > Alphaproteobacteria > Sphingomonadales > Sphingomonadaceae > Sphingomonas > Sphingomonas sp. CFBP 13733. Next base: position 25,873 of record NZ_JACYUP010000001.1, read on the forward strand.
CCCATGGCGGAACCGTCACACTCGCCCAGCGGCCGGGCTGGTCGACCTCCTTCCGTCTTACCTTCGGAGATTTGTGATGAGCGGCATCCTGCTGGCCGACGACGAACCCGCCTTCCAGCGCCTCACCGGCGCGTGGCTGCGCGGTCTCGGCCATGACGTCCGCGTGGTCGGCGACGGCGACGCTGCGCGTGCGGCCTTCGCCGAGACACCCGCCGACCTCGTCCTGCTCGATCTTGCGATGCCGCCGCACCATGATCCAGAAGCCGGCCTTGCGCTGATCGCCAGCTTCGCGCCTGCGCCCGTCATCGTCATGACCGGCCACGCCGACCACGCGCTTGCGCTGAAGGCCATTGATGCCGGCGCATGGGATTTCCTTGCCAAACCCGTCGACCCCGACATCCTGCGCATCGTCGTCGCCCGCGCGATGGAGCGTGCTGGCCTCGCGCGCGAACTCGCTGCGCTCAAGGCTCGCGACACCGGTGCCGAGGACATGGGACTCATCGGCACTACACCGGTGATGGCCGCATTGCGCGACCTGATCCGTCGTGTCGCACCGACCCGTCTGCCCGTTCTGGTGCTCGGTCCAAGCGGTACCGGCAAGGAACTGGTCGCGCGTGCGCTCCACTATGCCTCCCCGCGCGCCGACCGGAAGCTCGTGCCTGTCCATTGCGGTGCGATCCCGCCCGAGCTGCTCGAAAGCGAGCTGTTCGGCCATCTCAAGGGCAGTTTCACCGGCGCGACGAGCGACCGTCCCGGGCTCGTCGAGACCGCAGCTGACGGCACGCTGTTCCTCGACGAAATCGGCGAGATGCCCGCGGCCATGCAGGTCAAGCTGCTCCGCTTCCTGGCCGACGGCAGCTTCCAGCCAGTGGGCGCGCGCGAGCCGCGTATCGCGGACGTCCGTATCGTTGCCGCGACCCACCGCGACCTCGCTGCATGCGTTGCCGACGGCAGCTTCCGCGAAGACCTGTATTACCGACTGAAGGGCGTCGTTCTGCGCACGCCGTCACTCGACGAACGCCCGACCGACGTGTCCCTGCTCGCCTCGGTTTTTCTACGCCGCGCCAGCGACGGCACCGGCCAGTTCACACCGGACGCGCTGGACTGGCTGGCGAAGCGGCGCTGGCCCGGCAACGTCCGTGAACTGCGCGCGGCCGTCGAATGTGCGGCCGCGTTGGCCCCTCGATCGGCGACCGGCGTCGATGTCGGCGCAGCCGATCTCGCCTTCGCCGTCGGCGACGCTGTCGCAGACCTGCCAACCGTCGGCACGCCACAGACGCTCGAGGAGGAGATAGCAGCGCTTGAGTACCGCCGTATCACCGAGGCGTTGGTACTGACCGGCCATAACCACACTCACACCGCCCGCAACCTCGGTCTTTCGCGGGTCGGACTGCTAAAAAAGCTAGATCGGATGGGACTGCGCTAGGTTCGTCGACTGTCAGTCCGTAGGCGCTGAACAGAGTACGGCAGTTTTCACCTTCCCTGATACTGAGACCCAGAGCCGGACGTTCGAGAGCCCTTGGCGGCGTCCCGACTTCGGCCATTCGTTCACATCGAATGGGACCACGCGTGTAGCGAGTTGGACCACACCAAGACCGTTGTCTGTAAAGGCATTGCGCTAGTGTCTAGCTACGATCGCGCGCGCGGCCTCGTCGACGTCACGAGCAACAAGCGTCGGTTGCGGAATGCCGTCCAGGACTAAAGGTGCGTTCACGCCGCGCGTGACCAGGGCGGCCTTCCATCCGAAGGCCTGCGCGCCGATCGTGTCCCATGTATGGGCTGCGATCAGCCAGATAGTGTCTGGCGATGACCCCATGGCATCCTGCACGAATTGATAGGTCGTCGGCGTCGGCTTGAACCGATGTACGGTATCAACGGTGAACCGGCGGTCGAACATCGGCCCCAGTCCTGCCCTGTCGAGCGCATCAGGCCCGGGACTCTTCGGCGAGTTGGTAAGCGTGACGATCGAGAATCCGGCGTCTTTCAGCGCGGCCAAACCGGCAGCGACATCGGCATGTACCGGCATATCGGCCGTCAGCGCGCCAAGCTGGCGAACATGGTCGTCCGTGACCGCAATGTCGTAGATCTCGCCTAGCATCCGCAATACGCCACCGCCCAGCTTGCCGAACGGGATGTAAGGCCCGGCCAGCGAGACCGCTTCGGCGTACAGGATGACCTGCGCGAACCATTCCCGCATCCGACCGGGAGCCGCGAAAACTTCGGCGAAGAAGGGCTCAAGGAACTCGATATCGAGCAGCGTCTCATTGACGTCGAATACGATCAACGGTCGTTTATCCATATGCGCGCGTCTCCAGGCTCCATCTCAGGCGTGATGGCACACACCTAACGATCATAGGCGGTGGCCCGACCCCGTATCCGCCATCATTTTGCAGTTGCTCCGGTTCTGAACCTCAAGACCTGCGGGCCGACCTGTCGCTAAGCGCTGAGACCGCGAAATCTTGTCTGCCAGCGCCTTGCCTCCCCCTACCGTCTAATACTGTTCGTTCTATGATCGATTGTCACAGAAACTCCACAACCCTCGACTAGATGGCCTTCAGCAGCGCGGGTCACCCGCACTGGCAGCTACAAAAGGGGTTCTGATGTTTCGGTCCACGCGACTTTCGTCGCGCGCAGCTCTGCGCGCATTGCTGATGCTCGGCGCCACCGCCGGGGCCGTCGTGTTGGGGACTGTGTCGGTCGACGCGCAGGACTATACCAACATCGCCGCATCCGGCCGGGTAACGCAGCAGGATGGAACCGCGATCGTCGGTGCCGAGGTCAAGATCACGTCCTCCGATCGCGGTGTCAGCCGCAGCGCGGCCACCGACGTGACCGGCAGCTACACGATTCCCCAGCTGCCCCCCGGCAACTACGACGTCACCATCACCGCGAAGGGCTTCGCGACCTATAACGAGCGCAGCATCGCGCTGACGCGCGAATCCGGTGGCGCCAACAGCTTCCGGCTCGTGCCCGCCGACCAGAGCGGCGACATCGTCGTCACGGGCACCCGCCAGCGCGTCGCCGACTTCCAAGACACGACGGTCGGCAGCACGATCAATCTCGGGTCGCTGACGACGCGCGTGCCGATCGGCCGAACGTTGCGCGACGTCATGCTGCTGACCCCGGGCGCGGTCCAAGGCTCGTCGCCCTCCAATGGCGGCTTTGCAAACCAGGTATCGATCGGCGGCGCTGCTTTCACCGAAAACGCCTTCTACATCAACGGCCTGAACGTCACCGACTTCGTGTCGGGTGGACAGCCAGCCGAAGTGCCGTTCGACTTCTACCAGACCGTCGAGGTCAAGACCGGCGGTGCGCCCGCCGAATTCGGCCGTGCGACCGGTGGATATGTGGTCGCCACGACCAAGTCCGGCACCAACGCATACCATGCGAGCGTGACGGGCATCTGGGATCCCGAAGGCCTGCGCGGCAGCGCGCCGTCGACCCGCACGGTCGACTATGCCCACGCAACCGCCAGCCGTAAGGAAGCGATCTTCCAGGCGAGCGGGCCGATCATCAAGGATCACCTGTTCATCTACGGCCTCTACAACCTGCGCGAGATCCGCTCGCAGACGCCGCAGGCCAATCAGGACAACGCCACCGGGGTCGCCAACACCAGCCCGTTCTGGGGCGGCAAGATCGACGGCTACATCACCGGCGACCATCATCTCGAATTCACCTATTTCGACACCACCAACGAGACGCGCAACCGCAGCTATAACTGGGATCGCACCGCCGACAGGCTAGGCGCCGAGACGGGCGGCACCAATGCGCGCGCCGGCGGAATCAACTATGTCGGTCGTTATACCGGCACCTTCACGCCGTGGCTGACGCTGTCGGGCGCATATGGCGTCAACAAGCTGCGCTCGGGCAGCGTGCCGCTCGATGTCACCAACCCGCAGGTCATCGACTATCGCAGCGACCCCGCCGGCATCCAGATCGGCGCCAACAAGGTCACTGACGCGTTCAGCAGCACGGACAACAAACGCGAATTCTACCGCGTCGACGCCGACCTGCAATTCCAGTTGCTGGGCGCGCATCACGTCCGCGGCGGCTACGACCACGAGAAAAACACCCAGACCCAGACATTCGAGACGATCGGCGGCGGCGCGTACAAGATCTTCAACGTCACCGCGGAGTCGGCGGCGCGGATCGGGGCACCGGTCGGTACGCAATATTATACCACGCGCGTCTACGAACAGAGCGGCGTCGCGCACGTCCGTAACGAAGCCTTCTACCTGCAGGACCAATGGTCGCTGTTTGACAATCGGCTGCGGCTCGACATCGGCGTCCGCAACGATCGCTTCAGCAACCAGGGGGTCAACGGAAAGTCGTTCTTCGAATCGGGCAACCAATGGGCGCCGCGCCTGGGCGCCGCGTTCGATCCGGTCGGCGACGGACGCACAAAGGTCTTCGGCTCCTATTCGAAATATTACCTGCCGATGGCCGGTGACATCAACCTGAACGTCGCCGGCAGCCTGGTGACCTACACGCGCTACAATGTGTTCACCGGGGTAAGCGGCACGGGCAGCGTACCGAACGCCGGCGCACCGATCCTGTCGGTCGTCAACACAACGGCCTGCCCCGACACCGGCATTCGCAACTGCGAGGTCTCTGCCGACGGCTCGGCGTTCAACCCGGCCGGCGCGATCGCCACCAACATCAAGCCGCAGTCGGACAACGAGTTCATCATCGGCGCCGAGCACCAGTTCAGCGACCGGATCCGGATCGGCGCATACTTCACGCACCGCGCGCTGACCGACGTGATCGAGGACATCTCGATCGACGCCGGTGCGCGCGCCTATTGCGTCGGCGCCGGGTTCACCGCGGCGGCGTGCCAATCGGCCTATCCGGGGGGCAGCCAGTTCGTGATCGCCAATCCCGGCCGCGACGTGACGACGCAGATCAACAAGCTGCCCGACGGCACCACCCCGACGGTAACGCTCAAGGCGTCCGAACTCGGCTACCCCAAGCCCAGCCGCAACTACAACGCGCTGACGCTCACCTTCGATCGCAGCTTCGACGAGAAATGGAGCCTGTCGGCGTCGTACACGCTGGCGTTCGACAAGGGCAATTACGAGGGCGGCGTGCGTTCGGAAAACGGCCAGCTCGCGATCAACCGCACCGCGGACTTCGATTCACCCGGCTTCGTCAACGGCGCCTATGGCTACCTGCCCAACGATCGCCGCCACAGTTTCAAGGCCTATGGCAGCTACCGGGTGTTCGAGGCGCTCGATCTCGGCGCCAACATGCTGGTGCAGTCGGCGCCGCATTACAGCTGCATCGGCGCGGTGCCGCTTGCAGTCGATGCCTATGCGAACACGTATCACGGCTATGGCTATTATTGTCAGGGCACGCTGATCCCGCGCGGGACGGCGTTCACCGGCGACTGGCTGGCGCAGTTCGACGTCAGCGCGGTCGTCCACCTGCCGATCCCGCATCTGCAGGCGTCACTGCGCGTGGACGTGTTCAACGTCTTCGATAGTTCGGCGACGACGTCGTACAATAACTTCGGCGAGTTGAGCGACGGGTCGGCAAACTCGGACTATCGCGCGCCGGTCAACTACCAGACGCCGCGCTCGGTGCGTCTGACCGCGGTCGTCGGATTCTGACGCCTCCTCGGTCGGCTCGCGCTTGCCAGTCGGCCGAGGCATGGAGCATGTCCTAACCCGACGATGGAGGCCGAAATAGAGAAGCGATCACGACGCCAGCACGAGATCATGGCGCGCCTGCGCGGCGGCCGGACGCTGTCGGTCAGCGCGCTCGCCGCCGAGCTCGCGGTCTCGGACGAGACGATCCGGCGCGAGCTGCGCGCGCTCGAGGATCACGGCGTCATCATCCGCGAACATGGCGGCGCGCGGATGACGACGCCCGTGCATGAAGGACCGCTCCACCAGCGCATGGAGGAGAATGCCGACGCAAAGCTGCGCATCGCACGCGCCGCCGCCGAACTGATTGAGGACGGTGCGATCCTGTTCATCGATTCAGGCACGACCAGCTGCTTCATCGCCCGGCATCTGGCCTCGCGGCGATCGCTGACCGTCATCACCAACTCGCTGCGCGTCGCGACCGACCTGGGCGGGATCAACAACAACCGTCTGTTCCTCGCCGGCGGTCAGATGGACTATGACTATCGCGCCTTTTCCGATCACGTCGCGCAGGACTATGTCCGCGGTTTCACGCCACATCTGGCGATCCTGTCGGTCGGCGGCATCAGCCTGGAGCGCGGGCTTATGGACTTCCATCCCGGCGAGGCAACGATGAGCCGGATAGCCTATGCCACGTCGAAGCGCGTGCTGCTCGCCGCGGACGCGTCGAAGTTCGGGCGGTATGCGCTGATCCAGACCGCGGCGCTGACAGACGTCGACCTATTGGTGACCGACAAGCCGCTCGCGGACGAATACGCACGCGCCTTCGCTCACGCCGACGTCATGATCGCCTAACGAAGGCGCCGGGCGAGCGGGGGCCCGGCGACGAGGATCAGCATGGCACCCCCGCCCGCGACGGCGGCGTGCAGCAGCCAGAAATGCGGGCTGGTGACCCGCTCGTAATACACGCCGCTGAACCCCGCCCACAGGCTCGAGAGGAAGCCATGGAGATAGAATAGCCCCATCCAGAAGCCGATCAGGCGGCGCGGCGCAGCCCCCGCGATTAGGCTTAGCGCGGAGGGCCAGATCAGCACGATCGCGCCGTCGATGAGCAGGAGATAGACCAGCGTCCAGGGCAGCCCGAGCAGCGCCCCGCGGCTGATCGTGTCGCCGAGCGCCAGGACGAGGTACCCGGCCGCGCACAGCACGCCGCCGAGGAATATCTGGACCAGCGACCCGACCTGGATACCGCGCCGCGCAAACGCTCGAGAGAGCAGCCCCGCCCCTGCGATCAACGCGAGCGTGAACACGCCGTCGAGCGCGAGGAACCAGGCGACCGGCATGGTCCAGCCGAAGATTTGCCGATCGGTCCGCTCGCGCGCCCAGAGCAGGAAGATGTTGCCGAGTTGATCATAGGCCGAATAGCAGAGATAGACCGAGGCCAGCGCCACCACGAGCAGCGCGGTTGCCTGCGCATTTCCGGTCGGCGATCCTGGCGGCGATGCGCTCGGCACCTGATGCTCGACCAGGTCACGGCCGGTCATCGCGCACAGCGCCAGCCCCCCTGCGACCGCCGCCGCGGCTGCGCCGATCGCGTAGCTCGGGCCCGCGAACGCGGCGAGCGCGCCGCATACCAGCGGGCCGCAAATGATCCCGGCATTCAGACAGCCCAGATAGGCGGTATAGCCGCGCCGCCGCTGCGCGTCGTCGCGGAACAGCAACCCGACCTGCGCGGACAGGTTGCCCTTCAGCAGCCCGGCACCCACGGCGAAGGGCATGAGCCCAAGAAGGAAGGTCGGTTCGCTGAGCATCAGCGTCAGGCCAAGCAGCATCGCGACGCCGCCGATTGCCACCATCGCGCGCCGGCTTGCGATCAGATCGCCGATCAGACCGCCGACCGGGACCGCAAGGTAGATGAGCGCATTGACATAGCCGTAGAATTGCGAGGCGAGCCCTGTCGTGGAGACGGGACCGAACATCGCCAAGCTGGCCTCGCGCAACACCGTTGCGCCGACGATGCGCGACAGGTCGCCGATCAGCAACCGATCGACCAACAGCAGGACGAGGAGAGCCTTCATCCCCGACACCGCGAACCGTTCGAGAAACTCCATCGCCGCGAGCGAGAGGAAGCGCGGCGTGAATATCCTGTCGTCTACGGTCACGCCGCCATGCATTCCGTCCACCCTGCCCACGGAGCCCGGCTAGGCCGGCTTGGCGACAGCGCCGTGACAGTCGGGCTCAGACGGGGTGCGGGAAGCGCGCGGCCGGTTCGCTGATGCTGGTCCCCCCGGTCTCGATATGACCGGCCAGACGCAGGCGCACCCCGCCGGGCGCGGTCAACAGCAGATCATACCAGCGATGGTCGGCGGACGGGATAGTAAGCTGCGCCGTGCCTTCGGCCGCGACCACGATCTCGCGGCGCGCACCCGAATGCGCGCAGTGCATCGCCATCGCCACCGGCGCAACGCCCCGGTTGCGCAGCCGGACTACGCCGCCCGTGCCGGCATCGTGCCAGGCGGCTTCGATGCGCGCGCCGTCGCCCCCACCGCGATCGTCGCGCTGGAAGCCATTCGGCCCGCGGATCACCAGCGCGTGCGGTTGGCCCGCCCCGACGTCCCACCTCTCCTCGAGGCGCGACTGGCCAGCCACGGTGAAATAGCGCCATCCCGGAAAGGCCAGCTCGTCCTGCACGCCAAAAACGACACCCACCGGGCCTTCGTTTACGAAGCGCAGCGTCAGGCCCGAACTTGACCACAAGGGCTCGACGGCAAACCGGTACGGCAGCGCACGCGCCGGGCGTGTCCCCGTCTCCTGCGCGGGCACGCCCTGTCCGTTGGCGATGACCGGCGGCGGCGCGGTGGCGCACAACCGCTCGGTCTCCGCGACATAGCCAGAGACCGACGGCAAAGCCGCCGCCCAGCGCGTATCGCGCCGCGCGCGTAGCGACACGTCGAAGTCGAAGATTGAAGTGAGGTCGCCGCAGACCGCGCGCCGCCACGGCGAGATGTTCGGCTCCATCACGCCGAAGCGCTTCTCGAGGAAGCGGAGGACCGAGGTATGGTCGAACAGCTGCGAATTGACCCATCCGCCCCGCGTCCAGGGCGAGATAACCGTCATCGGCACACGGGGCCCAAGCCCGACGGGCTCGCCTTGATAGGTTTCGCTGCGGACGTCGACATTGCTCGCGCCGTACCGCGGCGCGATTCCCGGGACAGGGGCCGGCACGTGATCGAAGAAGCCGTCATTCTCGTCATAGTTGACGATCAGCACCGTCTTCGCCCAGACGTCCGGGTTGGCGGCGAATGCTGCGACCACGCTGCTGATCAGCACTTCGCCGAACGGCACCGGCGCATCGGGGTGCTCGCTCATCTGCATCATCGGCACGATCCACGACACCGCCGGCAACCGATCCGCGGCGGCATCGGCGGCGAAGGCGGCGATCAGGTGCTTCGCCTGCGTCTTCTCGGGATCGCTGGGCGCGACACCGTCGATCCAGTCGACACAGGCGCGCCCGCGCCGATAGCGCGACGACGCGCGGTTCAGTTTCCGGAACTCGCTGAAATAGCCGAGCGGGTTGTCCGAATAGTTCGCGGCCTCCTGGTATATGCGCCACGCAATCCCGGCGTCTTCCAGCCGTCCGGCATAGCTGCGCCAGCGCAGTCCCTCGGTGGCGTCGTCCTCGGCCATATCGGCACCGGGGTTCGGGTCGGTGCCGCCATTGGTGACGCAGTAGACCCCCTCCTGCCCGACGCTGAGCCCGCTGGTACCGCTGAAATGATAGAGCCGATTCGGGCCGGTCGGGCCCTGCAACGAGCAGTGATAGCCGTCGCAGATCGTGAACTGGTCAGCCAGCGCATGATAATACGGAATGTCCGCGCGGGTGAGATGCGCCATCGTGAGGGGGCCCTTCTGGTCCGCCCATACGTCCCAGTTGCGCCAGCGCGCCTGGCTGTCCTTCCAGCTGTGATCGAGCCCGGTGAAACAGCGTGCGTTGCTTGCGTTATAGTCCAGCCGGAACGGCCAGATCGTCCGTCCCCCGTCGCGATCCGCGCCGCGCTGCGCCCATACCGACCGGCCGCCGGGCAGCGCGACTGGCCGTGGATCCGCGAACCCGCGCACACCGCGCAACGTGCCGAAATAATGATCGAACGAGCGGTTCTCCTGCATCAGGACCACGACATGCTCGACGTCCATGATTGAGCCACCGCCTCCAGATCGGCGCAGCGCGGACGCGGCCCCCCCCTGTGCAGCGGCGGCACCGGATGCACCGAGCATGAAGGTCCGGCGATCAATTCCCATGCCCAGCGCCTTTACAAGCTTGCGACGTCGATGCCGCATCCCAACGATATCCAGCGATCGCCGATACGTAGCCAATGCGTAATAAATATGAATGCGCCCAGATATCTGACCGCTTTTTGCCAATATCGGGCATTATTGCGTCAGCTGTGGCGAACTGCGCAGACGCAGCGATGAGTCGCGCTTGGTCCTCATGCGTGCCTTGCCCTGCCATATAAATACACGCCCGCTTTCGCCGATCGGCACCCAAAAGCGGCCGTTCCGCTCTCCACCAAGCTCGGCCATTCCCGAGATTCGATCGAGAATGGACCAAGGGCAATGGCGGTCGGTACGGGGCCGCAGCAGGGTCCTTGCTACGCCCGGCAGCAATGCGTAGCGTATTAGCCCAGTAGGACACCAGAAGGCGGGGATGATGATCGGGCAAATTCGAGTAGCGTTCGTTTTGGCCTTCGTGTCCGCTCCTGTCGCCGCCCAGCAACAGCCACTTGCTTCTGGACCATCAAAGATTGCTGAGGTCGAGCACGGCCTGACCTCCGCTGTGGTGCTGGCCGGCACGCCAGCGTCACCTCGAACGATTGCCGCAGAGATGAGTCGGCTGCACGTGCCCGGTGCCAGCGTCTCCGTCCTGCGTGGCGGAACGATCGAATGGTCTAAGGGATACGGGTTCACGCGCGCGGGCGGAATACCGGTAACACCCGACACGCTTTTTCAGGCGGGTTCGATTAGTAAGCCGGTAACGGCGCTGGCCGCGCTGCGTCTCGTCCAGCAACGCCGCCTGAAGCTTGATGGCGACGTGAACGGGCAGCTTCGAGGCTGGAAACTGCCGACGCCGCCCGGCGCGCACGTTACGTTGCGTGAGCTGCTCTCGCACACTGCGGGGACCACGGTGCATGGCTTTCCCGGCTATGCTCCCGGCCTACCGGTGCCGACCGTCGATGACGTTCTTGCCGGCCGCGCGCCTGCGAACACCAAGCCGGTCGTCGTGGATACCACGCCGGGCACGGCTTGGCGCTACTCGGGCGGAGGCTATACCGTCGTTCAGAAGCTGATCGGCGATGTGACAGCTCAAACATTCGCCGACGTGCTGCGCGACGAGGTGCTCCGTCCCGCCGGCATGACGCATAGCTACTTCGCGCAGCCGCTCAACGCTGCCTTGCTGGCGAACGCAGCTTGGCCGCACGATGGGATGGGAGCGCCCGTTTCGGGCGGGCCCCACACCTATCCTGAACTGGCCGCAGCGGGTCTGTGGAGCACGCCGGGCGACCTGCTGCGCTACGCCATAGCCGTGCGTAACAGCGCTCGCGGCAAGACGGGCGCACTTCTCGGCCGGGCGCTTGCGACGGAGATGCTGACACCCGGCAAGGGCGGTTACGGCCTCGGCCTTGAGATCCACGGTGCATCTGCCGCTCGCGACTTCTCGCATGGGGGCAGCAACGAGGGATATGAGAACTTCCTGGTAGCCTATACCGACACTGGCGATGGCGTAGCCGTCATGACCAACGGCGCTCAGGGCAATGAGTTGGGGCTTGAGATTACCCGCAGCGTGGCCGCAGCCTATGGCTGGCCAAGCTACCGTAGCATCGAGCGCGCGAGTGTGCCGATCCCGGCGCTCATGCGCGCGCGCCTGGTTGGCAACTACGCAATTCCAAACCTTGGCTCTTTCTCGATCACCGGCGAAGGATCGGGCTTGGCCTTGTCGCTGAAGGAAGGAGTCAGCGAGCCGCTCTATGCGTCGTCGCCGGACACATACTTCATACTGTCGACTGACATGGTGCTGCATGTGGATAGCACCGGTTCAAAGGTTAGCGGGCGCATTGTTTCCGGCCCGTTCGATGTGCCCTTCACAGAGGAAGCCGACGCCAAACCTTAAGCTGAAACGACTTCCATAATTGATCCTTTTGGGAACGGCAGCAATCGCCAGCTGCCTCCTGAAAGCTGCCTGTCCGCTAAACACCAGGTCGGGACGTTCAGGCGCTCCCAGCTTGCCAACCGTTCCTGAAAGCCGACTGGCAGCTTTCGGGCGGTAAAGCGGACGGACCCAAAACGCCCACACCCGGACGTTAAGGCTGGCGATCCGGGCTCCCGATAACGGCCACTCCATAGGCACGATTTTTCCTGTTTCTCCATGTCCGACAGGTCATTTCGGGAAAAAGCAATCGAGAACTGAGTTACAAGAGCAGGTGCCCCGGACGGCTATCCTTGCGATTGCCCCGGCGACTGTCCCGCCATGAATTCTTTTCCAGCAAAGTCAGGCTGGCAGAAATCATCCACAAACCGCAAACGATCCGATCCGTAACAACACTGACATGAACACTGCCCATAGGGGCCTCCGCTAGGCCGCAATGGCAAGCGGCCCAGGGAGATTTCATGAGACAAACCGCCATTGGCGCCAGTGTTCTGGCGCTTACCGTCGCTTGCGTTCAGCCCGCGTTCGCGCAGGAAACCACCTCTGCCGTCCGTGGTCGCGTCACCGATGCGGGCGGACAGCCCGTCGCCAATGCGTCGGTCACGATCGTTCACATGCCGTCCGGCACGCAGGTCACCCAGGCGACCGACACGACGGGCAATTTCAATGCCTCCGGTCTGCGCGCAGGCGGACCGTTCCGCGTGACCGTCAACGCACCGTCGTACGACAGCAAGACCACAGAAGGCGTGCAGACCGCCGCTGGCAGCACCGTCACGCTGAACGTCACGGTCGATGCGCAGACCGGCAACGACATCGTCGTTACCGCCGGCGCCAAGCGTGACGGTCTCGCCGTCGCCGGGCAGACGAGCCTGAACGCCGATGCGATCCAAGGCATCGCGTCGGTCAATCGTGACCTGCGCGACCTGCTGCGGCGCGACCCGCTCACCAGCCTCGATCCGAACCCGCGCGGTCGGGCGATCTCGATCGGCGGCGCCAGCCCGCGCGGCAATCGCTTTACCATCGACGGCGTCGCGATCGGCGACGATTTCGGGCTCAACGCAGGCGGCCTGCCGTCGGCGCGCGGCATCGTCTCTCTCGATGCGATCGACCAGCTCAACGTGAAGGCGGTCCCGATCGACATTTCCGAGGGCGATCTCCAGGGTGGATCGGTCAACATCATCCTGAAATCGGGCAGCAACCGGTTCCATGGCAGCACCTTCGGAATCTTCGGCGACGATTCGCTTCAGGGCACGAAGACCTACGATAATGTCCGCTCGGACGGGACGGCCGTCCCGGCGGCGGCGGGACGACTGACCCCGGTGCCGAGCTTCCGCGATTACGGCGGCAACCTGTCCGGCCCGATCATCAAGGACAAGCTGTTCTTCGCCATATCCTATGAGCAGCTCAAGGAAAGCCAGGTCAGCGCGCGCGGCCTGGCAGGAGAGGGCGCGAGCACCGAGATCCCGTTCGTCACCCGCGCCAACGTCGACCGCGTCCGCAGCATCCTGAACAGCCGCTACGGCTTCGACCCGCTCGACATCGCCAAAACGTTGCCGGAAAAGGACAAGAAGGCGTCGGCGAAGCTCGACTGGAACATCAGCGACCGGCACCGGCTCGCGCTGACATATATCTACCACAAGAACGAGGTGCCGCGCGATGTCGGCTTCAGCGAGACCGGGTCGAACCCGTCGGTCGGGCTGCAATCCAACTTCTATCTGCTCGGCGAGACGACCAACGCCTATGCCGCCCAGCTGAATTCCAACTGGAGCGACAATTTCTCGACCGAACTGCGCGTCACGCGCCGCGATTACGAGCGGACGCAGAACCCCTATGGCGGCAGCGATTTCCCCGAGTTCGAGATCTGCCTCGACCCCGTGTCGCGCGGCAGCGGGCTGAACTGCCTCGCCCCGACCGGCGCCAACCCCAATGGCCGCGTCCTGCTCGGCCCCGATCAGTTCCGCCAGTCCAACTATCTCAGCATCCGGAACAGCGGCGTGTCGTGGTCGGGCCAATATTCGGGCGGCGGCCACGTCATCAAGCTCCTCGCCGAGGGGCAGCAGGTCAAGATCAACAACCTGTTCGTCCCCGCGACCAAGGGGAAATATTACTTCGATTCGATCGCCGATCTCGAGGCGGGGCGTGCGAACCAGCTGACCTATGCCAACGCGCTGTCGGGCGATCCGGCGGACGCGGCCGCGCGCTTCAATTACATGTCCTATACGTTCGGCGTGCAGGACAGCTGGTCGGTATCGCCCGATATCACGGTGACCGGCGGGCTGCGCTACGACTGGGTCGATGCCGACCGACCGCAGCTCAACGTCCGGTTCCTCTCGGCGTACGGCTTCTCCAATGCGGCGATGCCGACGGGCGGCGTGCTGCAGCCGCGGCTGGGCGTGACCTGGGATGCGAAGCCAAACCTGCGCCTGTCGGCCGGCGCCGGCCTGTTCGGCGGCGGGACGCCGGATGTCTGGTTCTCGAACTCCTTCTCGAACGACGGCGTGCGCCAGAACAGCCTGTTGTTCCAGCGCAACGGCACCAGCTTCGTCGATGCCACCCAGACCGGGGCCGCGGCCAACATCGCCCCATCGCTGGGATCGGCGGCGCTCGATAACGTCACCGGCCAGGGCATTCTAAGCGTCTTGGACCAGTATCTGGCGGGTGCCGGGGCCCCCGCGGCGGCCTCGGTCGGAGCGCTCGACCCTGATCTGAAGCTGGCGTCCACCTGGAAGGCCAATGTCGCGCTCAACTGGTCGGGAAGCCTGCCGTTCGGCCCCGGCTGGATCGCGGACAATTGGGAATTCAACCTCAGCGCGCTCGCCAGCGAAGTGAATAACGGCTTCGTCGCGACCGACGTGCGGACCGCCCAGATCGGCGAGCTTCCCGATGGCCGCCCGCGCTACAATCCCGCGGTCGGCGCCAATTGGGACATCGTGCTGCGCAACACGGGCCAGGGCCGTTCGCGCGTTCTCGGCGTAGGGCTGGGCAAGCGCATCGGTGGGCTCTCGCTCGGCGCGAACTACATCTATTCGGACGTGAAGGATGTCGGTTCGTTCACCGGCTATACGCCGACCGAGTTGCTGGGCGTCACCACCGCCGACCCGAACCGCGGCACGCTGGGCCGCTCGAGCTTCGAGACACGGCACAACGGCAAGGTGCAGATCGGCTATAGGGCGGACCTGTTCGGCGACAACGAGTTCCGGATCGACCTGTTCGGGGAATTCCGCAGCGGGCGCCCGTACAGCTACACCTTTACCGACGCCAGCAACGGCCGGTCGCAGGTGTTCGGCACGGTCGGCGGCAATGGGCGGCATCTGTTCTACGTTCCCGATTTCGATCAGGCGGCGATCATCAATGCGGCGGGCCGTCCGCAGGTCGGCGTGGTGGAGTTCGCCGACCAGGCGACGCTCGACGCGCTGCGTGCCACCGTCGACGGCAGCAAATTGCGCAAATATTACGGCGCGATCGCGCCGCGCAACCTGGGCACGTCGCCGGGCTTCTCGAAACTGGATCTCCATGTGTCGCAGGAGATCCCGTTCTTCTTCGGCAAGGCGAAGGTCTTCACCGATGTCGAGAATGTGCTGAACCTGCTCAACCGCAACTGGAACACCTACAAGGTCTTCTCGGACTCGGTCAGCATCGCCAACGTTTCGTGCGTCGCGGCGGCGGGGAATCCGTGCGCCCGCTATCTCTACTCCAATGCGAGCAGGCAGACCGCCACGACCTATCAGAGCGCCTCGCTCTGGCAGATGCGGGTCGGCCTCCGCTTCGACTTCTGACCGACGGACGGGGAGGCCAAGGCGCCTCCCCGTCGCGCACAAGGATTACAGCATGCGATTCATCAGGGCCTTTCTCGCCGGCGCGCTGGCGCTGGCATCGACACCGGCGATGGCGTGGGGGCCGACCGGGCACCGCGTCAGCGGCGCGATCGCGGACCGCTTCATCTGCGGCACGACCCGGCTGGAGATCCGCGATCTCCTCGGCGTCGAAACGCTCGCCGATGCCGCCAACTGGGCGGACTATATGCGGATGCAGTCCGATCCCTATTGGAGCAAGACGACCTTCAACTGGCATTTCGTCACGATACCCGACGGCAAGACCTATACGCAGGCGGGCGTACCCCCGCAGGGCGATGCGGTGTCGGCGCTGGCCAAGTTCCGGGCCGTCGTGCGCGACCGCAAGGCGCCGATCGCCGCGCGACGCGACGCATTGCGCATGATCGTCCATATCGCCGGCGATCTCGGCCAGCCGCTGCATTCGGGCAATGCCCGCGACCGCGGGGGCAATGACGAGATCGTGACGCTGCGCGGCCAACAGACCAACCTGCACACGATCTGGGATTCGACGCTGATCGACAGCGAGCAGATGTCCTACACCGAATGGACCGACTATCTGCTCGCCCGGATCACCAGCGAGCAGGCCATCGCGTGGTCGAGCCCCGATCCCGTGTCATGGGTCGACGAGGCGCGGGCGCTTCATCCGCAGGTCTATCCCAAGTCGAAGACGATCGACGGTGACTATCTCTACACCGCCCGGCCACTGCTCCATGCGCAGATGACCAAATCGGGACTGCATCTGGCGGCGTATCTGAACGATCTGTTTGGACGTTGCAGCGGGTAAGGAGATGTCGGCTGGCTTACTTTGGCTATCTTTCTCAAACCCCGCCATTCCAAAAAAAATCGATCTATTTTGGGAAAAGCGGCAGCTCCCGTAATGTCGGCTATTGCCACGCGCCTTCCCGGAAGCTGCCGTTCCGCGTTCCACCAAATATGCCTTCAAAAGCAAGAGGCTATGACGGTTCTCGAGAATAGCATTGGCTCAGACACGGCCGAGATCGCGGACCTCTGACACAAGGGAACCAGAGGGGTGAAGTAGACAACGCAATTCGCTTCATCACTATGTAATTGGGCAAGTCAGCATCGACATTCGATAAGCAAATCAAGGTGGCTGCACCTCCCCGCAACCACCGATATAGAACTACAATCGCCGCCCTCACGGGCGGCGTTGTCGGTTGTGCAGCGTGTTCATATCTCTGACCGGTTTTGCCCCTCATTGGCGTGGGTGTGGCATGAACTTTGTCATCTGTGACCCCAACGCCATAAGCCGCTGCTGGGCCAATAGACGCGAGGTTAAGCTACCTGTGCCTGCCGTTCAAAATCTGTAGAACTGTGATAGCCCAGGGTCGAGTGCCCGAGCTTGCTGCGCAGAACACCGAGCGCTTTTCAGAACCAGGACATCGGCTAGTCCCCCAGGTGTCGCCAAGGACTCGAACGTTATATCATGCACTCACTTGCAATGCAGGTTATCGGGCAAGTCCAGATCTTGGCTAGCCTGCGACACCGCGGCGCGACACCTTCGCACCAGCTTCACCACATCAAGCCGAACTGCCGCCGTCGCAGGCTTTAAACTCCTGGCTGGGCTTGCGTGTCACAATCCTGAGGTGGATATGTCAATCGTTAAGTATAGCGACCGCTCGTGGCCAGCCAGCGGGACCATTCTCTATCTTTGCTAGAAAACAGGAAGCCATGAAGCCGTTGTAGGGTAGGCGGTCAAGGCTAGTGAGCTTTTCCATGTGGTAATAGCCGATGTCTCGGCCTGCCTTTGCTTCACCGCCTCGGCGGCACGGGAATCCCGCATGCATGTTCGATGGTCGCTTCCCTTGCCAGCAAGCGCACAAGCTCGGCCAGCGCTTGTTGCGCTTCTGGTCCCTGTGCCAACATTATCCGTGCAGCGGCCATACCAGCGTTGTGTTACGGCTGTCAGCGGGTACGTACGAAATACACGTCATGTTACATGCCGGTTTCATGAAATCGGATAGTCCCCCCGCCCGGATGCGACTGCCACAAGGCTTCAGCCATCTGCGGCCGGAGCTCGGAGAGATACTCAGGGATCATCGTACATACGTGAAAGGCACTCTAGGGCGATCAGTAAGGAAGCACTTGCCTTCGGTGTAGGAATGACCTGCGTTGCCCTGTCGCGGATCGAAAATGTCCGCACTTGGCCAAAGGCGCAAACGCTCGACCGGATTATCCACGAGTTAGATATTGATTGGCCCGACGTGGCGGTGCGAGGGGTCGGTTCCGCGCCGTCGCGGCAATCCGCGGTGTCGGCCTCGAACCTCCAGGATCGAGCATGCGGAAGCTGGTTGATCGGCGGTCTTCACATGGCACGACGATGATCTCGATCGTCCGCGCGAAGATCGCCGCGTCGCTTTCAGCAATACGGTCCTTGCCAATCTCGCTGCTGGTCAGTCGCGCAAGGACGAGGAGGAGTAGCGCGGTGCCCGATGTCGTGCGGTCGTACGTTCTACCGCCGCGTAGTTTTTTTGAGCCATCCCGCGGTTTTCGGCAACACCAGACCTTCTGCACGCAAAGCTGGTGGAAAGCAGCCTGTCTGCTTTCGGCCGGCGATCGGCATAAACGGACGTTCGTTCAGAAGAAGGGGCGGGGGGGGCGAGTGTCGCTTCTTGGTGGAAAGCCGGCAGTTCGCAATAGGTGGCACTTTTAGCGTAAAGCGCCGTATGTTCAGGTGTGCCCCGTCGCCCTTCAAGGCGTCCCGTTCCGGACGTAGTTCCGATCATCAGGGGCGGCGACGCAGTCGCGCCCCATAATGACCTGCGTACGATCAAACGGGCTATCGTCCGATTGGACGCGTCATTTCTGGGAGGTTCCAGCCTCGTAACGTCACCGCCGCCGGCGCCGCGCCGACCGTCTTTGGATAGCGGATTTCGATGCGCCGGGTCTCACCGGGCAGGAGCGCGACATAATTGTCGTTGTAGAATGCCGGCAGGATGCGCTTTCCCGCCGTATCGACCAGCGTCAGCTTCGCATTGAGCGCGGACACTTTGGTGTCATTGGTGAGCGTCACGGCCACCATCATGTCGTCACCGACGGATATCGGGGCGGCGACCGAGCTGCTCAGGGTAACACTCTGCAGGCTGTTGAGCATCTGGTAGGCTGCCTCGTCCTTGCCGCGCCAGTAGAAATTCTCCGCAACCGTCGTGCCGGACCGATCGGTCATGTCGAGCTTGACCAGAACCATCGGATGCGATGCGAACAGGCGGTCGAGTGGTACGGCGGCAAGCGGGGTTGCCGCATTCGCCTTTGCATCGAGACGATCCTCGCGGCTGAACAGTTCGGCATTGTCGAGCCCGACGACCCGCGTGCGTACGAGAAGGCCGGGGCGTGGCTCGCGGGTGGTATTGAGTACGACCAGTTCGTTGCCCGGCAAGTTCAGCTGAACATGGAGCGGCTCCGCGGCCTTTTTCGCCCCGTAATATGCCGCATGAGTATCATAGTCCCAGCTGTAGATCTGCCATGCGTTCGACGGCCAGGCCGGGTGGGTCATCCACAGGAGCCGACCGGAGTTCTTGGTCCAGAGATGGCCCAGAAACCCTTCATACATCGCCTTGTGCGTCTCGAGATTCATCATCTGTGCTTTCCGCTCGAAATCGGCGAAGCTCGTCGCAGGCCCGAACATCGTCGCCAGCGTCGTCATGAACGTCTTGGTGTCGCCGTTCCCGGCAAAGTGCCAGTCGTGATAGGCCAGCGTGTCGCTGAGCGGCCAGGTCTCGCTATCGGGCATGGTGGCGCGGACGGATTCAAGCGTCGAGAGCGACGGCGTTCCCGTTTCGACTGAGAAGCCGCTGGCCAGATCGGTGAAATAGCCCACCGGTGGCCGGTAGTTGTACGGCCCCGATCCCTGCAGATTGACGACGTTCGAGCTGCCCGTGAACCAGCGCGTGCCATCCTCGCGCGCGATGAGATCGTCGAGCCCTTCGTTCAGCGTGGGATAGGGCACGCCTTCGTTGCGGCCGAACCACAGGATGATCGACGGGTGATTGCGATAGCGCCGCACGACGTCGTCCGCATTCTTGAGGAAGAGCTCTGGGTCCTGCGGCTCGACCTGGAAATTCTGCGTTGATTGCCAGAAATCGTTGAGCACCATCATGCCGGTCTCGTCGGCGAGGTCGAAAAACTCGGCTTCGGTGTTATTACCCATCCAGTTGCGGATGACGTTCATGTGCGCCTCCTTCTGGAGACGGAAATAGGGTGCCAGCCGGTCCCGGCCGACGCGTTTCATCGCATCGTCCATGCCCCAGTTGCCGCCGCGCGCCGCGATCTGCACGCCGTTCACGCGGATGGTCAAATGCGGCTCGGGCATCGTCTCCTCGACAGGCGTCACCGCCGGTGAGGTTTGGCCGGCGACGGTCAGCGACTCGGTCCACCCGTTCGGCGACTGCTTGATCGCTTCGTGACGGACGTCGATAAGACGTTCGCCGCGCAGGCTGCCATCGGTGAACTGCAGATTGACCCGCCGGAGCGCGCCCGCGGTATCGAACAGCGACAGGTCGTAGCTCACCTCACGGATCCCGAACCGGTCGGTACGCGTGTCCGACAGCCGGCCATCAGCCAGCGCCTCGAGCGACAATTGGTACAGCGCCTGCTCGCCATAGCCGTTCGGCCACCAGAGTTTCGGATTTGCGACGCGCAGCTGGGCGAAGTCCTTGGGCGAGAAGGCGACCTTCGTCTCGCCGGGCGATACGGTCACCGTCTTCTCGACATGCACATCGCCAAACGCCGCGCGAACGGTGACGCTGCGCGGCGTGGTGCCGTCGTTGCGAACGGGGACGGTGATGTAAACATCGGCACGGTCGGTCCGTGGCAGCGGCAGGTCGGTGACGACCTGTGGGTCGAGCAGGCGGACGTTGCCATGCGCCAGCAGTTCGACCGGACGCCACAGCCCGGTGTTGCGGTCGCGGATGCCGGGAATCCAGTCCCACCCTTCGGTGGCGACGAAGGTCGGACCGTCGATGGCAAGCTGCCCGCCATTCTCGCCGACGCCGGCGCTGATCGACTGTTCGTGCGGAATGCCGGGATGGGGCGGCGGCGACACGCGCACCGCGACGACATTGTCACCGGCGACGGGGACGAAATCGAACTGGCCGCGGATGAACGCGCCGCGTGTACTGCCGAGCTTGCGGCCGTTTGCCCAAACGTCTGCGGCATAGTTAATGCCGCCGAAGACGAGCGTAAGCCGCTTTCCGGCGGCTTCGGGCGGGACGGTGAAGCTGGTGCGGTACCAGTAATCCTGCCGGGCGAGGCTTTCGGGAATCTTGAGGTTATTCAACCCGTAATAGGGGTCGGGATAGACTCCGCGATCGACCAGCGTGGTCAGCACGGTGCCCGGTACGGTTGCGGCACGCCATGTGCCGCTGGGCACGCCCGGACGTGACAGCGTCGCACCATCGTCGCGCACGTCCGGCGCGGCGGCAAGCTGCCAGCCGTTCACCAGCCAGCGGCCGTCGCGTGCCGGCGCCAACCCCGTCGGCGGTAAGGGCATGTTTAAGACCGGCGACGTGGTGGCGTCGCCGCGTGCCTTTGGCAGCGTCCACGGATCCTGTTGCTGCGTCAAACCGATATTGGCTTGTTTCTGGAGCGGCCAGCCGACGCCGACCTGCCAGAACTGGACGAGCGCGAAGTCTGGCTGCGCGCGGGCCGCGTCGGCCAGTGCCGCGGCGCTCCGCGCGCGCGCGTCGAACGTCGCGTCGGCCAGCGATCCGCCGAAATGCTGCTTCGCGCGGCCGGTGCCGGTGACGGGTGCCAGTGCCAGACGGGGCGTGACGGCGACCGAGCGGCCGGCGCGCGACGCGACCGGCCGGCCGTCGACATAGAGCGTCAGCGTGCGACCGTCCGACACGGCGGCGACATGCGTCCAGCGACCGGCGGCGAGCATGCTTCCGCCGGTGACGCGGACGCTGCCGTCGGCGCCGGTGACGCGGCCATCGACGAGCGAGAGACAGCGGCAGGCCCCTAGCGGATCGCCGACGGCCAGCAGGGTGCCGGTCATGCGCGTCGCACCGGGCCGGACCCAGGTCGACAGAGTCCAGGGCGCATCGGCGGCGACCCCTGCCTGCGCGCCGGTCAGGTCGCGCTCGACGCCGATCCCGCCGGCGAGGATGTCGACGTTATAGGGGCCGGCGTTGCCGATCGCTGCTGGCGCGTCGGCTGGCGCGGTTTGCGCTGCGACCGCGCCCGACAGGGCCGTTCCTAGCAGTAACAGGGTGGTGAGTGTCGCCAGTCGCATGAATAGTCCCTCCTGAGGTGCCGGCTTGGCAGTGCCGCCGGTCAGTTTTGTGCCGCGGTATGCCGGGTCAGTGACCGACCTGCGGATCCTTTGTCCATAATCTTGCGGCACCGCGAACGCCGGAGGCGTCGCCCCAGCGTGCGGGCACGATACGGCCGTCCCACAGATCGGAAAATGTGTGGCGGCGCACGACATCGGGCAGGCCGGCGTAGATTTCGGTGACGTTCGACATGCCGCCGCCAAGGACGATCACCTCGGGGTCGAGCAGGTTGACGACGAGCGCGAGCACACGCCCGAGGCGATCGACATAGGCATCCAGCGCGGCGCGGGCCGCGGGGTCGCCGGAGCGCGCCGCGGCAACGATGTCGGGTGCGCTGAGCGCCAGCCCGTGTTCGGTGGCAGCGGCCCGCGCAAAGCCGGTACCCGAAACCCAGCTCTCGATGCAGCCCGACAGCCCGCACCAGCATGGCGGAGGATCGGCCTCGCGTCCGTCGGGCCAGGGCAGGGGCAGATGGCCGATCTCGCCAGCGATCCCGTGTGCACCATCAATCACGGCGCCGGACAGCACAACGCCACCACCGACTCCGGTACCGATCACCAGCGCAAAGACGCTCTGCGCACCCTCAGCGGCGCCATCGATCGCCTCCGACAGAGCCAGGCAATTGGCATCGTTGACCAGCCGTACGGGGCGACCGAGCGCCCGGGCGAGGTCCTCGCGAAAGGGGCGGCCATTGAGATAGGTAGAGTTGCTGTTGCGCATGATCCCGGTTCGCGGTGACGGCGAGCCTGGTGCACCGATCCCGACCGTGCAGCGCACGCCCCCGGCGTCGTCCGCCGCGGCGACCAGGTTCGATATCGCGGTCAGGGCGCTGTCGTAGCTGCCGGGATTGGGAATGCGTTGCCGCCACGCAGCCGCGCCGTTTTTCGAGAGCAACACGGCTTCGATCTTCGTACCGCCGAAATCGATACCCAGCGCCGGCGCAGCATCTTCGCATACCAGCCCGCCGATGTTGGCAATGGTACCACTCTCCCCCACGATATCCTCCCCCCATGCTCGTGACCGCTGCACGGCCATCCCGATCGACAATGCCAGTTCGAAAAATAAACGCAAATTGATTATCCAATTGACGGCGCTTTGCGGCGCGGTAGAACACGGGTGTCAAGACAACGGTAAGTTGCGGCTGGCACGTGGGAGAGGGGTAGGGCGCCGCGGCGCCGATCAACTTCATTCTCGCAGGCTAAAGCGTTCGCCAATCGCTGGCGGTGTTGATTGTGAGGGAGAGGGTCGGAATGTTGCGCGCAAAATCCAAGAACATGTTGATGGTCGCCGCGTCGGTGACGGCGTTGGTCAGCAGCAGTACTGCGCTCGCGCAGCAAACATCGACGACGCAGGGGGTGTTGCAAAGCGCGCCCACAGATCAGGCTGCATCGCCGTCCGCGGCTGCGGCCGATCAGGCGAGCGAAACGCAAACCCCGACCACCCCGACGAGTGATGCCGCCGCAGAAAGCGAGGACATCGTCGTTACCGGCATTCGCGGCGCGCAGCGGCGTGCGGTCAACCTGAAGCGCGATGCCGCGTCGGTCACCGATTCGATCTCCGCCGAAGACATCGGCAAGCTGCCCGACGTGACCATCTCGGATTCGCTCCAGCGTATCCCTGGCGTGCAGATCCGCCGCGACGCGGGTGAGGGGGCCGCAATCAACATTCGCGGCCTGCCACAGGTGACGACGCTGCTCAACGGCGAGGCCTATCTCGGCGCGCAATCGATCACGACGATCCAACCGAATTTCAACGACATCCCGTCGCAGCTGTTCGCCGGCGCCGACGTCATCAAGTCGAGCACGGCGGACCTGCTCAACGCGGGCATCACCGGCACCGTCAACCTGCGTACGCGCCGTCCGTTCGACCTGAAGAAGGGCTTCACCTTCGCGGCTGCCGCCGAGGGCGCGTACGGCGACAAGACCAAGGAATTCGATCCAAACCTGAACGGCTTGTTCGGCTTCCGTGGTGAGAAGGTCGGCTTCCTCGTGTCCGGGGCCTATTCGAACCTGCATCTGTCGAACTCGCACAACGGCATCCAGGAAGGCTATGGCGCAGCGCTCCACAACGAGCAGTTCAACACCGCCGCCAACCCGACTGGCGACGTCAACCTGAGCAGCGGCTTTTCGCCCGCCAATCGTCCCAAGGGCACGATCGTCGGTACCGGCCGCGACGTGAACGGCGATGGTGACTCGAACGACGCGTTCATCGTCCCACAGGGTTTCACCGCCTGGGACAAGGTGAACCAGCGCGAGCGGATCGGTATCAATGCCTCGGCGCAGTGGGAGATCAGCGATGCGCTGACCTTGAACGCCGACGCGTTCTTCACCCGCCAGAACGAGAATGACCGGACTGCCGGCATCCAGATGCAGAACGTCAACTGGCAGGCGGCCGAATTCGTCCCGGGGCAGTCGCGTAACACGGGTTCGGTTGTTTCGCTCAGCAATGGCGGCGTGACTCGCGACTATGACCTGAACACCACACAAGTCTATAATTACGATCTCGGCAACTTCGACTCGTACGCGCAGAATGATCGCTTCAAGTCGCAGTCGCAGAACTACAATGTCGAACTCAAGTACGACAATGGCGGTCGCTTCATGGCAAGCCTGCGCGGTATCTACGGCAAGGCCTATTCGAACTACGACCAGAGCTATCTGCAGTTCAGCCCGTCCAACGGCGCGCAGTGGCAGCCGGGCGGGATCGGTCATTATCCGACGGGAGACGTCGCGTTCAATCCCGGCGGCTATGTCGTCAACACCTTGGCGGGCGCGGCGTCGCTACCAGCGACGGTCGATTTCACCGGCAACCAGCCCGTGTTCACGCTGCCATCGCAGCTGACGAACGCGCTCGGCAATATCGACAGCTACACGATGAAGACGACCTCGTCGGAGGGCAATTACCGGCGCAAGGGCGACCTCAAGCTGATCCGCGGTGACGTCTCCTACGAGGCGAACGACAATGTCAGCCTGGCCCTGGGTGGCCGGTATAGCGAGCGCACGGTCGACGATTTCGAATTCGATCGCGCGGCACCGCTCTATGCCGGGCAGGCGTCGCAGGCGGGTGGCTGCCTGGTCAAATGGAAGGCATTCGACGTCCCCCTGAACGATGCCTCGTGCCGTGCCGGTACGGGCACGTTCGGGACCGCCAGCTTCGCTCCCTACACCGCAGGGCAGGTCCGCAAGGCGAGCGATCCGATCTTCAACGGGCAGGTCAAGCAGTACAACCTGCCGGGCGCTGGCCTGCCGCCGATCTACGTGCTGGATCCCAAGGTGATGGACAACGCGCTGGCGTTCCAGAACAGCTTTTATCCCGGCAACGTGGAAGTGCAGAACCCCGGCGCGTCGTTCAACGTCGGCGTGAAGCAGATTTCGGGCTACGCGCAGCTCAACGTCAAGGGCGACGTGTTCGGCATCCCGGTGTCGGGCAATGCGGGCCTCAAGGTCATCAACACCAAGCTCGACATCACGCAGTTCGTCACCGGTTCGCCACAGCCCTATGGCCTGGCCAATCTGAGCAACGGCACCGTCGAGACCAAGCGCAGCTTCACCGACTTCCTGCCCGCCTTCAATCTCGCGTTCAACCTTGCCGAGAATGTGAAGCTGCGGCTTGCCTATTCGAAGACGATGACGTTGCTCGACCTCAACCAATGGGGCGGTGGCCTGAACCCGACCTATGCGATCGACACGAGCAACCCCGGTTCGCCCGTGTTCCGCGTCACCGGCGGCAGTTCCAACGGCAACCCGCAGCTCGATCCGTGGCGCGCCACCAACGTCGAGGGATCGCTCGAATATTATATCGGCGCAAGCAGCCTGATCAGCGTCGGTGCCTTCTACATCGACGTTGCGAGCTTCATCCAGTCGGGCAACATCGTCCGCACCGACCTGCCCGACAATGACGGCGTCGTCCGCAACCGGACGGTCTCGATCAGCACGCCGGTGCAGGGCGATGGCGGGACGCTGAAGGGCGTCGAGGCAGGCTGGAAACAGTCGTTCAGCGACCTCGGCTTCATGCCGTCGATCCTGACCAACTTCGGTATCGACGCGAACATCACCTATTCGCCGTCCGACTCCGGCGCGGTCGATCTGAAGGGCGATGCGATCCCGTTCCAGGATAATTCGAAGATCCAGACCAATCTGGCGGGCTTCTACCAGGACGATCATTTCCAGGCGCGTGTCGCGTGGAATTATCGCTCCAAGCGCGCGGTGCAGCAGAATTTCGGCGGTATCCAGGGTCTCGAACTCTATCAGCAACCAACCAACTATGTTGACGCGTCGATCAGCTACGACTTCACGCCGAACCTGACGCTGTATGCGCAAGGGTCGAACCTGACCGGAGAATACGAGAAATACTATCTGACCTTCCCGGACGAGAAGGCCTACAACAACATTTACGAGCGTCGGTTCATGGCGGGCGCGCGCTTCAAGTTCTGAGGCATAATGTGTGACGCAGATGCCCGCCAGCTTTCATCGGGGTGGCGGGCACCTGTACGCCGGACAGCGTTGACGGGGAGTTGGTCATGACGGGCAGAACACCGGGTCCGGCATCCGCTCGCGGGCCGCTGCGCTCGATCGTCATCGTCGGGGGCGGCACGGCGGGATGGATGGCGGCAACGTTGCTCGCGCGCCGGCTCGAGCGACAGCCTGTCAAGATCACGGTCATCGACTCCAGCGCGATCGGCACGGTCGGCGTCGGCGAGGCGACCGTGCCGGGCATCCGCGATTTCTTCCGCGAAATCGGCGTCACCGAGCAGGAGGTGATGGCGGCGACGCAGGGCACGGTCAAACTCGGCATCGAGTTCGTCGACTGGAAGCGCGAAGGCGAGCGCTTCTTCCACCCGTTCGGCCTGTACGGCATGCGATCGCGCGGCGTGGCGTTCCATCATTACTGGCGCAAGATGAACGCTGCCGGTCACGCTTCGCCGCTGGCCGATTTCTGTCTCGCGACCGCGCTGGCGGAGCGCAACCTGTTCATGCCGCCGACCGACCGGCCGGTTCATGATCTGCTGTTTTTCGACTGGGCGGTGCACTTCGATGCCGGGCTATTCGCACGGTTCCTGGCGCAGAAGGCGATCGCATGGGGCGTCGAACACATCGATGCCACTATCACCGATGTGCGCGTCGACGGTCGCACGGGGTTCATCAGCGGGGTGGACACCAGTTGCGGCAAGGCGATCGACGGCGATCTATTCATCGACTGCTCGGGGTTCCGGTCGCTGCTGCTCGGCGGCGCCCTGGGCGTGCCGTATGAAGACTGGACGAACCTGCTGCCGTGCGACCGGGCAGTGGCGATGCCATGCACGCGATCGGGGCCGCTGACCCCGTATACACGCAGCACCGCGCTCGAAGCCGGTTGGCAGTGGCGCATCCCGCTCCAGCACCGCGTCGGCAACGGGTATGTCTATTCGAGCCGTCACATCTCTGACGACGAGGCGGTCGCTACGCTGAAGGGGAGGCTCGAGGGCGAAGCGCTAGGCGAGCCAAACATGATCCGCTTTCGCACTGGGCGGCGTACGGCCTTCTGGCAGGGGAACTGTGTCGCACTTGGTCTCGCCGCGGGCTTCATGGAACCGCTCGAATCGACCAGCATCACGCTGATACAGACGGGTATCGAGAAGCTTCTCGCCTTGCTGCCCGATCGCGGGTTTGATCCCGCGCTGGCGGAGGAATATAATCGCACGACCGGACTGGAATATGAGCGGATCCGCGATTTCCTGCTGCTCCATTATTTTGCCAATGTCAGGCGTGGAGAGCCGATGTGGGATCGCTGCCGCGACACGGCGCTCCCCGACGCGCTGGCGCACAAGCTCCGGTTGTTCAAGGCGCGCGGCCATCTGGTCCGGTATGAGTGGGAATCGTTCCAGGATCCGAGCTGGCTGTCGATGTATGCAGGCTTCGGGATCGACGCCGCCGCGCATGATCCCGGTGCCGACCATTTCTCGATTCCGGACCTTGAGTCGGCATTTGCCCGGATGAAGGAGTCGATTGCACAGGCAGTTGCGCTCGCGCAGCCGCACGACGCGTTCCTCGGCCTGGCTGCGCGCAGTCCGGGGCTCGCGCAGCCTGCCGAGCCGGGCGGCCCTCCTGATCGCCTGATGATGCCGGCGCGTTAAGGAGTGTCGCGCAGCGTGCAGATTGGCCCGCGCAGGTCTCGCCGCGCAGCCGGGCCGGTCTGTTCGAACGCCATGTAAGCGCGCGTGTCGGCCGAATAGCGCGCCCATAGGGGCAACCCGGCGCTGTTGGGATTGCCGGTTCTGACGAAGTTGACCCAATAGCGTTGCAGTGGCGGCTGGCCGGGTTGCGGCGGGTTGAACACATAGCCGATCTCGCTTGCATGGCTGACCGTGCCGCCAGCCGGCGCGTAGTCGAACTGATACTGCCACACCGGTACGCCTGCGCGTGCGAATGCCCTGGAGACGGCGATCGTCGGACAGCGAAAGGTCACGTCATCGGCGATCTGCGTGGTGACGTCACCCAGGCGCAGATCATCGACCGGCGTGCCGCCTCGCTGGAGACCGTAGAGATCGAGCGCCCGGTCGGCGCCCGCACCGAATTCGCGTCGAACCGTCGCCTCCGCCGCAGCGCGACCGCCATGCAGGGGCAGTTCCTTTGCGTTGACGCCGATGACGAGCGGCGTGCGTGCGAACCGGCCGCTCGCCAGCAGCTTGGCGGGCGTATCGGTCAGGACGCGACCGTCGATTATCGCCTGCAACCAGATGAAGCTGTCATCGTCCAGATCGGGAACATCGACTGCGTCTTGCGCCTCCAGGATTTTGGCGACGGACAGGTTGCGGAGCTGGGCGGTCGGGGCCGTATCCGGCAGTCCGGCGGCCCTTATGAGACGTTCACCCAGGCGTTCGTTCTGCACTAGCGTGCGCGGAGCGACACCGAAGCCGGGCGTTCCGCTTTCCTGGATCGCCTGCGCGAACAACCCGCGCGAAGCCGGGGCCAGCTGGTGAAGTGCGACGTCCTGCGCGCCGGCGGATTCCCCCGCAATCGTGACGCGCTTTGGATCGCCCCCGAAGCGCGCTATGTTGCGCTGGACCCATGCGAGCGCCGCCTGCTGGTCCATCAGCGCGTAATTGCCCGAATGCCCGCCCTGTTCACGGCTGAGGGCGGGATGCGACAGGAAGCCGAGCGCGCCGAGGCGGTACTGGATGCTGACCAGCACGATGCCTGCTTCGGTGATCCGCGATTCGACGGTGCCGCCGCCGGCGCCCGCGCGATTGCCACCGCCGTGGATCCATACCAGCACCGGCAGCGCCGCGGTCGCGCTCGACGTCGGCGTGCGTACGTCGAGGAACAGGCAATCCTCCGAGCTATGGATCGCCGCGTCCCGGTTCCAGTCGCCATAGACGGGTTGCGGACAGGCCGCATGGGGCGCGATTGCCTCGACAGGTTCAGTCCAACGCGTCGGCCGTTCGGGCGCGCGCCACCGCAGCGGTCCGGTCGGCGGTTTGGCGAAGCGGATGCCGCGGAACACCGCACCGCCGTTCGCAAGCGCCTCGCCGCGGACCGGACCATCGTCGACGCGCACCAACGGGCCGGCGGTGACGGCGGCGAGCGCCAGCGCGAGGACGATCACCGCGCGAGCGCCTTCGGGGCAGGCTTGGCGAGCGAGGCGCGGATCGCCGCTTCGGCAACCGGTCCCATGACGGCATATCCCGCCTTGTTCGGATGGACGCCGTCATAGGTCAGGCTCGCACGGAACCCCTTGCCGTCGTGTAGCGCCGTCCAGTAATCGGCATAGGTAGCGCCGGTCTGCGCAGCATATCCCTTCAACCAGCTATTCATCGCCACGATCTTGTCGGCGGTTTCCAGGCCGGGCCGCCACGGAAAATTCGCGGCGGGCGGGATCGAGGCGAGGATCACGCGGATCCCGTGCGCGCGCGCAAGTTCCGCCATCGTCATGATATTGGCCTTCGACTGGTCAAGCGTCATCGGCCCGGTATTACCGGCAATGTCGTTGGTGCCGGCCATGATCTGTACGACTGCGGGTTTCAGATCGATCACGTCCTGGCGAAAGCGCAACACCATCTGCGGCGTGGTCTGCCCACCGATCCCGCGTCCGATGCGGTTGTTGTCGGTAAAGAAGGTAGGGGCCATGTCGAACCAGCCCTGTGTGATTGAATCGCCGATGAAGACGACGCGTGGGCCCGCAATGCCGGCCGGCAACGCCGTATTGGCCTCCGTGTAGCGGCCGAGCCATGCCCAATCGGTATGCAACCGCTCCTCCGCTTGGCGCGCGGCGCTGGCCTTCACATCATCCGTCTTCGCGATTGTCGGTGCGGCCACTGCTGCCAGAGACAAGCTGAGTAAGATCGTTTTCATATTGCGCTCCGGAATTCTCGCAGCGCTATCGCATAATGAGACGGCAAAGCTAAATTTTGTGCGACCTGCCAACGATGGGTTGTGATGCCTTATCTCACGCTGATCCAGGGCAGCGTGGGTTTCGCAGAGCGTGGGGCCACGACGCTCTCCAATTTGTTGCCTGCAATCTGGCAGCACGCTTGGGGCGGCGGTGCTGGTCACTGAGCTCAATGCCAGCCTAGCACGCTGACCCGCTGGGCCGCTGCGACAGATTCAGTAGATACTCGTGGGGCAGGGGTCGGCGGCAAACACGGTGGCGAAGTGGGTAGGGCTAGCGCGCGGCCTGCACCTGACGTTCTGGGGCGTCCTGATAAACGTAGGCGTCACGCTCGCGCTCTCCGTGTTCGTGCCGCAAGCGACCAAGGAGCACAGCGTGCCAACCTAAACCGATGTCTGTTTGCGGGCCGCAGAAGGAGCGGCTTGAAAGTCTGCCCGTGGGTCGCCGCAGCCGCAGCTGCTGAATATGACGTTGTTGAGCTGACTTCCGATACTGGAATGGGCAAAATATGCGAATTAAGCCCTAGCTTCAATCGCCGCCAAGATTGCGGATCCTGTACGGTCCTGAGCGCTTTGCAAGCGGCTGTCCCTTCCAGCTGAGCTGTACCAGCCCGTTGCTCACTAGCTCGTCTATCGCTTCATGGACTGCAGGCATTGCGCTGCGCCAATCCTGTGCCATTGAACGGGCCACCTCGCTTGGGCATATCGTCGCCCCGGGTGCGCGGCGCTCGAGCAGGGAAAGAGTGGCTGCCTTCGGATCCGTCATCCAGACTGCGTCGACCGCGCACTCCGGCTGGTCAAGGTGCTATTGGCATTCGGCGCCTTCCTCGGGCAGCTTATCCGTGCGGAACGTGGCAGGATGGGCGTGGGAAGCTTGCGGCAAGCTGAAATACCTCTGGTCGACGGATTCGACGAAGAACCGGATATTCCCGACTGCGAGCGCCTATGTAATCTCGGGTCCGTTCTGGGACGACCTCCGCGCGGTAGCGGCAGCGATGGGTGAGTGGAGATTCTATCGCAACAAGCGGGTGGGACCCCGGAGCGAGCTTCGCCCAGATCTCCGCCTACGGGTACAGGCTGGGTTAGTCGTCTCGGCGCCAGTCCGGCGATCGTTCGCCGTCAAGAAGGACATCTCGGCGCAAGTGCGCGGCCGGTTCCAGCGGAACTGGTCGGACCGGGCCGACAAGGAGCATTCTTGCCTATACTTTGGGCCGAGCATCACTTTCGGGACGAGGTTCTAGCCGATCGGATGCAGCCGGCATGGTCGACGAGGGCCCCATTGGAACGCCTGCTCGGCTAGCCTGTCGCGGCGGGCGCGTCGGCTAGAATACGAAGCTAAACGAACGTCGCCTCTTCGGGCGAAGGTAGGACGGTCTGAGCGTCGCCTTATGGGTCTTTGCGGATTCGGTGGGAAGGCGTCGCCGAGCTCGGCGTCTACCGGATCAATATCTTGTTCGGGCGCTCCAAGGATTGGCGGCGTATCGGCACCCGCTACGACCAGTAACCGACGGACTTGCTCTCCGCCGTCGCTCTCGCGGACACCGTCATTTTGGCTATGATCAACGTATCATAACCTTAATGGCGCATCGCACCGATCAGAGCGAACAAGCGCCGTTGTTTGGGTCAGAAAATCAGACCCACAATGTCGCGTTGCCCTTCTGATGCGGTCTCGCCATTATAGCAAGGACCGGGGGAGAGTGACGTGCGCAAAAGCATCTCGAGAGCGTGTGGTTTGGTGATGCTGCTCGGGTCGATTTCGGCAGCCGCTCAGCAATTGCCGCCCCCTGCTGATTCCCCGACCGCCGGAACGGCGCAAGGCGACGTGTCGGTCACCATCTACACCAACGACGTCGCCCTGGTGCAGGACATCCGTCCGCTGAACCTGGCGAGCGGGCGGGTTCGCCAGAATTTCCCCGACGTGAGCGCAGCGATCCGACCGGAAACGGTGTCGCTGACCGTGCCCGATGCCGCGATCGTCGAGCAGAATTTCGACTATGATCTGCTCAGCCCGTCGAGCCTGATGGAGAAAGCGATCGGCGAGACCATCACGCTGGTGCGGACCAATCCGGCCACCGGCGCGGAAACCCGCGATCGCGCGAAAGTGCTGGCGGTGAACGGCGGCGTGGTCATCGAAGTGAACGGTCATGTCGAGGTACTGCGCGACGACGGCCTGCCGGTGCGCGCGGTGTTCGACCGGGTGCCCGACGCGCTGCGGGCGCGCCCGACGCTGTCGGTGACACTGACCAGCACGCGCGGAGGAACCCGCCCGGCGACGCTGTCCTACCTGAGCCGCGGGCTCGGCTGGAGCGCCGATTATGTCGCGCTGTTCGACGACAAGAGCGGCACGGTCGATATCCAGGGCTGGGTAACGCTGAAGAATAGCAGCGGGACGACGTTCGCCAACGCCAAAACGCTGCTGGTCGCCGGCGAGGTCGGCAGCGCCGACGATGACGGCAGCGGCGGCTATGCGCCGCGTCCGCGCCGCCGAACGACGACACGCCCCGGCACCGAGAGCGCCGCGCGCGAGCAGCTCGGCGACTTCTAC
Organism: Sphingomonas sp. CFBP 13733; assembly: GCF_014841795.1. NCBI lineage: Bacteria > Pseudomonadati > Pseudomonadota > Alphaproteobacteria > Sphingomonadales > Sphingomonadaceae > Sphingomonas > Sphingomonas sp. CFBP 13733. The sequence goes on from NZ_JACYUP010000001.1 coordinate 58,691, forward strand.
CTCTATCCGCTGGCCGAACGCACCACGATCGCCGACAAGCAAACCAAGCAGGTCAGCTTCCTCGATGCCAAGGGCGTGGCGGCGGGCGCCGGCTATCGGTTCGAGAATGGCTGGCTCGGCAGTTCGGACGAACCACGCAGCGCGCACTCGGTGCTGCGGTTCAGTAACTCGGGTGCAGCAGGCTTGGGCGATGCGCTGCCGGCGGGGGTGGTCCGGGTCTATGTCCGCGATGCACGCGGGCAGCCGCAGTTCACCGGCGAAAACCGGATCGAGCATACCCCGCAAGGGTCGACCATCGCGCTTCCCACCGGCGACGCGTTCGACGTGAAGGTGCAGCCCGTCACCGTGTCGCGCACGCGGCAGGGCGACAGCCGCTGGCGCACGGCGATGCAGTACAAGCTGACTAACGCCCGCGCCCGTCCTGTCACGGTCGAGCTCATCCAGGGCGGGCTCGACTGGGGCGACGTCCGGGTCGTGGAGGACAGCGCAAAGGGTGAACGTCGCACCGCCGGCACGCTGGCGTGGCAGGTATCCGTGCCGGCCAATGGCAGCACCACGGTGACGGCGACCTTCGACACGCGCTACTGATGCGCCATCTGCTGCTCCTGGCGGTCGCGCTGCTGGCGGGCAAGGCGGAGGCGCAGACGACCGTCACCTCGTCCGCGCCGGACCGCGTCTCGCTCACGGTGTACCGGGCACCTTATGGCCGCGGGGCGATGACCCTCCAGTATCTCGGTGGCTTTGCATTGGTAACGGAGACGCGTCACGTCCGGCTGCCGCGCGGACCGGCGGTTCTGCGGTTCGAGGGCGTGGCGCAAGGGATCGTGCCGGTCAGCGCAGTCATCGACGGCCTGCCCGGCGGCACGATCGAGAAGAATCGCGACGCCCGCCTGTTGTCGCCGGCCTCGCTTGTCGACGGTACGCTGGGTCGTGACGTGACGCTGACCCGAACGGACAGGGCGACCGGACGACCGACCAGCGAGCCCGCGACCATTGTCGCCGGCCCGGCACCGGGCGTCATCCTCCGCACGGCGACGGGGATCGAGGCTTTACGCTGTTCGGGTCTCGCGGAGCGGCTGGCGTTCGCCAGCGTCCCAGGCGGCCTGTCGAGCAAGCCGGTGCTGAGCGTAACGACCATCAGCCCGGCGGCGCGCACGGTCACGGTGCGTCTGTCCTATCTCGCGTCCGGGTTCGACTGGCGGGCGAGCTACGTCGCTGCGCTCGCCGCCAACGGGCGAACGGTCGACCTGTTTGCCTGGCTGACCCTCGCCAACAGCAACCCGGAAGTGTTCCCGAAGGCCGAGGTGCAGGCCGTCGCGGGCCGGCTCAACCGGGTGGCGTTGCCCGCGGTTCCGGCGGCGGCGGGCGGGCTGCGGCTGGTCTGCTATCCGCTCGGCACGACGACGTCGGATCTGCCCGAAACGGAGTTTGAGCCTGCCGACGAGATAGTGGTGACGGCGTCGCGCGCGATGGCGCCCCCCCCGCCGCCGATGATGGCGCCCCCGGCACCACCCCCGCCGCCGCCCCCTCCCGAAGATCTTGGCGATCTCAAGCTTTATCGCATACCGACGCCCACGACCGTCGCCGCACGCGCGCAAAAGCAAGTTGCTTTGCTCTTTCAAAAGGGCGTGCCGGTCGATCGTCGCTACCGACGCGCGGTGTATCCCGGCCAGCAGCTCGACGGCGTGCCGACGTCGATCGTGCTCGTGATGAAGAACGATACACCTGGCGGCCTGGGCGTGCCGATGCCAGCCGGCAGCACCGCACTCTACGCCGAGCGGGCTGGCGGACGCCTGCTGCTGGGATTGGGCGCGGTCACCGACCGCACGGTTGGCGAGACGGTGCGCCTAGCGGCAGGTATCAGCAGCCAGGTTATGTTGACCCAGGCTATCGTTGCGTCGCGCGTGCCGGTGGCGGCTCCGGGGGAAGCATTGTCGCGAGAGGTCGTGCTGACGGCGACTAACGCCAACCCTTTTCCGGCGACGCTCGACGTCCCGATCGGGGCGGCGGGCCAGGCGATCGAGGCCGATGACAAGGCGCTCAACCGAACCGACGGGATCCTCACCTGGTCGCCGACCCTGCCGCCGGGCGGTCGCGCCATTTTGCGTTACCGTTACTGACCGGCCCGCTTCGACCTCCCAGGTCGGGCGATACCGCATTCGCCTGATTTCAAGATCTAAATAGGGTCAGGAAGCGTGTACTGGTGGCAGCTACAATGCCTCGCCGTCCCCGCCAGTTGCGGCACATGAATGGATGACAGGTTTCGGCGAGCGGAAGGGGCGTTCGGAACGTCGCCTTTTGGGTCGTGACCGTCGAGACAGCCATCGACCAGTTCAAGCCATCGCTGCGTTAGCCGGCGAACGGCTGCTCCCGACAGATCCTTCCGTTCGCGTGGCACAAACCGGACAGGCAGCAACGGGCCCGAATTGGCCGCTCGCGACGCTCTCGATCGTTCCTGCATGCGGTCGTCCGTGCAAATCGGTTGGCGCCACCGATGGGTAAGCTGGAGCGAACAGCGCCCGGTCGACCGTGATGCAGTGGTAGTCCAGTTGGTTCTACCGCAGGAAAATCCTCCTGGGCTGGCGTTGGCCCGGCGGGCATCCATGCCGCCGAATTGTAATGCGAAGCCGTCGCCTGCTAGAATCGAAAGCCCAGCGTTGCCATAACGTTGCGCGGTGCGGCCATGAAGCAGTCCCCACGCGCGAGGCAGGAGGCGAAACCACGGTTGTCCAGCAGGTTGGTCGCGTTGATGGCCAGGCGCCATTTGTCCCAGCTGATCTCCGCCAGCGCATCGACCGTCGTCCGCGACGGGGTGACGATCGTGTACAGCGTGCCGGGCGCGATCCTGGGGTTGAGACCATAGGGGTCGAGCAGCCCGGTCGACTTGCTCTTGCCGCTATACACCACGCCCGCACCGAACCTTAGCTGCGGCCCGCTGGTGTCACCGAAGGTCTTGGTCGACCAGACCGACGCGGTGTGGCGCGGCATATAGTCGAGACTGGTGTTAACGTCGGAATCGAGCTGGCTGTAGCCATAGTTCAGCAGCAGCTCGAAATTGCCCGGCAGCACGCGGCTCGCCTCGAACTCGATGCCCTTGGTGGATAATTCGCCGGATTGGGTCGTCACGTTGTTGGCCAGATAGAGGACGCGGTTGCGCTCCTTGATCTTGAAACCGGTCACGGTGACCAGCGTCCGGGGATCGGGCTGCCATTTTACACCCGCCTCGTATTGCATGCCCATCTGCGGTTTGAAGGGGTCGGTCGGGACGCCGCCAGGCCCCGTCAGCCGGCCGGCGATCGGCAGGAAGCTTTCGGTGTAGCTGAAGAAGGGCGAGACGCCTGCGCCGAGCTCGCCAATGATGCCGGCGCGGAAGGTCGTGGCATTGTCCTCCTGGCCCGAGGAGTTGGTCACATGGTCGCGGCGGGCGCCAACAATCACCGACATGCGATCGAAGAAGCGGATCTGGTCCTGGACATAGACGCCGAGCTGCTTCTGCGAATCATAGGCAAACGGGCCGCTGGGGTCGTAGGTCTGCAGCGACGCATAATCGATGTCGTAGAGATCAACCGTCTCCAACGCCGTGGTCGCGAACCTCTTGCCGACCTTGTTCCAGCTATAGTCGAGGCCGGCCAGCAGCGTGTGCTCGATCTCTGCGCCGGTATTGAACTTGAGCTGGACGTTGTTGTCGGTCGAGAAGACGTTCATCCGCGCATCGCTGGCGTCTGCATACAGCCCGATGGTGCGGCCATCGGTGCCATAAACCGCGAACGGATTGGTCGGGTTGGTATAGCTGTCGGCGTAATGGGTGAAATATTCGAGGTCGCTGTCGATGTATCGTGCCTTCAGGCTGATACGAAGATTGTCCGAGAAGCGATGGACCAGCGACCCGCCACCCTGGAGCGAGCGGCCGGCATAGCGGTCCCAGCCGGCCTTGCCGACGAATGTGTAGGGATCGAGCTGCCCGCCCGGATTGCCGGGATTGGGCGCGAAAGTGCCGACGATCGGCAGGAACTGCGAGGTCGAGCCGGTGTCGTCCTTCTGGTACAGGCCGGTCAGGATCAGATCGGTATCCGCCGTCGGCTGCCAGCGGATCGACGGTGCGAACATCACGCGGTCGTCGGGAACATGATCGATGAAGGTGTCGGAATCGCGCACGCGTCCGACCGCACGGATCGCCAGCGTGTCACTGAGCGCCAGGTTGATATCCCCTAGCGCCTCCTTGCGGTCATAGCTGCCATAAACGAGGTTCAGCTCGCCGCTGGTGCGGAACTCGGGCGTCTTGGAGACGAGGTTGATGAGACCGCCGATCGAGCCCTGGCCGAACAGCACCGATGCCGGGCCACGTACGATCTCGACCCGCGAGAAATTATACGGGTCCGAGGGGATGCTGGCATAATAGGAGAAAATGTCTCGCATGCCGTCGCGGAACTGCAGCGCGCTGATGCCGCGGACGTTGAAGCCATCGACTCGCGTATCGCGGCCATAGGGATTGGCGAGGACGCCGGCGGCGTACTTCACGGTGTCGCTGATGTTGATCGCGCCCTGCGACAGATACTGGTCGGCCGGGATGATGGTGAGCGGCTGCGGTAGCTCGATCAGCGGGGTTTCGGTCTTTGTGCCGGCGATGGTGCCGGTCACCACGATGTCGTTTTCCGGTGCGGGCGGCTCCGCATTCTGAGCCCAGGCCGCAGAACTGGCCAGCATGCTCGCCACCCCGGCCGCAACGATCAACTTCCCCATATTCCGCCCCTTCGTCTCACTGCAGTCCGATTGTGGGCGCTCTTATATATTTGCGAAAGATTATCAATAGCATTAAGAGTGCCTTGCATGACGCGCACGTACCCAATCTAGTCTCGTCGTCGATGGGCGCGAATTCTGCTGGCCGGGCCAGGCGCGTTCGAGGTGACACTGATGTCGCTTGCCGGCATGCCGCCGCACCCGCCGCTGCGCCCGCCTTGGGGGAGGCCCAATGATCCATCTGAAGAAGGAAGAGACCAAGGCGATGGTCGCGGTGCACGGCTGGTCTGGCATCCTGCTCGGCCTACAGCTCTATGCCGTGGTGCTGACGGGCACCGTGGCGGTCTTCGCGCACGAAATCGGCGCATGGTCGGCCGGCCATCTCGCCACGCGCTCGTCGTTCCAGCAGCCGATCGACGCGACGATGCGCCGCCTGACCGCGCAGACCCCGCCGCACTATGGCGAGGCGTCAATCTGTTCGAGATCGGCGATCACGGCCTGGGCGTGTTCTTTCACCGCCACCAACCCAATGCGAAGGGCGTCCCCGCTGAGAAATGCGTCCCAGGCCAGCTTTAGTGGCCGGTCGAGCGACCGTCTGGCTAAGATTAACGGGCGTCTGAAGTTGGGAAAGCCGGGGAGGGCACTTAACGGCGACTTATGGGTCTCGCCCGACTTCCCCACGGACTAGAACGTATAAGCAAGTCCGATCGTCCCCAGCCACTGATCGCGCGATCCGGCGATCGCAACGAGCGGGCTGCGGGCGATGTCGCCTTCCATGCGTCCATAGGTGCCGCCCGCGACGACCTTAATACCGTGCAATAGGTCGCCGGTGAGCGAATAGCTGCCGATCGCGCCGAACGTCCAGTTCTTGAGGCCACCGCGGGCTGTGTAGACGGGGAGTCCACTCGCCGCGCTCTTTGCCGCGGACACGCTGTAATAGGTCTGCGCATAGCCGCGTCCGACGATGTCGGCGGAGGCGAACACGCCGATCGCGGCCTTGCGCGACAGCGGCGTGACATAAGTGATGCCGGGGCTCCAGATGCCGCTCTCGTGAATCCCGCTGACGTCGTGGCGATAGCCGAGCGTCACCGACAGCGTGTCGTAGGGGCTGGTCAGCACGCCGGTCTTGGCGAGGCCGACATAGCCGCCGAGTTCGACCGCGACGCCAAGCTTGCCGAGCGCGCGGATGCGGCGGTCGTTGATGCTGCCGAGGGCGCTACGGTTGAGATTGAGCTGTGCGATCGGTCCGGCCTGGACGTCCCAGACCGCGCCTGGCGCGTTCTTAATCAGATCGACGCTCAGCTGGTTGCCGGCCAAGGCGAAGCCATAGCCCTTGATCGTCCCGATCGCGGCGGGTGCCGGGGTGATCCGATAGTCGTTCGAGCCTTCGTAATCGGGGAGTGCGGCGACCCCGATACCGACGGTGACGGTATCGCGGTACGGATCGGCGGGTGCGTCCTGCGCATGGGCAGGTAGCGTGGTGAACGCCGCCAATGTGCTGCCGAGGATGTGCGACAAAGTTCGGATATAGGGCATGAGAAGGTCCGTGGTTAAAATGTGATCGGCGTGGCGAGCGGTCAGCCGCCGAGCGCGCGGTGGAGCTGGACGTGCGCGAGCGCGGCGGCGACGCGCTGGCGAACGACGGCCAACTCCGCGGACAAGGCCGCTTGGCGGGCGTCGAGCAGCGGCGCGGCCGCGATGTCGCCGCGGGCGTAGCGGGCCTCGACCATCGCCACCGTCCGGTTACGCGATGCGAGGTCGCGGTCGAACAGGCTGGTGCGGTCGGCGTCGGCGCGGCTCGCCGACAGCGCGTCGTCGACTTCGCGCCAGGCATTGAGGACGGTCTGGCGGTACGCGAGCGCGGCGGTGCGCTCCTCCGAGCGGCGCAGGTCGAGCTGCCGCTGCAACCGGCCGCCGGAGAAGATCGGCAGCGACAGGCTGGGGCCGATGCTCGTGCTGCGCGCGTTCCAGCCGAAATCGGCGAGGTTCAGCACGTCGATATCGAACAGGCCCGTCAGGCTGATCTTGGGATAGAAATCGGCCTGCGCGACGCCGATCTGCGCGGTCGCTGCGTGGAGCCTTGCTTCGGCTTCGACGATGTCGGGACGTGTGCGGGCAACCTCGGAGGGCACGCGCACCGCCGCCGCCGGGAGCGGGCTTTGCGCCCGCAGCGTCGTGCGATCGAACTGGGCGGTATCGGGCGTGCCACCGACCAGTATCGCCAGCGCGCGCTGGGCCGTGGCCGCCTGGTGGTCGAGCTCGACGATATCGCCGTGCAGAGCGCGTAGCTTCTCGTCGATCGCGGCGAGATCGATCGGTGTGACGAGACCGCGGGCCAGCAGCACACGCGCGATCGATGCGTTGTTCTCGGCGAGTGCGACCCCGTCCTGCGCGATGCGGCGCTCGTCCCAGAGGCCGCGCAGTTGAAAATAGGTGCGCGCCACCTCGGCCTCGACCGACAGGCGCACGCCGCGCGCGACGGCTTCGGTGGCCTCAACCGAGGCCTGCGCGGCCTCGGCCTGGCGACGATGGCCACCCCAGAGATCGATTTCCCAGCTCGCGCCGACGCCGACGCTGTAGAGATCGAAGTCGACGCCCTTGGGCGGGGTCGTCGTCGGGGTGAGGCCGAGCAGCGTCTGCGTGACCGAGGCGATCCCCGCGGTGCCGATGCGCTCGCGGTTGTACCCCGCCTGCAGTTCGAGCTGCGGCGCACCGGCGGCGCGAGCTTGGCCGCGCTCGATCCGCGCGGCGGTGATCCGCTCGATCGCCGCGGCGATATCGAGATTTGTCGAACCTGCGCGTGCCTCCAGCGCGTCGAGCACCGGATCGTCGAAGCTGCGCCACCAGCGCGCATCGGTGGTAGCCTGCACCGGGGTCGTGCCCTGCCAGACCGGCGGCAGGATTGCTGCGGGCGGTGCAAAGTTCGGGCCGACCGTACAACCCGCCAGCGCGACGGCAAGCAGCAGCAGCGCCCGCCAGAGTTTCGGATCATGCATTTTCGTGGTCCTCCTCGGGAAGGCCGGATGTGCGATCGAACGCGAGCGCGTAGAGCGCGGGGAGGGCGACCAGCGTGAGGATCGTCGCGCCGATCAGCCCGCCGATCATCACGATCGCCATCGGCCCCCAGAAGATGTTGAAGCAGAGCGGGATGAACGCGAGTACCGCCGCCAGTGCGGTCAGCACGACCGGACGCGAGCGGCCGATCGTCGCGGCTCGGATCGCCGCGTGCAGGTCCATGCCGTCTGCCTGGTTGTGCGTCACCTGATCGACCAGGATGATCGAGTTGCGCATGATCATCCCCGCCAGTGCGATCAGTCCAAGCAGCGCGACGAACCCAAACGGCGCGCCCGTCAGCACTAGCGCGACCACCGCGCCGATCACCCCGAGCGGTGCTGTCGCGAGCACCAGCAAGGTCCGGCTGATGCTCTGCAACTGGATCATCAGCAGCACGAGCATCAGCGCGAAGGTGACAGGCAGCAGCGCATAGATCGCGTCGTTCGCCTTGGCCGACAACTCGCTGTCGCCGCCATCCTCGATCCGGTATCCGGCGGGCAGCGATGTCACGATCGCGGCGACACGCGCGGCGGCGGCGTCAACGACTTCGGACGCCTGCACGTCGCCGGTCATGTCGGCCTGCACGGTCATGCAGAGCTCGCCGTTGCGCGTCCATAGGATCGGCTGCTCGGTGGTCGCGCCGATCTGCGCGACCTGGCCGAGCGGGACCGGCCCGCCCGGCGTGCTGACCGCCATATCGGCGAGCCGCCCCGGATCGGCGCGATCTGCCGCCGTGCCGCGCACGACGATGCCGATCCGCTTGGTCCCACGGAGCACGTCACCCGCCGGCTGGCCCGACATCATGGTCGCGACGTCACCCGCCAGCCCCGCGCGATCGAGCCCCAGCCGCGCGACCCGCTCGGCGTCGAGATCGAGCCGCATCGCGACCGACGGCGTCCCCCAGTCAGCCTGGACCGCAGTCGTTCCCGGCGTGCCGCGCAGCACCGCCTCCAGCCGTGCGACGATGGTCCGCAACATTTCCGGATCGGGGCCAATCACGCGGTATTGCACGGGGAAGCCTGCACTTGGCCCGAGCGACAGGCGGCGGATGTGGAGCTTGGCCTCGGGGGACGCGTGGTTCGCCAGCAGCCGAGCGATGACGCGTTCGCGCGCGTGAAGGTCGGTCGCGACCAGCACCATCGTCGTGGTCGCCGGGTCGGGCAGCGAGGGCCCGTAGGGCAGATAGAAACGTGGCGACCCTTGGCCGATATAGCTGTCGGCCTGCGCGATATCGCGGTCCTTGGCGATGCTGGCCTCGATCTGCTTCACCGCCGCCGATGTCGCGGACAACGAGGACCCCGGTCGCAGGCTGACGTCGACGATGATCTCGGGGCGGTCCGATACGGGAAAGAATTGCTGGCGAACCAGCATCGCGCCCGCGAGACTCGCTATCAACAGCGCCGCGGTCACCGCGACCACCGTCTTGCGGCGCGTCATGCACGCATCGACGACGCGGCGCAGTCGTCGGTAGACCGGCGTGTCGTATATCGCTTCAGCGTCGTGATGCGCGTGTGCCTCGGGGAGCAGCCGCACACCCAGATACGGCGTGAACACGACTGCGACGACCCAGCTGACCAGCAACGCCGAGCCGGTCACCCAGAAGATCCCGCCGGCATATTCGCTGGTGGTCGATCGCGCGAACCCGACCGGCAGGAATCCGACGATCGTCAGCAGCGTGCCGGTCAGCATTGGGAACGCGGTGTGCGTCCAAGCATGCGCGGCAGCATCGGCCCGGCTCGTGCCCTTTTCGAGCTGGACGACCATCGCCTCGACGCTGATGATCGCGTCGTCCACCAGCAGCCCGAGCGACAAGATCAGCGCGCCGAGCGAAATCCGCTCGAGCCCGATCCCGCTCGCCCCCATGAACAGCGCGACGATCGCCAGCGTTAATGGCACCGACAGCGCGACGACCACGCCGGTCCGACAGCCCAGCGTCACGAACGCGACCAGCAGGACCACCGTCAGCGCGCAGAAGAACTTGATGAGGAACGCGTTCACCGCCTCGCGAATGTTCTGGCTCTGGTCCTCGACCTGGGTCATCGCGATCCCGGCGGGCAGCGTGCGGCCGAACGTGGCAGCGACCTGTGACAATTGCTTGCCGAAGCCCAGCCCGTCGGCACCAGGCGCCATCGCGACCGCCAGCACCACCGCAGGTTTGGCAGCATGGCGGACCAGCCCGTCGGGCGGATCGGCATAGCCGTTGCTGACTGTGCCGACGTCGCCGATGCTGATCGTCCCGTTCGCGGCAGGGATGACGGTGTTTTCGACCGTATCGACGCCGTCGACCGTACCGCCGATCCGGACGGGGACTCGCACCGACCGTTCGACCACGCCAGCGGGTGCGACGCTGCTGCGCTTTGCCAGCGCCTGCACGACGGCGTCCGGCGACAGCCCCAGCGCGGCAAGCCGGCGCGAGTCGACATCGACGAACAGCCGGCGCGGTACCTCGCCGGTGATCTGCACCTTGCCCGCGCCGGGTATGCGCAGCATCGCGTCGCGCGCCTGCTCGGCCAACGCCACCAACCGCGCATTGTCCGCACCGGTCAGCGTGAAGACATAGCCGTAGACCTCGGCATAGTCGTCATCGGCGGCAACCGTCGCCCCCGCGGGAAGCCCCGGCTCGAGATCCTTCAGCTGCTTGCGGACCTGTTGCCAGATCACCTCCACGCGGTCCTTCGGCGCGCTGTCCTTCAGCGAAATGCGGATCGCGCAACGACCGTCGACGCAGTAGGTCTGGAGGAAATCGAGGTCTTCGGTCGCCCGCAGCCGGCGTTCGATGAGGTCCGCGACCTGGGCGCGCATCTGCGCCGGCGACGCACCCGGCCACGCCGCCGCGACGATCATCTCCTTCAGCGTAAAGGTCGGATCCTCGTCGCGCCCCAGCGCGCAGAATTGCGCAGCGCCGGCCGCGAACAGCAACGCCATGAGAAAGCCGACGAGCGCGGGATGACGGATCGCCCAGCGCGACAGGTTGAGGCGGTCCATCGCTTAGTTGCCGCCCGCGACTAGGCCGGCCATGACGACACGCTGCCCCTCCGACAGCGTATCGCCACCACTTGCGACGATCTGCTGGCCATCGGACAGGCCCGAGACGATCGCATCGTCGCCGCGCAGTTCGACCAGATGCACCGGCTGGCGGTGGACGCGATCGCCGCCGCCGCTGCTGGCCCCGTTGCCGGCCTTATCGCCGCCACTCGCCAGCGACCAGACGTGCGGCTGGTTGTCCCGTGCGCCGAGCGCGGTCAGCGGCACGCGGATCGTCGCCTTCGGATCGGGCATCCGCAGCGCGAGCGTCGCTGAACTGTTGAACGAGATCTGCGAGACGTCGCCGAGCACGCTGAACCGCGTGGTCCGCAACCGCAGCGCACCGCCAGCCGCCGGCCCGATCAGTCTCAGCCGCACCTCGGCGATCGTGTCAGGCGCGGACCAGAAGCTCGCGTTCGCCATCGTCCCGGTGGCAACCTGCACGCGCTCGGGCAGGAGAACCTCGATTTCGGGACCGCCCGCGGCCAGCCGGACGACGGTGCTGCCGGCCTCGACGACGGTACCCGATTCGACCGTGCGTTCGGTCACGACGCCGTCCTCTGGGGCGATCAGCACCGCGTCGGCGAGCGTCGCTCGGCTGTGGTCGAACGCCGCGCGCGCCGCATCGCGCTTCGCCGCAGCGGCGCTTGCCGTCAGCGCGCGGTCGCGGACCTCGGCGGCTGACAACGCGCCGATCCCGTCGAGGCCGGTGGCACGCCGCGCCGCTTCGCCCGCGCGGATCGCCTCGGCGGTCGCGGCGGCAAGCTCGGCGCGTGCCTGTCCGGTATCGGCGATCGCCTCGGCATGCGAGAGGCGGGCAAGGACCTGCCCGGCGCGGACGTGGTCGCCGACCTGTACGTTCAGCGCGAGCACCCGGCCGCCGGTCTTGAACCCGAGCGCGATATCGCGGCGTGGGCGCAGGACGCCGCCGAGCGTCACGGTCTGTCCGCCGGCGTGATGGATCGTGACCACGTCGACCAGCGTGGCGTCCGATCTGGGCGATACGACCGGTTCGGAGGAACAGCCGGCGCAGGCGAGGAGGGCCAGACCGGCGGTGATCAGTGTGGTCGGCAGCCCGGTCGGGGCAGTGAAAATCATCGGCATCGTCGCGTCCCGTTGTGAACGCGGTTGCCCTGCCTATCCGGGCCGATCCTGGCCTGCAGATCCTCGAAACCGACCAGTCAATTTCGAAAACGACCGGTCCCGACGCTTGTGAACCGGCTTCGCTAGCCTTTGAGGTGCCGCCGTCGAAACGCGCTGGGGGTTTCGCCGAGGCGGTCCTTGAACACGCGGTTGAACATCACGAGGCTGCCGAACCCGGCGTCCATCGCGATCGTCAGGATCGGCACGTCCGCCTGGGCCGGGTCAGCCAGCGCGCTGCGGACTTCGGCGATCCGGTGTTCGTTGAGGTAGTCGCTGACGTTGCGATAGCCGAGCCCGCCATTGATGTACCGCCGCACGCGATATTCGGGCATCTCGACCCGCGCGGCGATCATTCCGATCGTCAGGTCGGGATCGCGGTAGGCGCGGTCCCGCGTCATTATTGCCGCCAGGCTCTCGCCGAGACCAACGTCGAGCGGTTCTGGCGCTGCAGCCGCTTGAACTTCGCCGACCACTGGGGCGGCGTCCGTGCTCAGGAAAACCTCGGGGTGATGCAATCCAAACAGCAGCGCGGTGATCACGAACGTGCCCATGAACAGCCCGGCGGCGGCGGTCATCTCGGATACGGCCAGTTCGCCGGTTGCACGGCCGACGATCTCGCTGCCAAGCAGCCACAGGATCATGAGCCCGATCGAGACCACGAAGATCGTCCGCGCCTGCCGCCGCGCCTCGACCAAATCGCTTTGCCGATTGCGCCATGCCAGCCACTGCGCATGGATCGCAAACGCCATTCCCCCTAGATAGACCGCGATATCGAGCCCACGGATCGGCGCGGCCAGTCCGCGCCCCTGCAGGCTGACGTACAGCGTGCAGCCCAGGAACGCCGCGGCCAGCGCCACATCGATCGGCTTGGGTCTGAACGCATCGTCGAACCAGGCGCGCGCGAACAGCCAGAACAGGGGAATCGCGGCGCTCGAGCTCAGATCGAGCAGCGGATCGAATGCGGTCGGCGCATGCGGCAACCCCGCCAGTGTACCCACCACCGTACACAGCGTCAGCGCCAATCCGAACCGGCTCGGCAAGGACGCCGGCGACCGCGCGAACACCACCGCCGCCAGCATCAGCAAGCCGATTGCGCCGCCACGGAGCAGAAGGTCGACTTCTAGGATCACTGTCGACGATACTGGGTAGTGCTTAACATGAGCGGCCGAAACCACGGCGCCGTCGATATGTCGAGCATTACCGTTTCTCGTTACTTAGCGTTGAGCGGCAACTTGTCTTTGCTAGTTGGCGCGAGGTTACCCGGACCCGGGGCTACTGAAGGTCGACCTCCGCATTTCGCGCTCTAAGACGAGGCATTTTAATCGCCGGAAGTAGACCGGTTGGGAGCTTAAACCATCACCGTCTCAAGCTGAACGAATGGCGGAAGTTGGTAGCCGGGAAGGGCACTCGAATGGCCAATTATGGGTCGTCTCGCGGCATACGAGTGGACTACGCTTCTCACTTCTGAGCACGGGTTAGGCTCTTTGCAACCCCGGCTTGCCACGCTCGGTAACGAAGGTGGTGTGCGTCGAGAGCGTGCCGTTCCGCGTCGCGATCGTGTCCAGAACTTTCAGGTCACCGCGCCACAGATCGCGGTCGACGTCGCACAAGACATAGCCACGCCTGTCGGTGAGCGCCTTGAGATGCGGATTTTCCGTCCGGGATGAGCGGGTATAGTCGTCGTCCTCGCCGACGCCGTCCGCCCCCGAGCTGATCGAGGTAGCGAGATATTCGCTGCTGATGATCTTGCCGTTGCCGTGATCCTGGATCAGGTCGCCGGCGTAATGGCGGTGCGCGTCGCCGCTGACGGTCATGACGTTACCGGGGCACCGCGCGTCGATATGTGCGAGCAGGCGGCGGCGGCTGTTCATGTACCCTGACCATTGGTCCATCGAGACAAGCTGCTCGGGCTGCCCTGCCTTGTGGTAGCCGAGGTTCATCAGGCACACCTGCTGCGCGATCAGGTTCCAGCGTGCCTTCGAGCGATCGAGGCCTTTGAACAGCCATGCTTCCTGCGGTGCGCCCGTGATCGACCGGTCGGCCGCGAAGGCGTCCGGTCCTTGCGGCGCATCGCGATCGCCATAGACCTGATCGGAACGATATTGCCGTGTATCGAGGAAGAACGCGTCCATCAGATCGCCGAAGCGTGCGCCGCGGTACATTTGCATGTGCGATCCGTCGGGCATCGATGAGCGGCGTAGCGGCATATGCTCGTAATAGGCCTGCATCGCCATCGCACGCCGCGTGCGGAACACCTCCGGCGTGGTGTTGTCCTGATCGATGTCGCCGGCCCAATTATTGTCGATTTCGTGATCGTCGAAGCTGACGAACCAGGGCGCGGCGGCGTGCGCGGCCTGGAGATCGGGATCGCTCTTGTACTGGGCGTAGCGTTGGCGGTAATCGCCGATCGAATAGATTTCGTGGCCGAGGTGGCGACGCACCAGCGGCTTCTTCGCGCCGCGCGCCTCTTCGCCGCGGTCCGGCCCCTCGTAGATATAGTCGCCGTAATGGAACACGAAGTCGATCGGTTCGGCGGCGATGTGACGCCATGCGGTGTAATAGCCCTCCTCGTAATGCTGGCAGCCGGCGACGGCGAAGCGCACGCGGTCGAGCGGTGCGCCTGGCGGGGGCAGGGTCGCCCCGCGCCCGGTGCCGCTACGCTCGCCGCCGCAGGTGAAGCGGTACCAATAGGGGCGTGCGGGAGCGAGTCCGGCGACCTCGACATGGACCGAATGCGCCAGCTCAGGGTGTGCGATCGCCTCGCCGCGCTGAAGCACCTGACGGAAGTCGGGATCGGCGGCGACCTCCCAGGCAACGAGCACAGGGGCCATCATCATGCCGCCATCGGGCTGGAGCGGTAGGGGCGCGAGCCGCGTCCAGATGACGAAGCCCGTGGCATCGGGATCGCCGGCCGCGACGCCCAACGTGAACGGCGGGGTGGGGAAGCGCGGGGCCTCGATCAGGTTGCGGGGCCGCACCTCGGCGGCGGAGGCCCGCCAAGGCAGGACACCAGCGGCGGTCAGGCTTCCCAGGGCGGACAGAAGATAGCGGCGATCGACTTCGTACATGGTCGTACCTCTGTTCGGCTTATCAGCGCAGCATGATGTGGAAAAAGGCACCCTGGCCATAGTCGTCGACTTCGCTGACGTAGCGAAGGCCGTTGCCGACCAGGAATTTCGGCTGGTCATTGAGCAGGTTGGTGATCTCGTATTTGAACGTCACGTGTTTCGTCACGCGGTGCCACAGGCCGAGGTTGACGGTGGTCAGCTCCGCGCGGCCGTTGTCGTCCTGCGCGGTCTCGCCGATGCCCTCCATGTAGCTGCCGCGGTGCGTGACGGTCGTGCGGAACGCGCCGTCGATCGCGGGCAGGCGAAGCGTCGCGCCGCCGTTGATGATCCATTTTGGCTGGTAGATCAGCCGGTCCAGGGTCCGCGTCCCCGCATCACTGGTGATCGACATCCGTCCCTTCAGCCAGGTTGCGTTGAAAAACGGATCGATCCGCTGGCCGAACAGGTTGACGTCGTGATCGGCGGCCTGGAACTCGACGCCGTACAGCCGCGAATTGTCGGCGTTGAGCGGCTGGCGGACCCGGTAGTTGACGTCGTCGATCAGCTGCGTCGTGGTCAGCGTGAAGATGTCGTCCTTGATCCACTTGGCGAACGCGCCGAGCGAGATGATGCCGTCCTTGTGGAAATACTGCTCGAACTGGACATCGAGATTGTCCGACCGACGTGGGCGCAGATCGGGGTTGCCGCGGCTGATCGAGCAATCCGCCCCGCCGCTGTCCTCGTCGCCACAATTGAGCGATTCCGGTTGCGCGATATTGCCTGGTGTAGGACGGCCGAGCGTGCGGCTGTACGAAAAGCGCAGCTTCTTGCCGCCGGCGAAGTCCTGGATGCCGGTGAACGACGGCAAGAGGTATTGGTACCCGCCTTTGTTCCGCGTCATCACCGCCGACGCTGTGCCGCCGGTGATCGTCGGCTGGAACGCGGAAAAGCGTGTATGGTCGTAGCGGACGCCCGCGACCAGCGTGGTATCGTCGGTGGCGTAATGGAGCGACAAAAACGGCGTTACCAGCCGCTCGGTGTATCGATAATCCCCGGTGATGCTGTCGTAGGTCGAGTTGGGTACGTCCTTGACGAACTTGGGCCACAACTCCTTCTTCACGCGCGCCCAGTCGACCCACGGGAACGATTGCGGTGCGCCCACGGGCACATAGCCTGGATCGTAGAGATAGGCGTTCATCGCCTGGCCAAGCTTGTATTCGGTCATATCGACGTTGCGCGACAGTTCCAGGTTGCGGAATTCGATCCCTGTGACGAACCCGAAGCCACGATCTTCGGGCTCGGCGTTCCAGCCATAATCGACGCGCGCATTCGCCAGCCCCTCGTTGGCCATGCGGTATGTCGTCTGCGCTGTGCTGAGCTTGTACGGCGATCCGAGCACGAGGCCCGGCTTGTTGATCCCGGTGACGTAAGGCAGCCCGCCGGTGCCGTCATTGCCCGCCGCCCAATCAAGCGAAAGCCCAGTCGGATAGGCGCGGACACCGATATAGGGCTGCGTATTGTCGTACCGGGCGCGGGTGTAACCGCCGCGAACGCGCAACGACGAGCGGTCGTCGTGCCATTCGACATTGCCGATCGCGCCGACCGTCGCCTTGTTCCAGGTATCGTAGCGATAGCGTGAATAGAGGCTGTTGATGTCCGATCCGCCACCCTCCGCGGTCAGGTCGCTGACACTGTTTTTGGTGTAGTAATCATTCTTGTTCATCGTCGAGGATTCCCACTGACGATAATTGAACCCGAGCAGCGACGCATAGATGTCGGTGCCGAGCGGACGCCATTCGAACTTCGCCGAACTGCCCGCGGTCTGGAGGCGGTTGGTGTAGCTGCCGTAGCTGTGGTTGTACGGCACGGCGATGCCGTTCCACGCTGGATCGTCGGGGCCGGCCAGCTTCTTGCCGGCGTCGCTAAAGTAATATTTGGTGTCCTGCCACCATTTGCGCGAGTTGCGGATGCGGTTCTCGTAGCGCGCCGACAGCACCACGCCGAACTGATCGCCCGCGCCGAACTTGTCCGCGAACACCATCTTGCCACCGGCACCGAAATGCGGCGTGCTGCCGTTGCCGGCGTTGCTGCCGCCATCGCCCTTGAACGACGAATAGATACCGTAGCCGTCGACCATGACATAGCGGCGCTTGAGGGCAAACGCGCTGCGCGTGACGATGTCGACGATCCCCCCGATCGCCGCACCATCCTGTTCGGCGGTAAAGGTCTTGTAGACGTCGTTGTGAAAGGCGAGTTCCGACGGGATCTGCTGGAGGTTGACCTTGCGCGATCCTTCGCCGTCATTGCCGATCGTCGCGAGCGTGATCCCGTCGATCGTGGTCTGGTTTAGATCTGGCGAGATGCCCCGGATGCTGACGAAGCGCGGCGCATCGCCATCCTCGATCGCGCTGATACCGGGCAGCAGGATCAACTGGCCTGCGACGCTGCCGTCGGCTGACAGCGTTTCGAGATCGTCGAACACGATTGAGTCACGTACCGACGTCGATTGCTCCTTGTCTGAGCGGATCGCGCGATCGCCCATGACGATGATGTCGGACTTGGTCTGCTCGGGATCAGCGGTCGGGTCTTCGGCGTTTGCGGCGCTAGCTACGAACAACAGCGGAAGCGCACAGGCCGCGGACGCGGCCAACCGGACGCGTCTGGCGGGCGAAAGGAACAGCATTGAGCCAGCATCTCCGAAAGGGGCGGGCAAAGAGGCTTCCCCAGAACGGAACGGCTGGCCCACCCAATGTAAGACCAATCTGCGGTCTCGAGCGCCTCGCCTATGATATCAACGCGACATAATCGCGTCAGTTATGATGACCTTTTATGACGGTCGGCATTATTAAGGCGCACTGTTCGGCCGCCTATCAAAGCTGTTCAGTACTGAGCGACGCCCGCACTCAGCAGCGCGACCAGGCAAGGCGGCTAATCTTGCATCGTTCGGGATGACTTTTGGAAGCCATCGATTTCCAGGCAGTCATTTCGACCGACCGCTTAAACGGATGGCAAGCGTTGCCGTGGAACTCCATGAAACAAGGGCGGAAGTTGGGAGGCGGGGAAGGGAACCCGAACGGCGACCTATGGGTCATTCCTGGGCTAGCTATAAATCTAGATTAATTGGCCATATCTTAGGTCATAATTGCGGCACATCGCCTCAATTTTTGAGTGGGACCTAAACGTTTGGCTGGAATTGCGCGTCAAAATCCTGAAGCGGCTATCTCAATCGTTTAGGATAGCGACCGCTCGTGTCCAGCCAGCGGAGCCATTCTTTATCTTTGCTGGAAAACAGGAAACCATGAAGCCGTTGCAGGGTAAGCGATCAAGGTTAGTGAGCTTTTCCATGTGGCAATAGCCGATGTCTCGGCCTGCCTTATGCCCCTCCCAGATCAGCGAGGTGTCGCCCGTCTCCTCAACCCGCTTGGCGGTGTGGCCGAACGGCGCGTCCCAAGACCATGCGTCGGTACCCGTCACGCGAACGCCGCGCGAGGTCAGGTACAGCGTAGCTTCGTAGCCGATGCCACATCCTTTCGCGAGAAAGTCGGCTTGGCCGAGCGCCGCGCCAGCGGCCGTATTGATCAGCACGATATCCAATGGCCGAAGCGTGTGACCGGCCGCGTCGAGCGCTGCCGCCATCTCGTCCGCCGTCACGACGTGACCGTCAGGGAAGTGCCGCATGTCGAGCTTGACCCCCGGCTGGAAGCACCACTCCAGAGGCACTTCATCAATCGTGATCGCACGTTCGCCGCCGTTCATCGTCGGATGGTAGTGCCACGGTGCATCGAGATGCGTTCCGTTATGCGTCGACAGCGTCAACGTCTCCGATGCAGCGAACCCTAGCCCGCCGGGAACTTGTTCGGCAGTGACACCTGGGAAGAAGGTTTGAAGCTCAGCGACGGTTTGGTCGTGCGTCTGATATGCGATCGAGGGTCGCATGAACGGTGGATCCGTTATCACGTCGGGATCGAGCGTGATCGACAGGTCGATGAACGTCCGCTTCATGCGACATGTCCTCCCAATGCTTCTGCGAGCCAGTCGGCGATGAAGTCGCGGCCGAAGCTCATATTATCGACGCCGACATGCTCGACACCGCCTTCGCGTTCGGTGAAGAACTTGAGTTCGCGTTTGGGGCTGTTGACGAGCTGGTCGTAGGTCCGGTGCGCATAGTCGCGGCCGATTTGTCTGTCATTGTCGCCGTGCGTCACCAGGAACGGCACCGTGATCCGGTCCAGTATGCCCTCGAGCGTCATGCCGGCAGCCTTGTCGAGGAACTCGTCCATGTCCTTGGCACCGAATACCCACATGACGTGATTCCAGTAGTGCGGCACGGGATTCTCGCCCTCGCGGCGCAGGCGCTTCTGCTGCACTTCCGCCCAGTCGTGGTTGGCGCCCCAAACCGCCGCTGCAGCGACCCGTGGTTCGAAGGCGACCGCCCTTGGTACGAAATACCCGCCGAGCGAGATGCCCGAGAGCCCGATCCGCGTAGCATCGACGCCGGCTAGCTTTTCCAGCCAGTCGACGACAGGGGTCGCCCAGCGCTCGCTTTCGTGGGTGGCGTGCAGCCCGCCTGAGCGCAGCGCCTCACCCGACCCTGGCTGATCGATGCACAAGGTGGATATTCCACGGCGCAGCAGGGCCTGAGGTAGGCCGGTCCAGTAGAGAAGCTCCTTGCAGCTATCGAGCCCGTTGACGAACACGACGACGGGCGCCTTGCCCGGCGCCTGTGTGAAGACACCCGGCACCATGCCTCCCGGAATTGCAATCTCCACGCGCTCTGCGTTTTCCTGGCCCAGCGCCATGGCGCGTCGGAAGCTATCCTGGCCTTTTGCGAACGTGGCGTTGCGCTCCGGCGTGCCTTGTCCCTGCATCCGTTCGGCGGTGATGTAGTACAGGCTTGCGCGCTGGAGTTTGGTGCCGGCGGATAAGTGCCGCCCCAATGCCTCGTCCTCGGCGGCAAGAACGACCAGCTTGTCGGCCATCTTGACCCACTCGCGCATGAACTGCGGGGTACCCGCGTCCTCGCCCGACTGTGCTGCTTCCAGCAGAGGGCGGCACATCTCCTCGATCTCGCCGATCCGCGCACCGCTTTCGATCGCGATGTCGACCGAGAGGTTCCAGACGTAATTATTGGGGAAATATTGGAACATGGCCATGGTGCAGATACTCAGAACATGGGGTGGGGGTTTTTGGACGATTGCGGCATTGGCTGGATGACATCCCAATGCTCGACGATCTTACCGTCCTTGAGGCGATAGATATCCGCTACGGCGCCGCCAGCCGTCTTCGGATCGCCGCGACCGAACAAATGGATGATCGCCAGATCGCCATCAACGACGATCCGTTTCACGACGAATGTCGCGCCAGGCGTCGAAAACAACGGCTCCAGCGACGTTATGGCCGATGCGCGACCGTCGGCGATGCCGGGATTGTGCTGGACGTAGTCCGGAACCACGAAGTCGTCGAACGCTCGCCGCACGTCTTTCGCGCGGTACAGGATATCGGCGAACCGCGTCATGATCGCGCGATTTCGTTCGGTCTCGTCGGCTCGACGGGCCGCGACCGGCATCGCCATCAGGGCGATGCCGGCCATGGCTATACCGGCCCGGATCATGCCGCGGCTGGTGTCCATAGACCTGCATCGGGTGCGGGCATAGGCATGGTCTGTGGACCGCCAACGCCCGTACCCCATTGGTCCATCGTGTCCGGCGAGGGGACATGAACCGTATGCTGGTGATGATCGTCGTCGACCTCTTCCAGCTCCGACGTGTATTCGACGACGTTCATCGCCGGCGTCGTGAAATAGCTGAACGTGTTGTTGCCCGCGGTATGGCGGCCCGGTCCCCATTTGATGTCGACGTCGTTCTTTTTGAGGCGGGCGATGCCCTTCATCATGTCGTCGATCGTCAGCACGTCATAGGCGACGTGGTTGAGGCACGGCGGTCCTGGTAGGAAGGCGAGACGGTGATGCCACGCATTGCAGCGCATGAAGCACATAAAGTCGCCGAGCCAGTCTGAGACACGGAAACCGAGTGCCTTCTCGTACCACGCCACGGTCGCCCGGTGGTCGGGCGAATGCATGACGATGTGACTGATCTTGACCGGGATCGCCTCGCCGCGCTTCAGATCGCGTGACTCCCCGCGCTCGACCTCCGCCGAGACCTCCAGGGTGTGGCCATCAGGATCGAAGAAGCGGAAGCCGTAGCCGCCACCCAGGGTCGTCTGCTCGTGAGGCTCGGTGATGATCTTGCCCCCCGCATCTTTGACCTGCGCGAAAAGGGCATCGACGTCGGCGCGCGTCTCGGCTGCCCATGCCATCACGTCGATCCGTTGTACGGCGTCCTGACGGAGACGTACGACATATTTCTCGGGCGTACCTGCGGCGGCGAAATACACCATGCCGTCATCGGCTTCGACCTCCGTCAGCCCCCAAACGTCGGCGTAGAACCGCCGTTCGGCTTCCAGGTCTGGAACTGCATAGCCGACGTAACGGACTTCTGAAACGCGTGCCATTTCCACTCTCCTTGCCTGCCGATCAGCGCCGGCATTGTAAATTCATCGTCAGTCGAACGCGACGGTTGCCGACAGCGGAAGGTCCAGCGACGATCCGCCAATGCGCAGCGTGGTCGGACCCGATGCGAACACCCATCGATTGCCGCTCCATCGCCGCAGCGCTACCGGATTGACGACGAGATGAATGTCCACCGTGCTGCCCGCAGCGACGACCTGTTTGGCGAAACCGGCCAGAGGACCGTCGGTACGATATGCCTGGACGACGGCGGCGCTGTCGCGCGAACCGTCGTTGCGCACGGTCACGACCAAATCGACGCCGTGATCGGACCGGGTGGTCGCGGTTGCGGCGACGTAGGTGAAGCGGCCGTAGCCAAGCCCTTCGCCAAACGCGAACGCTGGACGGATGCCCGCGGTGATCATCCCGCGGTAGCCAATGCCGATGCCCTCGGCATAAGGCAGCCGGCCGTCGGCGTCGGGGGTCGCATGTAACGCGGGATACTGGTCCTCCGATGCCGCCAGTGCGACGGGCAGGCGCCCCGATGGTTCGAGATCGCCTGCGACGACCGCGGCGAGCGCGGGCCCAAACGCCTCGCCTGGATACCAGACCGCCAGCAACGCCGCGGCGTCGGTGGCGAACCTTGTATCGAAGGCGTGCCCGACATTGACCGCTACGATCGTTCGCGGGTTGGCGGCGATTACGCGCGCGGCGAGTTTCTGCTGGTCGAGGGGGATCGCGGTGGTATTGCGATCCTTGCTTTCAACGCCGGCGTCCGCGGTCTCGCCGACGAGCAGCAGCACCGCGTCGGCGCCCCGAGCGATTGCCTCCGCCTCGGCCAGCAAGGTTGCCGCGTCGTTCGGTACCCCAAGCCCGAACCATAACCCATGGGCACGTGCGGGCGTGTACCGAAGCTCTGCTTCGATAAGTACAGGTATCCCCGCTTCGAGCAGGACTTCGACATGGTCGCTGTCGCCGCTTTTCAGCGCGCCCATGACGTCGCTTGCCGGGATCTCGCGGTCCGCAGCGAACACCTGCCGGCCATCAACGACCAGTCGTACCGATCCGGTGCCACCGATGTGCAGGCGGTGCATGCCCGTGACCGTCGGCATTATCCGCCCACTGGCCCGGATACCGCCGTTGCGGTCGAACGCGCCGAGGTCATGCATACCGTGAAACCACGTCAGCGAATTGGTGTTCCGCGTCTCACTGCCGAGCAGGCTTGCAGAGAAATCATGGCCACCGAAGTAATCGACGGTCATGCCGACGTCGCAGCCATCGCCGAGATCGCGCGCGGGGAGTGCAGGCATTGCCGGCAGCCGCGGCGAGGGGGGGCAGCCGGGAGCGAAGACGATCGTCTCCACGCCGAACCGCGCGCGCAGCGCCTCGACCGGCAGGATCGCATCGGGGCGGAGCGCGATCTTGGCGAACGTGCCACCCTGAAAGCAGGGGGCAAGCGCATTTGGTCCGATGACCGCCAACTGGCGAACGCTGCCCGGCGCGACCGGCAACAGGTCGCCATCATTGCGCAGCAGCGTGAAACCAGCGGCGGCTGCCTGGGCCAGGATGGTATCTCGATCCCCTGGCTCATCGCCTGCATCGCCGCCGGCCCAGGTTCGGGCAGCGATCTGGATTCTGTCGACCGCTTCCTCGACCCGGTTGACACCAACTGTCCCATCAGCCGCTGCGTCGCGCAGTTTCGTGCCCATGAACCGGGCGGGGCCAGGCATTTCGAGATCAAGCCCCGCGTTCAGGGACTCCGCGCCGGCATGCGTACCGAACCAGTCGCTTACCGTGAAACCACCGTAGCGCCATTCGTGGCGCAGGATGTCGGTCAGGACGGGCGCGTTCTGCGCGCAATAGTCGCCGTTGACGCGGTTATAGGCCGTCAGGATGCCGGCACAGCCAGCCCGGGCCACCATTTCAAACGGAAGCAGATAAATTTCGCGCAACGTCGTCTCGTCGACGATCGCGTCGTACCGATCGCGCTGCGTTTCGGAGTCGTTGCAGACCAGATGCTTGGCGATGCTGCCGACACGGCGGCTCTGCAAACCCCTGCTCCACGCGACGCCGAGCGTTCCGGCAAGCAGGGGATCTTCGCCGAACATCTCGAACACCCGGCCGGCGTTCGGCGAGCGAGCGAGATTGAGATTGGGCGCCAGCACCATGTCAACGCCCTTGCGCTTCGCTTCGCCGCCGACCAGCGCGCCGACGACGCCGGCGAGTGCCCGGTCCCAGCTCGCCGCCAGTGCGATGCCGCTCGGAGTCAGGATCGATACGTCGCGCTCGTCGACCCGGCCGCTCGCGATGCCCATCGGACCGTCGGCCATCTTGGCGGATGGGACGTCGTTCGCGGCAACGGTCGACCACATGTCGCGGCCCGCCGTGAACGATAGCAGCGTGTCGTTGATCATCGCGTAGCTCCGGCAAGCAACAGGATCTGGTCGGCCTGCATCGCGACCTGACGTCGCAGGCCGTCGTCGGCGAGCGATCCGTCCTGCGCGAACGGTTGCTGCTCGACGGTATTCACCGCAATGCCGATCGGGGTCGGCCAGCCGCGCATTGCATGCACGATCCCGCGCAATGCCTGAAGCGTGACACCGCAGGCTTGCCAGCCTGCTGCGGTGACGACCAGCCCAACGGCACGGCCATCGAAATAGACCCGGCGGTCGTCCCGCAGATCCTCGAGGAGATCTATGGCGTTCTTCACCAGGCCCGACACGCCGCCATGATAGCCCGGCGAGCCGATCACGATGCCATCGGCTGCACGAACGGCTTCGACGAATTCGCGCTGGGCATCGCTGCGCTCGGCGTTTTCAGGGGCGAAATGGGGGAGCGCGGACAGTTCTGCACCACCGAACATGCGCGTCGTCGCCCCGTTCTGCTCAGTCGCGGCAAGAACCGCTCTGACCATCCGTTCGCCGGATGATCCTGGCCGCGTGGTCCCCCCGATGCCAACGATGTACGGCGCGATCATTGCGCGGACTTGAACTGTGGCATGACGTCGCGTGCCAGCAGGTCGAGCGTGCGGTTCGCCCATTCGAGCCGCTGCGGATCGAGCGGCCCGGTCGTCGTGCCGCATAGCACGTTGCCGATGCCGAGTTCTGCATAAGGGGCGAGATGGTCGGCGACCGTCTTCGGACTGCCGTGCAGGCACCAGGTCGCGATCCAGTCCTCGGTAAGCGCCATTGGCGTGTCGTCGGTCTTCTGGTTCGCGGCATCGCGCTCGGCTGCGTCGTTATAATATTTCTCGCGATCGACCGCAGCCTGGTAGGCGCGCAGGATGATCTCCAGTTCCTCGCGTGCCTGGTCGTCGCTTTCGGCGATGTGGACGCATTGATAGGTGTGGGTTGTCCAGGACAGGGCATCCGCGACGATCGCCTCGTCATGACCGGCCGCCTCGAGCATGGCGCGATAAGCGGTGAAGTATTTGGTGACGTGCTTGAGCGGCTCGGTACCGCCGATGTTCGGCGGCGTGAACGCGGGAATGAACGCCGGCCAGCCATGCTCCGCGGCACGGCGTGCGCTGGCCTCCTTCATGGCAACGGGCATCAGCCGCGCGTGACGTTTGCCGTACATCGCAGGCGCGATGCGCTGCAGCACCTTGCCCTTATAGGGTCCGTTCTCGAATTCGATCGGCGCGTCGTCAATCTGCTTGGCCCAGAGCTTCTCGGCGATGGCAAGGTTGGCCTCCGCAATCGCCGAGGCTTCCTTGTAGTTCACGCCGAAGCCGATCATCTCCTCCGGCGTGGTACCAGACCCTACGCCGACCAGAAGCCTGCCCTCCGTCAACTGATCCAGGATGTTGACGCGTTCGGCAAAGCGGACTGGACTGTGAAGCGGAACCGAGGTGACTGAGAAGCCGAAATGCACTTTCTTCAGCTGGCCGGCCAGATAAGCGGCGAACATCATCGGGTCGCTCGCGACGGGCATGTAGCCGGTGAAGTGATGGTCGGGAAGAAAGACCGCGTCGAAGCCAAGGTCCTCGGCTTTCTTCGCGTGATCGACGAGATCGAGGATCAATTGACGGTCCTGGTCCGCAGCCGTGGTGCGGGCATTCAAGAAAACCGAAAATCGCATCAAATCTCTCCCGAAGTGGCGGGTTTGTCCCCTGCCGATTTGCCTTTCGTCCGTCACAAAGTGTAACTGACTGGTAGCGGTTCAGAACTAGAACCGTCATTCTGAATTGAGTGATAGCGGCCTGTTGCGCCGCGTGTCAACGGGGACGTTCGCGATGCCTGCAAAAGCGATGACGATAGAAATGGAGCTTGCCGCCACGCCCTCGCGCGTCCCGCAGCAAGGGCGTAGCCGAGCGTCGTACGACCGGATGATCGCTGCGGCTGAAGACCTGCTGCGCGAACGCGGCAGCGATGATTTCACGCTTCTCGAGGTCAGCAAGGCTGGCAAAGTTTCGATCGGTTCGATCTACAACCGGTTCGACAGCAAGGACGATCTGATCCGAGCGGTGCAGGGCCGTGTGCTCCTCGCCGTCGACAAGGCGCAACGCGAAGTCGTCGACCGTGCCGAGTCGCAAGCCGATGATCTCAGGACACTCGTTCCCTTGATCATCGATGGGATCGCCGAATGTCTTCACGAACATGCCGATCTGATGCGCCCGATGATGCTGCGTGCCGGATCGGATCCCATCGTGCTGGCTGCCGGCAAACGCAGCTACATGGAGGTGGAGAACCTGGTCTGCACGGCGCTTCTGGCGCATCGTGACGAGATTAAGCGGCCCGATCCCGAACGCGCCGTCGCGTCTGCTTATCGCATCGCCTATTCTGCGATTGCACGTGCGCTTGGTTTCGGCGCTACCCCTGGAAATGGGGTGGAAGGGGAATGGAAGGTCCTGAAAGAGGATCTCGGCCATATGGCGTCTGCGTATCTTCGTTCAGCCGACTGATCGCAGGGAACGCTAAGAATCGCGCCGGAGCGCCGGCGCGACTGCCTGGACCACAATGGCGACCCCAAGGCGCGCAGCAGTTCGCCGATGCTGCCGGCGCTCGTGCAAAAACGTGTCATTCGTACGACGGGCATCGTCCAAAACCAGTTCGCCGTCACGACTACGGGTATGGCGCTGGTCGACCACGTAAATATCTGATGTCGCCGGCTCTTGCGGCCCTGATGCTGCTGCTTGACAGCCCTAACAAAGCATCTATTAGAACCATAGTTCTTATTCGTACCAGCGCGGGGAAAAACCCGCCGATCGAGAAGGGAGAGGATCATAATGCGCAATGCACCCGTAATCCGTGTTCTTTTGGCCGGAGCCGCAACGCTGGCGATGACCGCGACCGCGCAGGCTCAGCAAACGCCACCATCCGAAGCTCCCCCGGCTCCCATCGAAGCGACACCGACGGACGGCGCAGCGACAACGGCAGGCACAGCGCAGGACGATGCGGGTCAGTTAGGCGATATCATCGTGACTGCGCAGAAGCGCGCTACTGGAATCCAGGATACGCCGATCGCGATGCGTGCGTTCGACGGGGATCAGCTCATCAAGAGCGGCGTCGGCGATTTGAACGGACTTACGCGCCTCGCACCCGACCTCAACCTGACGACCGAAACCCTGTTCACGCGTATTAGCATCCGCGGTGTCGGAAGCCAGGATGTCTCGGAAACCGCAGACGGTGCACTGACGATCAATATCGACGGCGAGTACATCAACCGCCCGGTCGCCTTGAATGCCGCCTTGTTCGATCTCGAGCGGGTCGAAATCCTGCGTGGCCCGCAAGGAACACTGTACGGTCGCAACTCGACGGCGGGCGCTCTGAACGTGATCGCCGCCAAGCCGTTGCTGGGTGACGTTTCCGGCTTCGCGACGGTCGGCTACGGCAACTATGATTCAAAGACGGCGCAAGCTGCCGTCAATCTGCCACTTGGTGACAAGGTGGCCGTCCGCATCGCGGGCCTCCATTCCGATCATGACGGCTATACGAACAACGCCCCCGGCGGAAAGGGCGATACGGGCAACTCCGACGCACTTCGAGCCTCGATCTATGCCGAGCCGTTCGACCGCCTTAAACTCTACCTCGCCGGCGAATATGTCGACGTGAACCAGAGCGCGCCGTCGCAATTTGGCGTTCAGGTCTCGGCGACCTCGCCCGGCCTGGTCACGCTGCCGTCCGGTGCGATCGTGCCGTCGCAGTTCAAGCCGACGTTCGACCGCGACAGCTATCCCCTGGCCGATGTCGGTTTCTTTCGGACCAAACAATATGCGGTCCGTGGTCGCGCGGACCTGGATCTGGATTTTGCGACGCTCAGCTATATCGGCGGCTACCGCGACGTGAACGTCAGCTCGCGCCAGCCCCTGAACGGGTACGTGCCGGCCGTCTTCACCTATTACAACAACCGGATAGACTCCGACACGCAAAGCCATGAAATCCGTCTCGCGGGCGGCAAGGAAGGCGCATTCATCTGGCAGGCCGGCGGCTTCTACTACAAGGAGTCGCAGGATATCGCCCGGGGCCTCTTCCTGCCGCAAGCGGGACCAAACGGTAGTTTCCTGAACTTTTTCTATAGACCCTATGTCGACTCGACGTCGAAAGCCGCATTCGGCCAGGCTACGTATTGGGTGCTGCCCGACACGCTCAGTCTGACGGGTGGCATTCGCTACACCGACGACCAGAAGCGGGCCCGCTATGACAATTACGGCTTCCAGTTCAATTCCGGGCCGACGCCGCCCGCTGACGGATCGACCGGTGCCGTCACCACCTTCCCGCGGCAGGACTCGAGCAAAGTCACGTGGAACGCGGGTGTCGACTTCAAGGCCGCGCGTGACAACCTTCTCTACGCAAAGGTCTCGACCGGCTACAAGGGTGGCGGCTTCGACAATGTCGGAGACTATGCGCCAGAGACGCTGACGGCGTATGAGATCGGGTCGAAGAACCGGTTTGCGGACCGGACGGTCGAGTTCAATGTCTCGGCCTTCTATTACAAGTACACCAACCAGCAGGTTCAGGTGCTGCTCGACACGTCTGTGGGCGCCCGGACGCTGAACGCGGGCAAGTCGCGGATCTGGGGTATCGAAACCGACAGCACGTTCGTCCTGTCCGATCGCGATCGCGCGCATCTGACGTTCAATTACCTCGATGCGAAGTTCACCGACTTCCCGGGTGCGGTATCCGGTCTGAACGGCACTTTCCCGATCGATCTGACCGGCAACACGCCACCCCAGGCACCCAAGGTCACGATCGCCGTCGGCTATGATCACACCTTCCCGATCGGCGACGGCAAGCTGGTCGCAAGCGGCTTCTCGCGGTTCAAGTCGCAGTATTTCCTGACGCCGTTCAACTGGGAAGCCGAACGCCAGCAGGCTTACACGCAGACCGATCTGAGCCTCGAATATTCGGCACCCGGCGATCGCTTCTCGATCCAGGGCTTTGTACGCAACCTCGAGAACGAACGGCCGCTTGGCTATGGTTTCTTCACCGGGGGCGGCATCAACGTCTACAACTTCAGCTTCGGCGCCCCGCGGACCTACGGTGCGCAGGCGACCATCAAGTTCTAGGAAACGGCTACGTGGCGGACAACGGGCTCGGTGAATTCGACAGGCGGTCCGCGATCGGCGGCGGGCTCGTGCTCGCCGCCCTCGTCGGGACACCACTGTGGATCTGGGGCAAAGCCCGTCAGGGCGAGAAAGGGGAGGCGACCGAGGACCAGCGCCGAATGATCGACACAGTCTCCGATCTTGTCATTCCGCGCACGGACACGCCGGGTGCGTCCGACGTCGGCGTTGGGGACTTCGTCGTTTTGGCGCTTAATCACGGGCTCGACGGGACGCGCGAACCCGCATCCGGTGCCGCGATCCAGGGTGGTGGTCCCGCACCCACGCCACGGGGCGGATTATATCTGCTCGACGATCTCGCGATCATGCTGCGGATCAAGGCGGGGGGCGATTTCAACCAGGCGACACCCGCTGCCCAACGCGCTGCGCTGACGGCGATAGACACGCGCGCGTTCGCGCCGGGCAACGACAAGGATCCCTGGCACAAGATCAAGGACCTGATCTTGACGGGATACTACACGTCGGAAGCGGGCGGTTCGAAGGAGCTCCAGTATGAACTGGTTCCCGGACGCTGGGATCCCGACGTGCCGTTGAAGCCGTCGGATCGGGCCTTTTCAAGCGACTGGACAGCGGTGGAGTTCGGATGATGCAGGAATTCGACGCCATCGTGGTCGGGTCGGGAATAACCGGTGGCTGGTCGGCCAAGGAACTGACGCAGGCGGGGCTGAAGGTCCTGATGATTGAGCGTGGCCGCGATATCGAGCACGGCACCGGGTACAAGACCGAGACACTGGCACCCTGGGAACTCCCGTTCCGCGGGATGGGCGATGCCGAACGCTATTGGGCGGAGTATCCGGTTCAGTCGATGAACCGGCATTTCACCGAGTTCACCGAACATCATTTCGTCAACGACCGCGAGAATCCCTACGCCGTTCCCGCCGGCAAGGACTTCAACTGGTGGCGGTCGTACCAGATGGGCGGACGGTCGCTGACGTGGGGCCGACAATGCTATCGCTGGTCGGACTATGATTTTGGCGCGAACAAGGCCGACGGGCACGGCCTCGACTGGCCGATCCGCTATGCCGATCTCGCGCCCTGGTACGACCGGGTCGAGGACTTCATCGGCGTATCCGGTGCGGCCGAAGGGCTGGCGGTTCTGCCGGACGGACGTTTCCAGCCGCCGATGGCGCTCAACGCGGTCGAGCAGCATTGCCGCGACGTGTTCATGAACACGTATCCCGATCGTCGGCTGACAGTCGGCCGAACCGCCAATCTGACCGAAGCGAAGGAAGGGCGGTCGAAGTGCCAGTATCGCTCGATCTGCGCGCGTGGCTGTTCCTACGGCGCCTATTTCTCCACGCAGAGTTCGACGTTGCCAGCCGCCAAGGCCACCGGCAATCTGACGGTCATCACCGACAGTGTCGTCGAGGGCGTCGATCACGACCCGGTAACGGGACGCGCGACGGGCGTGCGGTATCTTGACGTCAAGACCGGCAAACGCGGTACGGCAACGGCCCGCCTCGTGTTCCTCAATGCCGGCGCGTTCAATTCCAACCATATCCTGCTGCGGTCGACCTCGGAACGCTTCCCCAATGGGCTCGCCAACAGCTCGGGCGTGCTCGGCACGCACATCATGGATCACGCGACCACGCTGTCGGGCATCGCGGCCATGCCGGGTTTCGAAACGCATACCAGCTACGGCAACCGCCCGACCGGGATCGTGGTGCCCCGGTTCCGCAATCTGGACCAACAGGACGGTGCCGGCTTCACGCGGGGCTACAGCTTCCAGGGCGGCGCGCTGCAAAGCACGTGGACGGCCGGGAAACGGGCGGCGGGGCTCGGCGTGGACTACAAGGAGTCGTTGCGGCATCCGGGACCCTGGCGGATGATCTTCGTCACCTTCGCCGAAAGCCTGCCACGCGCCAGCAACCGCCTCACCCTCGACCGCGTGAAGACCGATCCGCACGGTGCCCCGGTGTTGAACATCGCGTTCGAACACGGCGCGAACGAACATGCCGCGCTCGCCGATGCCAAGGGCCAGGCCAAGGTCATGCTCGAGGCTGCAGGCGGTCATGTCTTCCTCGGCTTCGATCAGCCAGGCGCGGGCGGGTCGGCGATCCACGAGATGGGTGGAGCGCGGATGGGGAACGACCCGGCCCGGTCCGTCCTCGACAAGTGGAACCGTGCGCATGACGTACCGAACCTGTTCGTGACGGACGGCGCAGCAATGAGCTCGTCCGCCTGCCAGAACCCGTCGTTGACCTACATGGCCTTGACGGCGCGCGCCTGTGCCAACGCGGTATCGATGCTTCGAGAAGGCACGATCTAGCCATGACGACCGTGGCGAGCGCACGCGATCAGGCGTCATCGCTCGCGCCGCGCGCCCGCACGCTGGCCTTCGCGACGCTGACGGTGGCATTCGTGATGGACGTGCTCGACAGCACGATCGTCAATATCGCGATTCCCGCGATCCGTGCCGACCTCGGCGCCGGGCCGATTGCGGTGCAATGGATGGTGGCCGGATATTCGATGGCCTTCGCAATGCTGCTCATCAGCGGTGGCCGCATGGGAGATGTCTTTGGGTATCGCCGGATGTTCATCGGCGGCATGCTGGGCTTTACGCTGTCATCCTTGCTGTGCGGCGTTGCGCCCACGCCGACCGCGCTGATCGTGGCGCGTCTGGTACAGGGGGCGACCGCGGCGTGCATGGGGCCGCAAGTTCTTGCTTTGGTCCAGCTCCTCTATCCTCCGCATGAGCGAGTTGCGGCGCTGTCGTTCTTCGGCGTACTTGGCGGGTTGACCGCGGTATTGGGACCGGTGATCGGCGGCGCATTGATCGAGGCAAACATCGCGGGCCTCGGTTGGCGGGCGATCTTCCTGATCAACCTTCCGATCGGTGCGGGCGGCATTGTCGCGGCTTGGTATCTCCTGCCCGGCGGACGCTCGCCCGACGCTCTGCGGATCGACTGGGCGGGGAACGGGCTCGTGGTCGCCCTGCTGTTTGCGCTCGTCTTTCCACTTATCGAGGCGCGCGCGCTCGACTGGCCATGGTGGTGCTTCGGACTGTTCGCGACGACCGTGCCGCTCGGGATGGTGCTGTGGTGGCATCTGCGCCGGCAGACTGTGCGCACTGGCTCGGCGTTGTTGGATCCAGCGATGTTCCAGGATCGCAGCTTCTCCAACGGCCTGCTGACTTCGCTCGTCTTCGCTGTGGCGGGGGGAGGATTCCTGCTGGTGTTGACGCTGGTACTGCAGGTCGGGCTCGGCCTTGACCCGCTGTCGGCCGGATTGCTGCACATTCCATTCGCGGTCGGCGTAGGGCTGGGGATCAGCCTGCTTGGTCGCCGTATCCTGCCACGTCTGGGCCGTTCGGTGCTGGCGGTCGGTTCCGGGGCAATGGCGCTGGGGGTGGCCGGGGTGACGGTGACCGTGGCAACCAGCGCGAGCGTGCCGCTGATCGGTGTTGCACTCCTGATCGCCGGTCTCGGCATGGGAACCTGTGCGGGGCCGCTGTCGCCGATCGCGCTCGCGCGGGTGGACACGCGTCATGCCGGCGCTGCAGGCGGTGCGCTGAAGACGGTCCAGCAACTGGGTAACGCCGGCGGTGCCGCAACGGTCGGAACGCTGTTCCTCGTCATTGCCGGTGGGGCGACGTCCGCGCCCGAGACACGTGCCGCGCTCATCCCAGCAGCGATCAGCATATGTCTGCTGCTGTTCTGCGTCGCCGTGCTCAGCCGACGGTTTCCCCAGCGCCTATTCGACACCGATTGAGAGGATCAAGATGCGGTTTGCGACTCTGAATGACGGCAGCCGCGACGGCAGGCTGGCCGTCGTCTCGATCGACCACGCCAGAGCGCTGCTAGTGGAAGGTGTCGCTACGCTTCAGGTGCTGCTCGACGATTGGGATCATCTAATCCCCGTGTGCCGTGCGGCTCAGCAGCGAGTGGAAGCAGGGCAGGGGGAAGCTTTCGATCCGTCTGCCGCGATGGCACCACTGCCACGCGCCTGGCAATGGCTGGACGGGTCCGCCTTCCCGTCGCACGGCGAACTGATGGATCAGGTCCTAGGTATCGTTCCGGAGCAGACCGGGCGGCCTCTGATGTATCAGGGACTGTCCGACCATTTCCTGTCTGGTCACGAGGATGTCGCATTTCCCGACCTTTCGCACGGCATCGATTTCGAGGGCGAGTTCGGGGTCGTTCTCGGCAATGTCGCGGTCGGTACACCGGTCGAGGAGTGTGCAAGAGCGATCCGGCTCGTCGTCCAGATCAACGACTGGTCGTTGCGCGCGCTGGCAGGCCCCGAAATGAAGACCGGGTTCGGCTGGATACAAGCCAAGCCGGCGTGCAGCATGGCGCCGGTCGCGCTGACGCCCGACGTGCTCGGAACGGCATGGGCCGAAGGCGGCGTGGATCTGACACTCGAAGTCGATTGGAACGGCCGCTCGTTCGGACGCGCGCAAGGCGGGGCGATGGCGTGGAGTTTCGCTCAGCTGATTGCACATGCCGCTGCTACCCGACGGTTGCCGGCGGGGACAATCATAGGATCGGGCACCGTCTCCAACGCGAATTTCCGGGACGTCGGTTCGTCCTGCATCGCGGAGCGACGCGGTATCGAGATCGTCGATACCGGCACCGCGACCACCGGCTTCATGACGTTCGGTGACCGGGTCCGCATGGAGGCACGCGCCAGAGACGGAACGCCGCTGTTCGGTGCGATCGACCAGCGGGTCGTACAGGCTTGACAGCCCGATCAATAACTAGAATGCTAGTTCTATTAAAGCCGTGGCGAAACATGGCGGGAGAGGCGGAATGCGTTCGATACTGGATTCGATACGACGGTTAACGATGGTGCCTCAGGGCATCACCATCGTCACGGCGGCTTTCCTGCCGATCTTCGCCATCGTATCGATGTTTCCGGCGGTTCCGTCGATCATCGACCATTTCTCGGCCGACCCCGACGCACGGTGGAAGGTGCCGCTGATGGTGTCGGCGCCTGGCCTGACCATCGCATTGATCGCGCCGTTTGCAGGCTTCTTCATCGACAAGTTCGGGCGGCGGCCTCTGCTGATCTGGGCGACGTTCTTCTACGGCATCTTCGGCACCGCGCCTTTCTTTCTCGACAGCCTGAACGCCGTGTTCGCTTCGCGACTGCTGCTCGGGGTTGCGGAGGCGGCGATTCTGACGATCGTCAACACGCTGCTCGGCGATTACTGGGATGACCGCGGGCGCCGCGACTGGCTGTTCCTGCAAGGCCTCGCCGGGCCGCTGATGGCATCGGGCGTCATCCTGTTGTCGGGTGCAGCCAGCGGCGTGCGGTGGAACGGGATCTTCCTCGTCTACCTGGTCGCCTTTCCGATTTTCCTCGCGATGCTCGCCTTTCTGTTCGAGCCAAAGAAGGATGGCGCGACCGTCAAGGAGATCGTCGCTGCGCCCGATATCTCTACGCCGTTCCCGTGGGCTGTGATTGCACTGATCGGCGGCGTGACCCTGCTGGCCTCGGCACTCTACTACGTCTTCATCATCAACGGCGGCCTCGCATTCCGCGAAGTGGGTGTACAGGACGGCGCCCGGCTTGGTCAGTTGACCGCGATCCCCAGCCTCTTCGTCGTGCTCGGCTCGGTCATCTTCAGACTGATGAGCGGCCGCTCCAATGCGGTGCAGATCGGTACGCTGTTCCTGCTGGTCGGCGTAGGACTGGCGGGTATCGGCTTGGCGGTCGACTATCGCTGGATGATTGCCGGGTTGGTGATCCAGCAGACCGGCGTCGGCATGGCGGTCCCGGTTCTGATCGCCTGGGCCAGCTCGAAGCTCACCTTCGAACATCGCGGCCGCGGGATGGGTATCTGGACCGCCTGCTTCTTCTTCGGCCAGTTCTCCAGTCCCTGGTTCGTTCACAAGCTCAACGACGCCTTCGGCACGATGCAATCGGCTTTCCTCGCGATGGGGGTTCTCGGCATCGTCGTTGCGCTGATCGCCTTCGTCGCCAGCCGTCGCACGCCATCAGCCCTTACCGCCGCCACGGCCTGACCCTTTAGACTGAAACGAGATCCAGCATGACCGGAACTATAAAGCGAGGCGTCAGCCTCTACAGCTTCCAGAACGAGACGTTCCTCGGCAAGATGACCTTAGAGGACTGTATCCGGACCTGCGCGGAAATGGGCGCGACCGGAATCGAGGTCATCGGCGAACAGACATTCTGGGGGTGGCCCGAACAGCCCGTTCCGGAGAACAAGATCACCGACTGGCATGCCCTGATGACGAAGTACGGGACAGTGCCCGTCGCGCATGATGCGATGCTCGACTACAAGCGCTACAAGGGCCGCGTCATGGCGCTTGACGAGCAGGTCGCCAGCATGAAGCGTGATATCGATTTCGCCGCGGCGCTCGGTATGCGCTTCGTCAGGTCGCTGGTCTCGGTGTCGCCTGAGGTGCTTGTTGCCAGTGCGCCTCATGCCGAGGAGAAGGGCATCAAGATCCTCCTCGAGGTGCACGCGCCTCTGCACTTCGATCATCCCTGGATCGTCCGGCATGCCGAGGCGTACGAGAAATCGGGCAGCAGCGCGCTGGGTTTCCTGCCCGACATGGGCATGTTCCTGCATCGCTTCCCGCCCGTCTGGAAGGAGCGCTTCATCCGTAACGGCGCGCCGCGTCACATCGCCGATTACATCGAGAAGGCATATGAGGACCGTACGCTCAGCGAATACATCGTGATGAACGTGCGCGAGATGGGTGGCGAGGGGGCCGCGATGGCGATGGCCGAGACGCTGCGTCACAATGCAGCCTACGAACCCAAGCGCATGCTCGATTTCATGGGACGCATCCACAACGTCCACGGCAAGTTCTACGAGATGACCGAGGACCTTGTGGAACCGTCGATCCCCTATGACGAGATCGTCCAGGTTCTCAAGCAAGGCGGATACTCCGGCTACATCTGCTCCGAATACGAAGGCAATCGCTGGATCGAAGACGCTCATCCGGTCGAGTCCGTCGAGCAGGTCCGCCGCCAGCAGGCGATGCTTGCCCGGTTGATCGACGAGCCCGTCGCCACGACCAATTCCTCCGCACGCGCAGCCTGAAGGTAGATACGATGTTCGATCAACACATGATCTGCGAAGACACCGTCGCAAACGTCGCGGAAAACGGCGCGGCTATCGGCTTCTCGTTCGGCGCAAGACTGCCCTATTACCGGGGCCTGGGCCTCTCGATGGTCGAAGACGTCGCAGTGACGCTGGACGGCGAAGCGATACCGCGGGAAGCGGTGCGGTTGACGCTCCGCGGCCGCACCTGGACGCTCGACGAGATGGAGAACGAGCATGGCGACCGCTGGAATTTCGGCGAGGTCGCCACGGTGACAGTGCTGAAGGACGGTGGACTGTCGGCAGGCGAGCATCGGCTGGAACTCGCGGAACGGATGCGGATCTCGTACCTGCCGTTCGTACCGACGACGCGGTGCGTGAAGACCATCTCGCTGGCCGCCTGACGGGGCCCGACGACAGGATCGACAGGCATGCGTACCCAGATTGCCATCATCGGCGCCGGCCCCGCCGGCATGTTTCTCGCGCATCTTCTCCGCTTGCATGGCATCGACGCCGTCGTCGTCGAACGGCGGGACCGCGCGTATGTCGAAGGGCGTGTCCGCGCAGGCGTGCTCGAACAGGTCACGACGGATCTGATGCGTCAGCTCGGACTGGCCGACAGGCTGGGCCGGGAAGGCCTCGTTCACGGTGGCACGAATTTGTCGCTTGATGGCCGGATGTTCCATATCGACATGGCAGCGCTGACCGGTGGTTCGACAGTCACCGTCTATGGCCAGCAAGAGGTGATGCGCGACCTGTTTGACGCGGCGGAATCACGCGGCCTGTCGATCGTCTGGAACGCGAGCGATGTCGCACTGCATGATCTGGAGGGCGCGCGTCCCGCGGTAACCTGGTCGCTGCATGGCCGAGAGCAGAGGCTCGACTGCGATTACATCGTCGGCTGCGACGGCTATCATGGCGTAAGTCGCGGCGCGATCCCGGTGGACGTGATCAAGACGTTCGAGCGGGCCTATCCCTTTGGATGGCTTGGCATTCTCGCCGACGTGCCGCCGGTCGATCACGAACTTATCTATGCGAACCATGAACGCGGTTTCGCACTCGCATCGATGCGTTCGACCACGCGCAGCCGCTATTATGTGCAGTGCGCGCTCAACGATGACATCGCCAACTGGTCTGACGACCGGTTCTGGGATGAACTATGCTTGCGCCTCGGCCCTGAAGTCGGTGCGAAGGTGACGCGGGGGCCGTCGTTCGAGAAGGCTATCGCGCCTCTGCGATCGTTCGTCAGCGAGCCGATGCGGTGGGGGAAATTGTTCCTTGCAGGCGATGCAGCGCATATCGTCCCGCCAACCGGGGCGAAGGGCATGAACCTGGCGGTATCGGACGTGACGATGCTCGCCGAGGCACTGGTCGAGAAATACATGGATCGATCGGACGCCGGCATCGACGGCTACTCGGCGCGCGCGCTAGCCCGGGTCTGGAAGGCCGAGCGGTTCTCGTGGTGGTTTACGTCCGTCACGCACCGGTTTCCGGCGATGGACGGATTCGATCGCCGGATCCAGATCGCCGAACTCGATTACATTCGCGGCTCCGAGGCGGCGCAGCGGTCGCTCGCGGAGAATTATGTCGGACTTCCCCTGGGGGCAGCATGAAGAGCAAGATCTACGACAGCCCTGCGATCGCGCTCGAAGGCGTGCTGTTCGACGGCATGACCGTCATGTCGGGCGGCTTCGGGCTGTCTGGCAACCCCGAAAGCCTGATCCCCGAAATTCGCGCAGCAGGCGTTACGGGACTGACCGTCATTTCCAACAATGCGGGGGCGGACGGGTTCGGCCTGTGGATGCTGCTGGAAAGTCGCCAGATTGCAAAGATGATCTCGTCCTATGTCGGTGAGAACAAGCTGTTCGAGCAGCAATATCTCAGCGGTGAGCTGGAACTCGAACTGACGCCGCAGGGGACGCTTGCCGAGCGTATCCGCGCGGGCGGTGCGGGCATTCCGGCGTTCTACACCAAGACCGGTGTCGGCACGGTCGTCGCGAAAGGTAAGCCGGTCGAGACCTTCGACGGCGAGGACTATGTGCGGGAGACGTGGCTAAAGGCAGACCTGTCGATCATCAAGGCGTGGCGTGCCGACCCGGCCGGCAATCTGATGTTCCGCAAGACCGCGCGCAACTTCAACCCGAACATGGCGACCGCGGGCAAGGTGACGGTGGTAGAGGTCGAGGAGATCGTCGAGCCAGGCGCGTTCGATCCCGACTGCATCCACGTTCCCGGCATCTATGTCGACCGCATCGTGCTGTCCACGATCAACGAGAAGCGCATCGAGAAGCTTACCGAGCGCCACCGGGAGACGACATGATGGCCGACCAAACCAAAGGCTGGACCAGGGAGCAGATGGCCGCGCGCGCGGCGCAGGAATTGCAGGACGGCTTCTACGTCAATCTTGGCATCGGCATTCCGACGCTGGTCGCGAACTATATTCCGGACGGCGTGAACGTCACGCTGCAGTCGGAAAACGGCATGCTGGGCATGGGACCATTCCCCTTCGAGGGTGAGGCCGATCCCGACCTGATCAACGCGGGCAAGCAAACGATCACCGCGCTGCCGACGTCGAGCTTCTTCTCCAGCGCGGACAGCTTTGCGATGATCCGCGGCGGTCATATCGACATGGCGGTGCTTGGTGCGATGGAGGTCGCCGCCAACGGCGACATCGCAAACTGGACGATCCCCGGGAAGATGGTGAAGGGGATGGGGGGCGCGATGGACCTGGTCGCCGGTGTCCGTAAGGTCGTGGTGGTGATGGATCACGCCAACAAGGCGGGCGAACCCAAGATCCTGGAGGCGTGTACGCTGCCGCTCACCGGCAAGGGGGTGGTCGACCTGATCATTACCGACCTGTGCGTGCTCGCCTGCGACAAGCAGGCGGGCGGCCTGACGCTGGTGGAACTGGCGCCGGGCGTGACGCTGGAGGAGGTGCGGACGAAGACGGGTACGGCATTCGACGCGCCCGCCTTCGCGCAGGAGAGCGCGGCGTGATCGCCTATTCGCCGGATGAGGCGGGGCTGTCGCCCTCGCTGCATCCCGACTATCGCTCGAGCGTCGATCGCAGCCCGCGCCAGCCTCTGATCGCGATCCCACCGACGCTGACAGAGACGACCGGTCCCAGCGCGTGGGACCGCCTGATGGTAGGGCCCTCGGGAATCGATCTTACAGCGCAACATCCGGGCGTACCGCAAGGTCAGCGGATCATCGTCTCCGGGCGCGTGCTCGACGATCGCGCACGCCCGGTTGCCAACACCGTCATCGAGATCTGGCAGGCCAATGCGGCGGGCCGCTATATTCATTCCGCAGACACTTGGGACGCATCGCTCGACCCGAACTTCACCGGGGCCGGGCGGGTCGTCACCGATGCCGACGGGCGATACAGCTATGTCACGATACGGCCCGGTGCCTATCCTTGGGGCAATCACAAGAATGCGTGGCGGCCGGCGCACATTCACCTGTCGCTGCTGGGCCCTGCGTTTGCGACGCGGCTGGTGACGCAGATGTATTTCCCGGACGATCCGCTGGTCGAGATCGATCCGATCGCCAACGCCATACCGATGCCCGCCCGGCAGCGGATGGTTGGCCGCTTCGATATCAAGAGCACGAAGCCCGCCTGGGCGCTTGGCTATCTGTTCGACATCGTGCTGAAGGGGCGTGACGAGACGCCGTTCGAGGATGACGACCATGACCATTGAGATCTCCCCGGGGATCGCCTTGGAGATCGCCATCGAGGACCGAGAGGCCACACCGCGCATGGATAACCAGGATCCGGCGATTTTCGGGCAGACCCCGTGGCAGACCGTCGGGCCCTTCTTCCATTACGGCCTGCCATGGAAAGGCGGCGCCGATCTCGTCGGCAAATCGGACATGGGCGCCCGTACGGACCTGTTCGGCGAAGAGCACTATTTGCTCAACCTGTCGTCACCGACCGGCACGCCCGAGGGGGAGGTGATCGAGATCGCGGGGCAGGTGTTCGACGCGAAGGGCGTGCCGATCCTCGATGCGATGATCGAGATTTGGCAAGCCAATGCCGCGGGGCGTTATATGAGCATCGATGATCGTCGAGAGACGGTTCCGATCGACCCCCACTTCATTGGCTTCGGCCGCGCGTCTGTTGATCAGGACGGGGTCTACCGGTTTCGCACCATTCGACCGGGGCGCGTGCCGGGACCCGGCAACACGCTGCAGGCGCCCCATCTCGCTGTGTCTGTCTTCGGGCGGGGTATCATCAAACGGCTCGCGACGCGGCTGTATTTCGCTGATGGCGAAGGCAATGAAAAGGATCCAGTGCTCACCGCGGTTCCGGCAGACCGTCGCAATACGCTGGTGGCTAACCGGCGAGACGGCGGGCGTTGGTGGTTCGACATTCGGTTGCAAGGCGATGCCGAAACGGTCTTCTTTGCGGTATGATGGCGGATGACTGATCGCCTCCGCATGCGGCCTGCAACGACCCCTGCGATGCTGGCCGTCTTCGACGACGACGCCACCATCGCTCACGCACTCGCATTCGAAGGCGCTTTGGCGAAAGCGCAGGCGGCGGAAGGAGTGATCTCGGACGAGCTGGCGGTGGCAATTGTCGACGCCTGCATGACGGTGCCGATCAATTCTGCGAAATTGGCCGAGGAAGCGGCGCTGGCTGGCACGTTGGCGATACCCCTCGTCACGCGCTTACGTGCCGCATTGGATGGTGATGCCAGGAAAGCGGTCCATAAGGGTGCGACCAGCCAGGATGTCGCCGATACCGTATTGATGATGCAGACGCGGAGAGCGACCGACCTGGTACTCCTGGACCTCGACCGCATCGTCGATGCGCTTGGTCGTTTGGCCCTGCGTCACGCTGAGACACCCGCAGTCGGCCG
This sequence comes from Sphingomonas sp. CFBP 13733, assembly GCF_014841795.1. Lineage (NCBI taxonomy): Bacteria > Pseudomonadati > Pseudomonadota > Alphaproteobacteria > Sphingomonadales > Sphingomonadaceae > Sphingomonas > Sphingomonas sp. CFBP 13733. The sequence continues at coordinate 99,648 of NZ_JACYUP010000001.1, forward strand.
CACGTTGTTGCAGGATGCGTTACCCGTCGCGTTCGGTCTGCGGATCGCGCACTGGGCGGCCAGCGTCGCCGATGCTGCTCAGCGGCTGCGGCGCGACGTCGAGGACCATGCGCGAATTCAGCTTGGAGGCGCCGCGGGTGCGCGGGCGGGGCTCGATGGCGCGGGTCTGGCCATTGCATCGATCATGGCAGGTGATCTCGGCCTGGCTGTCAGCGAACCATGGCATGCGCGCCGCATCGGCATTGCCGCCATCGGCACGAGCCTGGCCATAGCGACTGGCGCAATTGGCAAGATGGCGCGCGACATAGCGCTCTTGTCGCAAAACACTGTTGGGGAGGCGCGTGAACCGGCCGTTGCAGGTCGCGGTGGATCATCGGCCATGGCGCACAAGCGCAACCCGACCGGTTGCCAGATCGCGCTGTCGGCAGCGCTCCGTGTGCCGGGTTTGGCCGCGACCCTGCTTGTCGGACTGCCGCAGGAGGAAGAGCGCGGGCTTGGCGGCTGGCAGGCGGAGGGACCGGTACTCGCGGACCTGTTCCTGCTCGCGGCCGGCGCGGCCGATGCAATGGCTAGCGTCGCCGAAGGTTTGGAGATCGACGAAGACGCGATCGCGCGCAACCTGTGTGATGCCGATATCGGTACCGATATCGGAGAAAGCGGGGCCATTGTCCGCGCGCTTGTCGCCAGAGACGAAGGATAACTTCATGCCATTCGCAATCCGTGACGACGTGCGCCTTTACTGGAAGCTCGACGGAGCCTCCGACCTGCCCGTGCTCGTCCTGCTTAATTCGATCGGCACGGACATGGCGTTGTGGGAGACCAGCGTCCCGCATCTGCTGCCCGCCTTCCGGCTCCTGCGGATCGACACGCGCGGGCACGGCGCATCAGACGCACCTGATGGTGACTATAGCCTCGCGATGCTGGCCGACGATGTCGTCGCAGTGATGGACGCTGCGGGGGTACAGACCGCAGCCGTTGCCGGCGTGTCGCTCGGCGGAATGATCGCAATGGAACTGGCACTGGCGTACCCGACGCGAATTACCGCGCTCGCGCTCGTCTGCACGTCGGCGACGATGGACGCTGGCGCATGGCGTGACCGGATCGAGCTCGTACGCGCAGAGGGTACGGCAGCTATCGCCGATATGGCCATGGGCCGGTTCCTGTCGCCGCGCTTCGTGGCGACGCACGGTGGCGCGGCCGAAAGCGTGCGGCAGGGGCTGATCGCGATGGCCGATGCCGGCTATGCGGGTTGCGGTGCAGCGATCCGTGATATGGCGCTGATCGAGCGGTTGCCGGCGATCGATATGCCGACGCTCGTCGTCGCGGGCGATCGCGATATCTCGACGCCGTTTGCGGGGCATGGCGAACGCATCGTGGCAGCGGTTCCCGGCGCACGGGTGGTGCATCTCGATGCCGCACATCTCGCACCAATTGAGACACCCGCGGTGCTTGCAGTAACGCTTCGCGATTTCCTGAAATCGGCCGATACCCACGATGCCGCAAACACATTGTTCGAGGCGGGGCTGCTCAACCGGCGCCGGGTACTCGGCGATGCGTGGGTCGACGCGTCGCTGGCCGGGCGGACTGACTTCACCGCCGATTTCCAGGCGATGATCACCCGGATCGCCTGGAATGAAATTTGGGGCCGACCGGGTCTCGATGACCGCAGCCGTAGGTTCATCGTGCTCGCGATCACCATAGCACTCGGTCGTTGGGAGGAGTTCGCGCTTCACGTTCGCACCGGATTGATGCGTGACGGCTTCACCCGTGAGGAACTCAAGGAAGTGCTGATGCAATCGGCCATCTATGCGGGCGTGCCCGCGGCAAATACCGCCTTCGCCGAAGCGGGCAAGATCATTGCCGAGCTCGATTCTGACAGTTGAAATTTGAAGGACACGACGCTCGGCTGGCGGTTCGTCAACCCGCCTTGACGACGGCGCGGCCACGATGAAATAGGGGCGCAGAGCTCTGGCGCGGCGATGAACGAATGGCCAAAATTGGGAATCGGGAAGGGCGTTTTGAATGACCGGTTATGGGTCATCTGGAAGATCTCCCGAGAAGGTGCCCGCCGCCGAGAACGGCCCCCTAGGTAAGACGACGAAATCTCCCCTTGGCGGGCGTCTGGACCCGTGCGTCCGGCAGGATTCCCGTCGACAGCTCTCGGTCCTTTCGGGCTGTGTAGTCGGCAACTTGGCCACGCGTGCGATCGACGTGGCAAGGCATGCATTTGTCGCGGCGAGGATCTGGTAGAATACGCGGCGGCCAACATCGCCCGGCAGTGTCTGCTCATTGGAAAGACGATGGTGACAGAGCAGCTTGCGCCGTCACCATCGCCCCGAGCCTGGTGACGGTCGTCAGTCGGACGTCGGCACCGGAGCCGCGAGCGCCGGATACTTGATGCCGAGCTGATCGAGATAGGTCGGGTATTTGGCCGGGTCGTAGTAGAACTTCTTCATCGCCGGCCGCATCCGCTCCATGATCTCCGTGTTCAGGTGGATGGCAGGCGGGTCGTTGGCGGTGACGACGGGGTCGTATTTCTGGTCCTTGAACTGCACGGTCTGCTGGAACGCCTTGGCGTCGGTCACGAGCTGCGGCGTCGTCATGATGTCGAGCACGGTCATCGACACCGCCTTCGCGCCCGCCACCGCGCCCTTGTGCGCGATCGGCGTGGCCATCGCGATCGCCGAAAGCACGTTGTGGCCGATCATGCTGGGGATGTTGGAGGGATAGCGCACCGTGATCGTCGGCACGGTCCACATGATGTCGCCGATATCGTCCGATCCGCCGCCGAGCGAGCGTTCGCGGTTGGCCGGCGTCGACAGTTCGGCCACCGTGGTGGGCAGCGGCTTGACGGTTCGCTTGTTGGTCTGCTGCACCGTCCTGGCGAAGGCCTGGTCGTCGGCGCTCCAGCTCGGCATGCCGACCGCGCTGATATTGGCATAGGCGGCCTCCGCCAGCGGCTTGTTGCCGTAATTGGGCGCGGCATAGCCGAGCAGCTTGTGTTCGACGGTGGTGCCGGTCGCCTTGGCGGCCGCATCGGCGATCTCGTTGCCGGTCGTGTAGAGATCGCGGACGCTGCCGAAATCCAGGTCGCGGAAATAATACCAGACGCTGGCGAGGTCGGGGACGATGTTGGGCTGCCCGCCGCCATTGGTGATGACGTAATGCGAACGCTGCGTGACGGGCAAATGCTCGCGTCGCATGTTCCAGGCGACGTCCATCACCTCGACCCCGTCGAGCGCGCTGCGCCCCTCCCACGGCATCCCCGCCGCGTGCGCGGTCTTGCCGTGGAAGGTGTATTCGGCGGACACCAGCGCGTTGTTACCGCTATTGCCCCAGCCGGTGCTGAAATCGCTGCTGACATGCGCGAAGATCGACATGTCCACGCCCTTGAACAGGCCTTCGCGGACATACCAGGCCTTGGTCGCGAGCAGTTCCTCGGCGACCCCGGGCCACAGCATCAGCCGGCCGGGAATCCTGTTCTTCACCATCACGTCCTTTGCCGCGATCGCGGCGGCGATCATCATCGGCATGCCCGAATTATGCCCTTCGCCATGGCCCGGTGCGCCCGCGATCATCGGCTTGAGCGTCGGCGAGCCGGGATATTGCGACAGGCCGAGCAATCCGTCGACGTCGCTGCCGAGCGCGACCAGCGGTCCGCCGGTGCCCCAGGTCGCGGTCCAGGCGGTGGGGATGCCGGCGACGCCGCGGGTGATGGTGAAGCCCTCCTTCTTCAGGATGCCGGTCAGATAGTCCATCGTCTGGAATTCCTGAAAGCCCGGTTCGGCGAAACTGAAGAGGGAATCGACCATCTGCTGGATCAGCTTGGCGTGCGCCGCGACATCGGTGACCGCCTGTTTCTTCAAGGCGTCGCGATCGATGCCTGCGGCGGCGGTGGAGGCCTGGATCGGGGCGGGTTCGGCGGCAGCGGCGGTGCTGCACAGGGCGGCGGCGATCAGCGCGGTAATCATCGGGCGGGTATCGGCCATGTCTTTATCTCCTGAACGGTGATGTCGTAGGGGTGGGAGAGGGCACGTGCCCTCAGAGGCCGATCCGCACGCCCATCCGGAACACGCGGCCGAGCACGTCGTAGAGCGCGCGGTTGGTCTGCGGATAAGCGGGGGTGTTGTTGCCGGTCGGCCCGTTGGCGACGAGCACCGGATCGCTGTTCAAAATGTTGCGGATCGACAGGAAGACCTGTGCCTTCGCGCCGCCGGTCTCGAACGCGTAGCTCGCGTTGACGTCGTAGAAGAACTGCCCGTCGATCCGGTTCATGTTGACCGTGCGGTAATCGGCGGTCGAGAGCGGGCAGTCGGTGGAGCAGACGACGTAGTTGTTGTTGTAGACCCCGCCGCTGACGCCGCGGGCGATGCCCTGGACGCTGAACCCGGAATCGAGATCGTAGCCGGCGGTGAAGCGATAGGTCCAGTCGGGCAGGCCACCGGTATTCTGGCCGGCCAGATCGGTGGTCGCGGTGACGCCGTTGTTGCTGGTCAGTTCGAACGCATAGCTGGCCAGTGCGCGCAGCGTCATCGTGCCGGGCCCGACCTGCCGACGATAGCTGGATTCGATATCGATGCCGCGCGTCTTCACGCTGACGAAGTTGGTCGGTTTCACCTCGATGCTGGTCACCGGCAGGCCCAAGGTCGTGACGCCGCGGCCGCCGGTGGTCGAGATGAACGAACACGCATCGGCAATCGCCTGCTGATAGCATTGATCGACGATCGTCTGCGCCAGCAGCGAGTCGATCGCCCCGTCGAGCTTGATGTCGTAATAATCCACCGAGGCGGCAAAGCCCGGCAGGAAGGTCGGCGTCAGCACCACGCCTGCGCCATAGGTCTTGGCGATTTCGGGGCGCAGGTCCGGATTGCCGACGGTGGATTCGTTGAACTGGTTGGCCGCGATGCTGCCGCTGACCTGCGGCACGTTGACGGTGTTGGTGCGACCCGTGCCGGGCGCGAACAGTTCGCTGAGATTGGGCGCACGGATATCGCGCGAGATCGTGCCGCGCAGCTTGATGTCCGGGATGACCTGCCAGGTCAGGCCGGTTTTCCACGTCTCGACGGTGCCCGAGGTCGAATAATCGGTGAAGCGGAACGCGCCGTTGAAATCCATGCCCTTGAAGATCGGGACGACCGATTCGAGATAGGCTTCCTTGACGGTGTACCGGCCCTTGGTCGGCAGGTAGTTGCCGTAGATCCAGGTGCCGGTGGTGACGCCGTTGGCGACGATCGGCTGATAGAGTTGGTCGACCGATCCGGTGACCGATTCCTTGCGGGACTCCGCGCCGAACGCCACCGAGATTGGGCCTGCCCACAGATCGACCAGGCTGTTGGTCGAAAAGTTGATCGCTGCGACTTCCTGCTTCAGCGTCTGTTTGCGCAGCGGCTGGCGGCCATTGTAGAGGACATAGGCGATCGCCTCGGGCGAGGCGCCGTTGGTGCCGAGCCGGTTGAGCGGCGCGCAGGACGGGTCGTTGTTGCCCGCATTCGCATCGACATTGATCCGGCACACGATTGTGCCGGGAGCGTAGCCGCCGCTGTTGCCCGCTACCGCGACGACCGCGTCGGTCGCCGCCGCCATCCGCGAGACGTTCCAGGCGTTGGTCAGCCGTTCGTTCGTCTTCGTCTTGCCCAGCTGGTAATAGCCGCCCCATTTCCAGTCGATCGTGCCGGTCGAGAAGGCCCCGTCGGCGCCGGCGACGTAGCGGAACACCTGCCGCTCATTGTCGCTGCCCTGCGGCGGAAGGAAGATGTTGCTGGTGCCGATCTGGATCGAGCTGAGGTTGTTCGCGGCCATCGCCGCGCGCGTCGCATCGGGCAGATAGGCGTTGTCGCGCTGGATCGTCACGCCGGTGGTCGGCGTCTGCTGATAATAGCTCTGGCCGCGATAGTTGCTGTACGAGAACTGGCCGTAGAGTTCGACCAGCGGCGAGACCTCGTAGCTCAGCCGGCCGAACACGCTGTTGCGCTTTTCCTCGGGCTGCAACGTCGCGCTGCTGCGATGCCCGGCGGTGGTGATGTCGGTGTCGCCGCCGACCATCCACTGGCCGCTGGTGGCGCCGAAGTTCAGCTGATTGACGCTCGCCTTGCCGGTCGCGGGATCGACCGAGCCGAAATAGGTGCCGCGCAACGGGCCGGTGCTGACGAGCCCGCCCGGCGTGAACTGGCCCGTGCCGATCCCCGATGCGATCAGGAATTCATTGACGCAGGGCGTGTTCAGCGATGCGGCATCGGTGCACCGTGCCGCGGAATAGGCAGGGTTGTTGGCAAGGAAATAGCCGCTGTCGTTCCAGTCGCGGTCGATCGTCTGGATGCCCTTTTGCGAGAAATGCTCGCCCGACACGATCAGATGGCCGCGCCCGTCCGCGAACGCCTTGCCGCCGGTCGCCGTCACCTTGTGGTTCGGCGCGTCGCCATAGGTGGTGACGCCGTGCTCATACTCCATCTTGAAACCGGTATAGTCGCGGTCGAGGATGAAGTTGATGACACCCGACACCGCGTCCGAGCCATAGGCGGACGAGGCGCCGCCGGTCACGACCTCGACCCGCTCGATCAGCGCCTGGGGGAAGGTGTTGACGTCGACCTGACCGGTGGTGGTCGAGGCGACCGACCGCTGGCCGTCGAAGAGCACCAGCGTGCGATTCGCGCCGAGGTTGCGCAGATTGACCGAGTTGATGCCGGCGGCACCGTTGCTGAGAGCGCCGTTGCTGCTCGCCGAGGTGCCGCTGCCGCGCACCGCGGGCAGCGTGTTGACGAAATCGGAGATATTGGCGGGCGCTTCCGCCTTGAGTTCCTTGGCCGTGATGACGCTGACGGGGGTGGGGGCGCTGTAGCCGTCGCGTTCGATCCGCGATCCCGTGACGACGATCGTGTCGTCCCCGGGTACGACGTCGCCGGTGACGGGATCGGTCGCGAGTTCGGGCTTGCCGCCCGGGACGTTCGTCGTCTCCTGATCCGTCGGGGCGGATTTGGCCGGGCCACGTTCGGTCTGGAGCGTCGTATCGGGCGGGCCCGCGACCGTCCGGGCTGAAGCCGTCTGCGTGGCGAGGCACAGCGCCAGCACGCCCACGCTGACGAGGCTGGCGGATTTCAAGCGGGCAGTTGGCCGGGCGCGCATCGAGAAGGCGCCAACGTCGGCGCCATACAGAACAGTCATGGAGAGCCCCCTTCAGGTGATCGGGTGCCGTCCAGATATCCCCTCGTTTATTGTTTTCGCTGGTTCCTGCCTGTTGGACTCGATGGCCGGGTATTCCGGTCCTGTTCCGACCCGGAGACTATCAGATGCCGCCTGCCGCTTCCTCGCAATCTGGAGATGAAATCTATGTTACCTTTGCGGAATCGGCGACGTTCTGAGTAATCATTGATGTTTTGCGGCGTGCTGGATATTATTAAGTTGTGATATCGGCGCGCTGAACGTCACCTTTGATCGTTGACCGCCGCCGGCGCGACCGAGCGCTGCGCGACCTCGCGCATCAGGAAGCTGCTGCGGATCCGGGCGACATGCGGCAGCATCGACAGTTCGCGGCGATAGACACGGTCGTAGTCCTCGAACGACCGGACATGGACGATCATGATGAAGTCGACTTCGCCCGACACGAAGCTGCAGAACGACATGGACGGACAGAGGATCACCGCGGATTCGAATTCGTTCAGCACATGTTCGGCCTGCGAACTGAGCTCGATCGAGACCATCGCGGTAATGCTGAACCCCAGCTTCGCCATGTCGAGCTTGGCGGTGTAGCCCGCGACGACGCCGTTTTCCTCCAGGATCTTGCGACGCCGCGCGGTCGCGGTGCTCGAGAGATGGATGCGCTCGCCGAGCATGACGTCGGATGCGCGGCCGTCGCGGATCAATTCGCGCAGAAGCCGGTAATCGGTAGGATCGACAAGATTGTTTTCGGTTTCGTGCATCATTCACCCCGATTATTGCCGAATTTCGTCACCCAGGCTTCGAAACTGCGCAATATCGCCGGATACCGCAACCTGGATCATGCTAGTTTGCTGCACGGCAGCAATTGGGGGACGAGGCGATGCGCGGGATCATCTGGGGTACAACGGTCGGGCTGGTGGCCGCAGCGAGCGGGGGTGGACCCGTCGCGGCGCAGCAGGTCGCGCGGGCGGCGACGCAGGCGGCGCTGCTGCCGGTCAGGGCGTTGCCGGCCGAGGGGCGTATCCTCGTCACGCTGCCCGCCGCCGATGCGGACGGAGCGTCGGGACGGTTCCTTTACGCGACCTCGCTCCGGACGGGTATCGGCTCGGCCAATCTGCGGCTCGACCGCGGGATGCTGGGGCCCGAACATATCCTCGCGTTCCGGCGGATCGGCAAGAAGGTCGCGGTGACGTTCGAAAACCATCAGTTCCGCGCAACCGGTGATACCGGCGTCGCGGCGGGCGGGCGCACCAGCTTTCCGACGAGCATCATGGCGATGCTCGACATCGTCGCGACCGAAGCCGATGGCGGCGTGACGGTCGACATCGCCCCGTTCCTGACGCGCGACACGCTGGGCATCACTGAGTCGCTGAACGCGAGCTGGGCGATGGCCGGCGCGGGTGGCGGATCGGCGGCGGGCAAGGGGTTCCGCCTGGTCGATGCGCTCAGCGTCGCGGATGCCGGCTCGGTGAAGGTATTCCCCGACAATATCGAGATCGACGCGCTGCAGACCTATCAGACCGACACGCCAGGCCGCGAGGTCGAGCGGATCGCCGCCGAGCCGCGGCAGATCGGTTTCACCGTCCACCACAGCTTCGTCCGGCTGCCTGCGCCCGGCTTCGTCTCGCGGAAGTTCGACATCCGGTCGGCGGCGGGGGGCAATCAATATTACGACTATGGGACGCCGCTGGGCGAGGATGTCGTCCAGCAGTTCGCCAACCGGTTCCGGCTGGAAAAGGTCGATCCGGCCGCCGCCCGCTCCCGCGTCAAGAAGCCGATCATCTTCTATATCGACCGCGCCGCGCCCGAACCGATCCGCACCGCGTTGCTGGAAGGCGTCAACTACTGGGCGACGGCGTTCGACAAGGCCGGGCTGATCGACGGGTTCCGGGCGGAGATCCTGCCCGCCGGCGCCGATCCACTCGACGTGCGGTACAGCATGGTCAACTGGTCGAACCGGCTGACGCGGGGCTGGTCCTATGGCGGCGGCATCGTCGATCCGCGGACCGGCGAGATCATCAAGGGCAATGTCGTGATCGGCGCGCTGCGCGTGCGGCAGGACATGGCGATTTTCGAGGGGCTGGTCGGCGCCGCGCAGACCAACAGCGGCAGCGGCAACGATCCGGTGAGGGCGTCGCTCGACAGGATCCGCCAGCTCGGCGCGCATGAGGTCGGACATGCGATCGGCTTCATGCACAATTTCGCGGGCAGCACGCAGGACCGGACGACGGTGATGGATTATCCCGGACCGCGCATCAAGCTGACCGATGGCCGGATCGACCTGTCGGACGCCTATGCGAAGGGCGGGGGGGTGTGGGACGACTTCACCGTCGACTGGCTCTATGCCGATGCCGCACCCGGTACCAATCCGGACGTGGCCGCGCGGGCCAAGGCGCTCGCGATCCAGGCGAAGGGCGTCCGCTTCATCACCGACATCGACGGCCGCGCGTCGGATACGCCGAGCCCCTGGGGCAGCATGTGGGATGACGGCCCCGATCCGGTCGCCTCGCTCAACCACATGATGGCGGTCCGCCGCATCGCGATCGCGCAGTTCGGGCCCGGCGTGTTGCGCAGTGGCGAGGCGCTGTCCGATCTGCGGCGCAAGTTCGTGCCGGTATGGCTGCTGCATCGCTATGATATCGACGCGGTGGGCAAGCTGGTCGGCGGCATCGATTATGCCTATGCGGTCGCAGGCGACAATCATCCGGCCGCCGCGCCGGTTGCCGCCGCCACGCAGGACGCGGCGATCGCCGCCTTGCTGGCGACGCTTTCGACGGATGCGCTGACCGTGCCCGCGACGCTGGTGATGCCCCTGTCGTCGCCGATGAACGGACGCAGCGACGTGCAGTTCGATCAGGAGGTGTTCCGCAATGCGGGGGCCGCCGCGTTCGACCCGCTGGTCGCGGCCGATGTCGCCGCGCAGGTGACTCTGGATTCGCTGCTGGCGCCGGCGCGGCTTGCGCGGGTGTACGAACAGCATCGCCGCGACCCGGGAATGCCCGGCGTCGACACGCTGCTCGACAGGCTGATCGCCGCCACCGTCGCGGCACGGCGTGACGCGGTTGGTCGCCGGGTGGCCTATCGGACGATCATGACGCTGGCCGCCACGGCGCGCGACGATGCGACGTCGCCCGACGTCGCGGCGCTGCTCGGCGATCGGCTGCGTGGGATCGCGACGCGACTGGCCAAGGCCGGCAGCGACGAGGATGGCGCCTGGAGCCGCCACGTCGCGCTGCTCCTGACCGACGAGGACCGGCTGACGCGCGAACTGGACAAGCGTCGCGCGGTGCCGACGATCCCGCCGGGCATGCCGATCGGGGGCGATACGGGCTGGTTCGACGATTGAGCGATCCGATCACGTCGGATCGAGATGAACGAATGTCGGGAGTCGGGAGGTGGAACGAACGCTTTGGACGACCGCTTGTGGGTCCTATCAGCCCCGCGCTGCCGGGCAGTTCCACCCATTTGCTGCCGTCCGTTCATAGTCGTAGCGCGCTGAAAATTAGAGGTTAGTCAGACCATCTCGAACGGCATCCGCATCTACGGGATGAAGCCTGCTCAACGGCTTATCACCTGAAGGTTTAGTTTTGGAACTTGTCATCTGATATTCCTAAAGACCTGTTTATAGACGATTGGTGTAGAAAGCAGTGGACTGGTGATCGTTGTATTCTCTACCAAATCCTGGCCGACACTATGATATTTTGAGGTTCGCTCGCTGTCGTCGCCGCGAAATTTCAGAGCGACGGTTCCACCGTCAGCTTCTACCGATACATCGAAAACAAGCTCTGGGACGAGTTTCCAGGTGACCGGATCTCCGCCTATCCAAACTACGATGGGTGTTTTGGCATCATAGGCGAGCCCGACCCGACCTCCTGCGGTAGAAATTCTAATCCTATTTACCGCGATGGACTTGCGGAGCCTCATCCGAATGCGAGGGCGCTTGTCGTCGGAAATGGTGGCGGTGCCGCTGTCGATTACTTTGAAAGCATTGTCACTCCGCGCAGTGTCCAGTTCATAGATGCCTGAAACAACACCCTGCACCGGGCTCGCGGAGCCTGAGGTAGAACTTAACATGGCAACTGCGATCACCGTCGATAAAGTATGATGACGCATCACACGCTCCTCGAATTTCGCTGCTCGTGCGTACGGGGGTAGCGACGATCCGGGGTAGCGCATAGGTGATACCTTGGCTGTCGGGGCGCGGGACTTACTCCCGCTTGTAGACACCCCGACGTGCGGAGGGCTGGCAGTCCGGAACGCCCATTTGCGGACGTCGCTCGTTTCGCTAAAGTGCGCTTCTAGAGGAGGGGCGTGTGCTGATACAAAGACTCGGCTGGCTCTCGCGCTTAAGCGTTGTCGCAGTATCTTTTCTATATATGCTTTTACTTCTGCCGCATACGGCCGGTATAGCCACTAATAATTTCAGATCTGGATGGTTCATTGTTGCGGTTATTATTTCTCTGGCTTGGTTTCCAGTAGCCCTTCTTCATCACCGATCACGGAGCACAAAAAGCGGGTTGGTAGAATTTCTTTCCTTTGCGGCTCTGACTTTATGTGCAGCCTTCTTCGCGGCATTGTTCAAAAACGCTTAGAACAGCCTTCCTAACGTCCGCTTTCGACCAGGTCGCGACGTTCGTCCGAGGATGTATGGGGTGGGAAGTTGATCATTCGCGACGATGAACGAGCGTCCGAAGTCGGGGAGCGGGAAGGGTGGGGCGAATGGCGACTTATAGGTCTTGCGGGAAGGGGGGATAGGCAAGGCAGCGCTCGACGAAAATGCACCGTTAGCAAGTCGGGCGTTCGACGGCAGCTTCTGCCGGAATCTGCAAATGGGTCGGCGGGTATCCGTCTGACAGCAAGGCGCCCTAAGTGCGCGCCATTTGGCACCATCTGCCATTTTCAACGAACGGCGTTCGCGTTGTCGGCAAAAACGCGATCAATAAGTGCCGGTGACGCCTCGGTACTCCCGTGGCCATCGCCGATCCAACAAACGCGAGCGCAATAGTGAAGTGCAGACTTGACCAAAAGGCTCCTGAAAGTTAGTGAAGTCAAAGCTTCACTGGGGGGCGAGTCGATGACCATCACACACGATACCTTCGAAATCCGCAAAACCTGCGATGCCGCTCCGCCCGCGATTTTTGGCGCTTTCGCTTTTCAGGACCGCAAGAGCAGGTGGTACGCCGCCAGTCCCGGACACGAGCCACTGTCCTACAGCTTCGACTTTCGTCCGGGCGGTGAGGAGAAGCTCACCGCCAGGATGCTGCCAGGCACTCCTATCGCGGGAAGGGAGCTGTGCTGGACCTCAACCTATGCTGAGATCGTCGATAACGCTCGGATCGTGTTCTTCCAAACGCTCGACGTCGATCAGGCCCGCGTATCTGCTGCCGTGGTCACCGTGGAAATTGCGCCGCTCGACGACAAGAGCGAGGTCTTGCTGACGCACCAGGCGGTCTATTTCGAAGGCGCCGACGGCCCGGCAATGCGCCGGATGGGGTGGGACTTCCTGCTCGACACGATGGCTTCGGAACTGCAGCCCGCATGATGCAGCCTGCCGTAGAGTCTGTCCGCTCGTCGAGGGTCGACCTTCTGTTTCATGCGCTCGGTGACGCCAATCGCCGTCGCATGGTGAGTCATCTTGCGGAGCAGCCCGCGAGCGTTTCGGAACTTGCTGCGGTACTGGCGATCAGCAAGACAGCGATAGGCCAGCACCTTGCCGTGCTTGAGGAAGCCAAGCTCGCCAGCTCGACCAAGCTTGGACGGGTGCGCACCTGTCAATTCGATCCTGCCGGGCTCGCGCCGTTGCAGGATTGGATCGACTATCACCGTCAGGAATGGAACGAGCGGCTGAACCGCCTTGATGATTTGATCAGCGGCATCGTTTCCAAGGAAGACTGAGCCTGAACGTCGGCTTCTGCATAGAGCTGTCGTTCGGGTTATCACTGCAATCGGCGGGAATGTCCCAAACCAAACCGCTCGGATCGGCGCTTTTGCGACATGAACGAGCGGCCGAAGTTGAGAAGCCGAAACGAGCCCGCGAACGTCCGCAACTGGGTCTTCGCGGTCTCTAAGTAGCCCAACAGTTTTCTCCTCCGTCGTCATGCGCTGCCGATCCCCATGGACATCCATGGGCCAGCCTTAAGCGTATTTGAAACCCTGAGTGTCGACCCTGCCTAGTTGGCCACTGCATCCGGCCCGAGCCACGCGGCGCGAAACGCGAGTTGTTGGGCGGTTGGTTTAACCCCTGCGGTTTCGTAGCGGACCACCTCGACAGTGGGGTCGGCGAGGAAGGTCAGCGTGGCGCGGCGGTCGAGGCCGCGTTGGCGGTAGGTGATGTCGGCGGTCTGGCCGGGTTTGTAACGGCCAAGCGCCGCAGCCGCGTCAGCATCGCTGGTGATCACCGTCCCGCCTAGGCTGACGATCTGGTCGCCGTTGTCGAGGCCGGCGCGGTAGAGCGGAGTATCGGGGGCGGGCGCGCCGTCGATGCGGACGTCGGTGCCGGTAGTCTTGAGGCGGACGTTGCCGAGCCACGCGGCGGTCGGGTTGGCGGGACGGAGCTTCAGACCCGCCTGGTCGAGCAGGGGAGCATAGTCGGGGAGCGCCTCGGCATCGACCGAGGTCCTGAAGAAGGCGTCCGCGAAGGCGGGATCCTTCGTCACCTCGCCCAGCGCGCGGGACAGGTCGGCGCGGGTATAGGGGCGCTCGGGCTTGCCGAAGGTCTGCCATAGGTGGCGCATAAACGTGTCGAGCGTGATGCCCGGGTAACGCTGGCGCAATGTCAGGTCGAGGGCGAGCGCGAGGCCGGCGCCATAGGTGTAGTAGGACACGAACATGTTGGGGTTCGTCGCGTCGATCGACTTTGCCGCATCGACGAACGGCGCCCGCAGGCTCATTCCCTGCGGACCGCCGTAACGGCGTGCGGTGCCAGTGGTTAGCGCGTTGACGGTAGAGCCGACCCCGCGCAGATACGCGTCGGTCGCGGATTCCCCCGCTCGGCGGATCATCAGCGGCCCGTAATATTGGGTGAACCCTTCCGCAAGCCAGAGCGACGGGGTCGGGTTGGCGCGGGTGAAGTCGAACGGTTCGAGCTCGGCAGGGCGGATGCGCTCGACGTTCCAGCTGTGGAAGAATTCATGGCTGAGTGTGTCGATCTGCGCAAAATTCGCCGCGGTGAACGAACGCGGCTGCGATATGATCGTCGAGTTGCGATGCTCCATGCCGTCGCCGCTGATCTGCGGCACATAGTCGGCGATGAAGGTGTAGGTGCCGAAGTCGTAGGCGGGGTGTTCGCCCCACATCGCTATGTGCTGCGCGACGACCTTTTTGGCGCTGGCAGCGAAGCGATCGAGGTCGGCGGGCGAGCCGTCGTGATGGACCGCGAGCCGGATAGTGGCGCGCGTCGGTCCCTCTTCGACCTGCCATTCGCGCAGATCGAAATTGGACAGCTCGGTGGGGCTGTCCATGAAATATTGGAAGTTGGGCGCGGCGAAGGTGTAGGGGTCGCCGGTCGGCTGGAGCTGGGTCGCGACCTTCCACTTGGCGTCGAAGGGCACGAACCGGACGCTGATCGGGCGCGCAGCCTGCCCGACCGCCCACAAAAAGGTCGCGGGCATATTGAGATGCGCGTGGGTTGCGTCGATCTGCGCATATGTGCCGTCTCCGTGATCGCCGAACAGCGTGTAGGTGACGCTTACCGTCCCGTCGTGCCCGGAAATCGTCCAGCCATAGGGGTCGGTCCGCGTCATCGCGAGCGCGCGACCGCGGCCATCCTTGGCGGCGAGCGAATAGACGTTCTTGGCGAATTCGTGGATCGCGTAGCGGCCGGGCGAGGAGCGCGACATCTGGACGCGCAAGGGGGCCGGTCCGAGGTCGCGCCAGGTGACGGTCACCTGTGCCTCATGATGGACCGCGTTGGGGAAAGCGATCTCGTACCGGGTCGCCGCTGGCGCCTTGGTCTGTGCAATCGCGGGGCCGGCGAGCAACGCCAGCGTGGCGGTGCAGGTCGCAAAAATCGTCTTCATGGATGGTCCCCCGGATCGTCTATCGGCACCTAGGATCGATCGACATTCACCTTGTCAATCCTCCCGCCAGCCGAGGAGGAACGGCGGCAAAGACCTAAAGCCGAGATTATCGCGTAGTCGTGTGACGGATATGAACGAGCGTCCGGAGTTGCGAGACGCTGAAAGCCGTCGGAACGGCCGGTCTTGGGGGCGAATCTGATTTGGAAGAAAACTGGGGCAAGAGCCCCAACTTTGGTTGGTTAAATCAAGGCGTAGGGCTGGTCTCTTGAGTATAGTTATGCAGAAACAGATCAGATCCGGCCAAGGCGGCAGGCGTCGGATACACACGCATCGTTGAGCCTGCCCAGTAGCGCAAGCGAACATGGCGATCTCAATCAAGTCGAGAGCTACGCCACATCACGCCGGTTTTCCCGAGTCCGAACATGGCCACGTGACAGGGCTTCTGCATCGTTCACGCCGGCGAGCGTCAACGTGCGCTCGAACTCTTCTGTCAACAACGTCAGAGCGCGATCGACGCCTGCTTCTCCGCCGGCTGCGAGGCCGTACAGATAGGGGCGCCCGATCGAACAGGCGGTTGCCCCGAGCGCCAACGCCTTCGCCACGTCCGAGCCGCGTCGGATGCCGCCGTCGCAGATGACGTCCGGCCCACCGCCAACCGCGTCGCGTACCGCTGCGATCTGGTCGATCGGGGCGGGCGCTCCATCGAGCTGGCGTCCGCCGTGGTTCGATACCATCACGCCGGTCGCGCCCGACGCGATCGAACGCCGCGCGTCCTCGGGAGTCATCACGCCCTTGATCGCGAGCGGCCCGTTCCACTCGCGTGCGAGCCATTCGACGTCGCGCCAACCGACCGACCGATCGAACTGGCCGCCGATATAGTCGAATAGGCTCATCGGCCCCGACGCGAGCGCGTCGATCCTGTGGCTCACGTTCGCGAGATCGAATTTTGACCCTGTCAGCGCGGGGAGCGACCATGACGGATGACGCGCGAAACTCAGTAGCGACTTCAGCGTCAGTTTGGGCGGCAGGGACAGTCCGCTGCGCCTGTCTCGCTCGCGGTTGCCGGCGACCGGCGTGTCGACGGTCAGCGCCAGCCCATGAAAGCCTCCATCCCGGCAACGCGCGACGAACTCTGCGGTCAGACCGCGGTCCTTGAAAATATAGATCTGGAAAACCTTCGGTCCGGCGAATGCCTGGGCAAGGTCTTCCAGCCGCGTCGTTCCCATCGTCGACAGACTGTACAGTATTCCGTAACGCGCAGCGGCGCGAGCGACGGCCAGTTCGGCATGGCCGTGGAACATCCGGGTGAGCCCCGTCGGCGCCAGCATCAATGGCCAGCGCGATGGTTGTCCGAACAGCGTCGTGCCGGTCCGGATTACAGAGACGTCGTTCAGTATGTCCGGCACCAGCTCGTAGTTTGAAAATGCGGTGACGTTTCGGCGCAGCGACACTTCGTCGTCGGCGCCACCGTCAATATAGTCGAAGATCGGTCGCGGTAGCCGTTTGCGTGCCATGAGGCGCAGGTCAGCAACATTGGTCGCCCGGTGAAGCTGCCTCATGGTCGTGCCCGCGTCTTGATCGCAAACAGCAGCGCACCCTGATTCACCATCACTCTCCCACGTCTTGACCCCTCCCCGATGTCCGGGATGGCAAGCACGGCGAGCAGACGTGATCCCGACGCGTCGCCCCCGTGATCCGGATATCAGGAGAGCTGTCGTAGTCTGCGCGCATTCGGGGCAGGCGACGAAACCAATTACTGTGCAACGCCGCTGCATGACTATGCGCACCGAAGGCATTTGGAGCGTACGGCCCTGTTCTAGGGTATCACTGCCAAGCGTCGACTACAGGCAGGGAAACGAGCGCGTGGGGATACATCATCGGATGGTCGGCAGGGTAGCAAGGCTGGTATGGCGGATCAGCAAGCCGCGCACGATCGGTGTCCGCGCTGTATTGCTGGATCCGGACGAGAGGGTCGCGTTGGTGCGACATACCTATGTCGATCAATGGTATCTTCCGGGCGGCGGCGTGAAGAAGGGCGAAAGTATCGCCGCCGCGCTTGTGCGGGAGCTTGCCGAGGAAGTGGCGATTGCCGCCCCGGTGATCGAGCGGGTGCTGGGCGTCTATCACAGTCGCCGAGAGAGCAAGGACGACCATATCGTGATCTTTATCGTGCGAACGGCAGCAAGCGGAACCCTGGGGCGTGCTGATCTGCAAGAGATCGAACAGGCTGACTGGTTCCCGGTGGACGACCTTCCTGAGACTACGTCCCCGGCGACCCGACGGCGCATCGCCGAATACCGGCAGGGCGCGACAGGAATTGGAGCCTGGTAACGCGGGTGGGTGCTGGCCCGCCGTACGGCACGATCAAAACGACGATTGGCATAGCCTGAGTTCGAGACTGGCGCCTCGCGGCTGCTACCTTTGCCCTTTGATCGCTGCTGCGGATCGGAAGGAGAGAATATCGTGAGCGAACCTATGGTCTCGACCGCCGACGGTATCGTGCAGGGAGGGGCCACGGGCGGTGTGCTGCGGTTCCTCGGCGTGCCTTACGCCGCGGCGCCGGTGGGTGCGAACCGGTTCGCGCCGCCACAACCGGTCACGCCGTGGTCCGGGGTGCGCGACGCGACGGTGGCCGGACCTAACGCGCCGCAGCGGACCAAGGCATTTCCCGGCCTCGATATTGTACCGCTGATCGGCAAAGGCTGGGTGCCGGGCGATGAATATCTGACGGCGAATATCTGGCGTCCCGATGACGACCGGACCGGCTTGCCGGTGATGGTGTTCATCCACGGCGGCGGCTTCGTGATCGGCAGCAAGGATGCACCCGTGCAGGACGGCGGCACCTTCGCGCGCGACGGCGTGATCTGCGTCGCGATCAACTATCGGATGGGGGTGGACGGCTTCCTGCCGATCCCGGGCGTGCCGACCAACCTCGGCCTCCGCGACATGATCGCGGCGTTGACGTGGGTACGGGACGGCATAACCGAGTTCGGCGGCGATCCGGGCAACGTCACGGTGTTCGGCGAATCCGCCGGCGCGATGGCGATCGCCGACCTGATGGCATCCCCGCTCTCAAGGGGATTGTTCCGGCGCGCGATCGTTCAGAGCGGGCATGGCGGGATGACGCGTTCGGTGCCGGTGATGCAGCGTCTGGTGAAGAAGCTGGCGAAGGTCCTGAAAATCACTCCCGACGTCAGTGGTTTTGGCAGCGTACCGTACGATGCGCTGATCGACGCGGTAGAGGCGGTATCAGCGCCGACCGCACGGATCGATCTGCGCGACGAAGGCGGGCACGAACCGGTGTTCGGGATCAGCCGCTTCGTGCCCGTCCACGGCGACGACGTGCTGCCGCAGCGTCCGCTCGATGCGCTAGCGAACGGTGCGGGCGCGCAAGTCGACCTGCTGATCGGCACCAACGCGGAAGAGATGAACCTGTACCTCGTTCCGACCGGCGTGCGGGACAAGATCGGGCGGTTGCTGGCTACCTATGTCCTCCACAAGTCGCAACCGCATGCCCGCAAGCTATTGAAGGCATATGGTATCGGGACGAAGGGCAGGAAGCCCGGCCAGGCGCTGACCGACGCGATGAACGACCTCGTCTTTCGCTGGCCCGCACGCAGGTTTGCTGAGGCGCACCAAGGGCGCACGCACATGTACGAGTTCGACTGGCGTTCGCCGATGTTCGGCGGCCAACTCGGTGCGTCGCACGGGATGGAGTTGCCGTTCGTGTTCGATACGCTGGCGACCGCAACCGGCGAGCAGGGCTTGTGCGGACCCAACCCGCCGCAAGACCTCGCCAACCGGATGCATGCGCTGTGGATCCGCTTCGCAACGGACGGTAGCCTGCCTTGGGCCGAATTCGATACCGAGACTCGACAGGTCTATTCCCTGGTCCGGCAGGAGGCGCGGCATGAGCCCGTCATGCCCGCCGCACCCTATCTGCCGTGAAGGACCGGTCATGTATCTCGAACGACTTAAACTCACTGGCCGTCGTGCCGTCGTGACGGGTGGCGCGGCGGGGATCGGTCTCGCCTGTGCCGAGGCGTTAGCCGAAATGGGCGCACACGTGACGTTAGCCGACCGCGACGCGACGGCGATCGCGGCGGGGCGAGCTGCGCTTGCGGACAAGGGCCATGCGGTCGACGGCCATGTGATGGACGTGACGAACGCTGCACAGGTCACCGCCCTGGCCGATCAGCTCGGGGCGATCGACATTCTCGTCAACAATGCCGGCATCGCGCGGAGCGAGACCGCCGCTGAGGACGTCGCCGACGAGCATTGGCTGAACGTGCTCGACGTCAATCTCAACGGCACCTTCTGGTGTGCACGCGCCTTTGGACGGCACATGCTGGCGGCAGGGAAGGGAGCGATCGTTAATGTCGGTTCGATGAGCGGCTTCATCGTCAACCGGCCGCAACCGCAAAGCTATTACAACGCATCCAAAGCCGCGGTGCATCAGCTCACCAAGAGCCTCGCGGCCGAATGGGCGCCGCGCGGTGTGCGCGTAAACGCCGTCGCGCCGACCTATATCAACACCGTCCTCAACAGCTTCGCGGACCGTGAGGGGGAGATGTACAAGCGTTGGATCGACGGTACGCCGCAGGGGCGCCTGGGGGAACCTGAAGAAGTCGCGGCGATCGTCGCCTTTCTCGCCTCGGACGCGGCCAGTCTGATGACCGGCAGCATCGTGCTCGCCGATGGCGGCTATAGCTGCTGGTAGCGTACCGATCGGCGAAGCCCGCGAGCCGGGCGGCACACTCGATAACCTTTCAGACAGGTTAGCTATCAGATAGCTTGGAACCTAGAAGTAGCCGGCGATGGATCGGCGCTCTGAGGGGATGAGGATCCAATGCGCTTCAAGACATTGCTCGCCGGAGGATGCGCCGTCGCCGCGTTCGTCACCACGCCGGTATCCGCGCAAGACGCCGCCGATCAGGCAAAGGCGACACCTCCCGCACGCTCTGACGACATCATCGTCACCGCACGTCAGCGCCAGGAATCGTTGAAGGATGTGCCGATCGCGGTGACGGCAATCTCCGGCGACCGACTGAAGGAGTTGCAGGTCAATACGGTGAAGGACATCGCGTCCTACACGCCGGGCCTCAACATCAATTCCGACAGCGTCGGCCGCGCATTCGTGTCGATCCGCGGTATCGGTACGACGCTGATCGACACGGTGCAGCCCGGCGTCGGCATTTTCATTGACGGCGTCTATCAGCCGAACACATCATATCTGAACTCTCCGATCGTTGACGTCGCGCGGATCGAGGTGTTGCGCGGGCCGCAGGGAACGCTGTTCGGTAACAACACGCTGGGCGGCGCGATCAACGTCATCACGCGCCAGCCGGGTAACGAGTGGGAGGGGCGGTTCGACGCCGCTATCGCCGGTACCGACAACTACGCCTCGGTCTCGGGGTCGGTCAGCGGGCCGATCGTCCGCGACCTGCTCCAGTTCCGGATCGGCGCGTCCTATCACGAGCAGGACGGCTTCATGCGCAACACGCTGACGATCGGGGACATGAACCCGCTGAAGCAGCAGAGCGTCGGTGGAACGCTCCGCTTCACGCCCGCCGACTGGGCGGTGTTCACCGTCAACGGCAATTACGACCGGGCCGCAGGCGGCAGCACGTCGTACATCCATGTCGCCGGGCCGACCGATTACCGGCTCGATGGCGCGACCAACGTGCTGAACCGGGCGGTGATCGATTATTACGGCGCGAACCTGAAGGGCGAGTTCGACGTCGCATCGCTCAAGACCAAGATCACCGCAATCGGGGCGTACAACCAGAAGAATCTCTCCGGGGTCAATGACGGCGATTTCGGTGCGGTCGACCTGCTCCGTACCCGCGGTGGTTCGACCTTGAAGACCAAGACGGCCGAATTGCGCTTCGATACGCAGTGGAGCGATGCGTTTTCGACGCTCATCGGGCTGTACGGCAATCGCTACACGCAGGTGAGTGATCAGCTGACGACGATCGACTTCCGCGCGCTGCTGGGCCCGACCTTCCCGCTGCCCGCCTCGACCACGCCCTCGTCGACCTATGTCCGCAACGACACGCGCGCGATCTTCGCGACCGCTTTCCTGAAAGTGGGCACGCTCGATCTCGCGGTCGGTGGGCGCTACGATCATCAGAAGCTGGTCGCGAGCCAGGTCAACGGCGTGACGCCCTATACCGCGCCGGTCTATAAGAAGGACCAGTTCCAACCCCGCGTCACGCTGACCCAGCATTGGACGCCAGCGGTGATGAGCTACGCCTCGGTCGCCAAGGGGATCCGCGGCGGTGGCCAGAACGGTCCGGGTACGCGGCCGCAGGACGCGACGTACAAGGGCGACAATGTCTGGACCTATGAGCTGGGCACGAAGTTCGATGCATTCGACCGCCGCCTGACGATCAACGCGGACATATTCTACAACGACTACAAGGACTTTATCGGACAGAACTCGCTGGCGCCGAGTGCCACGGGCGGGTTCGTCGCGATCAACCTGAACACCGGCACCGTCAAGAGTTACGGCGCCGAACTGGAAGCGCACCTCCGCCTTACCGATCATTGGCGGATCGACGCTGGCGCCTCCTATCTCCATGCCCGCATCACCGACGACAGCCAGTATTTCGCGACCACCGGCGTCCATGTATCGAGCGACCGTGTGATCTTCACGCCCGACTACAACTTCAACTTCAACACCACCTACACCGTCCCGGTCGGCGATAACGCGGTGTTGCTGGACGCGGGGATCTTCGGGAAGGGCAGCCGGATCGGGTCGTCGCTCGACCCCGATGTCGCGCCCAGGCTATCGGCCTATGCTATCACTAACGCCTCGCTCGGCTTCCGCTTCTCCAGCGGCCTGACGGTGACTGCGTTCGGTACCAACCTGTTCAATACCAAATTCATCGAAAGCTATATCGACAAATCGGCGTTGGTGCGGGCCGGGCTTGCGCCGCTGGCGTCGAACCTCGCCATCCAGGGCGACCGCCGCCGATACGGCGTGCGGGCGAGCTTCCGGTTCTAGGATGACCATGCACGTCGAACAGATCGAAAGGGCGCCGCTCGATCCGGCGTTCGTCACAGCGCTCCAGCAGCGTTTCGGCACTGCGCTGCACATGAGCGACGCGATGCGCCTCCACCACGGTAGCAGCGAGGCGCATTTCGTCCCGATGCTTCCCGACGCGGTCGTCTTCGCGCGGTCGACCGAGGAGGTGGTGGATCTCGTCAGGCTGTGCGCCGCGGCCAAGGTGCCGATCGTGCCGTTCGGTGCGGGGACCTCGATCGAGGGCAACACGCTGGCGGTGCATGGCGGCGTTTCGGTCGACCTGTCCGAGATGACCCAGATTGTGTCGATCAACGCCGAGGACTTTGATTGTACGGTGCAGGCCGGCGTCCGTCGCGAACAGCTCAACGAGCATATCCGCGACCTGGGGCTGTTCTTCCCGATCGATCCCGGTGCGAATGCGACGATCGGCGGGATGGCCGCGACGCGCGCGAGCGGCACCAATGCGGTGCGCTATGGCACGATGCGCGAGGCCGTGCTCAGCCTGCGCGTGGTGACGCCGGACGGGCGCGAGATCCGTACGAGCCGTCGCGCGCGGAAGTCGGCGGCGGGCTATGATCTGACCCGGCTGTTCGTAGGCTCCGAAGGCACGCTCGGCATCATCACCGAGGTGACGCTGCGGCTGCACGGCATTCCCGAGGCAATCTCGTCCGCGGTGTGCAGCTTCGAAACGCTGAACGGCGCGGTCGATACGGTGGTTCAGGCGATCCAGATCGGCGTGCCGCTCGCTCGCGTCGAAATTCTCGACGACATGCAGATGAAGGCGGTCAACGCCTGGTCGAAGCTAGATTACCCCGAACTGACCACGCTGTTCTTCGAATTCCACGGCTCGCCAAGCTATGTCGACGAACAGGCGGAGACCGTGCGCGAGCTCGCGGCGGCGAATGGCGGCGGTGATTTCCGCTGGTCGAACCTGCCCGAGGAACGCTCCAAGCTGTGGAAGGCGCGGCACGAGGCATATTACGCGGCGGTCAACCTGCGTCCGGGCGCAGTCGGCTGGGCGACCGACGTGTGCGTGCCGATCAGCCGCCTGGCGCAGTGCATCGGCGAGACCAAGGCCGACCTCCAGGCGTCGTCGGTCCCCGCGACCATTCTCGGGCATGTCGGCGACGGCAATTTCCATGTCGTCTTCTCGATCGATCCGGAGTCCGAGGCGGAGCTGGCCGAGGTCTCGGCGATCAACGCGCGGATGGTCGAACGCGCGCTTGCGATGGACGGCACCTGCACCGGCGAACACGGCATCGGCATCGGCAAGCAGGACTGGCTGGTCGCTGAACTGGGCGACGCGGTTGAACTGATGCGGACGCTGAAGCACGCGCTGGACCCCGACAATCTGTTCAATCCGGGCAAGATCTTCGCGTTCTAAACGCCGTTCCGGTATCGGACGCGCGTCACAACAAGGATCGTGGAAAGAATGATGGACAGCCTGCACCTGGTGGATCCGACGCTGCGCCCGCTGCTCGAGATGATGCCGCAGATCTCGCTCACCGCCGACATCCTGCCGGCGATGCGCGACCGCCCGTCGATGCTGCCGCCCGCCGACGAAACCCTAGCGACGCTGGAGATCCATGCGGTTCCAGGGCCTGCCGGGGCGCCTGATATCGACCTGCACGTCTTCCGCCCGGCGGGCGTCACCGGCGCCCTGCCGTGCATCTATCACATCCATGGCGGCGGCTATGTGATGGGCAAGGTGTCCGACTATGATCCGCTGCTTCGTCCGCTTGTCGCCGATCTGCAATGCGTCGTGGTGTCGGTCGAATACCGGCTGGCGCCGGAGACGAACTTCCCCGGCCCGATCGAAGATTGCTACGCAGGACTGGTATGGACGATCGCCCATGCCGACCGGCTCGGGATCGATCCGGCGCGGCTCGGCGTGATGGGGCAGAGTGCGGGCGGCGGGTATGCCGCGGCACTGGCCTTGATGGTGCGCGACCGGGGCGAACATGCGCTCGCGTTCCAGCACCTGATTTACCCGATGCTCGACGACCGTAGCTGTACCGCACTGCCGCATCCTTATGCCGGCGAGTTCGTCTGGACTGCGCAGAGCAATCGTTTTGGTTGGACCGCGTTGCTCGGCCACGCGCCCGGTGGCGACGCCGTGTCACCCTATGCTGCACCAGCGCGGGCGACGGATCTGGGCAACCTGCCGCCCGCCTATATCGCGACCGGCGCGCTCGATCTCTTCGTCGAAGAGGACATCGATTACGCGACGCGGCTGATCCGCTCCGGAGTGCCGGTCGAGCTTCACGTCTATCCCGGCGGCTATCACGCCTTCGACATCTTCGCCGACGGTCCGGTCTCGCAACAGGCACGCCGCGACAGCCGCGAGGCTCTGCGCCGTGCGCTTGCATAAGGATCCAGAATGACCGATTTCGCCCGACCGATGGAGGCGGCCGCACCGCCGTTTGCCAAGACGCTGTTGCCGTTGCTCGCGCTCGCGCTGGCCATGGCGGTCGGCTTCACAATGATGGGCGCATTCGGCACGGTGCAGGAAGGCGCGAAAGCCGAACTCCACCTCAGCGACTATACGCTGAGCCTTATCCAGGGGCTGTCGGCGGCGCTGCCGCTGGCGGTGTTCTCGATCCCGATCGGCATCATGGTCGATCGCTACAACCGCGTGCGAATGATGATCGCACTCGCGTTCGTGTGGACGCTGGGCACGGTGCTGACCGGGCTCGCGCATAGCGTTCCATTGCTGTTCGTTGCACGCATGCTGACCGGGATCGGCACGACCGGCGCGCTGACCGCAGCGCTCTCGCTGTGCGCCGATTTCTGCGTTCCGACGCAGCGGGGCAGGGCGATGCTGATCGTCAACCTCGGCAAGTCGCTCGGCGTCGCGCTCGCCTTGGCACTGTCGGGCGCACTGTTCGGGCTGTTCGCACATGGCCGCGCGCCAGCGTGGTTCGCAGGGATGATGCCGTGGCGAAGTGTGCATCTGTGCCTGGCGGTCGTCAGCGTGCTCGCCATCCTGCCACTGTTCCTGTTGCGCGAACCGGTGCGGCAGGAGGTTGCGGCCGGCACGCATGCGCCGTTCAAGGTCGTGGCCGGCGAACTCTGGGCGCGCCGCGTGTTCCTGATCCCGTTGTTCGTCGGCCAGATCAGCGTCGTGATGGCCGATGCCGCGGCCGGGATCTGGGTTTCGCCGGTCCTGTCGCGAACGTTCCACCTCCAACCCGACCAGTTCGCCGGCTGGATGGGCGCGCTGCTGTTCGGTGCCGGCGTGGTCGGTGCGATCGTCGGTGGTCTGTCCGCCGATCGCGGGCAAAAGAGCGGCCGCCGCGGTGGCCTGCTGATCGGTGCGATCCTTGCCGCCGCGGTCGGCGTACCCGCGGCGTTGTTCCCGATCATGCCCTCGGTCCCGCTGTTCGGGGTCGCCGTGGGTCTGTTGGTAACGTGCGGTGCGGTGACGGGCGTTGTGACTTCGGTGGCGTTGACCGTGCTGATTCCCAACGAACTGCGCGGGTTGTGCATCGGCGCGTTCATCGCGATCGCTGGGCTGATCGGCTACGGCCTCGCACCCACGCTGGTCGCGGCTGCAAGCGGCATGCTGGGCGGCGAAGCGCATCTCGCGCAAGGTCTCGCGATCGTCGGCGTCGTGACCAGCGCGATCTCCGTCGTCGCCTTTACGACGGCAATGCGTCGCGCGCCGGAGTCAGCAACGGCCTGACCTGTAAGATAGCTCTTGCAGGAGCTATCTGATAGCTGCATGATCGACCCAAGCCCGGCAAACGGGAGACGGAGAGCGGTGGTGGGCGAGGGAAGCATGCAGAAGGAACGCGTCACGGTGTCGCCCGAGATGGCGGCATTCATCGGGGAGGGTATGGTCGACCCGACGACGTTTCCCGCCGATGCCGTGGTCCTCTGCTTCACGCTGGGCGAGCAGACGCCGGCCCAGGTCACCGTCACGACCGGTGCGGTTCTTTCGGAGGAGCGGGCAGACCTCATTCTTGTGGTCGAACGCGGTGCCTGCCTGCGGGTCTTCGATTACGCGCCCGACGCGAACATCGCGTGCCATCTGCCAAGCGAATTGCGGCTGATCGTCGTCGCGATCCGCGATTGCGCGCTCTCCGAACCCTGGCGCAGCACACACCGGTCCGCGAAATGCATCGAACTCCTGTCCATCACGTTTCAGCGGATCGTCGAGGACGACCTTGTGCCGCTCGCGGGCGCCGGGCAGTTGTCTGCGAGGGACAGCCAGCGGATCGTCGCGGCCAAGCGCATGATCGACGAGCGTTGGGGTGAGAAGATGACGCTTGATTCGATCGCGCGCGCTTGTGGACTGAACCGTGCGAAGCTGACCCGCGGCTTCCGCGATATGTTCGCCTGCACGGTCGCCGACGCGCTGCTGGACCGCCGGCTCGGAGCGGCACGCCAGATGCTGATCGCGACCGATCTGCCGGTATCGTCAATCGGATACCAGTGCGGCTATCTCAACAATGCCAGTTTCACGCGGGCCTTCTCGCGGCAGTTTGGCGCGACCCCGTCGTCGCTGCGCGCACCACGGCTCGCGGCATGAGCGCGACGAGCGTGCGACTGATCGAGGGCGGCTCGCTGGTCGATCAGGCGGTCCATGCGGTCCGCACGCACATCCGCACGAACGACATGAAAGTCGGCGACACGCTGCCGTCCGAAGGGCATTTTGCGACAGAACTGGGTGTCAGCCGCCCAGTACTCCGCGAGGCGTTCGGCGCGCTAGCGGCGTTGCGACTTATCGACGTGGGCAACGGCAGGCGCGCGCGCGTAGCCGCGATCGACGGATCTGTGATGGCAACGTCGCTCGACCACGCGGTGGCAACGGCGCAAATCTCGATGGTACAGATCTGGGACGTGCGCCGTACGCTGGAACTGCGCACTGCCGAGCTCGCCGCGATCGACCGCACCGACGAAGAGGCGCGGACGATCATCGGTCTGGCCGAGGCAATGGAAGCAGCCGGTAGCGATATCGATGCGCTGACCCGCCACGACATCGCGTTTCACCAAGCAATTGCGCAGGCTGGACGCAACATGTTGTTCTTGCAGATCATCCGCTCGTTCGCACCGATGATGGTTCATGCCGTCCCTGCAGCGTGGGCAACGCGGACCACCGCGCGGCAGCGTGCCGCCGTGCTGGCACATCATCATGCGTTAGCGCGCACGATCGCCGATCGTGACCCGAAAGCTGCGACCGCAGCAATGAACACGCATTTTGTCGCGTCCATCGGTGATCTGTTTGCCCGTCGTGAGAATGACAATTAGCCAGCGCTTTCTGGGCGAGCATCGATCGTTTTTGAATGAGGTTAGAGTACCGGCTGTACTGACTGAATGACATCAAGGATTGGCGGATGCGGACGCTTATATGTCGCCTCAAAGGACGTAGCTCTGCGAGCCGGCACGGGCAATGAAGCTTACGAAATGCCTTAGCCTTGGAAGGTCTGGGATCAGATGCACATGGCTTGGCGACGAATTGGCGACGCTTCCAAGCATCCTCCGTTGCGTTACCCCGCCAAAACCGGCTCCGATCAATGATAAACGAGCGTCCACCTCCGTGACGCAACCGACTGAACTTTAACGTCCGCAACTGGGTCATCCTCCGCAAATATTGCGACCCGGCGGGCTATTCACGCTGTCTGCTCACCGGCGGAAAGAATCAAATGCCGAATATGTATCAAGAACTCGACGAGCGCGATCGACGACGGGTTTGTCGATCAGTTTGCCGTCGACGGCAACGGCTCCGAACGCGCCGTCGATAGCGGCGACCACGCGGGTGGCCCAGTCCACGTCAGAGGCGGAGGGCAGGAATGCCGTGTTGACGATCCCCACCTGTCGTGGATGGACGCAAAGCTTTCCGCCGAAGCCGAAGCGACGTGCGTGGTCGGTGTCGCGTGCCAGCGCCTCGTCGTTAGAGAGATCCGTCGAAACGCCATCAACGGGTGCTGCAAGTCCGGCGCTTCGCGAGTGAAGGACGAGCTGGGTACGGACATAGTCGATCTCCGCCTGGTCGCCGTCGATGCCGGCGTCCGCCTGGAAGTCCACCGTACCGAACGACAGCCGTGAGAGACCGGGTGCGGTGACGAGGTCCGCTAGGTTCAAGACCGCCGAAACGGTTTCTACCAGTGCATGGAGCGGCTTGCCGGCTGCTGCCTCGTGCATCGCCGCGAAGTCCGACGCGCGCTCGGCCTTGGGTAGCATCAGTCCAGCGACGCCTGGCAATGCCGCGAGGGCACGTACGTCGTCCGCATGCCACTCGGTACCCAGACTGTTGACGCGCACGAAGAAGCGCGGTTCCGTCAGACTGGCGAGCGCATCGTAAATCGTATCGCGCGCGGCAACTTTGCGGTCGGGGAGGACAGCGTCTTCGAGATCGATCACAACGATGTCCGCGCCGCTCGCGCGCGCCTTTTCGAACCGCTCGGCACGATCGCCGGGCACGAACAGGATACTGCGGGCGGCACTGGTCATGAAAAATCCTCTACAGGCCGGATACGGGATCGCGGCGGAAGGTCTGGGAATAGGAATAGCGGTCCGCGGGATGGGTGTTGATCGCCATCTCGACGACCTCGCCGCGTGCGTTCAGATACTGGCGCGTCAGGCGCAGGCCCGGCGCACCGGTCTTGGTTTCGAGCAATTTGGCGATCGGCGCGGGGATCGCCACCGCTTCAATATGCTGGCGGACCTCGGCGACGCGCTCGCCGAATTGCTCCTCGATCCGGCTGAAGATCGGCACATCGCCGACATCGTCGTCAAGCTTCAGGCTGCGGAACGCGGGGTGGAGATAGATGTCCGAAAAGGAGATCGGGCTGGTCCCGGCGGCGCGGCGCAACGCCATGAGATGCAGCCAGGTCTGGCCTGATGTCGCGCCGACTTGTTCAGAGAGCGGGCCGTCCAGCGCGATCGTCTCGCGCGCGATGATCGTGAGGCTGGTCTCGTTGGTGTATTGCTGGAGATCGGACAGCCCCTCCATCACCTGACGATACGCCGCCGGGCGCGACAGCCCGAGGACGCGCGTGCCGACCCCGGCCTGTCGCGAAACCATGCCCGATTGCACGAGCCGCTTGATCGCCTCGCGCACGGTGAAGCGGCTCGCGCCGAACTGGTCGCACAGCTCGAACTCGGTCGGCAGCAGCGTGCCAATTGGATAGCGCCCATCCTCGATCTCGTTGATCAGCGTCTGGGCGAGTTGCAGGTAACGCGGTTGCTGACGAAGCTGGGGCATCAAATATCCATCGGTCGCTTTGTCGGGTGATCCGGACAATAGCGCACCGTCCAATGCCTTGGCGTTTGATGCAAGCGCGGGTGTCACCGGACCGCGCCGCGGGTCCGCAAGGCTGCCACGTCGTCATCGGTGTAGCCGAGGGTCGCGAGGATGGCGCTGGTATCCGCACCGAGTGTGGGAGCAGCCTTGTCCGGATGTTCGACGCCGCCCGCGCGGATCGAGGAAGCGATGCCGGGCAGGGGGCCGTGTTCGGGATGCTGGAAATAGATGATCCGCTTCGATTCCGCGAGAAACGGATTGTCGAGCGCCTGCTGAACGTCGAGCACTGGCGCGGCCGGCACGCGTCCTTCGAACAGCTGCATCCAGTCCGCGGTGGTGCGGGTCGACAGCACCGCATCGAGATCCGCGTTGAACGCCGGACGGTTCTCCAGGCGGGCGGCGAAGGTCGCGTAGCGCGGATCGGTCGCCCATTCGGGACGCTCGATCAGCCCGCACAGAACCTCGAAGAACTTCTCCTTGTTGCACATCACGAAGATCCAGCCGTCGCTGGTCGTGTAGAGCTGGCTGGGGGTGAGCGACGGGTGACTCGAGCGCGACGTACGTTCGACGGTGACGCCGCCGTTGAGATACCATTCGGCGACATAGTTGAGGTTGCCGAGCGCGACGTCGAACAGGCTGACGTCGAGATCGCGGCCGATCCCGCTGCCGCGCGCCGAGACGACGCCGGCCAGGATCGCGAGCGCAGCGGTGGTGCCGGTCATGAAGTCGACGATCGACAGCCCGAAGCGTGCAGGCGGCGTTCCCGGCTCGCCGGTGAGCGACAGATAGCCGGCCTCGGCCTGCATCAGATAGTCATAGCCTGGCCATGCCGCGCGGCTGCCGGTACGACCATAGGCGGAGAGGTGGACGCACGCGATCGCGGGGTTGAAGCGCGACAGTGCGGCATAGTCGAGCCCGAGCTTTGCCGGCAGGTCGCCGCGCAGATTGTTGAACACCACGTCCGACTCTGCGACGAGCTTCTCGAGCACCGCGCGCCCGTCCGCGCTCTTCAGGTCGAGGCCGATGCTGCGCTTGTTGCGGTTGAGCGATTCGTAGAAATGGCTGTCGCCCGGTGCGAAGAAATACGGGCCGACATGCCGACCGATATCCCCGCCGTCCTTGTGGTTCTCGATCTTGATGACCTCGGCGCCGAGATCGGCGAGCTGCTGCGTACCGAACGGCCCGGCGCCATATTGTTCGACCGCGACGATGCGGAGGCCGGCGAGTGGTTGATTAGGCGCTGTCTGGCTCATGCCGGGTTCCGCGCGATGATCTGCTTGGCGATGATGATACGTTGCAGTTCGTTGGTGCCTTCGCCGATCGTCAGCAGCGGTGCATCGCGGTAAAGCCGCTCGACATTATATTCCTTCGAATAGCCGTAGCCGCCGAAGATCCGCATCGCCTCGATCGCATTTTCCAGCCCTGCTTCGGTCGCGAAGTATTTGGCCATGCCGGCTTCCATGTCGCAGCGCTCGCCGCGGTCATATGCCTTGGCGGCGGCTTCGGTGAGCAGCCGCGCGGCGTAGGTGCGCGTCGTCATCTCGCCGAGTTTCAGCTGGATAGCCTGATGCTCGCAGATCGGCTTGCCGAACGTCTTGCGCGTTTGCGCATAGGCGACCGCCTCGTCGAGTGCTGCCTGCGCGATGCCGACGCCGCGCGCGGCGACGTTGATGCGGCCGAGTTCAAGCCCGCCCAGCACCTGCTTCAGGCCGACGCCCTCGATCCCGCCGATCAGCCGATCGACCGGCACGCGGTACCCGTCGAAGGTCAGCGCGTTGCTGTCGATGCCCTTGTAGCCAAGCTTCTCCAGCTTCTTCGACACGATGAAGCCGTCACCCTTCTCGGCGATCAGCAGGCTCATGCCCTTGTGGCGTGGCTCGGCGGCCGTGTCGGTCTTGACCAGCAACAGGATGGTGTTGCCCGAGCCCGAATTGGTGATCCACATCTTGCTGCCGTTGACGACATAGTCGTCGCCGTCGCGGACCGCGGTGGTGCGGATCGCCTGCAGGTCGGTGCCCGCGTCGGGCTCGGTCAGGCCGATACCGCCGCGTAGTTCGCCGGTCGCGAATTTGGGAAGGTAATGATCCTTCTGCGCCTCGGTACCGCAGCGCTGGACGGTCATCGCCATGATCATGTGGCTGTTGATGATCCCTGCGACCGACATCCACACGGTCGAGATCTTCTCGATGATCCGCGCATAGGTCAGCGTCGAGACGCCGAACCCACCGAATTCGGGCGCGATCATGAGCCCGAACAGGCCCATCTCCTTCATCGTGTCGACGATCTTCTGCGGGTATTCGTCGTCATGCTCGAGCTGGTGGACGAACGGCTTCACGTCGGTTTCGAGGAACTTGTCGATCGAATCGAGGATCATGATCTCTTCGTCGGTCATCGCGCCATCGGCGGCGATCGTGTTTGCCAGGGTCATGCGGATACTCCTTGAGGGGCAGTGGCGCCGGCGAGGATGTCGCCGAGCGCGGAAGCGGGGTGCAGGTGCAGATCGAGCACGGCGGCGCGGATATGCGCCGCGCGGGTCGCGTCGACCGTGCGCGCGGCGTTCTCGAAATATTTGGCGTCGATGTCGGCGTTGCTGAGCGGCCGGTCGGATGCACCGCGGTTGATCGCCTCGCGGTGGCGCAGCATCCGGCCATCTCGGGTTTCGACCATGACTTCGCCGGTGAAGTGCTTGGGATAATCGCTGTCGGGGTCGACGGCGTATGAGACGCGGGCGGCTAGATCGAGCACCGCCGGATCGTTCAGTGCTGCCGGATCGAGCGAATCGAGCGTGAACTTGCCCGTCAGCAGCGCGGTTGCGACCGTGTAGGGGATCGAGAATTGCGCGTCGTAGCCGGTGTGTGGCGTCCGCTTGGGAGCCACCGGCTCGCAGACGATCGGAATGACCGCCTCGGGTACCAGCACGATGACCTTGGCGATATCGGCAGCGGTCAGGTCGTATTCCGCACGCAGCGCGATCGCCGCATCGATCGCGGCATGCGTCATGTGGCAGGCGGGAAGCGGCTTTACCGACACCGCCTCGATCTCCCAGGTATCGCCGAGCGCTTCGGTCGCCTGCGCGAGCAGGGCAGGGGCGGCGTCGCGAAGATACAGGGCATAAAGACCGAAGCGCCCTTCATAGGCAGCCGGCGGTCCGACGAAGCCGCGCTTGGCAAGCGTCGCCGCGGTCAGTGCCGAACTCGCCGCCCAGCCTGGATGCAAGCGCTTGGTCCACGCACCGTCGGCCAGGAACTCCAGACTCCCGCCGGCCATCGACAACACGATCCCCTGCGCCATCGCGATCTGCTGCGCGTCGAGTCCGAGCAACCTGCCGGCCGCGAGCGTCGATCCGAACGCGCCGATCAATCCGGTCGGGTGAAAGCCGAAGCCGTGAAACCCGCCCGCGCCGACGGCCGCGACCCGCGTCGAAACCTCCATCGCTGCGATATAGGCGACGAGCAGGTCGCCGCCCGATGCGCCGGCTTTGTCCGCCGCGACCAGCGCAGTTGGAAAGGCGCTGACGGTCGCATGGATGATCCCGCGTGAATGCGTGTCGTCATAGTCGAGGCCGTGCGTAACGACCCCGTTCATCAGCGCCGCGTCCCGCATCGCCAGCGTGCGGCCATAGCCGAGCACCGGCGCTGTTCCGCTGCCGAGGTCGCCCGCGGCGGCGAAAGTCGCCTCGGCCCAGTCTGCGCCGACTGCCGCTAGGCCAGTGCCGACCGAGTCGAGGATCAGGTGGCGTGCGCGCTCCTTAACCCGCTCGGGAATGGCATCGATCGTCAGGCCGGTCGCGAAATCGGCGAAGGTTTGCGAGAGCGTCACTTGGCGGCTCCCCCAAGGACCAGCGAGTCGTCGGCGACGTCGTCGAGCGACTGACCGGTGGTCTCGATGTTCAAAAGACCGACGGCGGCGATCATGCAGGCGAGCACCACGCCGACCATGCCGAGCACGCCCTCCAGCCCGAAGCGCTCAAACAGCGCGACGGTGGCATAGGGCGTGACCATCGACGCGGCCCGTCCGCACATGCCCGCGAAACCGGTGCCACGCAGCCGATAGGCGGTCGGGAACAGCTCGGGGATGTAGGCGAACAGCGCCAGCGTCACGAGCGTGTAGATGCTCGACACGAGCAGGAAGCCCGTTAGCGGCACCATAAGGTCACCGTGCGCATTGGGATACAGGAAGCCGAAGATCATGATCGCAACGGCCGCCGCGATCAGCGAGGCGCGGCGCGAGATGCGGTCGGCGATACCGATCGCGACGATCGCACCGAACACGCTGCCGAACGACATCAGCGTCGTGTACCAGAGCGAGGTGACGATCCCCGTGCCGTGGCTCACCAGGAAGGTCGGCAACCACGCGACGAACCCATAGACCGAGACGTTGACGGCGATCGCGGCGAGCGTCGCGGCGATCAGGCGGCGGCGCAGTTTGGCGCCGAAGAGCGCGCTGAGCGGTGCGTGGACCTTTGGTACGATGCGGACTTCGGGGACGGCGGCAAGGGGCCCCTTGTGCTTGACGACGTCGGCTTCGATCTCGCGAAGCGTCGCCTCTGCCTCTTCGTTGCGACCGACCGATTCCAGCCACCGCGGCGATTCCGGCATCTTCTTGCGCATCACCCAGACGATCAGCGCAAGGATGCCGCCGATCGCGAACATGTAGCGCCAGCCGAGCGTCGGGATGACGATATAGCCGACCGACGTCGCGACCAGCAGGCCCGAATTGACGACCATGCCCATGATCGACACCCAGCGACCACGATAGGCGGGCGGGATGAACTCGCCGAGCGTGCCAGCTGCGACCACCAGCTCGGCGCCGAGGCCGATGCCCATGATAAAGCGGCAGACGATCAGGAACGTCATGTTGGGCGATAAGATCGCCGCGATCGAGGCTAGCCCGAACAGCGCGAGGTTGAACTGGTAAGAGGCGCGACGTCCGAAGCGATCGCCAACATAGCCGGCCATGCCTGCGCCGATCATCATGCCGAGGAAGGTCATCGACATGAACACCGCGGCCTGCGCCAGCGTCGAGAAGCCCTCGGCCTTCAGCGCGGCGATGACACCCCCCGCGAGATACACGTCGAACGCGTCTAGGAATGCGCCCGCGCTAATCAGCCCCAGGATGCGCCAGTGGAATCGGGAGATAGGCAGACGGTCCAGCCTGGCTCCTGCGTTGACGGCGATGGTATCGGCCATGGGGCTACCTCTCTTCGTAATGACGACGGGCCGGGACTTCTTTTGTCGAAGCTCTCGCAGGCCGCGCTGGGGGCGTCCGGTCACCAACGGCGACCGGTTAGTCGATCAGTCAGGCTATTTGTCGTCGGGAGATTCGCCGCGCTTGTAGACCAGCGAGTTGCGCGTGAACTCCATGATCTGTTTGGCGTCCTGGTTGAACGCCCGAGTGCGGGTGGTGACGATCCCCTGCGTCGGGCGCGACTTGGACTCGCGGATTTCGAGTACCTCGGTTTCCGCGGTCAGCGTGTCGCCGCCGAACACCGGATGGGTAAGCTTGATCTCGGTCCAGCCGAGATTGGCCGGGGACTTGCCGCTCACGTCGTTGACGGTCATGCCGAGCACGATCGCCAAGGTCAGCCCGCTATTCACCAGCAGCCGCCCGAACTCGCTCTTGGCGGCATATTGCGCGTCGCAATGCATCGGGTGCGAATTCATCGTCATCAACGAGAACTGGATATTGTCCGCGTCGGTTATCGTCCGCCCGGGGCGATGCTCGTAAATGTCCCCGACGACGAAATCCTCGAGATACCGGCCATAGCTCGCGCGGTAGCGCTGCTCGCCAACCTTGATAGCCGAAAGGCTCATACATCCTCCTTATCGCTTTGTACGGACATTATCGAACTTATGGTACGCTGGCAAGGTGAAGCCGGCGTCGACGGTCAGAACGCCACTTCGGCCCTTGCCGCAAACGTGTCGCCGCTATCGCGCCCGATGAAACCGCCGGTCCGGTTGTCGGTACGGAAATGGGTATAGTCTGCCATGAACCGGAAATTGTTGGTCAGCGACCAGTTCAGGCCGACCGTACCTGCGGTACCGGTGCCGCCGAGCGGGAGGCTCGAACTGTCGAGATCCTCGTAGCGTATCACCGCCTCCAGCGCCCCCCATCCGCCATCGAGCACCGAGTTCAGCACGTTCGGCGCGACATAGGTGCCGCTG
Organism: Sphingomonas sp. CFBP 13733; assembly: GCF_014841795.1. NCBI lineage: Bacteria > Pseudomonadati > Pseudomonadota > Alphaproteobacteria > Sphingomonadales > Sphingomonadaceae > Sphingomonas > Sphingomonas sp. CFBP 13733. Next base: position 135,261 of record NZ_JACYUP010000001.1, read on the forward strand.
CGCGAGGCATAGGTCGGCGTCTCGCCGGTGATCCAGAAGCCGCCATTGACCGACAAGGCCTTGATCTTGCCGCTGCGGAAGGTCGAGGTCGGGCCGCCATGCACGGTCCGCTGACCATATTCGCCGAACGCGTAGAATGGCCCGAGCGTGCCGCCGAGTTCGAGGCCGAACGCCTTTGATCCGTCCGCGCCAGCCAGCGCCGCGGACTCGACACGGACGCTGTTATTGAGCGCCCCCGCCATACCTTGCGCGAACGTGGTCGGCAGCGTCGTATCGGGGATGTTCTCGCTGTACGCCCAACCGCCGATGTGGATCAGGCCATGCTTGGTGAGGATCGGGTTCCAGTGCGCGCGGCCCAGCAGCATGCGGTTGTCGCTACGCGTGAAATCGCTGTCGATCGCATCGCCGTGAACGCCAAGGCTCGCATGCCAGTTCTTGCCGCCCGCACGGCCGACCGCGCCCATCAGGAACACCTTGCCGCCCTGCGTCGCGAGCGCGGTGGTGTTGATGTTGGTGGTGATGAAGGGATTGGCGGTCGACGCGGTGCCGATGTCGATGCCGCGATCGGTGATGAGATTGCCGAACCGGACATCGGCGTCGGTCTTGCCGAACTTCTGGCGGTAACCGACAAACGCCTGCACGACCTCGGTCGCGTTACGCCGGAAATCGGTCTCGAACTGATAGAAGAGGTGATCGCCGATCGTGCCAATCGCGCCGACGCGAAACTGGCGCAGCGTCGAGACGGTGATGTTGCGACGGTCGAAATCCGACCCCCCGGTCGAGGAGATATCCGCCAACAACCGCCCGCGCATCTTGAACGTGAACTTTCCGTCGCGGCTGCTGAACACGGGGGCCCCCCGGCTCCAGTCGACCGCGAGATCGGCGGGCAGCGCGACCCCGCCGGCATTGACGACCTGCGGGTTGCCGACCGGCACGGGGGCGATCTTCGCGCCGGGGTCGGCCGTCTGGTTGGCGACCTGCACGCGGGTCGGGGCCGCTGACGGGGGGGCTGGCACAGGCGCTGCCAGTTGCGGGGCCGTTGATGGCGCAGCGGCCGGAGGTGGGGCATTCGCGGCAAGCGCACGGCCGGCTTTCGCCTTGGCATTGGCGATCAGCGTATCGGCGCGCTCGCGGCTGACCAGCTTGTTCTCGACCATCTCGTCGATCAGCGCCAGCATCGTCTGGTACGACGGATCGGTATCGAGCGGCGACGCCGTCTGCGCCCGCGCTGCCGATGGCAGCACGGCTAGCAACGCGCACAGCGATACAGCGTACGAATGACGCATACAGACATCCTCATCGATTGGGATCGTCCGTCTTGCGCGGCGCGACATCCTGGAACCAGCTTCACTGGCGTAAGATGATCCTAATGTCCGTACAAATGCGCTGTCAACATGGTTTTGCACGGCGACCCGATCCGGGGCGCACCGATCAGGGCATATGCGGGATCGTCGTACGTGGCGCGAGATCGGGCCGCATCCGGATCAATCCCTCCTGCGTGACATGCGCGATCGCTCGCCCGTCGCGGCTATGGAAGACACCGCGCGCGATGCCGCGGCCATGTCCCGACCACGCGCTTTCGCTGGTATAGAGCAGCCAATCGTCCAGCGGCACGTCGTCGTGGAACCACATTGCGTGATCGAGGCTCGCGGTCTGCATGCTGTGCTCGAACATGTTGACCCCGTGCGGGATCAGCGACGCACTGAGCAGCGCATAATCGGACAGATAGGCGAGCACGCCGCGGCGCACGACGGGATCGGTTGGCACGCTTCCCCGAAACCGGATCCAGACATGGGATACGGGCGTGCCGGGCTTGGTCTGGAGGAACGCGGGAACGCCGCAGGGCCGGATATCGAAGGCGGACGGCTGGCTGAGGAACGCGACGGCTTGCGCGGAGATACCCGCATAGTCGCCAGCAAGGATGTCGAGCGAGCGCAGTTCTTCTGGCGGGGGAAGGTCGGGCATCGCGGTCGCATGCTCGAGGCCGGCTTCCGGCCGCTGGAACGATGCGGCCAGCGTCAGGATCGTCGCGCCGTTCTGGCTGGCGGTGACGCGGCGGTTCGCGAACGACTTGCCGTCGAAATCACGCTCTACCCGGAAGATGATCGGTTGCGTCTCGGTGCCGGCGCGCAGGAAATAGGCGTGCATGCTGTGCGCCACGGCGGGTGCATCGACCGAACGCTGCGCCGCCATCAGCGCCTGCGCCACGACCTGCCCGCCGAAGACGCGTGCGGTTGCGCCGGGTCGCTGGGGTCCGCGGAACAGGTCGGTATCGAGCGGTTCGAGGTCGAGCAGCGCGACCAGTTCGGCGGCGAGGTCGGGCGTCGATAAGGTTTCGGTCATCGCCGCCCGTACCGCGCGCGCGGCCAGTGGCAAAGCCGCGCGGTCAGCTTGGTTCGGCAGCAAGCACTTTGGTCGGGGCGATTTCGTCGACGCGACCGGCAAGGTCGAGCAGGTCGCGGTGAAGCCGACCCGCGGCGAAGGCGAGCCCGAATACGCGGCCCGATGCGTCGAAATCCAAGGTCGCCGCGGCCTCGCTCCGTCGGAACAGATCGAGCGCAGTACCGAACATCCGATAACAGGTTTCGACGTCGCCCCGATCGACCTTACCCCGCGTGCGCAGCGCCTCCGAACACCGGGTCGCCAGCGCGGCATGCGCGGTGAGCATCGCCGCCGATGGCTTGGCGAGCGCGGCCATCGCCGCCGGGGGCAGCGGCTCGTCGAGCGCGCGACCGCTCAGCACCAAATCGTTGCGGATACGCCAGAGCGTGCGCGGGACGGCGGCGGGGATACCGTGATCGGCGAGACGCGAGGCGCGTTCGCGGTCGGCGTCCTTCATCGCCAGCTCCACCGCGGCCAGCGCATGACGCAGCGCGGCGTGTTCGGGGGACGATGGCAGCGCCAGCCCGGTGGTCAACGCGTCGGCCTGCGCCCGCAGCATCCGTTCGATATGGCTCAACACGGCCAAAGTACGCGCGATCACTACGCCGTGCGAGCGTGCCGGCAGGATCAGCATCGCCGCCAGCACACCGATCATGCCGCCCAGGCCGATCTCGATGATGCGATCCCGGACGAAGATCTCCACCGAAGAGCCCGGCGGCGCGCTGAGCAGCATGATTGCCGCGGTGACCGGCGCGATCCGCAACCGCGGCCGGACCGACGCGACGAGCGCGGCGATGCCGGTAACGGTGACGAGCACCAGCCCGAGTTCGAGCGTATCGGTTCGCCCGAGCGCCGCGCCGATGCCGCCCAGCACCGCGCCCAGCAAGGTCCCCAGCAAGCGATCGGTGGCTGCGCCGAGCGTTCCCCCGATCGATGCCTGCATCACGATCAGTACGGTGAACACCGCCCAATAGCCTTCGTGCAGGCCGAGCGTCTTGTACGCCGCAAACGCCGCCGCAGTCGCGACGATCACGCGGACCGTCTGGCGCAGGCTATCCGCATTCGCCTTGATCAACGCGCTTGGTCGGAGTTCCAATGTCAGCGCTTTTCCCCCCAACGTTCTGTAAAGTAGTCCGTCGGCGGTAATGCTCGTACCTGCAATCGTAATTCGCCTTGATTGGCTTAGTTACAAGCCGATTGGCTGATATCGTCGCCCCCTGGGCGGGGTCTTTGTCTCAGCCTTACGCTCGCGCAGGAAGCCTAGGATCTGATTCTCGGAAGATCGGCCATGCCGCATCACTCCCCTCAATCTGACGAGATAACTTACCAATCGGATGAATTCTGAGGAGCAGGTCAAGGGAGATCACTGCACCGGATATACGTCGCTGGCCCGCGCAAGCTGCTCCGTACCGCTGGCATGATTGACAGCTCAAGTCAGCGGCGAACATGAACGGATGTCGGAAGCTGGAACGGCAAAAGCCGCATCGGAATGACCGAATGTTGGTCTGGGCAGCCCTGCGATGCCCAACAGTTTCGTCCACGTCCGGACGTTTAGGCTGGCGATCCGGGCGCCAAATAACGGCCATTCGTTCAGCGCGATCTTTCCCGTTTTTCCGTCTCCGATTGGCCATCTTGGGAAAGGCCAATCGGGAACGGATCTTGGCACGTAAGCTGCCCCAGGCTGTTTGCGTGATCGCCGGGGCGGCTGTCCCACTCTAGGTTCGTCTTTGGGAAGGTCTCTACAGTCACCCCGCCCACATCATTCTTCTTATTGCGCCCCTCGCAAATAGGCATCGATCAGGGCTGCAACGTCGGTGACGGGAAGACCCTGCCGATCATTGAACGTGCCTGCCTTCGGCCAGGACACACCGCGACCGATCGCGAAGGCGGCGCGGTACTTGCGCATCATGTTTTTCGGATCGTTCGCCAGCTCTTCCATCAGGAAAGGCACGGTCCAAACCGACCGCTTGAAGGCCCGGCCCAGTGCCACCTCCAACTTGTCTGCGACCTCACCATAACTGACGGTGTCACCGGCAAGGAAGACGACCTCGTTGCGGATCGTCGGCTCGAAGAATACGATCTCGGCGGTCAGCACGCCGATGTCATCCGGCGTCGTCAGCGTCACAGCAGTATCAAGGCTGCCGAGCGCGTGAACTTCGCTCTTCTCCAGATCGACGACACCAAAGTCCGGCTCGAACAGGTAGCTCATGAACATGCCCGTGGAGATGATGACCCACTCGGTCTTGTCCTGCGAGCGCAGCAGCTCGCGCACGTCGAGCTGCGCATCGAAGATGTCCTGCGGCCCGCCGCGGCCGATCGCCTCGAAGTCGACGCCGAACTGCCAGGGGAAATAGCGCGGGATGCCGGATTGCAGCGCCGCCTTGGCGAGCTTCATCGGCGTGTTGATCCCCGCTGCGTAACCCGCGCAGCCGATCACCGTATCGTAGTCCGAGAAGAGCGATGCCAGCTCATCGATGGTGTCGTTCACCAGGTCGCCGAGCACGATCTCGATCCCCGCTTCGCGGATCTCGGCGATATCACGCTGCTTGGAGGGATCGCCCGACTCGACCGCACTCTCGCGGAGAAGGACGCTGATCCTGGCACCGTCGATGCCCTTGGCGCGACGCGCCAGATTGCGGAGCACGGGCATGCCAAGCTCGCCGGCACCCAGTACGAGGATATTGCGTGAGTTCACATTGGAGACTGTATCGTTCATCGTTCTAACTCGTTTCACCGTGGATGCCGGTGATCTGGCAAGCCACGGGCAAGCGTGAAAGATGGGTACATGCGTGATACTGCCGTTCAATCTCTAAGCGAGGAGGACATCCTCCGATATTCGCAAACGGTTTGCGATGGCCTTCGGGACGATGACGACGGGGTGCGCCGTGAGGTGTTGGCCCATGCCGGTAACCGCTGGTCGCTTGGTGTCATCCATACGCTCGGCGTGTACGGCCAGCTTCGCCACGTGGAAATCGGCCGACGGATGCACGGTATTACGCAGCGGATGCTGACGCGCACGCTGCGCCATCTGGAGCGCGATGGATTGGTGGTGCGTCACGACTTCGAGGAGGTGGTTCCTCATGTAGAATATGCTCTGTCCGAAACCGGATTGAAGCTACTGGTCATGATGGTTCCCCTGTGGACGTGGATCGTCGAAAACGTCGACAGCTTTCGCGCATCACGAGAGATGTTTGATCGGGAACACGCGGGAGAAGAGCCCTGAAGGCGACATCGGCTTACAGGCTTAAATTTCCAGAAATACCATCGTCTTTGGAAAAAGACCGCGCCCCGCTCTGTCTGCTATTGCAATAAACCGCTCCGTAAGCCTCCCGTCGACGCGCTTTCCTATGCTCGAACCGGCGACATTCTCGTAGTGTGGAAGCTCGACCGGCTTGGCCCTACCATGAAAGAACTTAGACGGTGTCTGAGCCTTCATCTCGGAAGCGCTATTGAAAAGTCAGCGAATTTAGACGCTGTCGGTGATCGGCAACAAATATCCAAGCTCGCTAAGCATTGATGTCGACTGGCTCGGTCGAAAAATCACTGAGATCAACTTATATCGTTTAAAGATCCCTAATTGCTTCGCCACCCGGTACAATAAGTCCGCTGCCAAATTATTATTAGATGTGGCACTTTCCACCGTCTTGGCATTCTGGCCCTGAACGAGGCTAGGCCCTGATGATCAGTTTTGGCATCTTGGCTGTTGATGACTGCTGAGTCAATCAGACGAAACCGAGTTCTGCAGCGGTCAAATCCTATCCCTGCAACCAACCCAACGACAGCCCCGCAGCGAAAGCTTCGGGGCTGTCGTCGTCATTATGCCAACGCATAGTGCGAACACGAAGACCAACTCGCCCCATGGATAGATGGTGGAAGCAGCGCTGGTCAAAGCCGGAGCGCCGGAGCGTGCCTGCCCGAACCGGGCATTCGTTCACCGTGATGGATGCGACGCCGTAGCTATGCTCGACAGATCGGTTGTCGGATCGATCGGCACGCCGGAAGCCTTCCGTTCCGAATACCGGTCGACGAACTGGGCCGCGTGAGGGCGGAGCAGGACCGTGAAGCGGACCATCTCCTCCATCACGTCGACGATGCGATCATAGTAGCTGGACGGCTTCATCCGGCCGGCCTCGTCAAACTCCTCGAACGCCTTGGCGACGCTCGACTGGTTCGGAATCGTCACCATCCGCATCCAGCGGCCGAGGACGCGCAGCGTGTTCACGCTGTTAAACGACTGCGATCCGGCCGACACCTGCATGACGGCGAGCGTCCGGCCCTGCGTAGGCCGCATCCCGCCCATCGACAGCGGCAAGTGATCCACCTGCAGCTTCATGATGCCGGTGATCTGACCGTGCCGCTCGGGGCTGCACCAGACATGCCCCTCGGACCATAGCGACAGCTCGCGCAGTTCATGGACCGCCGGATGGTCGTCGCCAGCCATCTGATCGGGCAGCGGCAGGGTCGAGGGATCAAATATGCGCGTGTCGGCTCCGAAGAAGCGTAGCAGGCGCGCGGCCTCCTCGACACAAAGCCGGGAATATGACCGCTCGCGCAGTGAGCCGTAGAGCAGCAGGATGCGCGGGGGCGGGTCTCCCGCACCCAGCCCGATGGCGGGCCGGTCGAGCGTGTAGCGTCGATCGAGTGCGGGCAGGTGGTCGGGGTCGGAAAGCGGGCGCAGGGGCATCAGGGGTATGTCCTGTCATTGGTTCGATCCAACGGCATCAGGCGGCACCGAGCCGTAGGGCGAGCGCGGCGAGCGTTACCAGCAGCACCGGGATCGTTAAGGTTGCCCCGATCCTGAAATAATAGCCCCAGCCGATGCGGATGCCCTTCTGCTCGAGCACGTGCAGCCACAGCAATGTGGCGAGCGAGCCGATCGGCGTGATCTTGGGGCCGAGGTCACAGCCGATCACGTTGGCGTAGATCATGGCGTCCTTGATCGCGCCCGTGGCGTGGGTCGCGTCGATCGACAGTGCGACGACGAGCACGGTCGGCATGTTGTTCATGACCGACGACAGCAGCGCGGCGATGATGCCGGTGCCGAACGCCGCGCCCCACACACCGCCCTGGGCGGTGCGGTCGAGCAGACCGGCTAGGTGGTCGGTCAGGCCGGCGTTCCGCAGGCCGTAGACGACCAGGTACATGCCGAGCGAGAAGATCACGACCTGCCACGGCGCGCCACGCAGCACCTTGCGGGTCTCGATGACGCAACCGCGCCCGGCGACGACGAGCAGCAGCACCGCGCCGGCAGCGGCAACTGCACTGACCGGGATGCCGACAGGTTCGAGAACGAAAAAGCCTGCCAGAAGGGCCGCAAGGACGACCCAACCGGCTCGGAATGTCGCCCGATCGCGGACGGCGTCGGCCGGCGCGCGGAGCTGCGCCACGTTGTAGTCGGCTGGGACGTCACGGCGGAAGTACAGCAGCAGCACGATCAGCGTCGCACCGATCGACGCGAGGTCGACCGGCACCATCACCGACGCATAGCCGGCGAACCCGATCCCGAAGAAGTCGGCCGACACGATGTTGACCAGGTTGGACACGATCAGCGGCAGGCTGGCCGTGTCGGCGACGAAACCGGCCGCCATGACGAACGCCAGCGTCGCCCTGTCGCGGTAGCCGAGCGCCCGCAGCATCGCGATGACGATCGGGGTCAGGATCAGCGCCGCGCCGTCGTTCGCGAACAGCGCCGACACGGCCGCGCCGAGAAGGACAATCAGGACGAATAGCCTATGGCCATGTCCTCCCGCCCAGCGAGCGACGTGCAGCGCCGCCCATTCGAAGAAGCCGGCCTCGTCCAACAGCAGGCTGACGATGATGATGGCGACGAACGTCGCGGTCGCGTTCCAGACGATACCCCACACCACCGGGACGTCGGAGAGCGAGACCACCCCGACGAGCAGCGCCACGACCGCCCCACCCATCGCGCTCCACCCGATACCGAGGCCCTTGGGCTGCCAGATGACGAGCGTGATCGTGGCGACGAAGATGGCGAGCGCGAGCAGCATCAAGCGACGCGCTGACCCGAGGCGTCCACCACCGCTTCGCCGTCCTCCTTGGCAAAGGCGCCCAGTTGCGGCTCGGGCAGCAGACCGAGGACCGCTTCGGACGGTCGGCACAGCTGCACGCCGAGCGGCGAGACGACCAGTGGCCGGTTGATGAGGATCGGATGCGCCATCATCGCGTCCACCAGCGCGTCGTCCGTCAGCGTCTCATCACCAAGCCCCAACTCCGCATAGGGCGTCCCCTTCTCGCGCAGCAGTTCGCGAGGCGTCATACCGGCGCGGTCAATCAGCTGGACCAGCAAAGCGCGCGAGGGCGGGGTTTTCAGATATTCGATGACGTGTGGCTCGATGCCGGCATTGCGGATCATCGCCAGCGTGTTGCGCGACGTGCCGCAGGCGGGGTTGTGGTAGATCACGATGTCGACGGCCATGGCGCGTCCTTTCAGCAGCAGGGGGTGAGTTCGGCCAGAAGCGGCACGCACAGCTCGGGCGAGCCGGCGCAGCAGTCCTTGACCAGGAAGAGCGTGAGTGCGCGCAGGCCGTCCAGATCGGCGCGGTAGATGATCGACCGGCTCTGTCGCTCGGAGCGGACGATGCCGGCGCGCGCTAGGATGCCGAGATGCGCGGACATGGTGTTCTGCGGCACGTCGAGCCGGCGGGCGATTTCGCCCGCGGCCATTCCGTCCGGTTCGTGGCGCACCAGCAGCCGGAACACGTCGAGCCTTGTGCCCTGAGCGAGCGCGCCAAACGCAACGATAGCCGAATCTTTATCCATAAATCCAGCATAGAGGATATGTTAGGCGGCAACAGCACGAACTTCCGACATGCCGGTTTTTGGAGACTGCCGACCGTTTTCGATGAGGGCGAGGGCGCAGCGCATCCCAGCCATCCACTTTGGATGCCCAATCGGACACCCCCGTGGCAATTCATACGCCCGAGAGCGGACATTCGCTCAGCCCGATGACGTCTGATCGTTCGTTTCCAGCGGTAACTTCCGAAAAGGTCTATCGAGAGAGTATTTCTTGAAAGCGGACTAACCCGGCGGATGTCAGTGCCAAAGGCGGGCTGTCCAACAGCGGGCTCCTGCTCCGGTAAACCGGCTCAGTGGGAACCGCCAAGATTTGCTAGCCGTCCAACATACACTATCCCTGCTGAACGGACTTGGCTGTTGATAAGCACTAGTGCTAATATCAACCGGCAGCTCAATAACGGAGACAAAGATGTTTGCCGTTGCTCTTATGTTTTCCGAGGCGGTGGCCGTCGCTTCCAACCCGCTCGAATCCGGCAACGTCGTCAGGAGCGTGCGGGAATCGATATGTGAACTGCGCGCACCCTCGATTGCCGATGACGCCATTGGTCTTCTGGCGCTGCCAGCGCCGAAGCAAAAGAACGAGATGGGGGTCTTGCTCCTGGTCAATTGTTCGAACCGAAAGATCATAAGCCTGCGGGACCCAAGTCGATCACGACGGCACGTGAACGAGTTTCCGTACGACCCGCGGGTCGTGACGAAATTGCGCCATGACCCGGGGCGCTACGAGATCCTCAACTTCAATGAGAGGGCCAACAATTCCGTTGGGGACCACACGACCCATTCAAAATCGACATATTGGACGGGGCCTTGCGAATATAAGGGGCTTCAACTGACAACCGCCGCCGCAGGCGACGATCCCAGCCGGCAAACGGTCGTCTTCGATCTCAACATCTGCAAGAACCAGATTCTCGCAATGCTCGAGCCCAACAAGGCGGGAATATCCCCGTAGGAAGACGCCAGAGAGCCGCCTGCAGAATACCATCGCGTGCCGCGATCAACGTCCTGCCCCGTACGTGGTTGGGCGAATGCCCCTCGTCAGGGCGGCGTCGCTGAAGTCATAGGGAGGCGGATGCGTGGCGTAGTTAACACTCCACGTTCTGAAAACGTCCACCCGGCTTACCGCTCATCTATCGAGAGAGTCGGCATTCCTCTCCTGATCAGTCATTCGCTGCTGCAAAGATAAAAGTTTCGCAATACAGTCGCTGATGCGAGGTCAGGCTTGCAGCGGTGCAAGGTGTGACTCGAAGTGGAGGCCTGGTGATGATTGCTTTATTCCTCGCATTGTCGCTGCAGGCAGCCGCCCCCGATATCGTAATTTCTGGCAGGCAGCTTTCGGAAGCGTATGCAGCCTGCGTCGAGCAGGGCTGTCCGCCGTTGCGAGATGCACAAGCCTCGATCGCCTTTGCCGAGCAGCAATTCCGGGATGGTGCGTACCTCAAGGCGCGTCACACGCTTATGCGCGCCATATCTCGCAACAAGCGTCACGCTGCGACCGACCCGAAACCGGTGTCCGCATTGTATGAAGCGTATGCGACCGTCTCTTTGCACGACGGTGATCTGGATGCGTTCAAGAGCGCGGTCGGTGAGCAGGTTCGCACGCTGCGCGACAATCTGCCGGCCAATGACCCGGCCGTCGTTGCAGCCGCATTTGCGACCGGCGATATGTGGCTCGCGATGCGCAAGGGGCGTAGTGCCGAGATTTCGTACAAGGCGGTGGAGCGTCAGGCGTTAGCGGACGGAAACGCGGTGCTCGCCCTGCAGGCGACGTTGCGCCGCGTCAGACTGGCCAACGCACGGGGCGACACGGCCGGTGCGGCCAGGCTTATGGCCGAAGCAGAAGCCCGGCCGATCGCGGCGGATCCAAAGCTTCGCAACCTGCTGCAAGTTGTCCGGTTGCGCTTGGCGGCGGGGCAAAAGGACAACGCGCAGATTGACCAGCTGGTGCGTGCGATCGGCCGCGATGGCTCGACCCGCCCTGAGCTGGTATGGGCGCCGCCTTATCGACCTACGGCGCTGGCGGCTGCGCAAGACGAAGCGCGCAAGTTCGACTTGCGCAATCCGCTTCCCGCGAGATCGTCCGATGTCGATCCGATCAAATGGGTCGACATCGGCTTCTGGATCCGACCCGACGGCAAGACGGACGAACCCGAAATCTTGCGCGGCTCGCGTTCGACGGGATGGGCAGGGTACCTCCTCAAGCAGGTTGCCGAACGACGCTACACCGGCTTTTCGACCAGCAGCACTGATCGGGGTGTGTACCGTGTCGAGCGGTTCACCTTACGCGGTACGTACCAGGTTCCAGTGGGGAGCCTGATTGCAAGGCGAGGCGACGCTGCAAGGTTGGAAGTGCTCGACTTGACGCAGCCAAATACATCCGGCTCGTCGAACCGCTCATAACGACAAATGTGAGACGGGCTCCGGCGGCGGCTGATGATGCAAAAGCTGCTTCGTTGGGGACGGCCATCTGGCGGGGCAGTTCGGGCACATTCATCGGTCGCCGTGCCACGTTGCAGGTACGACACCACATCATCCGCGCCGACGACCGCGTTCCGGCGTTAGGCCATTACCCCATCCAGGCCGACGATGTTGGCAATAGGTCGTCTGGAAGTTCTGATGGTGCGATGGTCGCCGGAATGCGTATCGGCCGTCTGTATCTCGTTGCAGACGAAGGAGCACCAGCGTCAAAGGGGCGGCGCGATGGTGACCGGACGCCTTACATTGCATCGAACGCGAACTATCTCACAGCGGCGCATGACACTCGACCGACCTTTGATACTCGCAATCGGCGACAGCCTGATTGCCGGTTACGGCCTTCCCGCCGACGGTAGCTTTCCCGGACAGGCCACAATGCGGTCGCCGTCTCCGTTGCGGATCGTCACCGCCTCCAGATTGTCCCCGCCGTGAAGTTCGACGGCATGGGTTCCGTATTCGATGGTGATCGCGGGGTCTGCCTCGAGCCTGCTCGACAGATAGCTGGACATGGATGAGGCCAGGGTATCGCCGCGTACCAGCAGGCGAACGTGGCGTGCCGTACGGCTGAGGAACATCGCCGCCTGCCCGGCCGAATTGCCGCCGCCGATGACCAACACCTCCGTATCCCGGCAGAAGCGCGCCTCATTCTCGGTCGCTGCATAATAGATGCCCGTGCCCTCGAACTCGGCGAGGCGGGCGATCGGCAGACGTCTGTACTGGACACCGGTGGCAACCACGACAGAGGCGGCGAGAACGCGCCGACCATTGGCGAAGGTCGCACAGAAGGCGCCATTGTCGAGCTGGTCCAGCGACTCGATCCGCCGGGGCATGACGAAGCGCGTGCAGAATTTCATCGCCTGCACCTCGCCGCGCCACACGAGATCGGCGCCGGAAATGCCGGTGGGAAAGCCCATATAATTCTCGATCCGGCTGGACGTGCCGGCCTGGCCGCCGATCGCGGTCTCGTCGACTACCAGCGCGCGCAACCCCTCGGCTCCCGCATAGACGCCCGCCGACACGCCGGCGGGACCGGCCCCGACGATGAGCACGTCGAAGGCCTCGTCTTCGGGAACGTCCTGATCGAGCCCGAGCAGCCGTGCCACCTTTTCCGGCGTTGGATCGCTCACCACCACGTCGCGGCCGAACACCACGACGGGTTCGCGCGGCGTGGTTCCGCAACTGCTGGCGACATGCGCGGCCTCGGCGCTGCCGAGCGGGTAGGAGCGGTAGGGCAGGCGATTGCGCGCAGCGAACTCGGCCACACGTCTGACGGCTCTGTCCTCGTCTTCGCCAACCAGAACCAGCATGCCATCGCCAGCATCCAGCTGCCGCCGACGGCGTGCCGCGAGGACCGTGATGACGATGTCCGACATCTCCGGTATCGCCGCCATCAGGCGAAGCATCGCTGATCGCGGGACTTCGACGACGGTCGTGTCGCTCGCGGCGCGCATCGGGAGCGACCATGTGCCGCCGGACAGCAGCGAGATCTCGCTCATGAACTGGGTGGGCCCCAGCGTCGAAGGCACCAGCCGATCGCCCGTGAACGGGTTGACGACCTCGATCTCCCCCTCTTCGACATACACGAAGCGGTCGGCCGGCGCGCCGATCTCGGCGAGCATCATTCCCTTGGGATAGTGCTTACGCGTCCCTGCGGCCCGGATCGCGGCAATATGCGCAGGCTGTAGCGGAACCCGCTGCATTTCCCGCAGGTCACGACCGATCGTTTCCATGAGCGCTGTCCCCTATCCCCCTCGACACTAGCCCGGCGAACGCGACGACGGCAATCGCCCGGGAACGGCCCAGGCCACATGCGAGCGCGGCCGATACGCTGCCCGATCGCATTGACGCCGTTCGGGACAGCTTGCAGGACCACCGGGCGGGCAGGAAAAGGGGCGGCTCTGTGCATCCAGCGGCAAACTTCGAGCTGATCATCCTCATGTTCCTGGTGGTGCTGGGGCTTCACTATCTGGCCCGGCGTCTGTCGCTGCCACCAGCAGCCGCGCTGATCGTCGGCGGATGCGCCGTCGCCTTCGTACCGGGTGTGCAAGGGATCGCGATCGATCCGGAGCTGGTGCTTGTCCTGTTTCTCCCGCCCCTGCTGATGGATGGCGCGTGGTTCACCGCGGTCGCGCCATTCCGGCGGCACATGGCCGGCATTCTTTCGCTGGCGGTCGGCGCCGTCTTCTTCACCACGGCGGTTGTGGCGATCGTGACCAGGCTGCTGATGCCGGAACTGCCATGGGCCGCCTGCGTCGCGCTGGGCGCGATCCTGTCGCCGCCCGATGCGGTATCCGCGCGTGCCGTGTTGCAGCGGGTGACGCTCCCGCGCAGGCTGACCACGCTGCTCGAGGGCGAAAGCCTGCTCAACGATGCCGCGGGCCTTGTGCTGTTCCGTTTCGCGGTGGCAGCGGTGCTGACCGGCAGCTTCCATCTGGGGGCGGCGACCGGAACGTTTTTCGTGCTGGTGGCGGGCGGCATCGCGGTCGGCGCGGCGAGCGGCGGGCTCTGGGTCGTTCTGCTCCGCCGGCTAGGCGATGATACGCTGATGATCGCAGCGACCGTGCTGGTGTGCTGGAGCGCCTATATCGCGGGCGAACTGCTGCACGTGTCCGGCGTCATTGCCGTCGTCACCGCGGGCCTTGTCTGCGGCTGGTATCAGCATGTCGTCTTCACCGCCCGGGTGCGCATCCGGGCAATGGCATTCTGGCAGGTGCTGGTGTTCCTTCTCGAAGCCACCGTGTTCTTGCTCATCGGCCTGTCCTTGCGGGGGCTGCTGGACCGGGTCGGCGGGCTCGACATTGTCATAGACACGATGGCGCGGCCTGTGCTGCTCATCGTCCTGGCGGTCGTTGCCGCGCGGTTTCTGTGGATCTTCGCGGTCGATGCCGGCGTCGCCACCGGTCGCCGCATCGGGTGGACGCAACAGCAACCGCTCGGAACGCGGGCGGCGGTGGTGATGAGCTGGGCCGGGATGCGCGGCGTGGTGACGCTCGCGGTCGCGCTCTCGCTGCCCGAGGCGATGCCGGCGCGGGATCTCATGCTCGTCACCGCCTTTGTCGTGATCCTCGTTACCGTCCTGGTGCAAGGCACCTCGCTCGGCTGGGTCATCCGAACCCTGAAGCCGCACGACGACGGCAGCGCGCGACCGCCGCTCGATCTGCACGCGGCGGAGATGATGCTGTTCCAGGCGCAGTTGGCGCTTGTCGAGCGCGAGGCGGTGGCGGTCGACGGCACGGTCATCCACCCGCAGCTCCTGCGGCGCTACCGGACCCGTGCAACCGCAGCGGATGCGTTCGACGGTACGGCGGAGGAGCGAAACGTGGCGATCGCCAGCCATTTCGACGTCATCATCGCCGCGGTCGCGGCCGGCCGCGCCGAGCTGGTTCGCCTGCACCGTGCCGGTCGTATCGATGACGAGACGCTTCACGACCTCGAACATGATCTCGACCTCGAGGAACTGGCCGCAACGGCAGCGAAGGGATGAACGAACTCGGTTGACCGGAGCCGCGATGTAGAGGCGCGGACGTCGGCCGGATCAATAGGGCGGATCACGCCGCTCGCGCTGGGAGCGGGCGGCCTGCGTCCACCAGCCGAGATCGTCGGCGAAGCGCGGGAAGGCGCGGGTGAGGGCGGCGCCACCGTCGCCCGCTGGTTTTCCGCTCGCATCGAAGGCATGGCCGATCCCACCCACCGCGATCGTGCTGGACACCACCACCATGCCCATCTCGGACAGGATGCCGTGCCATGCGAGACCGGCACGCGCACCGGCGAAACGTCCGGCCGAATAGCTGACGATCGCCGCTGGCCGCCAGTACCATTCCTCCAGGAAATGGTCGGTGAGGTTCTTGAGCCCGGGCTGCACGCCCCAATTATACTCGCCGGCCACGAAGACGAAGGCGTCGGCCGTCCTGATCTTTTCGGCGAGTGCGTCCAGCGCCGGCGGCGCCTCGCCGCTGGGATGTTCCTTGTACATGCGGTCGAGCATGGGAAGGTCGACTGCCCTGGCGTCGATCAACTCGGCCGATGCACCGCGTTTGGCGAAGGCGCGGACGAGCCACTCGGCGAGGCGGATGCCCTGCCGGTCGGACCGATAGGAGCCGTAGAAGATCAGAACCCGATCGGGCATCGCGGCAATCCCTTGTGAAGCGTGTCGTGCAGAAGCACGGAGCGCCCCATCGCTCCGTGCCCTGCCGTGGATCAACCTTCGATGAAGGCCAGCAGATCGGCGTTGATCCGAGCGGCGTTGGTAACCGGCATGCCGTGGGGAAAGCCGGGGTAGGAGATGAGCTTGGCGTCTTTCACGATTTCAGCCGACATCTTGCCGGTGGTGGCGAACGGAACAACCTGGTCGTCCTCGCCGTGCAGGACCAGCGTCGGCACGTCGATCGCCTTGAGATCGTCGGTGAAGTCGGTCTCGGAAAAGGCCTTGACGCCCAGCGTATGGGCGAGCGCCGAGCCCATCATGCCCTGGCGCCACCAGTTGAGCCGCACCGCCTCTTTCACCTCCGCGCCGTCGCGGTTGTAGCCGAAGAAGGGCAGCGTGAAGTCGTAATAGAATTGCGAACGGTTCGTGGCCGTCTGCTCGCGGACCATGTCGAATACGTCCATCGGCACGCCGTCCGGGTTGGCATCGGTCTTGACCATGATCGGTGCGACCGCACTGACCAGCACGGCCTTTTTGACCCGCCCGGGCTTGGCGCGCGCGACATAGCGGGCGACCTCGCCACCGCCGGTCGAATGGCCGACATGAACGGCATCGTGCAGATCCAGCGCGTCGGTCAGCGCGATGACATCCGCGACATAGGTGTCCATGTCGTGACCGCCCGCCGACTGGGTCGAACGGCCATGCCCGCGGCGGTCATGCGCGATGACACGATAGCCCTTCTGGACGAAGAACATCATCTGCGCGTCCCAGTCATCCGAGCTGAGCGGCCAGCCATGGTGGAACATGACGACGGGCGCATCCGTGTTGCCCCAATCCTTGTAGAAGATTTCGGTCTTGTCGACGGTGGTGACGAACGGCATTCGATGTCTCCTCGGGCTTGGTCGGGTACGCGGCACGCTACAGAGTGAAGGTGACAATCAGGCGGCGTCGACGACGACGATCTCTCCATCCTTGATAGCGGTCATGCGCAGCACGGCCTAGTCGGCAACGGCGGCCCCCTCTCGCCGATCGAGACGCGTGAAGTTGACCTTGATCGACCCGATCGCCGGTATCAAGTCGCTACGCTGGTCGGCGCCGACTGGATATTCGGCGATTGCCTTCGGCAGGGCCTGCACCGCGTCAGAATGCGCAGCCTCGCGCGCATCGCGACACCGACGCGATAGACGTTGGCGAGGCAGAATTCGTCGGTCGCGAATTTGGGAAGCACGCAGACGTCGGCGGCCGTCAGGCTTCGTCCCCGCCGGGCAGCTGTTCAATGTCGGGCGAATGTGCATGATTGGCCATGACCGCAGCGCATCGGCAACGCCTTGTTCGCTATCTGGGCATTTGGGCCGCATGGCTGGCTGTCGCGGTGGTGACGGCGTTCCAGACCTATGCCGCGGGTTTCGCGGGTGGGCCAAAGCTCGCGCTGGGGCAGGCATTGGTCAATGGGCTGATCTGGTATTCGGCCTGGGCAGCACTGACGCCCGGGGTTGTGAGCGTGGCGCGAGCGTTCGCCGACGAGCGGCGGCTGGGCAGGCTGCTGGCCATCCATCTGGCCTTCGGGCTGCTCTTCGCGGTGCTGCACGCGGCGCTCTACAGCGTGGTTAACGCGATGATCTATGTCCGCGCGCCCTGGGCGCCGTGGAGCAATGGGCTGCTAATCACGAAGCTGGCGACCAGCATCCATGTCCATCTGATGATCTACGCGCTGCTCGTCGCGATCGTTCTCGGCGCGCGCGCCTATCGGACGATGCGCGATCGCGAGGTCGCGGCGGCGCGGCTGGAGGCGCAGCTCGCAGAGGCGGAAACCGCGGCGCTGCGCGCGCAGCTGCAGCCGCACTTCCTGTTCAACACGCTCAACGCCATTTCCGCGCTGGTGCCCGACGATCCGATCGTCGCCCAGCGGCTGATCGCGCGGCTGGGCGATCTGCTGCGACTGTCGATCGATCAGCGCAGGTCGCAGCACAGCGCGCTCGCCGATGAACTCGACTTTACCGACACGTATCTCGCGATCGAGGAAGCCCGGTTGGGCGAGCGACTGCGGATCGTCCGCGCCATCGCGCCCGGGTTGGAAACCGTCCAGGTGCCGGCGCTGCTGCTGCAGCCGCTGGTCGAGAACGCGGTGCGCCACGGGATTGCGCCGACGATCGAAGGTGGCACGCTGACGATCGAGGCGAAGCCCGCGGGTGACATGCTGCGGATCAGCATCGCCGACGACGGCAAGGGCGCGGGCACGATCCGCGAGGGCGTCGGGCTCGGCAACGCACGGCTGCGGTTGCGCCAGCTCCATGGCGAGCGCCAGTCGCTTGAGATCGACACGGCGCCAGGGGAGGGCTTCCGCGTCATCATCCTGGTGCCGCGGTGATCCGGACCCTGATCATCGACGACGAGCCGCTGGCACGCCGCGCGGTGCGCCAGTCGCTGGCAGGGCACGACGATTTCGAAGTGGTCGGCGAAGCGGGGCACGGGGCGGAAGCAGTGGCGGCAATCGGCACGCTGCGGCCCGACCTGGTGTTCCTCGACGTACAAATGCCCGAGATGGACGGCTTTGGCGTGATCGAGGCGATTGGCGTGGATGCGATGCCGCTGGTCGTGTTCGTGACGGCGTTTGACGCCTATGCGGTGCGCGCGTTCGAGTCGGAGGCGCTCGATTACCTGCTCAAGCCGTTCGACGACCAGCATTTCGCCCGCGTTATCGAGCGGGTGCGGCGACACATCGGCACGGGCGACGGCCAGCGCGGCGGCCAGCGCGACGGCCAGCGCGACGGGATGCGATCGCTGCTCGGCGGGCAGGGCCGGCTAGTCGCGCGCGGCGATCGCGCGACGCAACTGGTTCGGCTCGACGAGATCGACTGGATCAGTGCGGCCGGCGACTATGCCGAAGTCCATGCCGGCGGACGCAGCTTGCTGATCCACGAATCATTGACGTCGCTCGAGGCGCGGCTGCCCCATGCCGCGTTCGCGCGCATCCATCGCGCCGCGATCGTCCGGCTCGACCGATTGGTCGAAGTCCGGCCCGGCACGCACGGCGACGGTGTGGTGCGGCTGGCGTGCGGCGCGGAACTCCGGTTCAGCCGGCGATACCGCGAGCCAATCGACGTCTACCTTACCCGCTGATCCGGCTTGGCGATCCGCCAAACCCGCCCGGCGAAAATCCATTGCCGGGAAACACCGTTCCGGGCCCGTATGCCGCTCAACCAAAACAGGGGGTGGGCATGGGGTTGAGGCACAGGGCATATGCCCTTTTCAGGTTTCCGACGGCGGTATTCGCGCTGGCGATACTGTTCCACGCAAGCCCTTCATCGGCGCAACTCGACAACCCCCGGGCCATGATCAAGCTTCACGCCGAAGGTCGCCAGGCCCCGCGTGCGACGATCGCCGACATGGCGTGGATCGAGGGCCACTGGATCGGCGACATGCCCGATGGGCCGGTCGAGCATGTGCTTCTCAGGCCTCGCTTTGGGCAGCTTCCGGGCTTCGTCCGCGCGCTCGCTCCCCAGAACCTGGCCTTTTACGAGATCGGCGTGTTCGCGGAGATTGGAGATTCGCTGACGCTTCGGGTCAAGCACTTCACCCCGGAACTCGCCGGCTGGGAAGCGCAGGCGGCTTATATCGACCGTCCGCTGGTCGATCGCGATTCGACCAGCTTCTACTTCGACGGCGCGACTTTCTCGCGAACCGGGCCGGATAGCTTCACGGTCTATTTCCTCAATCGCTCGGAGGGCCAGGAACGCGAGACACTCGTGATTCCCTTCCGGCGTACATCAGGCCCCGCGCGGCGAAGCGATGGAGCACCGTCATGAGCGCGCTGTGCAAGCTTTACGCCGTCGCCTGGTGCTTGCTGGCGCTGTTCGTCGCTCCGGCGATGGCGCAGCCGCAGGGCCGGCTCGTTGTCAGCAAGCTGCAATCGATCAGCTTCGCCGGCAGCAAGATCGGCATCTCGCCAGTCCGCAACCTCACGGTCTATCTGCCGCCGCGCTACGCCGAGCCGGGCAAGCGATTTCCCGTCCTCTATTTCCTCAACTATTTCTTCGAAGATCACCGCGAACCCTTCGCCAGCCACGGCGCAAAGGCGTTGCTGGACAAGGCGATAGGGCAGGGTCTGATCGGCGACGTCATCGTCGTGACCGCCGACTTCACGACCCCCGCGGGCAGCGCATGGTACGTGAACTCGTCAGTGACGGGCAATTGGGAGGATTTCATGGTGCGCGAACTGGTGCCGCACATCGATGCCACCTACCGCACGCTCGCCACCCGGGATTCGCGCGGGATCGCGGGGGATGGCCCGGGGGCTTATGGCGCGATCCGTTTCGGCATGCGCCATCCAGACATGTTCGGCGCGGTCTATGGCATGCAGCCGGTGGCGAGCGGACCGAATATCCAGCCGACGCACAGCCGCCCGAACTTGGAACGCATGGCGCGCGCGACATCGCTCGACGATCTGCGGGACGATGGCTTCTCGTTGATCTTCACGTCGATCTATCAGGCCTTCTCGCCGAACCCCAATCGACCGCCACTGTTCTTCGATCCGCCGGCACGGCGTGTCGACGGGCGCATCGTAGTGGACAGCGACCGTACGGCGCGTTTTAAACAGGGATTCGCGCTGACGGCCTTGCTCCCCGCTTATGCCGACAATCTCAAATCGCTGCGCGGTTTCAAGTTCGACTGGGGGCGTCAGGACACGCTGGTCGATCATGTCTATGGCGCGCAGGCCTTTTCCAATCTCCTCGCCGAATATGGCGTGCCGCATGAGGCCGAGGAGCATGGCGGCGGCTTTCGCGACCGGCACTGGGGCGAGCAGGGGCGGTTCTACACCGATGTGCTGCCCTTCTTCGCGCGGCACCTGTTGTTCGGACCTCCCGCGACGCCGACCGAACGCGTCAACGCCGCACACGGAAAGCTGCGCGAGGCGATAGTTTCCAACGATGCCGATGCGCGCGCCGCGCTCTACCGCGCCGACGCGCTGAGCATGCCTGAATATCAACCCGCGCTGCATGGTACCCGCCAGATTGCCGCCTATCACCGCGCGATGCGTGAACGGCGGCAGGTGGTCAGCTATGTGCCGGTCGCGAGCGAAGTCTTCGACCTGGGCAACACACTGGTCGAGATCGGAACTTTCACGATCCGCTGGTCCGACCGCATCGATGAGGAGCGGGGAAAATACGCACATGTCTGGGGCGTCGAGCGGGACGGCAGCCTGAGGCTCAAGGCCGACACCTGGGGCTATTTCCGCCCGCTGGCCGATCCCGCGGTCTTCTTCACCGCGATACCGGAGTCGTCATCCTCGCCGATCCCGCCAGCCGCAGCCGACCGGCCACTCGGCGAATTTCTGCGAGCCCATAACGACCGCGACGCCGAGGCCGTGCGGACCAAGGATGTCGAGGCGAAACTCGTGGATTACACCGACGACGCCGTCTTCATGCCCTTCGCTGATACGCCCAAACGCGGCATGGCCGAGATCCGCCCCTATCTGACCGCCTATACCGCAGCGGGAAGCGGCGCGACCTTCCGCGACGTGCGGGTCTGGACCCTGGCGTTCGAGAACCACGGTGCGTGGGTGATCGAATATCCCAAATTCCGCGTCGAGTGGACCGCGGGGGGCCAGTCGGGCACCGTCATGGGCGGCGGCATACGGCTGTGGCAGCGTCAGGCTGGCGGCTCGCTCAAGCTGCATCGCCAGATCGGAACACACGACCATGTCGTCCCGGCCCGGTAAGGCGGCGCCCCGCTTGGTCCGGATCGGAAGCAGGCATTCCGCTATCAGCCTGACATCGGAGCTCTTCGTTTCAGGCGAGCATCTACGAGCGTCGCGAGTTTCTCAGATCACGACGGGGCAAGGCTCAAGAAGCGTGGTCTGCTCAAACAGATGACGATATCGCGTGTTCTGACAATTGTGCGCCGCTGTCGGCGAACGTAACCGGGCATGAACGGATGTCCGAAGGTTGGGCAGCAAACGCCGCCTGGAATGTCCCGAAGGTGGTCGTCCTGGCCGTTGTTCAGGCGGGCACTCCTTGTGCTGCCGGCAGAGCAGTGATGTCAGATGATCCCGACCAGAGATTGACGCCGCCATCGTCGGCCGCGTTGTCGATCGCGGTGAGTTCGTCGGCGGAGAAATCGAGCGTCTTCACCGAGTCCAGCGAGTCGTCGAGCTGTTCGACCGTGCGGGCGCCGATCAGCGCCGATGTGACGCGCGGGTCACGCAAGACCCACGCGATCGCCATCTGGGCCAGGGTTTGTCCGCGCTCACCCGCGATATCGTTCAGGGTACGGATGGCAGCAAGGTTCTGATCCGTGAGCAAGGCCTGCGACAGCGACCCGTCACGCGTGGCTCGTGCATCCTGCGGGACGCCCTGGAGGTATTTGTTCGTCAGCATGCCCTGCGCCAAGGGTGAGAAGGCAATGCAGCCGACACCCAGTTCCTCCAGCGTCGCCAGCAGGTCGCGCTCGATCCATCGGTTGAGAATCGAATAGCTGGGCTGGTGGATGAACAGCGGCACCTTTTCCGCGGCCAGGATCTCGGCCGCACGGCGGGTCAGCCCCGGCTCGTAGGAGGAGATGCCGACATACAGTGCCTTGCCCTGTCGATGAAGTTGCACCAGCGCGCCCATCGTCTCCTCGAGCGGGGTCGCGGCATCCACCCGGTGCGAGTAGAAGATGTCGACATAGTCGAGGCCCATTCGCTTGAGGCTCTGGTCGCAACTTGCGATCAGGTATTTTTTGGATGAACCGACATCGCCATACGGTCCGGGCCACATGTCCCAACCCGCCTTGGTCGAGATGATGAGTTCGTCGCGATGGGCCGCGAAATCGGAGGCGAGGACGCAACCGAAATTCTCTTCCGCCGAACCATAGGGCGGGCCGTAATTGTTGGCGAGATCGAAGTGGGTCACGCCACGATCGAATGCCCGCCGCAGGATGGCTCGCCCCGTCTCGAACACATCCTGTCCGCCGAAGTTCTGCCACAGCCCCAGGCTGATTGCCGGGAGCCTCAGCCCGCTTCGGCCAGTGCGTCGATAGGGCATGCCGCTGTCATACCGGAGCGGGGACGCGATGTACGGACGTGGAAACGACATTGGTGACTCCTTGTGAACGTCTTCGATGCGCAACGCGCAAACCGTTTCGGCGCAGCGTGCATCACTCTTCTGAACTGCCTCGATCGCGTTGGGCAGGTGCGCGATGCAGCGCTGCAGTTACGCACTCAAGCTGCGCTAACGCTGGCCTAGATCAGCCATTCGAAACCACGCTTCAGTCGTGCAGCACCATTGGTGTCGAACGGGTGACCATGAGCGAAGATCACCCGGTCAGGCTTGAGCGCCTCGATCGCTCGCACCGCCTTTCGAGCATCCGCGCCGCCTAGCCGTACTGGTAGCCGAAGGTACCGTGCGGTCGTGCCGTCCGTGGCGGCGAAGGCCTGCATCAATAGCCGCGTGACAGGCGGCAGCTTGTCAGGATCGAGGTTTTCGATGAGGTCGACAAGCACGAGCGTCCTAGTCTGCCGGTGGAAGAACCAAATCTCGTTGAAGCCAGCGCCCGCCGGCACCATGCCTTGATCAAGTGTGTCCGACCATTCCACCGGGGCCGTTCCACCGAGTTCGGCATCGAACCGCACCGACGATGCGCGGACCTGTGCCCGGTCCCGCAGCCCTGGCGCAGCCCAGGTGGTCGCATCCGGGTAGGCCCGTTGCCAATCGGCAATGTAGGTCCAGTGCGCGATGTTGGGGGCAACGAGATGCCGTACCCGGCCCAGCGCTTCGATCGCCTTGGCCAGCGCGGCCGAATAGGGGGTCGGCGAGTGTAAAAGCAGATCGCCGTTTTCGAGGCGGACGATCGTCATGCGCACGGGCAGCGCCAGGCCCATCGCGTTTATTGGTCCGCTGTCGACGATCCAGACGCCCTCGGCAAAAGCTTTCGGGACATCCAGTGGCGGGTAGGTCGCGCGATGCCGGGCTTGGGTATCGTCCGGGCGTCGATGACTGTCCGCCAACGTCCAAAATCCTATAGCGGCAACGCCGACGACACCCGCCGCGGCGGCGATCCGACGCCGTCTGCGCCCCTTCGAGGACGCCTCGTCGGCAAAGAAGCGTCGCATGTCCGACAGCAGGAGCCCGGGCTGTTCGAGCGCCGCGAAATGGCCGCCGGCCTCCATCTCGCTCCAGTGGACGATGTTGTAGGTCTTGCGCGCCTGCGAGCGCGGAGGAGGCGGGAAGACGGGGTCGGGGAACGCTGCGACGCCGGTCGGCACCTTGATACGGCTGCCTGCGGGAAGTTCGCCCGAACCCTCCAGCATGCGGCCGCGATACATCCAGGTGGACGTGATGAAGGACCCCTCGACGAGGTACAGCATGATGTTGGTGAGGAGCGTATCTTCGTCGAACGCCTGCCAGAGATCGGGCCTACCCTGTTCATCACGCGGAACGTCCGCCCAAGCGCCGAACTTTTCCAGAATCCAGGCGGCAACGCCGACGGGGCTGTCCGACATGGCAATGCCGAGCGTCTGCGGACGCGTGCCTTGTTCGTGCGCGTAGCCGGTTTCTTCTTTCGCCAGCGTCGCCCGTCGTGTCGCCCAGGCGAGTTCGTCGGGCGTCTTCGGCGATATGTCCGCCGCCTGAAGGAGAACCATGTTGAGGTGCAGCGCTGCCACGGCTTCGGGATGATCGTGCGCCATCCAGCTTCCGATCGCCGCGCCCCAGTCACCACCTTGCACCAGATAGCGCGCATCACCGAAAAGCTCGGTCATCAGACCGTGCATCAACTCGCCTGTTCGGCGCGGTCCGATCGGCGCGGCAGGGCGCCCGGAAAAGGCGTAGCCCGGAAGCGAGGGCACGACGACGTCATGGCCGTCGGCGACCAATGGCGCGATGAGCGCCTCGAATTCCATGAACGAGCCCGGCCAGCCATGCAGTAGGAGCAGGGGTGGGCGCGACCCATCGCCCCGCGCATGAATGAAGTGAAGCTTTTCGCCCAGCACCTCGGTCGTGAACTGGGGTAGAGCATTCAGCCGACGTTCCTGTGCGCGCCAGTCGAACCGCATGCGCCAATGGTCCACCAGCCGCTTGAGGTCCGCAAGCCCGACCCCTGACGTCCAGCTTCCGGCGTCCGGCAGCGCGCCCCAGTCGAACGATGCGACCTTGGCGTTGATGCCGGCGAGCCGCTCGTCGGGTACTGCAATCGTAAAGGGCTTTGCCATCTCGTGTCCTAGCGTTCCAAGGGCGCGCCCCCCGTCTCGAGCAACACCAACGCACTCACCTGCGTCGCGTTCAAATCGGCCGGCAATCGGTAGCGAGAGCACCTCTCGAAGCTCGAGTCCGATACAGTAAGATAGGTTCTGCGGCGCTCGTGGGACACCGCAGCGACTTCAGAACGTTGAGGGGCTATGCATGATGACAGGCCAGCCCCTCCGACGCGACAGCGTCCTCCCGCCGACGCTGTGCGGCCAAGCACCTCGAGCATGGTCCAATGAGCGCGGACCAACCGCTCGCCGGACACCGGGTCGTGATCACCGGTGCATCGAGCGGTATCGGCGCGGCTACGGCGGTGGCCTTCGCGGCGGCGGGCGCACGGGTCGTCCTGGGTGCCCGCGGCAGGGAAGGGCTGGACGACGTCGCTAGCCGCTGTGCCGCGGCGGGCAGCACCGCGATCGTCCGGCCCGTCGACTGTACCGATGCAGCCGCGGTGGCGACATTCGCTGCCGAGGCCCGCGACCTGCTCGGTGGCATCGATCTGTGGTTCAGCTGCGAGGGCGTCGGCGTGCTCGGCCGGTACGAAGACGTGCCGATCGCAGACCATGCGCGCGTCGTCGACGTGAACCTCGTCGCTCACATGAATGATGTGCACGCGGTGCTGCCGATCTTCCTGGCGCAGGATCGCGGCACCTGGGTCAACATGATCTCGGCCGGCGGCTTCGTCGCCACGCCGTATGCGGCGGCCTATTCAGCGAGCAAGTTCGGGTTGCGCGGGTTCAGTGCGGCACTCCGCGGCGAGGTGTCGAAGCGCCCGCACATCCATATATGCGACGTCTGTCCGACCTTCGTCGACACGCCCGGCGTCGACCACGCCGGCAACTATACGGGCGCACGGCTCGCGTTGCCGCCGGGTTCGCTCGCACCCGAGACGGTTGCGAAGGCCGTCGTGCGGCTTGCCACGCGACCACGCAATCTCACCGCAGTCGGCGCGCCGGCGATCGCCTTCAAGCTGGGGGAGTTCGCGGCGCCGAACCTGCTGGCGGCGATCCTGAGCGGCTTCCTCGACACCTGGTCAGCGCGCGCACCCGACGGCGACGACAGCGACGGGGTATTGTTCGACCCCGGCGTCGCAGCCGGTCCGGATGGCGGCCGGCGCGATCCGCACCGGGGGCGCAAGGTCGCGGCTGCGACGTCCGGTATCGCGGTGCTCGGCCTTGCGGGTATCGGCATCTGGCTCGGTCGTCGCCGGTGAGCGACAACGACCACGAGCCTTCACTCGCGCCCGGCCAGGAGAGCGTGTGGCACTTTCCCCGCCCGGCTGTTGCCGAAGCGAGCGAGCGATGGATCCGTATCGAGCATCACGGTGTCCTCGTCGCCGATACGCGCCGGGCTGTCCGCACGCTGGAGACCAGTCACCCGCCCAGCTGGTACCTGCCGCCCGACGCTCTGAGCCCAAGCCTGCTTCGCCCTTCGGAGCGACGTTCGTTCTGCGAGTGGAAGGGCCACGCGGTCTATTGGCATCTGGCGATCGGCGGCGAGGTTCTGCGCGACGTGGCGTGGAGCTATCCGGACCCGACGCCGGCCTTTGCGGTATTGCGCGACCATGTCGCCTTCTACGCCGGTCCGCTCGATAGATGCACAGTGGACGGCGAGCAGGTGGTTCCGCAGCCCGGCGGGTTTTACGGCGGGTGGATCACGTCAGACCTTGTGGGGCCGTTCAAAGGCATACCGGGCAGCATGGGATGGTGACGGCCGTCCTGCCTGCCGGTCTTCGCGACTGGCGAGAAGCGCCGCGCGTGCGGGTGCTGAACGATCGCGCGGTGAACGTCGGCGGCCGTTACGTCCTGTGCTGGCTGCAGCAGGCGCTGCGGGCTCGCGACAATCCGGTGATCGATGCGAGCATTCTGCTCGGCAACGCGCTCGGTCTGCCGGTCCTGGTGTACCACGGCGTGCGCGAGGATTATCCCTATGCCTCCGACCGGCTGCACCATTTCATTCTGGCGGCGAGCCGCGACCTTGGTACCGGGTGTGGAAGCCGCGGTCTGGCCTGCGTTCAGCACGTCGATCGGGCTGGGCACCGCGAAAAAGGTCTTGTGCACCGGCTTGGCGCCGATGCGGCGGCGATCATAGTGGAGGACCAACCGACCTTCGTCGCCCGCTGGCAGTCCGATAGGGTCGCTGCCCGGGCCGCCGCACCGGTCTACGCGGTCGAGGCCGCTTGCCTGGTACCCCCAGCCGTGCTCGGTGACGACATCCGGGGACGGTCGGGCTTCCTGCGACGCCACGAACCCGAGCGCTCCAACTGGGTGGAGACGGAGGAGGTGGTGCCGGAACAGCCCGCCTATGCCGGAACGCTGGCCTTCACGCCCGACACGTTGGACACATGCGATCTCGACGCGCTGGTGACGAGTCTGGAGATCGATCATACGGTGCCGGTCAGCGCCATGCACCCGGCCGGCCGGGGGGCGGCAGAGGACCGGTTGCGGCGGCTGGTGACCGAGGTGCTGCCCGGCTATGCATCAGCGCGCAACGACGCCACGCGCGCGGACGGCGCCAGCGGATTGTCGCCCTATCTGCACTTTGGTGTGCTGGGCCCGCGCGAGGTGATGGCCGCGGTCGCCGCGGCTGATGCAGGTAGCAGGCACAAGGCAAAGTTCGCCGACGAGCTTCTCGGATGGCGCGAGTGGTTCCACTATCAGGCGCAGGATCTTGCCGCGCCGGAGCGCTACGACCGCGTCGCCGGCTGGGCAGTCGACACGCTTGCAGATCATGCCGCCGATGGCCGCCCCGAGCTGGAGACGTTGAGCGCGATGCTCCACGGCGAAACGCGCGACGAGACCTGGAATGCCTGCCAGAAGCAATTTCTAGTCGACGGCTGGATGCACAACAATTTGCGGATGTACTGGGGCAAACGTATCATCGCGATGACGCCCAGCCCGGAAGCGGCATGGTCCACAGCCTGCTATCTCAACGACCGACTCAGCCTCGACGGTCGCGACCCGTCGACCTACGGCAACATCGCCGCGACGTTCGCGGGCTCGCCATCGGACCGCGAACGACCGATCTACGGGCGCGTCTCGACACGCAGTGACGGCTCCACCCGGCGCAGGGACGGCGGCGACGAATGGCTCGCTGCGGCAGCGTCAAGGGCGGTGCCGCGGGTATCGGTTCCGGCGGAGGTGCCGGTCGATCCATATCTCACCGGCGAGCCGACCGTCTGAGCGGTCGTGCGACAGGGGGGCTTTGACCTGCAGATGCGGCCGAACAAACGCCTGCATTCCCGGCCTCTCTGCCATAGCTTCCCATGCGTCACCACCGCGCCCGTCTTCAGAATGCCAATGATTTGCTGCTTTACCCGTCCATTCCGAGTGCGGATCCCGGTTCCAAATCGAGGGGAAAAACGGGGCGCGTCTCATCCGGCGCCCGCTGGCTTTCTCTCGCATTGGTTTGTCAGGATCGCGGATAGTCGATCGCCGAAAGTCGGAGCCGCCCGACCCGACCGAGCCTGCGTCCCACGAAAAAACGGGGCGGCCGTGCGCCGCCCCAAGGGGGGGTGTTAGCGACCAATGTACCGGTCGATCGAGGGTGTCCGATCGGCACGCTGCTCGTTATTTGCGTTTTCCCCGTATCTGTTCGATCACGTCCGCAGCAGCATAGATTGTCGGCTGCACGTTGAGTCCTGGGAATGTAGCCTGGTCGCCCGATCCCATCTGGATCACGACCGTGGTCTGTGCAGACTGGCTCGGACGCCAGCGTTCCAACACCTGATAGGGAACGTCACCGCCGCCAAAACCACCCGTCGTAGGGCCATTTGGCACGGCTGCATCGGCCACCCCGGGAGGGCTGCCCGCCTGACTGGCCGACCCCATCGAAGCGCTGGCGCCGGTCCCTGTAGAGAAGCTCGGCCCGGTTTTGTCGCGCAGGTCGGAGCCGCCACCGGCAGTAAGGTCGCGCGTCTCGGCCTTGATGACGGCGAACCACTCCTTACCCGCATCCTGGGTGAGTTCCGCCGCCCGCAACATGGCGAATTTGGCGACATCATCGGGCTTTGCGCCTTTTGCGCCGGTGTAGACGATGGTTACCCTGCCGTCGGCGCCAACGGACGACTGATAACCAACGTCACTTGCCGCCTTCGCTGCCTTATACCCCTTTTGCGCAGCAGCCGGGGTGCAGATCATTGCCGCTACTATCAGGACTGCATATTTCATCATGCCCTCCATCACGAAAGAAGATCGGGACGGTTTCGACCGTCCCGATCGCATAGCCTCAATACTGCAACAGGATGCCGAAGACGATTCGCCGATCGTTCAAGAAACTGAACCGATCATACAATTGTCCGCTCTGGTCGATTTGCACGCGCGCCTTGCTTTTCGTGTCGAGGATGTTGGCGACCGACGTGCGCAGCGTCAGGGGGCCGATCCTGTATCGAACCGAAGCGTCAAGGAACCCGGCCGCTGAATTGTAGACGGGGTTGCCCGTCACATAGTCGCGGTAGGTCGTGAGGTATTTCGAGCGCCAGTTATACGCCAGACGCATCTCGAGCGCGGAGTCCTGATAAATTCCAACGACGTTGAGGATGTGATCGGATTGTCCGAGAAGATCATCGACGCCGAACCGGAAGAAGGTCGTCTGGTCATCGACGTTCCCGTCGCCATCACTGTCGACGCCGTTCGCAGGCGGTGTCGTCGACGAGTCGATATAGGTATAGTTTCCCTGGAAGCCGAGATGGCTCAGCACGCCCGGTAACTTGTCGAAGAACTGCTGGTAGCTGACCTCGATGCCTTTGACCTTGGCCTTGGCCTGATTCACCTGCCCGTTGTAGATGATATTGACGGTCTGCCCGTCAAGCGTCGTCGTTCCCAACGCCAGATCGCCATTCGTGACGATATTGGACAAGCTCTTGTAGAATCCGGCGACGGAGAAATATCCCCCGCGGAAATAGCGCTCGATCGAGAGATCGAAGCTGTCGGCCGTGGTTGGTCGCAGCAGCGGATTTCCGCGATTTACGCGGATGTCGCCTGCCGTGATGTTCTGCGCACCCCGATCAATGCCGAACAGCGGGTCATTCTCATCGGTGATCGGCGGGAAGTTCACGCGGTTCGTGGTCACGACATATTCCTGCGACGCGCGCAGATCCTGTACGTTCGGCCGGCTTAGCCCCTTGCTGTACGCGAACCGGACGAGTTGCTGCGAGTCGACATTCCAGCGCAGGTTGAAGGACGGAAGCCAGTTCTCGTTGGTCTGCTTGAAGCTGATCGGTACGGCCGCCTGAGCCCCGTACGCGATTGACTGGGGCAGAAAGTCCGCGGGATCGTCGCGGCTCTCCGCATCATCGGTTCTGGTCCGCTCCAGGACACCATCGCCATCGGTGTCGGCAAACGCGGGTGTCTGGGCATCGGCCACGAATGGCCGGAACGCCTGGAACCCGGTCGATCGCAATTTGGTGCGGACGTATCGGACGCCGAAGTTTGCGGCGATCGACATGCCGTTGTCGAACTCGTGCTTGAGATCAAGGCGAGCGTACGCGTTCGCTGTCTGCTCCGTGATGTTGGACGTGTCCTCGGGGCGGAATATGGGGACCCCGAATTTACTGCCGTCGTCCGTACCCCTGGGTACCCAGTTGTAATTGGCGTTGGCCAGCTGCGGCTCTGCGTTCAGATATTTGCGGAATGCGGAATAGTCGTTGAGAAGTGCGGAGTTCGCAAAGACGAAGGTCTGGTTCGGACCTTCGACCACGCCGCCCCGGAAGAAGTTGGCGAAGCTGATGGCCTCCGCAGCCTTGGCGGGTTCCTGAAAGGTGCCGACCACGCCGTAACCGCCGCGGCCATCCCATGCAGGCGAGATGGCACCCCAGTTCAGCGCCATCTCCGAGTTCGTCTGACTCCGCTCGGAGTAGCGACCGCCGAATTTGACGCTGTCGAACCAGCCGGCAAGTCCGTCACTCCCCGACACGTCGTACGCGGTATCGGCACGGAAGGCGTAGAGATCGCCCTTGCCGACCTGGAACTGGTCGGCCGCAAATTGCCAGGTCGTGCCGTTCAAATCGCCGGCCGATGTCGGCGACGCGAGCGGATTGGCATCGCTGTCACCGCTGAAGCGCGTATTGCCCGGATTGAAGCGATGGGCCGGGTTGACCGAAAAGGCGATCCGCGGATTGTCGAGATCGGGCGCAATCTGCCAGTCGAGATAGGTGTTGAAGCCGCCCCAGATCTGACGCTGCCGTGCGCTTGCCTTGGTATATTGGCCGTCGACCGTCACCAGCAGGCGTTCGGTCGGCTGCCACCGCAGATTGAGGCTGAAATCCTCGGTCTTGCTCTCTTCCGTCCTGCCGATGCCGAGCGATCCGACCGGCGATCCCACCGCGCCCGTCCAGGCATCGATCCGGTTGGTGACGAAGCCCGACTCCATCAGACCGCCGCGGATCGGGATCAGCGTCTCGCAGTCGCCAGGGTTCGAGGGAAAGCCGCCCGCGCCGCTGCACATGGCGACACCATCAGATCCGAAACCAGGCTTCACGCTGAGGTTGCTGATCCCCGCCGTCGTGCCCGTATCGTGCTCGGGGAACCACTCGAACGTCCGCTCGATGCTGTCCGTGTCCTCCTCAACCCGGATATATTTGGCCGTGAGTTGCAGCGTATCATTCTTCCACTGCAGCGCGCCGTAATAGCTTCGACGATCACGATCGACATCGTTCGTACGCAACTGAAATCCCGGCGTCGTACCAAGGATGCGTGACGGATCGACGCCCGTGAACTCGGACAGCTTCGCCGCGCCGGTCAGGCTTGTCTGCGGAACGTTTCCGGTCGCGTCGAGGACGCGCGGAAACGGCGAATTCTGCTGCCAGCCGTTGATACGCGAACTCAGCTTCGACCGTGAAACCGACGCTACCACGCCGAATTCACCGATCCCCGTCTTCCATCTGCTGCCGCCCGTGATGCTGCCCGAGGGCGACGACTTCTTGCGAAGGTCGGTGTAGGTATTATCCGCCGAGATCGCCAGAAACGGCTTCTGGCGATCGAACGGTTCCAGGGTGCGCAGGTTGATCGTGCCGCTGATGCCGCCCTCGATGAGATCGGCCGTCTGGTTCTTGTACACATCGACTGCGCCGATGAGCTCCGGCGGAATACTCGAGAAATCGAGCACGCGCCCGCCATTGGCGCTGAACGCGTCGCGGCCGTTAAACTCGGAGCGGACAAAGCCCAGACCGCGGATCAGGTTGCCCTGGCCTTCGGGTGAGGGGAAGTCGGGTGACGCGCCGCCGGTCGCGAACCGCGAGATCGTCACGCCCGGGACGCGCCCGAGCGCCTCTGCCACCGACAGATCGGGCAAGGTGGCGATGTCGGAGGCTGTGATCGAGTCGACGACCGTGTCGGCGTTGCGCTTGATGTCCTTCGCGCTTTCGAGTGCGGCGCGGATGCCCCTTACGACGATGTCCTCGGTCGTCGTCTCGTCGAGCTCGGTCGTCTGAGGCGCGGTCGCCGGGTCGGTATCCGGCAAACCGGATTTCGGCGGCGAGGTCTGCTCGTTTGCCGGTGACGAAACCGTCTGGGCCATGGCTGGTGACCCGATCAACGCTATTGAGAGCGCCGAAGTCGAAAGCAGAAAACGCTTGGTCGAGCTTGATAACGCCGGAAAAACCGAATTTTGCATCACAGCATCCCCTCTTTGTCCGGTTTGTTCCGGGCTTCCTCCTCACCTGCGCCAGCTTCTGAGTGATCTGAGCTTTTGAGCTCTTCATCACGACCGGTCGTCAAATGTAAGAGTAATGCTACGTCCGCTTTCTGCGACAATCAAGACCTGAATATTGCGACAGAATGCTTGTCTTTTAATCACTTGCCGACGTTCGCGACCGCGCTTGCCTTCCCGAGCTCAGGCTTTAATCAGGCGTAAGGCGCCAATAGGCGCGGGGGACAGGAGGGGCAGCGGCGATGCCATATTGTGGTGCACCCGCAAGATACGTGGTGGGCGTTCGTGGCAGAACAGTCTGACATTAGCAGCATCTGCATTGTCGGCGGCGGCACCGCAGGATGGATGGCCGCGGCCGCCCTGGCGGCCAAGCTGGCGGGGCTCCCGATAGCGATCACTTTGGTCGAGTCGGACGAGATCGGCACCGTGGGCGTTGGCGAAGCGACGCTGCCGCATATTCGAGCATTCAACCTCGCGCTCGGCATCGACGAAGCGGAAATGATGCGGGCGACGGAGGCCACCTACAAACTGGGGATCGAGTTTTGCGACTGGGGCCGCCGCGGCGATCGATATATCCACCCGTTCGGGGATTTCGGGCCGACGACCAACGACGTGCCCTTCTATCAATACTGGCTGAAGCTGCGCCAATCGGGAGACCGGAGCCGGATCGACGAATATAGTTACCCGGTCATCGCCGCGGAGCAGGGCCGCTTTCGACGGCCCTCTGGTGACCTGGACGCCGTCGAGTCGACCTTTGGTTATGCCTATCAGTTCGACGCGGGGCTCTATGCGCGATTTCTCCGAGGCTTTGCCGAGAAAAGGGGGGTGTCGCGCACCGAGGGGAGGGTGGTCAGGGTCGTACAGGACGGTGAAACCGGCTTTGTGCGCGATGTCGTGCTGACGAACGGCACGACGCTATCCGCCGACCTGTTCATCGACTGCTCCGGATTTCGCGGACTGCTGATCGAGACCGCCCTGCAGAGCGGCTATGACGATTGGAGCGCATGGCTGCCGTGCAATCGGGCGATCGCGGTCCCGACGCAGAGCAATGGCGCGCTGCGCCCGTTCACCCGGGCGACCGCACGCACCGCCGGGTGGCAGTGGCGGATCCCGCTGCAACACCGTGTCGGCAACGGCCATGTCTATTGCAGCAGCTTCATTTCCGATGACGAGGCGCATGACCAGCTCGTTGCCGGGCTCGACGCACCGATGCAGGCTGAACCGCGCCGGCTGTCGTTCACGACGGGGCGGCGGCGCGAGTTCTGGAAAAAGAACGTCGTGGCGATCGGGCTGGCAGGCGGCTTCCTCGAGCCGCTCGAGTCGACGTCGATCAACCTGATCCAGGATGGCATCACCGAACTGCTCGCGGTCTTCCCGGACAAGGGGTTCGGGGCGCGCGACATCGCGGAATATAACCGGCGCATAGGCCTTCACTATGAGCGCATCCGCGACTTCCTGCTGCTGCATTACGTCGCGACGCAACGTGACGACAGCGAGATGTGGCGGCATTTCCGCAATCTTCGCCTTCCCGACAGCCTGTCCGAGCGGATCGAGGCCTGGCGTACCCGCGGTCACCTGATCCAGTACGAGTTCGGCCTTTTCCTGTCGCCGAGCTGGGTCGCGGTGTTCCTGGGTCAGAATCTCGTTCCCGAGCGGCATGATCCGCGCGTCGAGAACATAAGCGTCGATGCTCTGACGGCCAGAGCGATGGATGTGCGCGCGAAGGTAGATGCTGCGGTAAGGCGGACACCCGAGCACACCGCCTTTATCCGGGAAAGCGGAGGAGCGGCGCGTCTGGCCGTTGCCGGGGCTTGATCGACGGACCGGGCGCATCCGCTGCGTTTACCTCGGGCAACGGCGTCAGCCACGTCTTGGTCTGCGGCGGAGGGCTTGCCGCCTGGATGACGGTCGCGACGCTTGCGCGCCAGCTCCCGGACACCGTGCAGATCACCTTTGCAGAGATCGATAGCGATCACCGGTGCACCGACCTCTTCTACGGTAGCGTCTCCGGTCCGGGCAGCTATGCGTTCAATCTGGCGGCCGGTGTCACCGAACCCGCTCTCGTACTTGGCAGTTCCGCCGCCTTTTCCTGGGGCAGCAATTATGCGCACTGGGCCGAAGGCGGGCGATCCTGGATCCAGTGCTTCAACCTGGCGCTGCCGGTGATCGACGGCGTCCTGATGCACCAGTATCTGGTACAGCAGGGCATGACGCGGCTTGACCCGTTTCTTCTCGGTGCCGTCGCGGGAAGTCGGGGCACGTTTGCGCATCCCCCGCGATCACCTGGTGCTGCCGGTCAGCAGCCGCTGGCGCGTGCGGAATATGGCTATCATTTCGACCCGGCAAGTCACGCCCGGTGTTTCGCCGCCGCCGTACCGCCCGGCCGCATCCACCATCTGAAGGGGGCGCTGACCCGGGTCACGGTGGGCGACGGAGCGATCACCGGCATCGCGCTCGATGGTGCCGAATCGGTGACGGCCGACCTGTATCTCGATTGCAGCGGACCGTCGGCCGAACTCCTCTCCCGACTCGACTCCCCTTGGCTGGGCGGGCGCGCGCTGCAGATCTCCGCAGACGACGTGGCCGAGGCCCGGCTCGGCCCGCCCGTTCGCACTGTTGCGTTTCGCGACGAGGGCTGGACAGCGCAGACGCCGCTGCGCGGATCGACGCGGTCGCTGACGGTCTCCGATGCAACTGCGTCGTGCAACACAATAGGCGGGCTGAGCGCGTCTGCGACGCTCGGGCGGCGCCGACGGGCCTGGGCGGGGAACTGTGTCGGTATCGGACACGCGGCCGGCATCGTCGAGCCCCTCACACCGGCCCCCATGATGCTGCTCGAACGCGACATCGAACGGCTGATGACGCTGATCCCCGTTTCAACTGCGTCGATGACCGTCGAAGAACGCGAATATAACCGCAGGCATGGCGAGGATCACGATCATGCGTTGCGCTTCACCCGCGCGCTTCTCGAAACGTCCGCCTTGCCGGACAGCGATTTCTGGCGCGCCGCGCGCGTCACGCCGGACGCGGAACTCGAGCACAAGCTCGCGATGTTCGCCGAACGCGGGTTGCTCGTCTCCTACGATCTCGAGCCCTTTCATCCCGAGGACTGGCTGATCATGCACTTCGGTATCGGCCGACGTCCGCGACGCCATGATCGCCTGGCGGACCGCGCCGATGCCAAACGGGTCCGCCGCTATCTCGACGATGCGGCACAGCAGGTCGCGAGTGCCGCCGCCGCGTTGCCGTCGAACCACGTCTACATGACTCAACTGGAACGCTATCTCCGCCAGGATCCACGCAAATGACGCAGGCCCCCCTAGGATCCATCGTCATCGTCGGCGGCGGCTCGGCCGGCTGGATGACCGCCGCCGCGCTTTCCAGCCTTGTCGAAAGCAAGGACGTGTCCATCACGGTCATCGAGTCCGATGCGATCGGCACCGTTGGTGTCGGAGAGGCCACCATTCCGGACATGCTGGTCTTCAACCAGATGCTCGGCATCAGCGAAGCCGAGTTCATGCGTGCCACCGAGGCGACGTTCAAACTCGGGATCGAGTTCGTCGACTGGGGTCACAAGGGCGACCGCTACATTCACCCCTTTGGCCAGCACGGTGTCGACATGGAGGGGATCGACTTCCACCAATATTGGCTGCGCCTGAACAGGGATGGCGGCACTGCACCGATCGAGGACTACAGCCTCTCCGCGGTTGCCGCCGGCGCGGGTCGCTTCGCCCTGCCTGACCCGAACCCGCGATCGGTGTTCTCGCATCTTCGCTATGCCTATCACTTCGATGCGACGCTGTACGCGCGATATCTGCGGCGTTACGCCGAAAAGCGGGGCGTCAAGCGCATCGAGGGCGTGGTGAATGCGGTTCACCGGACCGCGCAGGGCGACGGCATCGCCGCCGTGACGATGGACTCGGGTGCGCAGGTCAAGGGCGACTTCTTCTTCGACTGCACGGGATTTCGCGCGCTGCTGACCGGGCAGACGCTCGACATCGATTTCGTCGACTGGAGCGCGTGGCTGCCGTGCGACAGCGCGCTGGCGGTGCCGAGCGCGCATGTCGGACCGCCCCCGCCCTATACCCGTTCCACGGCGCGCCCCGCCGGTTGGCAGTGGCGGATCCCGACGCAACGCCGCGTCGGCAATGGCCACATCTACAGCCGCAGCTTCATGGACGATGACGAAGCGGAGAGGGTCCTGCGCAAGGGGGTCGAGGGCACGCTTCTTGCAGAGCCCCGCTCGATCCGTTTCAAGGCCGGGCACCGGCGGCAGTTTTGGCGCGGCAATTGTATCGCGATCGGGCTTGCCGCTGGTTTTCTGGAGCCGCTTGAGTCGACGTCGCTGTATCTGATCCAGGAAGGAATCAGCCGCTTCATCTCGCTGTTTCCCAACGGGGATATGCCCGATATACTCCGAGTAGAATATAATCGTTACATGCAGAAAAAATTCGAGCAGGTACGAGACTTTATCGTGCTGCACTATGTCGCGACGAACAGGGACGATACGCCGTTCTGGCGCTATTGCCGGACCATGACCGTGCCGGACAGCCTCAGGCACAAGTTGGACCTGTTCCGCGAAACGGGGCGCATCTTCCGCTATGATGACGAGCTTTTTGCCCGCCCGAGCTGGGTGGCGGTGATGCTGGGCCAGGGAATCATGCCCAAACGATGCGATCCGATCGTCGCGGCGCTGCCCGCGCGCGACGTGGCGAACAGCCTGCAATTCATGGCGTCGGCGATGAAGGACGCTGCATCGCGCATGCCGACACATGCGAGCTTCCTTGCGTCCTACTGCGCCGCGACGGAGGGCTGAGTGATGGACGAACTTGCCATTCGCAGGATCGTGGTGGTCGGTGGCGGCACCGCCGGGTGGATGGCGGCTGCAGCCCTGTCCCGCGTCCTGGGTCGCGCGGTCGAGATCGAGCTGATCGAATCAGAGGCGATCGGGACGGTCGGCGTCGGCGAAGCGACCATCCCGCACCTGCAATATTTCAATAGGCTGCTCGGGATCGACGAGGACGATTTCGTCCGCCGCACCGCCGCGACGTTCAAGCTGGGGATCGAGTTCGTCGATTGGGGTCGCATCGGCGACCGCTATTTTCATCCGTTCGGCACCTATGGTCAGGAAATGGAGGGTTTGCACTTCCATCATTTCTGGCTGCGTCAGGCTCAACTCGGAGGGGCTCTCGAACTCGACCGATTCAGCATCGGCGCCGATGCCGCGCGGGCCCAGCGTTTTCAGCGTCCCGACCACAGCCGCGCCGGCTCGCCGCTCGGGACGATCAGTTACGCGTTCCAGTTCGACGCATCGCTTTACGCCCGCTACCTGCGCGAGCGGGCCGAGGCCGGTGGCGTGAGGTGCACCGAAGGGCGCATCGTCGATGTCGCCCTCGAAAGCAGCAATGGTCATGTCGAGGCGGTGACACTGGAGGACGGCAGCCGCGTTGCGGGCGACCTGTTCATCGACTGTTCGGGCTTTCGCGGCCTCCTGATCAGCGAAGCGCTTGGCGCCGGCTTCGAGGACTGGAGCCATTGGCTGCCCTGCGATCGCGCGGTGGCGCGCGCCTGCCGCCGGACCATCGACCCGCTGCCGTATACCCGCGCCACCGCCAAGGCGGCCGGCTGGCAATGGCGCATCCCGCTCCAGTCCCGCACCGGCAACGGCTACGTGTACTGCTCCGATCACCTGAGCGATGATGCAGCGCTCGCCGGTCTGAACGCCGCGCTCGACGGTGATCCTCTGTCGGAGCCCAACTTCCTGAAGTTCAAGGCCGGCGTCCGTCACAAGGCCTGGGACCGCAACGTCGTGGCGCTCGGTCTCGCGAGCGGCTTTCTCGAACCGCTCGAATCGACATCGATCCACCTGATCCAGTCAGCCATTGCGCGCCTGCTGACCAACTTTCCGGATCGTCGCTTTAACCAGCACGACATCGACTATTATAATCGCCGCACGCGCGTCCAATATGAGCAGGTGCGCGACTTCATCATCCTGCATTATGCCACCACGACCCGCGATGATTCGCCGCTGTGGCGGTACTGCCGGAGCATGGCGTTGCCCACGTCGCTCGAAGAGCGCATCGCGATATTTCGCGAGAATGGCCGGCTATATCGCCACGACAATGAACTGTTCAGCGAGACGAGCTGGCTCGCGGTCATGCATGGGCAGGGGCTTGTTCCAAGGCGCTACCATCCACTCGCCGATCTGCTGCCCCAAGGCGAACTCGACAAGCGCATGGCGCACATTGCAAATGCGATGCGGCTGGCGGTCGAACGCATGCCGTCGCACCAGCAGTTCCTCGACCAGATCGGTCGCACTGCGGCTTGACGTCCGGGCGGCAGAGGTGACACCGGGAAGGCTTATCGCGCGCTTAATGCGTGGAGCAGATACTGCTTGATGCGATCCGTCCGCGATGGCGACTCCGCTCCGAGCACCCCGCGTGCTGCCTCGGGCAGGTGATCGGCAACCCGGTCGGCCGCGTCGTCGAACACATAGTGATCAAACCATTTCCGCCACACCGCGCGTTCGCGCGGCGGTAGGTCGCGTACGGCCATCAGGGCGTGGATCATCGCGGTAAACGGACTCGTCGCCTCGGTCCCTTCGGCCCAATAATTCACCAATATGTTGAGCGGCTCGTACGAGCGCACATTGTGCCACCACAGTGCCGGAATGAAGATCGCGTCGCCGGGCCCAAGGTCCGCGACCCGCGCATGGCGCATCGCCTCGGCAAAGCGCGGGTAGCGTTCCAGGTCGGGTTCATCGGGGTCGACCATGCTCGCCGGCTGCCCCGCCATCGTATGATCGAGCGGCCCTACGTAAAGATTTTCGAGCTGCTCGGGTGGGAACAGGACGAAGCGGCGACGGCCCGCCGCGACGCACGCCAGGTTTGCCGATCCGTCGTAATGGGTCGAAATCCGGGTCGTGTTGCCGATCCACACCCGTGCCTTCGCGCCCGGTAGCGTCAGGTCGAGCGGGTTTGCCTCGCTCCAGCCGGGCAGGAGCTGTCCTGTCGGCGCAGACCCAGCATAGAGAACGGGCGCCGCGGGATCGTTTTCAAACCGAAGCAATTCCGACAACAGCAACCGCAACGGAACCATCTGACGGTTGAAGTTGAAACCCTGGACGGCATCGTCGTAGAAGAAGCGGCCCTGTATCTCCGGCCGCCCCGCCATCACCTGAACAGGGACACCACCGTCGAACTTCTCCATGTATTGCGCCGCATGCCGGGCGCCGCCGTGTGCCGCCACGACGGATGGCCAGTTGGAGACTTGAGCACGCAGGACGACCGGCTCACCACGGTTCAGGATCTCGGCTTCAAACGTTGCTGAGTCCACCCGCGCACGCTCGGCAAGCGGGCGCGCCCAGTCCAGATTGCTCACCCCTCGTCATCCTTTCATCCCGCCCCGCCAAGAAGTTTGGCGCTGCGCTACCCCGGTTTCTCCGGATATAACTGGCTGGGAAGCTGGTGGCGACCGCGTATTCGATCTTCGAACGTCCGCTCAACGGGGAGCAATGGCCGAGCCCCGAGAAACGCGACGCCCTAGATCAGGCCGCGGCCCTCGATTTTTACGACCGGAACGAAGCCGTCGCCGCGGTCGGCGGGCATTGCGAAATGCAGGCCGTGCGGGTCGCGGCGGTGCGCTATGCGGTCGCCGCCGAGCAACGTTACGCGCTCGACGACGCCGTCGGCGAAGCGGTGGCGTGCAAGGGCCTCGATCGTCACGTCGCCGCGTGGCCAGCCGAGGAACAGCGCATAGAGCGCGCCCTTGTTCGTGGTGAAGCGCACGTCGCGCGGCGTGAACACCCCTGCAGACTGCTCGTTCTGCATGCCCGTCTGCAGTTTGGTCGGGCCTTCGCCGTAGATCCGCCACGGTCGCGAGCCGAAGATCGCCTCGTCATTGATCGCGATCCAGCGGCTCATGCCGTCGAGGATCTTTTCCTCCTCGCCGTCGATCGAGCCGTCGCCGGGCTGCGGGATCGAGAGCAACAAATTGCCGTTCTTCGACACCACGTCGGCAAGCCGCTGGATGACCTGCTCGGCGGTCTTGTAGCTTTTGTCGTTCAGGCGCGCGACATTGTAGAACCAGTCGCCGATACAGGTATCGGTCTGCCACGGCTCGTCCCACAGATGGTCGGTGAAGCCGCGTTCGACGTCCTGCACCAG
This sequence comes from Sphingomonas sp. CFBP 13733, assembly GCF_014841795.1. Taxonomy (NCBI): domain Bacteria; kingdom Pseudomonadati; phylum Pseudomonadota; class Alphaproteobacteria; order Sphingomonadales; family Sphingomonadaceae; genus Sphingomonas; species Sphingomonas sp. CFBP 13733. The sequence goes on from NZ_JACYUP010000001.1 coordinate 176,111, forward strand.
GCCAAACCGGGCATAGGGTTTCAGCTGCTTGGCGGTCAGCACGACATCAATCTTGCCGTGCCAAGCGATCGACCGGTTATAGTAATCCGCCGCCGCCTGCAGCCCGATCGGGCCGAACGGCAGCTCGTAATCGTCGAAATAGCAGAAGTCCGGCTTGTATTTGTCGATCAGGTCGGTCTGCCGGAGCAGCCATTTCGCGGCATAGGACGGGTCGTTCGGCGGCGGCGTCTCGATCCACTGGCCGTCATGCGCATCGTGCCAGGCGTTCATCGCCGCTATCGTGTCGATGCCGTTCGGCAGGACCGCGTGCGCGCCCGTATAGAGCTGTTGCGGATCGAGCCCGTCCCACCATGTGCCGTGGCCATCGGCGGCCCGCAGCGTGAACGCGTCGTAGCGCTGTCCCTTGCGCGGGCCGACCGGATCATAGCCATAGGCGGTCTGATACCAGTGCCAGCTGTGCGCCGCGTGGTTCGAGACGCCGAACTTCAGCCCGGCCTTGCGCGCGGCCTTCTCCCAGATGCCGACGACGTCGCGCTTCGGTCCGAGGCGAAGCGAATTCCAGGCGTGATAGCGACTGTCGTAGCAGTCGAGATTGTCGTGATGATTTGCGAGCGAGACGAAATATTTCGCCCCCGCCTTGGCATAGCGCGCGATCAGCGCGTCGGGGTCCCAGCGCGCTGCGGTCCAGCGGTTCATCACCTCCATCATCCCCGATCGGGTCGGATGGCCATAGGTCTTGAGGTGATGTTCGTACGCTGGATGGCCCTGCATATACATGAAGCGCCCATACCAGTCGCCTTGCTCGGGCACCGATTGCGGGCCCCAATGCGACCACAGGCCAAGCTTCGCATCACGAAACCACTCGGGGTAGCGATAGTGATCGACCAGCGATTGCCAGGTTGGCTGCACCGGGCCCCGCGCCAGCCCCATCGGGCTCTGTGCGAGCGCATGGGTTGCGGGTCCGAGTGCAGCAATACCGGCGAGAACCGACCGACGGCTGAGGTCGATGCTCACGGAGTTGCGACGGATCTGGCGGGCGCGCCGTCAACGCGCGCGCCCGTTGACGTCGGCAACTCCATCAGGAGCTGTGCGATGACGCGGCTACCGATCACTTCGGTGCTACGATCTGGACCAGGGATGCGGCGTCCTGCCCGGTCGGCAGCTTGCCCGACGCGGTCAGGCGCCGGGTCTTGTCGTCCCAGCGGAGGGTCGCCTTGCGTCCGCCCTTGGTCCGATAGTCGTTGGTCACGCCGTCGTCGTCGTAGAGCGCGAAACTGGCATCCGCGCCGGGATAGACGCGAATGGCCTCAAGCGACTGCGCCGTCGCGGTGCTCGGGACCTGGACGCCCATCGGGATGATCGACCCGGCGCGCACGAACAGCGGGATCCTGTCGATCGCTGCGTTCGCGGTGACGGTCTGCCCACCGGTGAAGCGCTGGTTGGTCCAGTAATCATACCAGTCTGCCCCGGCCGGCAGATAGACCTGGCGACTGGTCTTGCCCTGTTCGGTGACGGGGGCGACGAGGAAGGCGGGCCCGAACATATATTCATCGCCCATGTCGGCGACGTTGGGATCGTTCGGGAAATCCATGAACAGCGCGCGCATCATCGGCGCATTGCTATCATAGGTGTGGCGCCCGAGCGAATAGATGTACGGCATCAGCGAATAGCGCAGCTTCAGGAAGTTCGCGAGGACCGGCTCGGCCGCGGTCCCATATTCCCAGAGCGCGGTGGCCGGGCGCTGGCCGTGGATCCGCAAGGTCGGCGTGAACACGCTATAGGCGAACCAGCGTGTGAACAGCTCGGGATAATCAGCATAGTCGGGCGCCATCGCGGTCGCGCCCGCCGGATCGAGCAGCACCTGACGGGTCGCCTTGGGCCCGTTCGGCCATTGCCAGCCGCCGATGTCGCTGCCCCAATAGGCCATGCCGCTCGCGGTGAAGCCGAGTCCGGCGGGCACCTGCCGGTGCAGCGCCTCCCAGGTCGACTTGATGTCCGACGACCAGAACAGCCCGCCATTGCGCTGGGCGCCCAGATAGGCGGCGCGCGACAGGATCAGGTTGCGCATCGTGGGGCGATCCCGTGCCGACCCGTCCGCGACGCTCATCGTGTGGAGCAGCGGGAAGACGTTGTGATAACGGTCGCCCGAACCGATCGAATAGAAGCTGCCGTCGGGCACGAGATCGGGCTCGGTCTCGTCGAGCCAGAACCAGTCGAAGCCCTGGCTGGCGATATTGTCGCGGATTCGCTCCCAGAACCAGTTGCGCGCGTCGGGGTTGGTGCTGTCGAGCAAGGCGCCTGCACGATCGGATCGGATCGGCAGGCCGTCGACGGCGTTGCCATCCTTGTCCTTCAGCAGCCAGGACTTGCTCGACAGCAGATTGAAGTAGCGCGATTCCTTCTCGAAACGGGGCCAGACGCTGATGATCGAGTGCATCCCCATCGCCTTGAGCTTGTCGTTCATGCCCTTGGGGTCGGGAAAATAGGTGCGGTCGATGTCGAGCTGACCCATGCGCGACCAGTAGAACCAGTCGAGCACCATGATGTCGAGCGGCAGGCCGCGGCTGCGATACCCGTCAGCGATGCCGAGCAGTTCCTTCTCCGTCTCGTACCGCGCCTTGCTTTGGATAAGCCCGAACGCGGCCTTTGGCGGCAGCGGGGTCGTCCCGGTCAGCGTGGCGTAGCCGGCATAGATCTCGTCGGTGGTGGCGCCGGTGATGACGAAGAACGAGACGCGCTCGCCGACTTCCGACTGCCAGTGCGTCGCACTGTGCAGGCCAGGGGACACGACGGTCGAGGATGGATTGTCCCAGACGATGCCATAGCCCTTGTTGGTGACCATGAACGGCACGCAGACCGTCTCGCCCGCGGGCGCATCGTAATTGTGGCGGCAGTCGATCGTGCGGCCGCGCAGGTCGAGCTTGCCTTCCTGGTTCTGGCCCAGCCCGTAATAATGCTCGTCGGCGGGGGAGGCGAAGCTTGCACCGACGCGGAACGTCTTTTCGCCGTTGACGGTATGCGGCCCCATCTCCCACCCGGTCATCTGCGTCAGCATCGTGCCGTCGGGCTTGCGGATCGTCACCGACACCGGCGGCAGCGATGGCGCGAAATAGCGCTCCATCTGCGTGGGGGCCTTGGGCCAGGGCTTGGCATCGACCGAAAGCGACAGCGCAGCGGACGTGAAGATATCGGCCCCTGCATCGTTGCGGTGCGTCCAGCCCGCGGCATTGGGCTTGGCGTTGGGACCGTCGCCGGGGGGGGCGTCGACCTGCCCGCGGTCGGTTGCGATCGTAACGCGGACGATGTTGGGGGCATAGGCCTCGACTGAAACCAGGCTGCCGTTGCGATCGACCGTCGCGATCGGCGCCGCAAAACCGCTCGTCGCAATCGTCGCCAGCGAAACCCCAATGGCAAATCGCGCGATCAGGCGCGACCAGCCCGGCGATACCGTGCTGCGGGAATCGTCGGACGGCTGCGTGACGACACGGGATGGGGCGATATGCATTGAAATCCTCTCCGCGGGTCTGTGCCCGTTATGGTACCGCAAACTTCGCCAAAGCGGCAAATTTGTCGTATAATTGCAGGTCCGCGCTACAGATCAACCAAATTCTCCGCCAAAAATATGACTTGTCAGACAATTCGCCCATTGATACCGATACCACACTTCGACCGCAGAGCGCTTCATGGCTCAAACTGCGGCACAAATTTCGAACGGTGGTCCGTTCGGTATCCTGGGGAGATAGTGTTTGAACCGCGTAAAATTCCGTTCGGCTTGTATGCTCAAGGCTCTGGCAAGCGGGGCATCTGCCCTCGCAATTGTCTCGGTATTCACGGTAGCCGCGAGCGCCCAGCAGGCGCCCGCTATCGTTCCCGACACGGCCGAAGAGGTCGCCCCGTCACCGATCGATCAGGGCGCGCAAGCAGGTACCGTCGCACCGAGCGGCGACGTTGCGAATGCGGATGCGGATGCGGACATCGTGGTCACCGGGGTCCGCGCCAGCCTTCGGAGCGCACAGGCGCGCAAGCGCAACGCCAGTCAGATCATCGATTCGATCGTTGCAGAAGACATTGGCAAGCTGCCCGACAACAATGTGTCCGAGGCGCTGCAGCGGATCAGCGGCATCCAGATCGAGCGTAACCAGGGCGAGGGCAGCCGGATCGCGATCCGCGGCCTGACCCAGGTCCGTACCGAGCTGAACGGTCGCGACTATTTCACCGCGGGCGACGGCCGCACGATCAGCCTTGAGGATATCCCCTCCGAACTGCTCGCCGGGATCGACGTCTACAAGAACCCTGCCGCCGACGTGATCGAGGGCGGTCTGGGTGGCACGGTCAACCTGCGCACGCGGATGCCGTTCGACTTTTCGAAGCCGACGATCAGCGGCAGCGCGCGTGTCACGCATCACGACCTGGCGGACAAGACCAAGACCTCGTTCTCCGGTCTGATCACCGACACCTACCAGACCGGTCTGGGCGAGATCGGCTTCCTGCTCAACGGATCGCTCCAGCGCGGCGCCTATCGTACCGATGCCTTGTCGATCGAGCCATATTAGCTGCGGACCGGTATCGTCGATCGAACCGGAAACGGCAGCACGGCCGATGCCGCCGACGCGGTGATCGTGCCCAACGGCGTCGGCCAGTTCAACAATGTCGGCGATCGCCGCCGCATCGGCATTTCCGCGGCAGTCCAGTGGAAGCCTGCCGACAATCTCGAAGTCTATGGCCAGTTCGACTATGCCAACTACAAGTTCAACCAGGTCGGCTATCTCGTCTACCCGTTCGGCCGCGGCGGTGCGCCGATCACGCCGGGGCCGGCGAGCAGCTTCACGTTCGACGAGAATGGCGAGTTCCAGAGCGGCACGTTCCAGAACGTGTTCGTCGAGGGCAATACCTATCGCAGCGATCGCCGCTCGAAGACCGCATCCTATTCGGGCGGGCTCAAGTTCAATCCGACGAGCCAGCTCACGCTGACAACGGATGTCAGCTATGTCGACAGCCGCACGAAGACGGAGTTCTTCGCGCTCGGCGTTGGCAGCGACCAGCCCAACACGCTCAGCGTCGACATTACCGGCAAACTGCCCGTGATCGGCGTGACCGGGGCAGGGTCGCCCAGCTTCCTCACCGATCCGGCGAACTTTTCCTATCTCTACATCCTCGATTCCAGCAGCCGCAGCCACAACGACCAATGGTCGGTACGGCAGGACGTCGAATATGAGACGGATGGCGGCTTCTTCACGTCGATCAAGGCGGGTGTGCGGTACACCAAGCTGAACGCGGTCGTCGAAAATCCGGTGTTCGGCTATGTCGACCTGTTCGATACGCCACGCGTGCCGCGTACGCCGCTCTCGGCGATCCCCGGCTATTACAATCCCGTGCCGGTGAAGAACTTCTTCCGCGGCGATGCGGCTGGGCTCGGCAGCTTCCTGATCCCGCCGTTCGACGTGATCCGCGGCGATCTGAACGCGGTGCGCCAGACCTTCGCCTCCTATTATCCCAACGGGCAGGTCGCCGTTCCGGAATATCTGCCGACTGGTCGTAACGACGTCTCGGAACAGACGATCGGCGGCTATTGGGTCGCGCGGTTCAAGTCCGAGACCATCCTGCCGTTCGACGGCAATCTCGGTGTGCGCATCGTGAATACCAAGACCAATGTCGCCGGCTTCCAGACGCCGTCGGGCGGTCCGACGATTCCGATCGACCAGACCAACAGCTACACCTCGGTGCTGCCGAGCCTGAACATCCGCTTCCCGATCACCGAGACGTTGCAGCTGCGCCTGGCCGCGTCGAAGGGCCTGACGCGACCGGATTACAACCTGCTGAACTCGGTCCTGACGTTCGATCCCGTCAGCCGGCGGGGCTCGTCGGGCAATCCCGATCTGAAGCCGCTGCGCGCCGATCAGCTCGACGTCTCGTTCGAATGGTATTTCAACAAGACCAGCTCGGTCTACGCAGCCGCATTCTACAAGGCGGTCAACGGCTTCATCGCGCGTGTGGACGATCCGGTGGTGATCGACGGCACGCAGTATCAGATCAACCGGCCGGTCAACGGCGCGAACGGCAAGATCAAGGGGTTCGAGATCGGCTATCAGCAGTTCTTCGATTTCCTGCCGGGGCCGCTGTCGGGCTTCGGGGTGCAGGCAAACTACACCTATGTAGACTCCAAGGCGCCCAATCCGAGCGCCGGTGCGATCCCCGGCGCGCCGATCTCGGTGCCGCTCGAGGGGCTGTCGAAGAACAGCTACAATCTGGTCGGCATCTACGAGAAATACGGCCTGTCGGCGCGCGTCGCATACAATTGGCGCGACGATTACGTCCGCACCACGTCGGCCAGCGGGACGGGCAATCTGCCGATCTACGACCGGGCGTTCGGCCAGCTCGACGCCTCGATCAGCTACGACGTCACGCCCAACATCACCGCGTCGGTGGATGCCACCAACCTGCTCAACACGCGGCGTGAGACGTTCTTCGGGTTGGACAGCCGGCCGCGCGACTATTCGGTCGTCGATCGCCGTTTCGGCGCGACGCTCCGCGTAAACTACTGACCGGCCGAAGCCCGGGGGGCTCGAAAGACTCCTGGGCTTCAGGTGCGATCCCGTGTGCTGTCGCGACCCGAACCTGTAGCACAGCACCGCGATCGGCGACGTGGGGTTGCAATGCCCTCACCAAGGCGCCCACCAGTGTCCGACTGATGCGAACGCCAGCATTGACGGTGCAACGAACGGGGCCCGCCCGGCAGCGATGGATAGGAAGCCAGAGATGACGGATGCGCACGAGACGGGTCGGCTGAACCGGCGGCATTTCCTGGGAAGCGGAACCGCGATCGGCGTGGCGCTGGCCACGGACGGTGTCGCGCAGGCTGCACCGGTGCGGGCGCCAGCGATCGGCGCATTGCCGATGCCGGCGACCCGCGAAGATCTGCCGCTGCACCCGCCGGTCGAGGATCCCAGCCGGCTGCTGCTCGATCGCAGCTGGCGCTTCCATATCGGCGATATCCCGATGCCGGAAATCCGCGGCCATGGCTGGTCCTACAACAGCGCCAAGGCGGGGCAGGCGCAGGGTGCGGCGGCGATGCAATATGACGATTCGGACTGGCCCGAGGTCGATCTGCCGCACGATTGGGCATCGACGATGCCGTTCGAGGAAAGTGCCAATGTCTCGCAGGGCTATCGCCGGCGCGGCTTCGGCTGGTACCGGCGCGCGCTGCGGCTCGATCCGGCGGACCGGGGGCGGTATCTGGAGCTGCAGTTCGGGGGGATCGCGACGAATGCGACGATCTGGTTCAATGGATCGATCGTCGCGCACAACTGGAGCGGCTATAACTCGGTCTATGTCGACATCACCGATCTGGCGCGGTTCGGCGACGATCTGAACAGTATCGTCGTGCGGGTCGATGCGCAGACGATGGAGGGCTGGTGGTACGAGGGCGCCGGGCTGTACCGCCATGTCTGGCTGGCGAAACGCGATGCGACCTACATCACGACCGATGGCATCCACGCCGACCCGCGCCGCGCCGCCGATGGCAGTTGGAGCGTCCCCGTCACCGCGACGCTCGGCAATATCGGCAAGATCCCGGCCGAGGCGAGCATCGAGGTGTCGCTGATCGATCCCGACGGCCGCACGATCGCGACGCAGACCGCCGCGGCGCGTCTGCCGTCGCTGAAGCCGGGCAGCGCGACGCTGTCCATCCCGGTCCCCGCGCCGCGGCTATGGTCGATCGACACGCCGACGCTCTACACGCTGCGGACGCGGCTGATGCGCGGCGGCAAGGCCGTCGACGAACGCACGCTGCGGATCGGGTTTCGCACGCTGCGCTTCGACGCCGCGACGGGCTTCCATCTCAACGACCGTCCGCTCAAGATCAAGGGTACGTGCAACCACCAGGATCACGCCGGTGTCGGCGTGGCGGTGCCCGATGCGCTGTGGGACTGGCGATTGCGGCGCCTGAAGGACCTGGGATGCAACGCGATCCGCTTCGCGCACAGCGCGATCGCGACCGAGGTGCTCGACGCGTGCGACCGGCTCGGCTTCCTGGTGATGAGCGAGAACCGCAACTTCAACACCAGCCCCGATTACATCGACCAGCTCGAATGGCTGGTGCGTCGCGATCGCAACCGGCCGAGCGTGTTCATGTGGTCGGTGTTCAACGAGGAACCGATGCAGGGGACGCCCGCCGGTTACGAAATGGTCCGCCGCATGTCGGTCGCGGTGAAGGCGCTCGACGACAGCCGACCGGTCACCGCGGCGATGAACAGCGGGATGTTTGCGCCGGTCAATGTCAGCCAGGCGGTCGACGTGGTCGGCTTCAACTATCAGCGCGACCAGTATGACCGGTTCCACGCCGCCAACCCGACGCTGCCGCTGACGAGTTCGGAGGACACCAGCAGTTTCATGACGCGCGGGGCGTGGGAGACCGACCGCGCCGCGCACGTGATGGCGTCCTATGACGAGGAACCGGCGGACTGGGGCAGCACCCACCGCGAGGGCTGGAAATCGGTCGCCGAGCGGCCGTTCGTCGCGGGGACGTTCGTGTGGACCGGGTTCGATTATCGCGGTGAGCCAACCCCCTTCGAATGGCCGTCCGCGGGCAGCTATTTCGGGATCATGGACCTGTGCGGCTTTCCGAAGATGGCCTTCTATCTGCACCGCGCGCAGTGGGTCGACGACGTGCCGCTGCTCGATCTGATGCCGCACTGGAACTGGCCTGGCCGCGAGGGGCAGGCGATCAAGGTGATGGCGCTGACCAATGTCGAATCCGTGCGGCTGATGCTCGATGGCCGTCTGATCGGCGAGCAGAAGGTCGATCGCTACACGATGCCGAGCTGGCAGGTGGCCTATGCGCCGGGCCGGCTCGAGGCGATCGGCTATCGCGGCGGACGCGAGGTCGCGCGCAGCGTGGTCGAGACGACCGGCGCGGTGGTGGCGCTGCGGATCACGCCCGACCGGCGTGCGATGGCGGCGGATGGCGAGGACGTGCAGCCCTATACGATCGACGCCGTCGATGCGCGCGGGCGGCATGTGCCGACCGCCAATCTCGACGTGACCTTCGCGGTCAGCGGCGGGACGATCATCGGCCTCGGCAATGGCGATCCCGTCAGCCACGAAGCCGAACAGGGCAATCGTCGGCGCCTGTTCAACGGCCTGGCGCAGGTGATCGTTCGCGCGGGCGGCGGCGGCGCGGGCACCGTCAAGCTCTCGGCCAGCGCGGCGGGATTGCGCCCGGCCATCAGCATTGTGCGTCGCCTCGCCACGCCGGCCCGTCCGTTCGTCGCGCCCGCCCGCATGACGCTGACGGTGCAGGACTGGCGGCAGTTGCCCGCCGCCACCGCCAAGCCGTCGCCCGACATCGTGCTGGCGGACAATGACATGAACAGCTGGCTGTATGTCCGCGCGGGTGAGATCCAGCCGCCGCAGGGCAGTGGCCGCTGGACCGTGCTGCGCGCCAAGCTCACCCCGCACCGCGGCACGCGCGAACGGGGCGGGACGATCGTATTCAAGGATCTGGTCGGGCGCGGCGAAATCTGGATCGACGGCAAGCGCGCCGCGACGAAGCCCGATTTCGCCGCCGCCACATTGCGCGCCGCCTTTCCGCCAGGACCCGGCGAGCGGACCGTCACCCTCCTGCTCGAAAGCGATGGCACGGTCGCATCGGGCCTGGGCGGCCTCGTCTTCGTCGAGGACTGATCCGTGCCGGCTTTCCCGTTTTTCGTTCGAGGTACTGCATCATGATCTTCCGCCCCTCCCGCACACTCGCCGGCCTGACCCTCGCCGCCGCACTGTTCACCGGCACCGCGCACGCGCAGACCGCGACCGAGGTACCCAGGTTGGTGACCCGCGACAGGCATCACGCGCTGATGGTCGATGGCGCGCCGTGGCTGATGCTCGGCGCGCAGGTCAATAATTCGAGCAATTATCCGGCGATGCTGCCCAAGGTCTGGCCGACGATCCACGCGATGCACGCCAACACCGTCGAGGTGCCGATCGCTTGGGAGCAGATCGAGCGGACCGAGGGGCAGTTCGACTTTTCCTTCCTCGACCAGTTGCTTGCCGAGGCGCGCCAGAACAAGGTGCGCCTCGTCCTTTTGTGGTTCGCGACGTGGAAGAATACCTCGCCCAATTATGCGCCCGCCTGGGTCAAGCTCGACAACGCGCGGTTCCCGCGGATGACCAACGCCAAGGGCGAGACGCATTATGCGCTGTCGCCGCTCCATCGGTCGACGCTGGAGGCGGACAAGCGCGCCTTCGTCAAGCTGATGCAGCATCTGAAGGCCGCCGATCCGCAGAACACCGTCATCATGGTCCAGCCCGAGAATGAGGCCGGCACCTATGGCAGCGTCCGTGATTTCTCGCCGGTCGCGCAGAAGCTGTTCGACGGTCCGGTCCCGGCGGCGTTGCTGAAAAAGTTCCGCAAGTCCGCGGGCAGCTGGAAACAGGTGTTCGGCGCCGATGCCGACGAGTATTTCCACGCCTGGTCGATCGCCCGCTACATCGAGGAGATCGCGGCGGCGGGCAAGGCGGTGAAGCCGGTGCCGATGTACGTCAACGCCTCGCTCGCCTCGGCCTTCGGACGGCAGGCGGCAACGACCTATTCGAGCGGTGGGCCGATCCATCACGTGATCGACGTGTACAAGGCCGCGGCGCCGTCGCTCGATCTGGTCGCGCCCGATATCTATGCGCGCGATCATGCCGCGTATCTCGAATATCTGAAGCTCTACGGCCGTGCCGACAACGCCCTGCTGATCCCGGAGACGGGAAATGCGCCCGAGTTCGCACGGTATTTCTATCCGGTCGTCGGGATGGGCGGGCTCGGCTTCGCGCCGTTCGGCATGGACGATAGCGGCTATTACAACTTCCCGCTCGGTGCGAAGACGCTGGACGCGCCGACGATGGAGCTGTTCGCGCGCAACTACCGCGTGTTCGAGCCGATGATGCGGGAATGGGCCCGGCTGGCCTTTGCCGGCAAGACCTGGGGCGTGGCCGAGCCGACCGACCCCAAGGCCGAGCACAGGCAGGTCATGGACCTCGGCAAGTACCGCGCCACCGCGACGTTCGGCCAGTATCAGTTCGGCACCGACAAGCCGACCGGCAACCCGCAACCGACCGGCGGTCTGGCTATCGCCGAGATCGGCCCCGACGAATATCTCGTGACCGGGTTCGATACGCGGGTCTCGTTCGCGCTGGCGGATGCGAACAGCGGACGTTCGATGCTCTACGATCGGGTCGAGGAGGGGCATTACGACGCGCAGGGGCACTGGGTGTTCGACCGTGTGCTGAACGGCGATCAGACCGACTACGGGATCAACTTCACCGATCGCGCGCAGGTGCTCCATGTCAAACTTGGCAGCTACAAGGGCAATCCGGTCATCCCGGTCGGCAATCCGAATTAGGGCCCACCGCGGTCGTCAGATCGGGGCATGTTCGATGCCCGGCCGCGAGACCCGTCATCTTATTGGAACCATGTCATAATCGTTGGATCGAAAGCTATCGTCGGCCAGATCGGTTGTTCAACATCCTGTTAACTGGCGACCATTGAGAACAGCCCAAATGGAGGGCTGTTTTATCATGATTTACCGTAAGATGACGAGCAGGGTTCTGGGCATTGCGGTCGGCATGATCGCGGCGTCTGGCGGGGCGACATCGGCACATGCACAAACCGCCAGCGGCACGATCGGTGTGTCCCTGAACATCCTCGCGGCCTGTGCGGTGAATGGCGGCAACAGCGCCGCGACCATGGGGCGGATCGGGACGATCGCCTTTGCCGATCAGTCGGGCGTCTTCGGCAACGCCGATGCGACGATGGTCGCGCAAGGCAGCACGAATGCGGTCACGGTGTTGTGCACGCCGGGCCTAGCGCCGAAAGTCACGGTCGGGGCGGGCGCGAACGACGCGGGTAATGTCCGTCAGCTGGCCTATCTGGGGCAGACCGTCGCGTATCGGCTGTATACGGACGCGTCGCGGCAGGACGAAATCACCATCGGCAGGCAGATCAGCCTGGGTACCGCGGCCACCTCGGCGTTGACGCTGCCGATCTTTGCCCGCGCGTCGAGCAATGGCCTGGCGCTGCCGGCGGGCACCTATACCGACACGGTACAGGTGACGCTCAGCTGGTAGCGGCGGTGCGCGCCGTCCGGGTTCTCTTCGCGCTATCGGCGATCGCAAGCTGTGCTTCCGGGAGCATGGCCGAGACCAGCCGCACGTTCAGGGTAGGGGCGGTCATCGCCAATGGTTGCGCGGTCAGCGCCGAGACGGGGGGCAGTTGGGGATCGATCGACCTCGGGTCGGTGAACGGGGTCGATGGGGGAGCCGCGCAAGGCAGCCTGGTCACCGCGGTTGCCGCCGGATTGCAGATCGACTGCACCCCGGGAATGAGCGTCACCCTCACCGCGGACAATGGCAGTCAGCCGTCCAACGGGGTGCGCCAACTCGTCCATGCAACCCGGCCTGCCGATCGCATGCCCTATCAGTTGTTCGCGAATGGCAGTCAGACGCCCTGGACGTCGCAGGCGATCGCGCTGGCATTCCCGCTCGGCACGTCGCGACTGTCCGTTCCCGTACAGGCCCGTGCCGTCGTCCAGCGCGGCGTGGCGGCGGGGCGATATTCCGATGTGGTTCGCATCACCGTCACCTGGTGATGCAGCAAGGACAAGTCATGAAGATCCTGCGTATGTTGACCGCCATCGTCTCGCCGCTCCTCCTGCTGCCAGGCACAAGTCGCGCCGCGGCGGTCATCATCTGGCCGGTCGATCCGAAAATCGCCGCCACCGAGCGTGCGACCGCGCTGTGGATCGAGAACAAGGGCAACGAGCCGATCACGATGCAGGTCCGGACTTTGCGCTGGTCGCAGGGTCCGCAGGGCGATCTGTACGACGATCAGGACGAGGTCGTCGCCAGCCCGCCGATCGCAGTCATCCCGGCGGGGGAACGGCAGATGATCCGTGTGCTGCGGCGCGAGCGACCTGCCGCCGCGGCGAACGACCAGTCTGGCCCGGGGGAGCGCAGCTACCGCCTGTTGATCGACGAAATCCCCACCGCCAACGCGCCGAATGCGAGCCGGTTGCCGGCGGCCGAGCTTGCGGTACAGATGCGCTATTCGGTGCCGCTCTTCACCTATGCGGGGTCCGTCAACGCGGCCACGCCCGAACTGACCGCGACGGTGGAACGGAGCGGCAGCGGTCGGATGCTGGCGATCCGCAATACCGGCATGCTGCATGCGCGCCTTGTCGATATCCGGACGGCGGACGACAAGAAGACCAGTCTTGCTTCGGGGCTCGCTGGCTATGTCCTGGCGGGTCAGACGATGCGCTGGCCGGTGCCGGAAGGCGTCCCGGACACCAGTCCGCTGGTGGCAAACGTCAATGGCGCCGATCAGCGCATTGCCGCGCGTTGATCCGTCCGACACGCCATGATCCGCGGTGCGCTCCTGCTGACGACCATGCTGGTCTGCCTGCCACAAATGGCACGCGCGGGTGACCCGGTGCAGCAGCTGTTCGTCGAGCTGGTCGTGAACGGCCGTGCCACCGGTGACCTGGTGCCGCTGCGGATCGTCGGCACACGCATGCTCGTGCCGGCCGAGGCGCTCAGCCGAAATGGCGTGACGCTCGAGGGGGAGGGCGGCGGGACGGAGCGCGACGTCGCGTCGCTGCCGCACACCCGCGCCCGCTATGACGCCGCGCTCCAGACGCTCCATCTCGAAACCGCGCCCGACTATCTGCCGACCACCCGGATCGCTGCGGGTGGACGACCCCGCGCCGCCACGCTCGCCAGCTGGGGCGCGATGGTCAACTACCAGTTCTACGCGCAGCGCGTCGACGGCGGCTCCCTTGCATCTTTATGGTCCGAACAGCGGGTCTTCGGGCCGGTCGCGACGCTCTCCAATTCCGGCGTGCTGCGGCTCGGGTCCGGCATCGGCGGCTATCTGCGCTACGATACGCATGCGAAAATCATCAACGAGGATCGCGCGCTGACCGTCACGGCGGGTGACCTGATCACGCGGTCCTTGCCCTGGAGCACGTCCGTCCGGCTGGGTGGCCTGCAGCTCACGCGCGATTTCAATACGCGGCCGGACCTGTTGACGATGCCGCTGCCGAGCTTTGCGGGCAAGGCTGCGGTACCGTCGGCGGTGGACCTGTTCGTCGACGGCTATCGGCAGCAGGGTGCAGACGTCGCGCCCGGTCGGTTCGTGCTGCAGGATGTCCCGGTGATCAACGGCGCTGGCGAGGCCGTGATCGTCACGACGGACGCCGTGGGCCGACAGATCGCGACCACGATTCCCTTCTACGTCTCGTCGACGCTGCTGCGCGCCGGGCTCACCGATTTCGCAGCCGAAGCCGGCGCCATCCGCCAAGGCTATGGCATCCGCAACTTCGATTACGGCACGCTCGCCGCCAATGGCTCGATCCGACGCGGCATGACGTCGTTCCTGACGCTCGAGGCGCATGCCGAGGCGACTGCCCGGCTTCGGCAGATCGGGGGCGGGCTCGTGGTGGCGCCGTGGCGATTTGGCACCGTCGCGCTGTCGGTCAGTGCGTCGCGTTCGGGGCAGGCCGCGGGTCATCGCTGGTCGCTCGGCTACAGCTATACCGCGCGTCACTTCAGCGTTGCCGCGCAATATGACGATCGCAGCAGGGGCTTTCGCGAGCTCGCCAGCTTCGACCTTGCAAATCCCGCGACACGGCGGCGAACCTATCGCGCGATCGCCAACGTCAATCTGGCGCGGTTGGGCACATTGGGGGCTGCGTATATTTCGGGGCGGACCTTGGGATCGGTCGACGAACTCACGCTGCGTTCGCGCCTGCTGTCCTTGTCCTATGGTCGTCCGGTCGGATCGCGGGCGAACCTGTTCGTGACTGCGGATCGCGATTTCGAACGGGGCGCGACCAGCGCCCAGCTGCGCCTGTTCATCCCGTTCGGACGCAATGCGGCCAGCGGCGGTATCAGCCGTTCGGCCGGGCGCAATCTCTATCAGGTCGGTTACACCCGGGCGACGCCGACCGATGGCGGCCTTGGCATCGACGCCGGGATAGCAGCGGCGAGCCGGGGGCCCGCATCGGGGCAGGTGACCGGGACATGGCGCGCGCCCTTCATCGAAGTGCAGGCCGGGGGCGCGACGGCCCAGGCGCGCAGCTCGGCCTGGATCGGCGCATCGGGTTCGATCGTGGCGATGGACGGCGGCCTGTTCGTCGCCAATCAGGCGAGCGATGCCTTCGCGGTCGTCGAGACTGGCGTGGCGGGCGTTGGCGTCAGCTATGAAAACCAGCCGGTCGGCGTGACGAACCGCAAGGGCCATCTCTTCGTGCCCAATGTCGTGCCCTATCTTCCCGTCCGCTTCGCGATCGATACGCTGTCGCTGTCGGAGAACCATGTCGCATCCGCGGTGGAGCAGCGGGTTGCCGTGCGACAGGGTAGCGGCGCCGTCGTGCGTCTGAACGTTCGCATGACGCGCAACATCCTCGCCGTGCTCGTCGACAGCACCGGGGCGGCGCTCAAGCCGGGCGGTCGCGTCCGGCGTGAGGGACATCCCGATGTCGCCATTGGCTGGGACGGCATCGCGTATCTGGAGGATGTCGGCGAACAGGTGTCGCTCTCCGCGCTGACGTCGGACGGGACGGTGTGCCAGGCGACGTTCGGCGTCTCCGCAGACGTCGCGGCGCTGTCACGGATAGGACCGGTCTCGTGCCGGTGATGGTGTCGCTGCGGCTGTTCTTCGCACTGGTGGTCCTGAGCATCGTCACGGGCCCTGCATTCGCCGCCTGCACGACATCGTCCGGGGCACTCACCTTCTCGCCGGTGTCGTCGTACGACGTGCGAGGGGGCACGGTGCCGCAGGTTGCCGGATCCGCCGGTCTTTCCTGTACGGGGTCCGTGCTGACCCTGATCGGCGGCAATTCGGCGCGCGCGACCATCACCAGCCTCAACCAGTTTCGCCTGGTCAAAGGCGCCGACGCGATCGCCTATCAGGTGTCGGCAGATGCCAGCGGCACCACGCCGTTCACGCAAGGATCGACCGTCAACTATATGAGCGGCAGCCTGCTGGCGCTGCAGGGCGGTGGAAGCAGTTTTACCACGCCATTGTTCGCGCGTTTGACGGCGGCTCCCAATGTGGCTGCCGGGACGTATAGCGACACACTGACGGTGCAGTGGGACTATAGCGTCTGCAACGGGGTGAATGTGCTGAGCCTTGTCTGTTCGGGCTATGACAGTGGCAAGGTCGTCGTAACGCTTCAGGTGACGCTGGTGGTCGGCAACGACTGCAAGATCACCGCGCCCGACCTGTCCTTCGGCAGTGCGGCGCTCGTCACGCAGTTCGGTGCGGTGACCTCGGCCGTCCAGATCGATTGTACCCGCGACGCCGTCTACCGGATCGGCTTTACACCCGGCGGTGCCGGTACCGGTGCGGCGTGGCGGCAGATGACCAGCGGCGCGGGTGCGACGTTGCAGTATCAGATCTATCATGCGGATGGCGTCACCGTCTGGAACGAAGCCAACCCGCTTACCGGCGCAAGTCCCGGAACGGGCAGCCTGACCCCGGTCAGGACCTATCCCTATGTCGCCAGAATCAATCAGGCGCAGGTCACGCCAGCGGCTGGAAGCTACCAGGACGCCGTTAGTGTGGTCGTGACATTCTGATCGATCAGCCACTAACATGTGGCGGCGAGCATTTCGATCGCTGCATGGCGCATCACGCGGGGCGGATGATCTCGCCGATACGAAGCTCAGACAGGCCGAGCCAGTGCGCCATCCGCTCCAACTCGATCTGGAGCCGGGGCAGCGTCTCGCCGGGCGCCCCCGGTTCGAGCGTTATGCGTTTTGCCAGCAGCACGCCCGCTTGCCGGTCCGCCTTGAGATCGACCCGCGCGACCAACGCCTCGTCCATCAGGAAGGGCAGCACATAATAGCCGTGGGTGCGTTGCGCCTGCGGCACATAGATCGCGATACGGTACCGGAAGCCGAACAGGCGTTCGGTGCGGCCGCGTTCCCAGATCAGCGGATCGAAGGGCGCCAGCAAGGCCGCCCCGCGCACCCGGCGGGGCACCGCGGCGTCACGGTGCAGCCAGACCTTCTGGCTCCAGCCGTCCACGCGGACGGGCACCAACGCCTGATCCTCGACCAGATCGGCAATGGCATGATCCGCCTCGACGGGCTTCAGCCGGAAATAATCACGCAGCTCGGCGGCGGTCGCGATGCCGAGCGCGCGGGCGCTCCGATCGATCAGCGCCCGCTGCGCCTCGGTAACGCTTGGCGTGGGCATGGCGAGCACGGCAGGGGGCAGGACACGCTCGGGCAGGTCATAGACCCGCGCGAAACTGCCCCGCCGTGTCGCCGTGGTGATCCGGCCCGACCAGAACAGCCATTCCAGCGCGTGTTTGACGTCGCTCCATTCCCACCAGCCGCTGCGGCTCGCCCCGTTTTCGAAATCGGCGGCGGTCAGGGGGCCCTCGGCCGCGATGCGGGTCAATATGGCGTCGGCTTCGCTACGATGCTCTGTCGCAAAGCGGCGAAGCGCGGCGTAGCCGATCTCGCCTCGCTCAGCGCGGGCCATCCGCCATCGCAGCAGCGGATGAAGCTCGAGCGGCAGCAGCGACGCCTCATGCGCCCAATATTCGAAGAACCGGCGATGCGGCTTTGGACCCCAGGCGGCGCGCTCGAGCAGCGCCCGGTCGTAGCCGCCAAGCCGGGAAAACAGCGGCAGGTAATGCGCGCGGGCCAGCACGTTGACGCTGTCGATCTGAAGAAGCCCCGTCCGATCGGCGGCCTTGTGGAGATGCGCCGCCGTGACCCGAGGCGGCGGCGGTCGGCCGAACCCTTGGGCTGCAAGCGCAATGCGGCGCGCATCGGCCTGCGAGATGATCATGTGGTGATGATGGTCGCAAAGGACAGCGACGGTCAATGTTACCCTGGCTGCCCGCGCCGGGCTACAGCGTACTCCGTGTGATCCGGGTGCTGCGGGGCGCACAGGCAATCGCGGAACGCCACGAGCGCCTTTGTCGCTACTGGTCGGCGACCTTGATCTCGGTAATTTCCGCGTTTGAAAGACCTGGTTTTTCCGTGCGGAGATAGTGGAGGAGTTCGCTGATCTCCCGCGCATCGAACCGGAGGTCGAGATCGTCCATATGGATGTCGACGGAACGCTGCCGCGCCTCCGACAGACCAGCGACGATATCGACGCATGCCTCGAGCGTTCCGCGTCCGACTTCCGTCGGTGTCGCGCCGGCGGACGATGCGTCAGCGAAGATCCGGGCCGGCTCGCTCAAGGGGTAGGTGGTCATGACTGTCGCGTCCGTCGTCTACGGGGCAGGGCATCGCCCGCCGGGGTGAGCCGGCGGGCGATCATTTCAGGCGTCTTCGGCGTCGATGTTGACGCTCGTCTCGGCGAGCTTCGTCATATATTCGTCGCCACCGTAAATGTCCTTGGTGGCCGCGTTCAGCGCCTTGTGATCATCCTTGAGACCCAGCGCCTTGGCATAGGCTGCGGCTGTGCCGAAGCCGGCGATGCCGTAATGCGTCATCCGCTGATATTGGGCGATGATCATGACATCGAGCAACGGACCCTTTTCCGGACCCTCTTCGAGGACGTGCTTGGTGGCTTCGGCAACCAGCCCTTCCATGCCCTTGCAATGCTCCTTGGAGACCTTCTCGTCGTTCGACGCGATCAGCCCCTTGAGGAGATCGGTATGCTTCTCGATATCCGCCTGCGACTTGGTCAGCATGTCCTTCAGCGCGCCATCGCTGGCCTTCGACGTGATCTTCTTCAGAACCTTCTTCATCTGATCATTCGCCGACCACAGGTCCTTCAGCTCGTCGGTGTAGATGTCTTTCAGATCTTCGGGTGCAGACATGGGATACTCCTTGCTGGTGTACGGGACAGACATGCCTGGTGGCGTGATTGACGTTGAATAAGGGGGGGGCGTGCCGTCCAGGCGTCAGCCCGCGCCACCCGCCTGACCGCCACCATGATAGGCGATGTCCGTCTGGCCGCCCTGCGACGCGGGGCTAGTATCGGCGTCGGTCTTGCCTTCGTGCGGGTTGAGATAGGCGCCGCCCGCGCTTTCACCGCCGTCGCTGCGACCGTGAACGCGGCCGGCAGTATCGCTGCGAGGCGACTCCGAGACGCCATCCGGCGCGCCCTTGCTCGCGGGATTGCCCGGGACGGGGGTATGAACCTTGTCGCTCATGGAAACTCCTCGTGACGGTCGTGGATAGGAAGCGGCCACCCCGATCGGCATGCCGAGCGGACCGGGGTGGGGCAGGGTTACGGCCGCAGCACGACCTTGATGACACCGTCCTGCTTGTCGCGGAACTTCTGGTACATTTCGGGCGCATCCTCGAGGCTTGCAGGGTGAGTCACGACGAAGCTCGGGTCGATGTCGCCAGCTTCGATGCGCGCCAGCAAAGGCTTGGTGTAAGCCTGGACATGCGTCTGGCCGGTCTTGATCGTCAGCCCCTTGTTCATCATCGCGCCGATCGGGATCTTGTCGCCCATCCCGACATAGACGCCGGGGATCGAGACCGTGCCACCCATCCGGCAGCTCATGATGGCCTCGCGCAGGACATGCACGCGGTCGGTGGCGAGGAACGTCGCCGCCTTCACCTTGTCGATCACCGCATCCATCGCGCCATGACCCGAAGCCTCTGCACCGACGGCGTCGATGCAGCTGTCCGGACCGCGGCCCTTGGTGCGGAACTGGAGTTCGTCATAGACACTGTCGACCTCGGCGAAGTTGATCGTCTCCGCACCGCCGGCCTCGGCCATCGCGAGACGCTCGGGCACCTCGTCGATCGCGATCACGCGGCCCGCGCCGAGCATCAGCGCCGATCGGATCGCGAACTGGCCGACCGGACCGCAGCCCCAGATCGCCACGGTGTCGCCCTCTTCGATGTTCGCATTCTCGGCGGCCATATAGCCCGTCGGGAAAATATCGGAGAGGAACAGCGCCTGATCGTCGGTGACGTTGTCGGGAACCTTGATCGGGCCGATATCGGCCATGGGCACGCGCAGATACTCCGCCTGGCCACCGCAATACCCGCCGAGCATATGGCTGAAGCCGAACAGGCCGGCAGGCGAATGGCCCATCGCCTTGATCGCCATTTCGGCATTCGGGTTGGTCCGCTCGCACGCCGAGAACAGCCCCTTGCGGCAGAAGAAGCAGTCGCCGCAGCTGATCGTGAACGGCACGACGACGCGGTCGCCGATCTTCAGGTTGGTGACCTCGGAGCCCAGTGCGACGACGACGCCCATATTCTCATGGCCGAGAATGTCCCCGGCCTGCATCGTCGGCTGATACCCGTCGAGCAAATGAAGATCGGACCCGCAGATCGCGCAAGACGACACCTTGATGATCGCGTCACGCGGATGCTTGATCTCGGGATCCGCGACCGTATCGACCCGAACATCGCCTTTTCCATGCCAAACCAGTGCGCGCATCAGAAAGTCTCCGTCTTTTAATTGGCGTGCCGCACTCTCGAAAAGTACATTACGCCGTCAAAAATAATAAGCAGTAGACCAAGCCCGACGGACGATAGACTTCGCGATGCCAGCAAAGGCGTTGGTCAGCGTGGTTCAGTTGGGCGTCGTGCCGTCAAGCTTTGGATATTGATGGAGACATAGCGATCCGAGCCTCCTCATCGTTCCTGACGATTTCCAGAATTCGACGGGTATATTTCGTATTGATCCTTATCAGGGTAGCTAAAGACAGGATATCATTGGAAAATTTCCGAAAGCCACGATCATTCGGGGGTCCTTCCTAGCGAAAACCGCGTGCGAAAGGATGTCGCGGTACGATGGAGACAGGGTTGGATGCTCGGTTAAGCGCAGTGCGCACCGTCAAATTCGCCGTCGACGGGGCCAATTCGGACAGTCAACCGTTAGGATATCATCATCTCTTGCCGACGCTTAGCGCCACGCCTGTCACGGCGCTGGCGTGCTGGTTGGCGAATACACGACGTCAGACCCGGGATTGAACTATGCAAATCAAGGCCATCCTTTTCGATATCGACGGCACGCTGGTCGATACCAATGACATGCATGTCCTCGCCTGGGAGGAGGCCTTTGCAGGTGTCGGGGCGTCCTTCGACCGGCAGGTGATCCACGATCAGATTGGCAAGGGGACCGACATGCTCGTGCCGACCCTGTTGCCCGATGCCGACGCTGAGGAGCAGGAGAAACTCGGCGATACGCATGGCGCGATCTTCAAGGCAAAATATCTCGAGACTGCCAAGCCGTTCGCTCGCGCGCATGATCTGCTGGCGCACGCGCATAGCCTGGGGCAGCAGGTCGTGCTCGCCTCGTCCGCGTCGGGATCGGAGCTCGACCATTACATCGCGCTGCTCGAGGCGCGCGATCTGATCGGCACGACGACGAGCAGCGACGACGTCGAGCGGACCAAACCTGCCCCGGACATTTTCGCGACCGCCCTGAAGGCGCTGCCGGGAATCGATCCCGCCGAGGTGATCGTCGTCGGCGATACGCCTTATGATATTGAGGCGGCCGCCAAATGCGGCATCGCCGCGGTTGCGGTCCGATCGGGCAAGTTCAGCGACGAGCAACTGAACGGCGCGGGTGCGGTCGCGATCTATGACGATGTCGCGGCCTTGCTTGTCGATTACGCCCAATCGCCGCTGGGGCGCTGACCGCTATGTCTGTCACACTGAAACCCCTTCGCGATCAGGTCATCGTCGTTACCGGCGCGACCAGCGGCAACGGCCTCGCAATTGTCGAGGCCGCCGTGCAACGCGGTGCGGCCGTCGTCGCGACCGCGCGGAACGACGCGGCGCTCGAGGCCCTCCGCGTCCGTTTGTCGGCCGATGGCGGACGCATCGCGGTGTGCGTTGCCGACGTCAGCGACATGGCCGCGGTCGAGCGTGTCGCCGCCGTTGCAGTCGCGGCGTTCGGCGGCTTCGACAGCTGGGTCAACAATGCCGCGACAGGCACGTACGGCACACTCGATCAGGTGCCGATCGCCGATCACCGGCGCGTGTTCGACGTCAATTATTTCGGCGTACTGCACGGATCGCTGGTCGCGGCCCGCCATCTGCGCGGCCGAGGCGGCGCGATCGTCACTATCGGCTCAATTCTCAGCGACCGTGCGATCGTCGAGCAGGGGCCCTATGGCGCGACCAAGCATGCGGTGCAGGCGCTGACGGACACGTTGCGGATGGAGCTGGAGCAGGAGGGGGCCGGCATTTCGGTCACGCTGATCAAGCCCGGCGCAATCGACACGCCATTCCCCGAACATGCGCGCAATTTCATGGATCAGCCACCGCGCCTGCCACCGCCGCTCTACGCCCCCTCCGTCGTCGCCGACGCGGTGCTGTTCGCGTGCGAGACGCCGCGGCGGACGCTGTATGCTGGCGGTGGCGGGCTGCTGGCCTCGCTTCTCGCGCGCGCCGCGCCGCGGGTGAGCGACCGGATCATGGAACTGGTCGGCACGTTCGCGCAGCAGAAGCCCGGGGATCCCGGTGATCCGGCACGCCGCGACAATCTCTATGATCCGCGGGCCGATGCGCTGCGCGGGACCCAGCATGTCCGGGCCCGCACGTCGAGCAGCGTGCTGCAGGCGCAGAAGCTTCACCCCGCGGTTGTGATGCTGGGCGTTGTCGGCGCGGGTATCGCCGTCGCGCTCAGCCGACCAAAAGGTGCCCGCCGGTAATATCAGGCACGGAAAGAGTAGGGAGCGTGCGCGGCGTCGACGCGTGACCATCCTTCCGCGCCATTTTGAAGTCTATATCAACCGGACGCCGGCTGCGCGGAACTGCGCTTCCGCCACGTCGACCGTCGTTCCATCACCTGCCGGCATCGCGATCGCTCGCGTGTATTCCGTCAGTATAGACGCTTCGAAGCCCTCGCGCCGCGCATCGAGCGCCGACCAGGCAACGCAGAAATCATAGGCCAGCCCAACGAACACGCACCGCCGGACCTGCTTGTCTCGCAGATACCCGGCCAGCCCCGTCCTCGTCGTCTTGTCGTTCTCGAAAAAGGCCGAATAGGAATCGATCTCCGCATTATAGCCCTTACGAACGATGACGTGTGCGCGGCGGATGGTGCCCTCCACCCCGGGATGGAATTCGGCACCAGCGGTTCCCTGAACGCAGTGATCGGGCCATAAGACCTGCTCGCCATAGGGCATCGCCACGGTTTCGAATGGCTGCCGATCGGGGTGGCTGCTCGCGAAGGACTGGTGTCCCGCAGGATGCCAGTCCTGGGTTACGACGACATGCCGGAACCGCGGAGCGAGCCGTTCGATCCCGGCCATGATCTCGTTTCCGCCCGCAACCGCCAGCCGGCCGCCGGGGCAGAAGTCGATCTGCGGGTCGACGACGATGAGCGCGTCCGACCCCGTGATCGCTGCGTCGCCGGTGAACTGCTCGATACCCAATGTCACCTCCTGCAAAGCCGACAGGTCGCGTCAAAGGCGGCCGATGACAAGAATGATCCTATTGCCGAGCGCCTATTTGCGAACACTGGTCGACGGCTGGGCCAGGTCCGGGAAGCGATCGAGGATCGCGCTGGTCACGCCGTTGGTCCAGCCGAACCCGTCCTGGACCGGATATTCGCCGCCCCCGCCGGGTATGCGCTGTTCGATATTATACTTTTCGAGCATCTTACCGGTGTCGGCATAGGCCGCGCCGACCGTCCCGAGCCAGCGTCTCGCGATGTCCTTGGCCAGCGCCGGTTCGCCGTTTCGCTCGAGCCCTGCGATCGCGACCCATTGCAGCGGTGCCCAGCCATTGGGTTCGTCCCATTGCTGCCCGGTGTTGAGCGTCGTCGTGCGCAGGCCCCCCTCGGCGACCAATGATTTGCGCACCGTCGCGGCGACGGCCTTCGCCTGGGCCGGCGACGCAAGCCCGACGAACAGCGGGTGCAGCATCGCCGCATTGACGCTGGTCGTTGGCATGCGCGTCGACAGGTCCCAATCGGCGTAGCGCGCGGTCGTCGCCTGCCAGAGATAACGGTCGATCGCGGTCTTGCGCTTGGTCGCCAGGGTCGTGAATTCGGTCACGCAGGGGGTGTCGCCGGCGGTCTGGCAGCGCGCGGCGATGCGGCGTTCCATCGCCCAGATCAGGCTGTTGAGATCGACGGGCACGATGTCGGTGGTGTGGATTGTGGCGAGCGACCGGGGATCGCGAAGCCAGCGGGAGCTG
The DNA here is from genome assembly GCF_014841795.1 of Sphingomonas sp. CFBP 13733. Lineage (NCBI taxonomy): Bacteria > Pseudomonadati > Pseudomonadota > Alphaproteobacteria > Sphingomonadales > Sphingomonadaceae > Sphingomonas > Sphingomonas sp. CFBP 13733. The sequence goes on from NZ_JACYUP010000001.1 coordinate 200,246, forward strand.
AAATCCCAACCGCTCTCGGCGCCCGCGCGAAGGTTGCGTTGCGTATCGGCAGCGGCGCGGGGTGCCGCCCTGGCCGCGGTCTCGACGTCCTCGGCATAGGATTCGTCGCGCGGCGTATCGCGGTCGTCATAATAGCGGTTGAGCACGCTACCGTCGGGCATCCGCACGACGCGGAGACAGGCCGGGTTGCCGTCGAGGCAGGTCGCGCCCTTCATCCAGAAGGCGTGCTCGGCGCGCAGTGCCGCCAGCCGACGCTTTGCGACAGCGGGGTCGGTGTTGGTCGAGAGATCGAGCATCAGCGCATAATAAGGCGGCTGCGACCGGCTAAGATAATAGGTCCGCGTCCCGTTCGGGATATGCCCGTAGCGCTCGATCAGGCTGGTGAAATTGTCGAGCATCGACTCGACAAGCGGCTGCTGGCCGTCGACCTTCAGCCCGAGCATCGTGAAATAGCTGTCCCAGTAATAGATTTCGCGGAAGCGCCCGCCCGGCACCACATAGGGTGCCGGCAGCGGCAAAGCGGAGCTGCCGGCGACGGGGGCGACCGGCTGACGGACGAGTTGCGGCCACAAGGCCCGGACATGCGACCTCAGATCGCCCGAACCCCGGTCATTCTCGCCGGGCACGACGTAATTGGCGAGCACGAACGCCTTCAGCGCCGGGCCGGCGGGTCTGGTCCGCGCATAGTCCGCCATGATCGCCGCGGCAGCGCGCTTGGGGACGGCATCGACGAACGTCTTGCCGTCCGCGAAGACGTGACCATGCTGCACGGCCTGGAACAGCGGGCCATAGATATCGGCGGGCGACTGGGCCTTCGCGGCGGATGCAGCCGGTCGGGACGGAGCGGTCTGGGCAGGCGCCATCGCGGCAACCGAGGCCAGGGCGGCAAAACGGCAAAGGGTTTTCATGAAGATCGCAACCATTTCGCCAGGGTGATCGATCCCCCGACGGGGCGGGATCGATCACCCTGGGCTGTGTCAGAACTTGAACGCGGCGGCGAAGCGGATCGAGCGACCCACGATCGGCCTTGCGAGGATCGTGCCGCTGCCCTGCGATCCGAGCGTGCGCGGATTGCCTTCGGTCAGCCCGATCTCGTCGGTCAGATTGTCTCCGATGACCTGGAACTGCACCTGCCGGTTCAGATCGAGCGTGATGCCTGCGTCGAGCTTGTAAAAGCTCGGCAGCACCTGCGCGTTCTGGACGTCCGAGAAGCGGTCGCCGATATAGCCGATCGTCGCATAGACGCCGGCCTTCGCATCGCCGCCGAGCTCGAGATCATAGGCGGGGGTCACGCGCCATTGCCATTTCGGCTGGCGCTGAACCCGGTTGCCGGTGAGATCGGTCCGGCCGCCATCGGTGAAGAAGTCGCGGTAGCTGGCGTCGAGATAGGTCGCCGACCCGCTGAGCGTGAAGCCGCCGAACGGCCGCAACTGCCCCTCGAACTCGACGCCGGTCGCCTTGGCGCCGCCGACCGACGCGATCGGGGCGCCGCTGGTGATGACCGTCGTCGCAAGGCCGTCGAACGTATTGTGGAACAGCGTCGCGTACAGGTTGGCGATGCCGGTCGAGACCTTCACGCCGCCCTCATAGCTGTCGACCTGCGGTGCGACGTCGATCCCGTCGCGCAGATTGTCGAAGAACGGAAAGCTGTTGCCGCGGCTGTAGCGGACGAACGCGCCGACCTGCCGGGTCAGGTCGTAATTGACGCCGCCGGTCCACGACCAGGCATCGCCGCGGTAGCGGATCGTGCGGAAGGTGCCGTTCAGCTGCGCATCGCCATTGTCGTAGAGCGTCAGCGGATTGCCGTCCGCACCCGCCGCCGGGACCGTCGCTGCAAGGTTTTCGAGCGTGCCGTCGACCGAGTGATGCTGCCACCGGACGCCGCCGTCGATCCGCAGCTGTTCGGTAATCTGCAGTTCGTCGACCGCATAGCCCGCGACGTCCTCGCCGGTGTAGCGCGCGTTGACCTTGAACGTCGATCCGCCCGAGAAGCCGTCCCGCGTGACGATCCGGCCATCCGCCAGCGTCAGATTCAGCCGCCGGGCATTGGGTTCGGCGGTGAGCAGCATGCTGTTGCCGAGATTCCACCGGTCGCGCGACTTGTACCGCGTGTAGTAGACGCCACCGGTCAGCGTGTTGCTGCCCGTTTTCCATTCCAGCGCGAAATCGTTGACGAAGGCCTGGATGTGTTTTTCGACGCTCCACAACCCGGCCTCGACGACCGCCTGGTTGGGCGAGGCCGCCGCACCGCCGGTGGCAAAGGTCAGCGATCCGATCGTCCCGCCCCGGCCGGCGGCATAGGCGGCGGCGGTGACCGGCGCGGCGCCGCCGGGGACGAGACCGATCGTGTTCGCATCGCCCTCCATCCAGCTGCCGCGATCGCGAACCGTGATCCCGCTGCCGAGTTCGTAATCGAAATTGCCGCCCAGATTGTAGATCTTCGCGCTGCGGCCATCCGCCAGATCGACCCGGCTGCCGTCGTTGCGCACGCCGATCCGCGTGTCGCGCCCAACGAGCGTTCCGGTGCCTGCATCGAAGCCGGGATATTCGCGGATCTTGTCGCCGTCCTGGACGACCGGGATGGGCAGCAGCCACTGGCCGCGATCGTCGAGATAGCGACCGAAGAGCAGGATCGAGCCCTTGTCGAAGTCATGGCGGATATTGCCGGTGATCTGACCACCGCGCTCCGCCTCGAACTGCGCGTCGCGGATCCCGCGCGAGGTCGAGTAATAGCCGCCGAGCATATAGGTCGTGCTGTCGTCGATCGGCCCCGAGACATAGCTGTCGACGCGGAACTCGCCGAAATCGGTGCCGCTGAGTTTCAGCAACCCGGCCGGCGCCTGCTTCCCCTCGCGCTGGACGAGGTTGACGGTCAGGCCGGGCTGGCCGTTCGAGAACAGTGCGCCGGTGCCGCCGCGCACCGCTTCGACACGCTGGATCGTCTCGTCGATGCGGATCAGCTGCGTGTTTTCGAGGAACGACAGCGTCGGCGGCGGGAAGAAAGGCACGCCTTCGGTCTGGAAGGTGACATATTCCGCATCGCCCCCTGATGGATAGCCGCGCACGAAGATGTTCGCGCCGGTCTTGCCGCCCGAGCTTTCGGTGCTGACCCCCGGCACCGCACGAAGGACTTCGGCAGTGCTGGCAGTGCCGAGCCGCTGCGCCATGCTGCTGTCGATCGTGGTGACCGCGAACGCCGCATCCTGGCGCCGGGTGCCTGCGCCCGCCGTGCCGATCACGACGATATCGGGGGCGGTTTCCTCGGGCACCTGCGTCGCAGCCGGATCGGCTGCCGCCTGCGCCGGGGCGACCTGAACCGCCGCGGGCGTGGCTTCCGCCGCCTGAGCGTGCGCGTCGATGATCAGATAGGCCCCGCTCGGCGTCAGCCGGTGGCCGAGCCCGGAGCCTTCCAGGATCGTCGTCAGCGCAGCGCCGACGTCCATCCGGCCGGCCACCGCGCGCGCGGTCTTGCCGCGGACGAGTGTGGGGGAGAACAGGATCTGCCTGCCACTCTGGCGCGAGAAGGCGAGCAACGCGGTGCTCATGTCCTGCCGCGCGATGCGGATGCCGATAGCGGCCTGCGCGGTGACGCCGATCGGGATCCCGCCCGCGCCCAGCGCCAATGCGGTCAACATCACGCCGCGTATCAGCACGGCCCTGCCTGTGGATGTCATGCAACCCTCCCTGTTCGTGCGATCCCTCTGCCGGGGTCGATCTGACACTAAAGACGCGGGACGTTGGAAAACCCGAACCGGGTTTTGCCCTCGGGTCGATTATTTTTTCGAGGCGATCGTGATGCTGCCGTTCGGGTGCCGATCGACGCTGACGGGAAAGCCCAGTTCGAGCGCGTCGAGGAACGGCTGGACCTCGCCCGTCCGGAACGCGCCGCTGATCCGGACCCGGCCCGCCGCGGCGTCGACGATCGCGATCTGCTGGACGCTGTAGCGATTTATCTCGGCGACGGCCTGACTTAATGCCTCGTCCTCGAACACGAGCCGGCCTTCGCTCCAGCTTGCCAGTCGCTGCGCGCTGCCGGGCATGTGGCGAACCGACAGGCCGTTGGCCGATGCGGTGAGGACGTCGTCGGGCACCAACGCGACGGGCTTGCCGCGTGCGCCCTTGCCGGCGACGCTGACGAGCCCTTCGAGCAGCGCGACGCGCACCGCGCTGGTTTCGAGCCGCACGTCGAACGCGGTGCCGTGCGCGGTCACCGCCTGCGCGCCGGCAGTGACGACGAACGGCCGGGTCTGGTGCTTGGCGACCTCGAACAAGGCCTGTCCGCGTTCCAGCACCAATCGACGCTCGTTGCTCGTATAGGCCATCCGGACCTGCGTGTCGGTATCGAGAGTCAGCCGCGACCCGTCGGACAGCGTGACCATCAGGCGCTGACCCGTCGCCGTCCGGTACATGGGTGTTTCGGCGACCTGCACGGCAGGCGTATCATCCGCGAAGCGCCACAGCGCCAGCGGCGCGACCACCGTGGCACAGGCGGCCGCGGCCAGCATCCACGGCGCGACTCGTCGCGGCTCGCGGCGCAGCGCGGCACGCGCCACGGCCGCGTGCCGCAATGCCAGCAGGTCGGGATGGTCTGCCAGCGCTGCACTAGCAACCCGTGCTTGGGCTATCACCGCCCAGGCTGCAGCGTGATCCGGTCGCGCATGCCAGTCCTCGAACCGCGCACGCATTGCTGCGCTCGGGTCTCGGTCGAGCCGTTCGGCCCATTCCGCGGCTTCGATCATGACCGGAGCGCTCACCGATGCCAGTCCTTCAGGCGTTCCGCGACATGCGCGAGCGCGCGTGCCTGGTGCTTCTCGGCGGCACGCGTCGAGATCGCCATGGCATGCGCGACATCGGCCATCTTCAATCCCTCCAGCATTCTGAGCACGAACACGTCACGTGTCCGTTCGGGCAGTTCGGCAAGCGCACGACGCAACGCGTCCGCGATGTACTTACTCGCCAAGACGCGGTCGGGCGCGAAATCCGAACCTTCAAGCGAAAGATCGTCGATCGGATCCGACAATCCCGCGCCCCGCGCCTGATTGCGCCGCGCCTGATCCTTCAGGACATTGGCCGCGGTGACGAAGATGAAGCTGTCATGTTGGCGAATGCCGTTCGGGTCCTCCAGCCGACTTAGCCTCAGGAAAACCTCCTGGACCAGGTCGGGGACGTCGTGCGGCGCGGACACGCGCCGCGTGAAGTACCGGCTCAGCGGCCGGGTATAGGTCTCAACCAGCGCGCGAAGGATCATTGTCCTTTCGCCAAGGCCGGACACTTGCTCCCCCTCCATAGCCATGACCGGTTTCTAATAGCCGGGTCTGTTACGTCAATGTGTCTCGCTGGTCGGTATTTGACGCGGTCAATCTTGCGGCATTCGAAATCTATATTGATGCACGCGAACGCGCGCCGTGTTGTAGAAGCCGTGAACACCGTTTTCTGGGCCGCTCCACGAGGCGTAGCTGGTCAGCGCTGCTTCTTCGTCGTCGTCGCGGTGAAATCAGGATCTTTCTTCGCGACCCAATCCACGAATTTGCGGACCGTGGGATCGGCGAGCAGCGCGTCGACATTCATGCCGTGGCGTTGCAGTTCGGAATTGGTGAAATTCGCCATCAAGGTCTGCTGGCAGATCGGATGCATCGGCACGACATCGCGACCGCCCCGGCTCTTGGGCACGGGATGATGCCAGACAATGGTCTTGCCGAGCGCGCGGCCGCAGAGCCAGCACGGCGCGACCGGTGCCGGGCCTTCCTCGTCTTCGCGATTGGGCTCCTCATACGGGGCATGTTTCGAATGTTTGCGGGCCATGTCGCTGCGTAATCTTTCGGTGGATGTTTGCACGCCGTAGCGGCGGGCCCGGCACCACTACACCTGTGACACGCAGGATGACCACAGGAACGGATGTCGGGATTGGGTCGCGAAGGCCCCGGGCCAGACGCTGTGCGTCACACGGAGCGAACCCGCACGCGCGTTAAGACAGAGATCGTCGAGCGGCAGATCGGCCTTGGGGAGCGCCTGGGAAACCGTTCGTTTAAACTTCGTGGCTAAAGCGACGCGATGCCGACGTCCTCCCCAGCGCCCCTGACGGCACCATCCGACCATGGGCATAATGCACTGGCGCGTGCCGTCCGGGGGTGTCGACGGCATCTGGTCTTCGCGGGTCTGTTCTCCGGGCTGGTGAACATCCTGTACCTTGTGCCGTCGATCTTCATGCTGCAGGTGTATGACCGGGTCGTGCCCACGCGGGGCGGGACGACGTTGCTGCTGCTGACGCTGATCCTCGTGCTGGCGCTGGTCGTGTTCGCGATCCTCGACGCGGTGCGCATGCGGTTGCTGCTGCGCGCCAGCATGCGGCTGGAGCGTCAGGCGGCACCGGGGATCCTGCTGCGGATCCTTGGCACCGATGGCGCGACAACCGGCCAGCGCAGCCAGGCGATGCGCGATTTCGACACAGTGCGCGGGACCCTGACCGGGCCGACGATCATCGCGCTGTTCGATGCGCCCTGGGCGCCGATCTATATCGGCATCGCGTTCCTGCTTCACGTCTGGATCGGCGTGCTGGCGCTGATGAGTGCGCTGCTGCTCGGCGGGATCGCAATCCTCAGCGATAGGGTGACCGCGGGGGCCGCGCGCGACACGCAGGCCCGCGCGGTTCTCGCGACGCGCGAACAGGATGTGTCGATCCACGGATCGGAGGTCGCGCGCGTGATGGGGATGCGCAACGCGCTGATCACCCGGCATCTGCTGGAGCGCGCCGAGCTCGTCCGCCGCCAGGCCGCGCTCGCCGGTACTTCGGGGCAGTTTCTCGCGATCACCAAGTTCCTTCGCCTGCTGCTCCAGTCCCTCGCGCTCGCGCTCGGCGCGCTGCTGGCGATCCGGCAGGATATTTCGGGCGGCGCGATCTTTGCTGCGTCGCTGCTGCTGGGGCGGGCACTTCAGCCCGTCGAGCAGATCCTTGGCGCGATGAAGCCGCTCGCCGCGGCGCGCAACGCCTATCGCGATCTCGATGCGTTCTGCCGGATGCCGGGGCCCGCGATCGACGCGACGACGCTCCCCGTGCCGACCGGCCGGATCGACGTCCGCGGTATCACGGTGCGCGCGGAAGGCAGCGATCGCGCCTTGCTGTCGGACATCAGTTTCGCGGTCGCGCCCGGCGAGATCGTCGCGCTGGTCGGCCCGAGCGGCGCGGGCAAGTCGACGCTGCTGCGCGTGTTGTCGGGTGCGCTGTCGCCGGATGCGGGCGAGGTGCGGATCGACGGTGCAAGTCTGGCGGACTGGAACCGCGAACAGCTCGGCCGGCACGTCGGCTACATGCCGCAATCCCCGTCGCTGTTCCCGACCACGGTGCACACCAACATCTCGCGGTTCCAGTCGGTGCTGGCGGGCGAGAGCGAGCAGCTCGACGCCGCGGTGGTCGAGGCGGCACAGGCGGCGGGTGCGCATGAGGTGATCTTGGGCCTGCCCAATGGCTATGCGACGATGCTGAGCATGGCGGACGGGTCGGGGCTGTCGGCGGGGCAGAACCAGTCGGTCGCGCTGGCGCGCGCGCTGTACGGTACGCCGACGATCCTGTTCCTCGACGAGCCCAACGCGCATCTCGACAGCGATGGAGAAGCGCGGCTAGTGACGACGCTCTCGACCCTTCGCGCGCGTGGCGCGACGGTGATCGTATCGACGCATCGGACCGGGCTTCTGCAGGCGGTCGACAAGATCATGGTGCTGCGGAACGGCACGATCCAGCTGTTCGACGACCGCGCCAAGGTGTTGCGCCCGGCCAGCGCGGGGCCCGTCGCCGGCACCGGAGGCGCCCGATGATCCCCGCCGAACTGGCCAGCCCGGTCCCCGCCGCCGCTGGCGCAAGCCTCGCGGATCGCCTCCGCCTCGACGACTCCCCGCGGCACGCGATCCTGGTCGGCGGGCTGGTCGCGATCCTGTTCTTCGTCGTGGGACTGGGCTGGGCGGCGTTCGCGCGGCTCGATGCCGCGGCGGCGGGCGAGGGGCAGGTGGTCGTCGCGGGCAATCGCCAGACCGTCCAGCACCGTGAGGGCGGGATCGTCGCAGCGATGGCGGTGCGCGACGGCCAGCACGTCCGTGCCGGCGACGTCCTGTTCCGGCTCGAAGGCGCCGAAGTCACCGCAGCCGAGCGTGCGCTGGCCGCCAGCGTCATCGACCTCCAGGCGCAACGGGCCCGGCTCGAAGCGGACGTTCGCGGCGGCGCGGTCGTCTGGCCTGCGGACTTCGCGTCCGCGCAGGGCGACGACCTTCGTCTCGTCGAGCGTGCGAAGTCGCTCCAGCTGGCGCAGCGGTCGGCACGCTCGGCCGCGCTCGCAGCAAACGGCGCGGTCCTCCGCCAGCAGGAGGCGGCCGTCGCGCAGCAGACGACCGGCTTCAACGCGCAGGCGCAGGCGACCGCCCGGCAGCGCGCCTCGCTTCGCCAACAGCTCGACAGCACGCGGGCGCTTGCCGATCAGGGCTATGTGTCGCGCAACACGGTCCGCGCGATCGAACGTTCGATCCAGCAGCTCGACGGGACCGATGCCGACTATGTCTCACGCTCGGCGGCGGCGCGCGAACAGATCGGCCAGACCCGCGCGGAAGGCGTGCAGACCCGCCGCAAATATGTCGAGGAAAGCGCGACGTTGCTGCGCGACACGCAGTTCCAGTTGAATGAGGTCTTGCCCAAACTGGCCGCGGCGCGCGAACAGCTGGCGCGCACGATCATCCGTGCGCCGGTGGCGGGCCGCGTGGTCGGCCTGCGCGTCTTCTCCGTAGGGGGCGTGATCCAGCCGGGGCAGGCGATCCTCGACATCGTTCCCGACGCCGCCCCTTTGGTGGTCCGTGCGAACTTCTCGCCGGGCGACATCGACGGGGTGTTTGCCGGGCGCGAGGCGGAGGTGAAGTTCCTGTCGCTGCACGAACGTGACCTGCCGATCCTGCTCGGCACGGTTCGTACGGTTTCTGCGGATTCGCTTCGCGACGAGCAGACCGGTCGCAGCTATTTCAGTGCGGAGGTCACCGTGCCGCGCGCTCAGATCGCCAAGATCGAGGCGGTGCGCGGCCGCGATACGGGGATCCGCGCGGGCGTACCGGTCACCGTCCTCGTCAAGCTGCGGTCGCGGACTGCGGTCGACTATCTTCTCGATCCGTTGACCGAGGCCTTTTCACGGTCGCTCCATGAACGCTGAGAGGATCTATCTCACCGCCGCCATACTGCTGGTGCCGGCCATGCCCGCGCTCGCGCAGACGGCACAGGAGGCAGCAACCGCAGCGCCCGAAACGCTGGGGCAGGCGATCGCCGATGCCTATCGCAGCAACCCCTCGCTGGAGGGACAGCGCGCGCAGCTTCGCGCGCTCGACGAGCAGATCGTCCAGGCGGGGGCCGCGTACCGGCTGACCGCGGGCATCAACATGACGCTGCAATATCAGTCGCAGGACCAGCGCGGGCTGCTCGGCGATTTCGATACGGCGCGGGGGCGGACCCTGGGGGCGTCGCTGACCGCGTCGCAGATCCTGCTGAACGGCGGGCGGACCGCGGCGCAGGTGTCGGCGGCGGAGGCGACCGTGCTTGCCGGGCGCGAGCGCCTGCGCGAGGCGGAGAACACGATCCTGCTCGAAGTCGTCGATGCGTTCGTTTCGGTGCGGCGCGACCAGGCGCTGGTGGCGATCCAGCAACGCTCGCTCGACTCCTATGGGCGACAGGTGACCCAGGCGATCGCACGCGAACGGGGTGGCGACCTGACCCGCACCGACATTGCGCAGGCCGAGGCGCAGCGCGAGATCATTCGCTCGCAGTTGGCGCAGGCCACGGTCAATCTCCAGGCAAGCCGCGGCCGGTTCGCGGCGGTCGTCGGGCGTAATCCCGGGACGTTGCTCTTGCCGCCGACGCTGCCCGGCCTGCCGCGCTCGCTCGATGCCGCGTTCGCCGTGGTGGAGAAAGAGAGCCCGAGCCTGTGGCAGGCGATCCTTGCCACCAGGGCGGGGGACGCGCGGATCGCGGCCCAACGCGCTGAACGTGCGCCGATCGTCGCGCTGTCGGGCAGCTATGGCTATGGAAGCCCCTATTCCTACCGCTTGCGCGATGCCGGTGCGCAGGCGACCGGCGGAGTCACGGTGACGATGCCGCTGTTGACCGGGGGCGTGATCGGCTCGCGCGTCCGGGCCGCGGTCGCCGAACGCCAGCAGCTCGGGTTCGAGGTCGAGACGGCGCGGCGCGCCGCACTCGCCAATGCCCAGAACGCCTGGAACCAGGCGGTGGCGGGTGGCGAACAGATGGCGGCGGGGCAGCGCGCGACCGAGGCGGCGGAGTCGGCGCTCACCGGGGTTCAGCGCGGGTTCGCGGAGGGATTTCGCTCGAATTTCGAGGTGCTGGACTCGGAGCAGCGCCTGCTGACCGCGCAACTCGTGTTCGTCAACGCGACCTATGGAGCCTATGCCGCCGAGGCGCGGCTGTTGGCGACGCTGGGGCGATTGCAGGCGGCGGCGATCGATCAGGCGGTGCCGACCTATGATCCGGCGCAGAACACGCGGGTGGTGCGGGCCAAGACATTCGGACCGTTCGATCCGGTGCTCGCGCCGATCGACCGTGCGCAGAAGCCCGCTGGCACCGCCCCGGCGGCACCCGTAATCGCGCCCGCCACCGACGCGCGGATCAGGCCGGCCGCCGTCCAGAATTTGCCAGGGCCGATCGGCAATGTGCTGCCGATCGCGCCGTTTCCGGTGCTTGCGGGCCCGGTCGCGGCCGATCTGAGCGATGCGGTAGTCACCGGCGGGAGATGATCCGATCCGGCGTTCGCGCGTAGGCTACCGCTGGATCAGGGTTTCGTAGAGTTCCGCATAGGCCCCGATGATCGTGTCGTGATCATAATCGCGGCGCACGCGTTCGCGCATGGTTTCGCCCATTGCCGATCGCATCGCCGGATCGCCCGCGATCGCGAGGATCCCCGCCGCGGTCGCTGCCGGATTGACCAGCGGGGTGACGATGCCGCCATGGCCGCAGTCCGCCCCGCCGCGTCCCTCAATCATCTCGCGGCAGCTGCCGACATCGGGCGCGACCACGGGAATCCCGCAGGCGCCGCCTTCGAGGATCACCAGCGGCTGCGCTTCGGACAGGCTGGTGAGCACGAGCAGGTCGATCTTTGCCATCCAGTCCTCGATCCGCACGCGCCCCGCGAAGTGGAAGACCGGGGACAGGCCCAGATCCTCGACCAGCCGCGAGCATTCCGCGGCATATTCCGGGTCCTCGTCCTCGGGGCCGAGCACGACGAAGCGGATGTCGGGGCGTTCGGCATGCGCGATCGCGGCGGCGCGAATGAACGTCTTCACGTCCTTGATCGGGACCACGCGGCCGAGCAGCGCGACCAGCGGGTGTGCCGGATCGCGCTGGTCGGGGAGTGCGGCGAACCGCTTCGAATCGATCCCGTTGGGAATGACGCGGACCCGGTCGGCAGCGGCACCCAGCCGGCGCTGGACCGCCGTATTCTCGCCGTACAGCGCAACGATCGGATCGCAGCTGTCATAGCAGGCGGTCGCATAGCTGGTGAAGGCACGGACCCAGAGGTCGCGCAGATCGCGCACGCTGCGTTCGAGCTCGAGCCCGGTGTCGACCTGATCGCCGATCCAGTCCGCCATCATCACCTCGATCTGGCGTTCGAGCAGGTAGATGCCGTGTTCGGTGATGAACGCCGGGCGCCCGGTCTCGCGCGCGGCGCGGGCAGCGACCAGGCCTGCGAACCCGGTCGAGATCGTGTGATACGCCTTGGCGCGCGGCAGGGGCGCGGTCAGGACCGCGAGCAACCCGCCGAGCAGCACGCGCATCGCCCAGAAATAATGGTGGAACGAGGCCTTGGGCAGCATCGCCTGATAATGGCGCCTGAGCCGTGCAAAAACCGCCGGGTGCGACAGGATGTCACCGGGGGCAAGCGGTCGCGCGATGCCGCCGATCACGTCGATCAGCGTCGCGAGCCGGTCCGCGCCACCGGTCGCGACGAACGCGACCAGCGCGTCGGCGATCGGCACCGCGATCCGATCCGGGATTGAGCGCGGCATCGCCGGCGCGGGCGCCAGGCCGATTTCGACCACCGCGACGACGTTGGGCGGCGGGGCGAGCTGGAACGCGAGCAGCCCGGCACCCGGCTTGATCGCGGCGATCACGAACCGGACGTCGGGCAGATGCGTGATCAGATCCTGCAGCCAGCCGGATACGCCGCCGATCACATAGGGATAGGCGCCCTCGACGATCAGGCAGATGTCGGCGTCCGGCATGTCGAGCGACGCGTGCCGGGACGTTTCGGCCAGGGCGGACAGCGGGATCATGCCACCGCGCCCGTCAGCCACCAGTTTGCCAGCGTCGATGCGCCGCGGTCGTTCGCGCCGGTTGGAGCATCGGTCCGGTCCACCGAGGCCTGGATCGCGGTCGCCATCCAGTCGATCGCGTCATAATCGCCCGCGGCCCAGAACGCCTCGATCATCAACGCATCGCGCGTGTCCGCATGCCGGTCGTCCGCCCCGTCAGATACCGCAGCGGCCATCGTCGCAACCGCGTCCTCGCGCAGGTGGAGGCGCTGTGAATCGGACAGCAGCACATCCGAACGCGCGTGGTCCCCGAGCAGCCGCGCCAAGTTCGTCGCGGCGTCCGGATCGCCGCCATCGGCAACGCGGGCTGACAGCCGTGCACGGGAGAGCACCAGATTTTCCGCGACGCGCGCCGACGCGGCCGCCGCAAGCGCGCGGATCGTCTGGTCGCTGTCGGTCAGCGCCAGCGCGATGAGCGGCGACAGCGCGGGCTCGAACGACCGCACCACGGTCTCCAGTGCCCGCCGCCGCTCGGCGACCGCGCCGTGACGCATGATCGTGACGAGCGAGCTCAGCGTATCGGGGGTGGCATGATGAACCCGCCCGTCGAGCATGCGGGCCACCGCGAGACGCGCGCCACGCTGTGCGGAACGCCCGGCAACAGGGCCGAACATCTCGTCGTCGGTCCGGTGTGCGGCAGGTCTGACCAAGCGAGCAAGGGGCAGGGCAACAAGCAGGCCAAGCGGGCCCATCACACCCAGCATCGCCGCCGCAAAACCGGCCGCCGCACCGCTGCGAAGCCACAAAGTGAGCCCAATTCCGCTAGCGACGGCATGGGCCACGAGCGCCCAACCGGCCGCGAGTCCAGCAAGCCAGCATGCCGTCAGAACGACCAACTCCAGCAGCGCGAGCGCAGCGAGGCGGCGGATCACGCAACCAGCCCGGCAGCTCTGACCGGGCGCTGGGTCGCGTGCAGCGTATCGGCGAGCAGCGGGGTCAGCCAGGCGGTGATCTCGGTCAATTCGGCGGTACGGCTCGCGTTCAGCGTCTCGAACGGCAGTGTGTGAAGGACGAGGCACCCGACGACCTCGCCGGTCTTGCGATCGGGCAGGGCGATCGCGGCGACGCCGATACCGTCGAGCAGGCTACGATCGCTGCGCTTCGCGACGTGCAGGATCCCGTGGGGCCGTGCCATCCGCTCCATCAACGTCGCTGGCAGGGTGTCGCGCCGTCCCGCGGTAACCGGCCCGCGGATCCATGCGCGGGCCTCGTCACCGGTCATGCGGTAGCAGGTGAAGTCGGGGGTTCGTGCGGCAAGCGCGATCAGTTCCCCGATCGCGCCACGTCGTTCAGCCAGGTCCTGCGAACAGAGTCGCGCTGCCGTCTCGATCGCATGGCCGACCGTATGTGCCTCGGTCGCGATCTGCACCTGAAGCAGTCGGTTGGTCCGAGACAGCGCGGCAAACGCCTCGGTCAGCCGTGCCAGGTTCCGCGCCGCAACCCCGCCGCGCTTTTCCAGCCGATCGTGCCGCGCGGTCCGCATGATCGTCACTTCGCCGATGACTCCGGAGGCGACGAACCACATCAATGGCTGGAGCGAGAGATGGAACAGATGATCGAGATAGTCGCGCGCGCCCGCGTCATCGTGGACATGCGCGAGCCATAGCCCCGACGCGATTCCGGCGGCGACGACGCCGGGGCCGGTGCCATAGGCGAGCGCCATCACCAGTACCGGCAGCCAATAGGGGTTGGGCTGGACGCGCGTGAAGCCGGTTTCGCCCGTCAGCCACCAGTCGAGCGCCGCCAGCGCGGCGAAGGTGAGCGCGATCTCCAAGGCAATCCGCAAGGGGCGTCGCCACCGGCCCTGCCATTTTGGCGCAGATTCGTCGTGCGTCACGGCGTATCTCCGAGGCTGCGTGTCAGCAGCGCGCGCGCATAAAGCTGGCGGCCGGCAAAGCCCTGCCGCGCGATCGACGTGATGCCGCCGCTGCCCTCGACCCGCCACGCGACCGCGATCGGGGCGGCGAGGCCGAGGCTGGCGGTCGGGCCATCGCCGCCGAACCGATCGACGGTCCAGCCTGCGAGCGCGGTCATCTGCACCGCGCCGACCGCGCCACTGGCGAGGCCCTGGAGGGTGTGGTTCTCGCGGGTGGCCAGCGGGATGACGGCAAGGCGGTCTGCGCCAAGCTGCATACGCTGAACATATTCCGCGTCGAAGCGGTAGGTCAGCCCGAGCGCCGGGTACTGACGGCGAATGAGATAATCCACCCCGGCGCTCGCGACGATGGTGTCGCTTGCAACGCTACCGGTTGCGAGGCCGTACCGGTAGGCGCCGATATCCCCTTGCGCGACCACGCCCGGCGTCAGGCGGTAGGTGACGCCGATCAGCGCGCGCGAGAGATATCCTCCCGCCAGCACCTGCGCCGGGGTCGAATAATCCGGCATGTGGCGGCTCAAGGTCGCGCGGAACTGCGCGTCGGGGGACCCTGCGGTCACCCTTGCGCCGCCCCCCGTCACCGCGTCGTCGAGCGCGGCAGAGGCAAAGAGCTGGATGCGGACCGCGCCATCGAATGCTGCGGCCAGCGAGGCGTCGACGACGGTGTCGCCGGATCGCACGGTTGGTGCGGCGGTGGCGACGCTGCTGACGAGATGGCGAACGCCGCCTCCCACGTCGAGCGTGTCGCCGACCGCTGCGTCGGTCCGCGCGGCGAACTCTGTCTGAGCGAGGTCGCTGCCGTCACGCGCGGTGACGCCGACGCTGGCGGTCCCCGCCGCGGCGGCGATCGTACGCCGTGCGGTCAGGTCGTCCGCCGCGAGCGCGCGGTACCCGCGGGCTGCGCCGCGGAAGTCGCCCTGGGCGAGACGCGTGTCGGCGAGCAGGCGGGCGGCGCGTCGGTCGGCCGGATAGCGATGTGCCAGGCTCGTCGCAGCGCGCAGAGCCGATCCCGGATAGCCGGCGGCCACGTCCGCCTCGATTGCAGCCAGTGCGGCGTCGGACGCGCTGTCGTCGGCGGTTTCGAGCAGCGAGCCGTCCGCGGGCGGTGAGAAGGCGAGCGCGACGACCGGGCCTGTCTGCCGCCAGCGCATCGTCCAACCCGCCGCGGGACGGAGAACCAGGCTGTCGTCGTTCCAGCGCAGATCGCCGATCGCGTCGCCCGCCGCCTCACGGAACGCGGCAAGCCGTGCGGGCGCGATCGGTCGATCGAACCGCGCGACCAGCTCGCCGTCACGATCCTCGATCCGGACGACGGCGTCGTCGGGCCAAGCGAGCCGGGACTCGGACGTGACGATCCGGCCATCCGCGAAAACGGTCCGGGGTACGACCAGCACCGGCGCATCCGCGAGGCAGAGAAACAGGCTGATCATTGCACCAGCACCGTCCGCGCCCGGCCCGGCTGGCCCTGCGTGATCAGCAGCCGGGCGTGCAGCGCGGCAAGCGATCGGTCCTGCGGCGTTTCGGATCGCAGCGTCTCGACCAATCTTACCGCCTCGTCCCGCCGACCGAGCTTCTCGAGCACTTCCGCGCGCGCCCTGCTGTCGGCAGGCGTCTGGGCGAGCGCGCGTTCGAGCCAGGGGCGTGCCCCACGCGCCCCACCGATCCGCGCCTGCACGTCGGCCATCAAGCGCAGCGCGGACAGATCGGTCGGGGCGGTCGCGATATGCGCGTCGAGCCACTGCCCCGCAGCCTTCGCATCGCCCGCGTTCAACGCCATCCAGGCGAGATCGAGCTGATCGCGCGGCGCAGCAATCCCGGCCGCGACACGGCGTTTCGAGATCGCCGCCGCCTGTGCCGGATCGATCCGCGCGGGCGCCGCAGCGGACACGGCGCGGACCTGATCGGGGGACAGCGTGCGGCCGTCGAGCAAGGTCGCCAGCACCGTCCGACCAGCGGCGTCATTGCCCGCCGCGCGCGCCAGCGCCAGCCGCATCAGCATCACGTCGGTCTCGTCCGCGAGCGGATGCCGGGACAGGAACACCAGCGCAGCGCCCGGTTGATCGCGTTCGGCATAGCAGGCCAGCCAGCCGCGCTGCCGGGTCGCGCTGCCTTGCAGGCTCTGCTGTTTCAGCCAGGCGAGATCGTCGGATCCGGGACGCGGACCCATCAGGTAGAGCAGGCGCTGCGCTGCCGGCGCTGCCGGTGCGAGCCCGGCCGCCGCACGCCGCAGCACCGCCGTCGCATCCCCGCGATACCCGGCCGCTACCAGCCGCTCCGCAATCGGCTCGAGCGGCGCACCGGATGCGGCCGCATGCGCCAGCAATTCGCTGCGCAGCCCGGCGCGGTCGCCGGCCTCGGTCAGGATCGCCTCGCGTGCCGCCTGACGCTGCTCGACCGGAAGATAGCCGGCTGCCCGCAAGCCTGCGGCGGTGTCCTTGGAACGCGCCGCCACCTGGATGGCGAGCCAGGGATCCGCGGCGCGCCAGTTCGCGGTCGTCGCGGTGTCGAGCAGCGCGATAAGGTCGCGCCGCCCGGCCGTGTTGGCACGCCGTGCGAGATCGAGCGCCAGCGCGGTATCGGGCGGCGGGATAACGTGGTTCGCCGCCGCCACGATCACCAAGTCGGGCCGATCGATCGCATAGGCCGCCGCGACGATATCCGCGGCGGGCAGGGCGCCTCGCTTCTTCACCGCCCGCGCGACCAGCGCGGCGGCGTTCGCATCGCGTCCGGTCCGGTGAAGCAGGTCGATGCGGAGCCGCCACGTCGCTGTGGTCCCACCATCGGGCCGGGCCGCAAGATAGTCGAGCGCGACCGCCGGTCGCTTGGCAGCGACCAGATCATAGGCGACCTGCAGCGTGGACACCGGCTGGCCCTCGGCGATCAGCCGCGTCGTGAGCGCGGAGAGGGTCGCTGCGTCCGCGGTCGCGATCTGCGCCGTGATCGACGGATGCGCAGGCGGCAGCACCGGCGA
Organism: Sphingomonas sp. CFBP 13733; assembly: GCF_014841795.1. Lineage (NCBI taxonomy): Bacteria > Pseudomonadati > Pseudomonadota > Alphaproteobacteria > Sphingomonadales > Sphingomonadaceae > Sphingomonas > Sphingomonas sp. CFBP 13733. Next base: position 217,438 of record NZ_JACYUP010000001.1, read on the forward strand.
TGCTGGCGCGGGAATCGAACTGCGCGCCGCCGAAAAAGGCACCGGCTGCGCGCGACGAACGGCGGGGAGGATCTCGCGCTCCTTCGGCAACAGCATCAGCCCGCCCGCGAGCAGACCGATTCCGGTCAGCGCGGGCAGCAGGAGCGCAAGCCGTGCGCGGTGGCGGTCGATCTTCACCCGGCCGGCTCCGGCATGAGGCGGTCGAGCGCCAGGGTCGCGACATAGGGGCTGAACCCCGCCGCGCGCTCTCGCGCATACAGCGCCGCGACCTGTTTCGTATCCGCCGGATCCCAGTAATCCAGCGTCATCAGCGACAGCGCCGGGTTCCGCGCCTGTGCGGTGCGCAGGTGACCCGCTTGCCAGGCCCAGTCCGAATCGCTCAGCAACTCATAGTGTTTGGCCGTGAAATTCCACCGCGACGCCACCGCCTCGCCGAGCAGATAGTCGATCTTCGGTGCCACGTCGGGCAGCAGCGCATAGCCGCGGTTGAGCATGATGCGGATTTTGGGGAAGCGCGCGCGCACGGCAGCGATCAGCGATACGCCTGCTGCTACCATGCCCTTGTTGGCCACCGGATCCTGCTGTTCCATCGCCTCGGCATTATCCATCGTATCGATGAAGATTCCGTCATAGCCGAGCGCGAGGATCGCGGGGACGAGCCGGTCGAGCACCGCTGCCCGCCACGCCGGATGACGCAGGTCGGCGAGCCGCGCATCGGGCCAGTTGGGGTTGGCGGCCTTGAGCGCGCCGGCCTTTTCCAGCCCGGCGAAATAGGGTCGGTTGCGTTCGACTTCCCCGAAGCTTACGTAACCGAGCAGCGTGCTGCCCGGGCCACGAAGCGGCGCGATCGGACGCGCGTGATGCGGCTCGAGGACCAGCAGCGCGCAGCCGCGTGCCAGCACGGGGTCGGTCGCAGCCCCGTAATCGACGCCCCAGCGCAACGCGGCGTTCGCGTTCGGTCCAGGCGCAGCGACCGACTGGTGGCGGCTGCCCAAGGCCCACCCGGCCGCGCCGAGCGCCAGCATTCTCTGGACGATCCAGCGGCGGCGCATATCCGTAAATCCCGTCACAACAGACGCCCTCCATGCCCCACGACGGAGGGATTGTTGCCGACGAACAGCAGATAGGTGAGGTTGACCGTGGCCTCGGCGACCAGCGCGAGGCCGACCGATGCACCGACCACGGCGCCGGCCATATAACCCCAGCCGAACGCGGCGAACCCCGTATCCCATTGGAGAAGCGTCGCGAGTCCGCTGCCGATGGCGAAAGCCGTCCAGGTCACGAGGATCCGCCCGAACAGGTCGTAATAGGCCAGCACGACCGTGGCCGCGATCACCACGAGGTGAAAGACGGTGCCGAGCGCGGTCTGGCGAAACGCGAAGACCGCGCGTGCGTCCGCGCCGATCAGCTCGAACAACGGCACCGCGAACACCCAGGCGAGCGCCGCGACGAGGGCCTGCACGAGCAGCATGATCCGCAGCCCGTCGAACATCGTCCGCGCCAGGTCACTGCGCGCCTCCTCGATACGCTGCAGCGTCGAGGTGCCGGTACACCGGACGATCATGTCGCCGAACGCGCGATCGAACCGCGTCTCGACAACGATCAGCAACAGCGTCAGGCCCGGCACCATCGTCAACAGCCCCAGAAAACTGCCCTGATCGTTGATCGGGTTCAGCCGGAGCAGCCCGATCGCGTGGATGCTCTGCGGCCCCGTCCACAGGAGCCATTTGTCGACCCAGATCGCCGCGACCCCCGCAATGCCCGCCGCGGCAACGATAAGTGCGAGGCGCGGCGCCATCGCGTCCCGCGTCGGCAGAACGGGCGTGGCGGAGAAATGTCGGCGGATCACCGCCATGATCGCGGCGAGCGTCAGGCCGACGCCCCCGGCAATGACTGCAAGCACGGCAGAGACGCCAGGCCTTGGCAGGAGCGCCAACAGCAGCGTCGCGACGCCGATGCCGAGCAGATAGGCGAGCGGGATCGCGCGGTACCGCCGCAATGCAGTGAGCAAGGGTGCCGCAATCCAGACCTGCGTCAGCCAGGCGAGGATCAGCGTCGCGAGCGCGGCCTCGCCAAGCGGAAGCCCGGCAAGGACTCCGAACACGACCACCCCGATCGCCAGCGCGATACCGCCGCCGGCCGCGAGCGCGACCAGCATGATGCCCGATACGCCGCCTGCGTCCCGCGCGAAGATCCGATCCGCGGCGATCCGCGTCGCGAGGATGCCGACCGGCGCCGCAGCGAGCGCGGACAGGCTGAACGCATAGACGAGGATCGTCTGGACGGTCCGCGCGCCGCGTGCGCCGAGATGCGTACCCAACCAGTGGGTGAGCAACGCCATCGCGACCGCGGTGATCAACCACGGTCCCGCGCTGATCACCGCGCCGAATGCAGCGGCGCCGACGATTCCGCCGACACCGCCCTCGCGCGCGGTTTTCGCTAACTGGAAGCCTATGCCCGCCATAACTTCGCCGGCCTATGGCGCAGCTTACATGAAGAAATCGTTCGCGGTCAGCACATGTTGACCGGCCAGCGCGATCGAGAAATCGGCGCCCGCACCGCTGTCGATATTGCCCTCGACCACGGTGAATTCCTTCCCGCCGATCATCTGGTAGCTGTAGCGCAACTGCCCCGGCGCGGTGAAGCGCGCGCTCGTGCCGATGAAGCTGAACGCCTGATCGCCGCGCGCGAACAGCGACGTGTTGGCGTCGATCATCGACAGGTCGATCTTGTCCTGCCCGACGGTGAAGTCGGTGATCACGTCGCGCGACGCCGATGCGAGGCTGTCGCCCTTGGCCTCGAACCGGAAGATGTCCGCGCCGGCACCGCCGGTCATCATGTCCAAGTCGTCGCCACCGATCAGGATGTCGTTGCCGTCGCCGCCGCTCAGGACATCCCTGCCATTGCCGCCGATCAGCGTGTCGTTGCCCGCGCCGCCGTTGAGCGTGTCGCTGCCGAGCCCGCCGGTGAGCCGGTCGTTGCCGCCGAGCCCGTTGAGCACGTCATTACCCCAGCTGCCGTCGAGCACATCCTGCTCGCTGGTGCCGTTGATCGTCTCAGAAAATATCGTCCCGGTCTTCGTGATGCCGACCACGTCCGTCACGCCGATCGTCAGCGTCTGCGTGTCGATCGCGCCGCGTGCGTCGGTCGCGACCACCGTCACGCCGTATATATTGTCGCGGTTGGCATCGGTGGGCGCCTCGAAATCGGGCGCGGTGACGAACTTGAGGACACCCGTCGTCGCGTCGATCGAGAAATTCGCGCCGTCGCCGCCCGCACCGATCGAATATTTGATCGAATCGCCCCAGACGATGTTGGCGTCGGTCGCGGTGATCGTCGTCAATGCCGTGCCGTTCTCGGCGATCGACAGCGATCCGGTCGTGCCGCCCGCGAACGACGTCAGCACCGGATCGACATTGGCCTGATGACCGATCTTCACATCGTGAACGCCGATCGCGCCGAGGTCGATGGTCAGGATCTCGCCGATCTGGCTCGCGATCGTCCCGCCGCTCACCGTCGTCCAGTCGGTACCGGGCGCCTTGAGGTCGACGGTGACCTTGCCCTCGCCCTCGACCGTGAACGCGAGGTCGCGGCCGTCGCCGCTCAGCGTCGTCAGCGTCGCGCGCATCGGCAGCGCGGTGATGTGGGTCACGTCGTCTGCAACCGCGCCCATCGTGATCGTGTAGGTCCCGCCCGCCTTGGGCAGGAACACGGTGTCCGCGTCATAGGCATACCAGTTGGCGACACCCTTGATCACCTGGCCGCTGCTCTGGCCGTCGACGTCGAGCGAGAAGCTTCCCGTCGTCGCGCCGACCGTGGCCGTGATCGTGTTGCCGACGACGGTCGAGGTGATCGTCGCATTCTGGAACGCGCTGACCCGGCCTGCCAGATCGGCAAGCGTCACGAACTCCACACCGGCAGCGGCGGCCTGCGCGATGAACGTGGTGAACATCTGCTTGGTGTACGGGCTGGTCGCGCCGTCGCTCGCCCACATGGTCGGGCCGTAATCATGCCACGGCCACACCACGACCGGCGCATCGCCACCGGCGGTCAGCGCGGCGAATTCCTTGGCCCAGATGGCGCTGGCTTCGGCAACGGTCTTCTTCTGGAATTCGATCAGCGAAAAGTCGAACGACGTGTTCGGCGCGATATACACCTTGTCGTCCGCGGCGTTCTGCGGGGTCATGTACCCGACCGCGTTGGGATAGCCCGCACCGACGCCCGAATAGCCGCCGCTGAGATAGGTCACGTATTTCAGGATTTCCTGGCTCGTCGCGATCTGCTCGGGTGCACCCGGCACCGCGGCACCGCCGACCGTCACGGTCTTGCCGAGATACGCGCTCAGCTGCTTTTCCAGCTCGGCACGCGACTGGCCGAACTCGAACGCGATCTGCGCATCGGTCAGCAGATTGGTGTTCTCGGGATGCGTGTAGCTGTGCGAGCCGACCTCGTTGCCGGCATCGAGCAACGCCTTGTAGACGGGCAGCGAGACCGCCCAGTCGGTTGTCTGACCGTTCGCGGCATCGTTGCCGACATTGACGTAATAGCTGCCGACGAAATTATAGTCGGTCTTCCATTCGGTGAGGATCGGCAGCAGCTTGTCGTAGATACCAGGCGCGGTCCCCGCCGGATTGACCTCGTCGCGCTCCTGGCTCTGGTCCATGTCGACGCGCGACGCGAACAGGCCGCTCTGCCGCGTCATCTGCAATCCGACCGACAGGCCGTTGCCATGGACCGAATAATCGATCGCCTTCTGGAGCAGATTGTCGTCGGCCATCACCGCTTCGCTTGAGAACAGCACGTTGCGCCCGCCGGTCTGCGTCGCGATCGCCGCCGCATAGGTCTGGCCGTTGACCGTCTCGGTCGCGATCGTCGTGCCGGTTCCGCTGACGCTGGTGAACGCGTTCCAGCCGATGCCGGTATATTGGCGGATGACCTGCCCGTCGGCATAGCCGTCGAGCACCAGCTGTGATGCATCGCTCGCCTTCACGGTCACGTCGGCCGGAAAGCCGCCGGTCACGCGCGTCGCGTCGAACAGCAACTTCATCCGCGAATAGGAGTCGCCGGCCAGCGCGGCATTGTCCGCGCCGTTGGTCATGAACTCACCCGCCGCGACCAGACCGATGCCGAATTGCGTGGTCGCCTGTTCCAGCGTCTGCGCAATCTGGTCGGCCTTGCCCGCCTCGACGTTGCGGAACGACGGGAAGACGATCGTGTCGTATCTCGCGAGCGTCGCCAGGTTGGTGAGATCGCCTTCGGTCAGGATGTCGAACGGCACGCCCGCCTGCATCGCCTGGCTCTGCGCCGCCATGAACAGCTGCGAATAAGCGGTCTTGCTGAAATAGGCGTTGGCGGTCGTATCGGACCAGACGATCGCGATGCGGTGGGAGGGATCGGCGACGACGCCGGTGTCGTTGAACACGGTGAACGCGGGGTTCGAATAGCTGCCGGGCAGGAATGCGGTGTCGTTGACGTCGTAGATCGTGTCGATCGCGTTCGGATTGCCGATCGCCGCCTTTGGGACCTTGAATTCGACGGTGGTGCGATCCGCCGACCACGCCGCCTGCAGGCCGCTGGCGATCAGCGTCTGCCCCGCCGCGCCGCTATACAGCGAGACCGTGCCGTCGGCGGCGAAATTGACGTTAAATTCGGCACCGCCTGCGAAACCGAACACCTGATAGCCGGTGGCGGCGTTGCGATCGGTGTTGAGCCACGCGGTGGTATTTGCGCCGATCGCCGTCGGCGCGGTCATCGCAAAGGCAAAATCCGCGCCGTCGCTGCGGGCAAAGATCGCGTAGCCCGCGCCAAGGCCACGGTCGATCCGGTCGCCGGCGGTCCAGTCGTTCAGAGTGCCATCAACGGTCACCGGAGTTGCGTTCGCCATTCTTTGTCCCCGCTTCGGTCTCGGGCTTCATGCGAGGGCCAAGCCGCTCGTCATCAAGCTCGAGCGTCAACTAGCGAAGACCGTCGGTCTTTCGAACAACTTAGATGAATGGTTAACGCCGAACTTGTATCACCATGGTACGCGATTACTGATGGTATGCCCGGGCGCCAGGGCGGAGTCGTCATGCGGGCGAAACCGGAAGACTGGAAAAGCGGCGCCAACGGGTACGAACATTGATTAAAAGCGCCTATCGGGTCAGGCTAATCCGGTTTGGCAGAGGTGAACTCAATTCGCTGCATGCGAATGACTGGCCACGCCTTGTTGGCCTTGTCCTTGGCCGGCGCGTATCGATAAGATTTTGTCATCGAGGAACAGGCGCCGGTATCAAATGGCGCAGAGCCGCTCGACGTTATAACCGAACAGCGTCGGATCGCGCCGTCTTCCCCGACCAGATAGGCCAGGGTGACAGCAACGGACCTCTGCCCCGCCGGCAGCTTCGCGACTTCCAGCACGATGTCTGCCGGCACCTTGGGTGTAGGGGTAGAAGCATCGAAGAAGAGCTCCATGTGCCACCGAACCCGCATTCGGTAGACACCGTACATGGGCGACCCGGTCTCGTCCGTAGCCGGCGCGTATTTACCCCGCAGCACCCCGGCTGCACACGCCTTCAGGTCCAGATCCTTGGATCCGCTGGTCGAGACAAGGCCGCACGTCTGAGGTTTTCCAGTCGGATCGATCAGGATCTCGACCACCGTGTAGCCGCTCTTGCCCGTACCGACTGCGCGCGAGACGTAATCGTCGGACGTGAGCATCTCACTCGCGTTACGGACGATCACGGGCGTCAGCGTGCCCTGCCCCCCCAGCACGAGCATCACCAGCCAGAACATTCGCCTCTCCCCGTTGCGGATAGTGCGTCTTGGTAGCTGGAACCCCAGGCTGGTGACGCTCGTCTCGCGGGTAGGGTCGCCCACCAGACCCGATGCCCGCAGATGAAATTCCTCCCGGCAGCGCACCCAACGGCAATCCTGTCCCCGGCAGCGTAAGTATGATCATCTGACGCTGCCGCGAGCCCGTGGCTCCGCCGGCCGAACCAACCGCATCCAAAGGGGTACCCGTCAGGCGCGGGCGGCATGGTGCGGCGTCCCGTGGCGGCGGAAGACATGGCTGAAAGCGACCCGAGACCGGCGGCTACAGACGCGCCGCTGTTGGCGTTTAGCCCCAACGGCGCGTCATGGGGCCGGATGACCGTGAGCCATCATGACGTCGAGCTTGCTCTTGGGCATATTGATCAAGAGCCCGTTCTTGTTTTTTGCAAAGGACGGAAAGTCCACCTCGACGCTCCCGATCGCACTCGACACCACTGCAAAGCCTTTACCGACGGTCTCGATCTTGCCGATGAGAAGTCCCTTTGCGTCATGGACTTCCAGCCCCTGAATGATGTCCTTCGGTCCCGCCGGGACCGGCCGCATCGTCAATCGATTGGCGTCGGTAACGCTGACTGCGAAATCCCGGAAATTTTGCTGACGGTTGAACTCCCCCGTACCGCTGTCGTTCGCCCCGACTCCCTGCGCCGAAGGAAATTGTTGTCCCTGGGCTCCGGTTGCCGATGCGAGAACAGATGCGATCATGCCAAGCAAAAGCCCCCGCATTTCATCCCCCCATTATCTTATGCCATCAACTTATCCTGATTTCATACCGCGGACAATACATCGAGTCGGTTTGGTAGTAATAAGAAGTAGGGCATTCAATACAAAAAAACTGGCAGATTATAACGGCAATCAACTATCGAAATAGGGTTGGGATGGCGAAGTATTTGAATTGGCAAATGAACCGGGAATTGCTGAGACGTCCTGGCAGCGGCCGACCTTTGGCTTAGCGCCGGTGGCGGGAGAAGAACGCCCACATTGCCTCATTGTTGACGACCGACCAGCTATGCGGCCCGCCGCGCGTCACACGCGCCGCGACGCTCGTGCCGTGCTGACAGCGGGCATAGCCCTGTTCGTAAACCGTCGCGCCGAGGTTGCGGGCATAGGGATCCGAGCAGCCGTTCAGCACGGCCCAGCGTTGCAGCGCGGCGGCCTGTGAATATTGCCAATAGGGCGCGCCGCCGCCGGTGATGGGGTTGGTGGTGTCGGCATCGCCGGCGAAGGCGAGAACGGGCAGCGGCGCTGTCGAGCTACACGTCGCAGGATCGGCTCGTGACAAATCGGACGTGAGGGGGCGTCCGGCACGCAATCCGACCACCGGCGCGATCGCGGCGAAACGTCGTGCGGCGACGCAGCCGAGCCAGGACGTCATCCGTCCACCACCCGACAAGCCGGTCGCGTACACCCGCGCGCCGTCGACGCAACCCGTTGCGACAAGCTGGTCGATCAGCCCCGACAGATACCGGACATCGTCGCGCGCGCCGCGTGCGGGCATGCTGCCCGTGACGGTCGGCACGCCGGGGATGTTCCAGACAAAGCCGCGATCCGCGGCGATACCGCCATCGGGCGCCGCGACGACGAAGCCGTGGCGATCCGCCGTCTCGGCGAGGTGGCTGTCGCGCAGCATCTCCGCGCCCGTGCCGGTGCTGCCGTGGAGCAGGATCACGAGCGGTACGGGCCCGGTCACGCCCGCCGCGGGAAGGTGAAGCATCGCGCGTTCAGGCAGGGCGTCGATGCTGCCAGGACGGCACTCGGCGCGCGCGACACCCGCAATGAAGCAGAGTGCAAAGGTAATAAGCAGACGAAAAACCACCATGTGTCCAATCTCCGACATCAGCCGTTCGCGCTGAAAAGTCCCTGTAAAAGCAAGGGACGCGTGTCCAACGCGCATCACCTCCTGCGTCGTCGGTGGAGCGAGGCCCTGGCGCTAGGATTGCGGCAGGTTGGCGAGGCGGCGCTCCACGCCGTTCCAGAACCGCTCGAGCCGATCGAGCGCGTGTCGCTTGATACGGTTGACCTCGTCGTCGGTCATGACCTGTACCCCGGTTGCGTGAAGGCTGCCGAAATCCTCCAGCATGCGATGCGCAGTCGCCTGACAGGCCCTGACCGGATCAGCGTCGCTGGCAAGCAGCAAGGCATACAGGTTTTCCAGCACGAAGCCCTGTGCGGCCAGTGCGCCGGCCACGGCTTCGGCAAATTCATCGTCCACTGGGTATCTCCGTCCGCCGTGCCGCGGTGTGTAGCGAAGCGCTTGGCGTTCGGAAACGGCGCAGATCGAGTGTGTTGCAGCGATGACGTCGTCGTCACGACCGCCGCGGCGGAATGTGGGAAGTGGAGAAGGGCAGGGGGCCTTCTTAGATCGGGCGTTCCGGTGACATCGCGCCGCTAATCATCACCCCCGCGGCTGACCAGCATCCGGCAGAGTGGCTCGACCGTGCGCACGACCCGTGACACCGGTTCTTCGCACCCCCGCGCTACCCAGTCGCGCGCCACCGCGAGCAGCCCGTGCATGGCGCCGGCACGGCAAAGCGGCTCGATCGAGCCGGGGACATGGGTCGGCACCAGCGTGCCGGCGATCAGGTCGGCGAAGCTGGCCATCGAGCGTTCGAACAGCTCGTCGACCTGCGGGTCGATGCCGGACAATTCCGACAGGAAGACGCGCGCGCTGGCCGGCTCGTCGCGCAGCAGGTCGTAATAGGCGGTCAGGAGCGCGATCAGCCGATCCTCCGGCGTCCCTCCCGCCGCATCGGCGGCCGCGGCGACCCGCTGCGTCACGAACTGCGTGACCTCGCCGAACGTCGCGAGAAGCAGCGCGTCGCTATTGGCGAAGGCTTCGTAGAAATAGCGCGGGGTCAGCCCGGCTGCGCGGCAGACCGCGGTCACCGTTGTGTGCCGATAGCCCTGCTCGCCATAGAGCGCGATCGCGGCGCGGATCAGCCGGCTGCGCCGCTCGCCCCGCCGCTCGCTCGCCGATGCACCGCCATAGCGCCGTCCGCCCTGGCTTGCCGCCCTCGATTTCAAGTGATAACTCCTGTTTCCAGATAACGGCGGTTGCTGTCGCATCCTTCTATCGGAGCACTCCGGCATGGCAATTGAGACTGCGTCCATCCCCTCCGGCTCGGGCACCGCGGAAGAGCTCGACATCGTGATCGTCGGTGCGGGTCTGTCGGGGATCGACGCGGGCTATCGTTTCCAGACCGAATGCCCGAGCACGAGCTACGCGATCCTCGAGGCGCGCGACGCGATCGGCGGCACCTGGGACCTGTTCCGCTATCCCGGCATCCGCTCGGACTCGGACATGTACACGCTGGGCTTCCCCTTCCGCCCCTGGCCGAGCGACCAGGCGATCGCCGGCGGCGACGCGATCCGCGACTATATCGCCGATACGGCGCGCGAATTCGGGATCGATGCGCATATCCGCTTCGGCCGCCGCGTCGTTCGCGCCGCCTGGTCGTCCGCCGATGCACGCTGGACGGTCGAGATCGAGCGGGACGGCGCCGCGTCGGAGCGGATCGTCTGCCGGTTCCTGTACATGGGCAGCGGCTATTATGATTATGACGCCGGCTTCACGCCGCCCTTCGAGGGTGTCGAGGACTTTGCAGGGCAGCTCGTTCATCCGCAGCACTGGCCCGCCGACCTCGACTGGACCGGCAAGCGCGTGGTGGTGATCGGCAGCGGTGCGACCGCCGTGACGCTGGTGCCGTCGCTCGCCGAAAAGGCCGCGCACGTCACGATGCTGCAGCGCTCGCCGACCTATATCGTCTCCCGCCCGTCGCAGGATGGCTTTGCGCGGTGGACGCACCGCGTGCTGCCCAAGACGCTCGCCGACAGCGCGACCAAATGGAAGAGCGTCGTACTCGGGATCGCCACCTACGCCTATGCGCGCAAACGTCCCGATCACATGAAGGCGCTGATCCTGAAGGGCGTCCGCGCGCAGTTGCCCGAGAATTACGAGGTCGAGCGCGATTTCGAACCGCGCTACGATCCGTGGGACCAGCGCATCTGCCTCGTCCCCGATGCCGACCTGTTCGAGGCGATGCGCGGCGGCAAGGCGGAGATCGTGACCGATCACGTCGCCCGCTTCACACCGACCGGCATCGCGCTGCGATCGGGCCGCGAACTGCGCGCCGACATCGTCGTCACCGCCACGGGCCTCGTCCTGCGCCTGCTGGGCGGCGTCGAGCTCGTCGTCGACGGGCAGGTCGTGAACCCCGCCGACCGGCTGATCTACAAGGGCATGATGGTGAGCGACGTGCCGAACCTGGCGCTCGCCTTCGGCTATACCAATGCATCCTGGACGCTGAAATGCGATCTGTCGGCCCGCTACGCCTGCCGCTTGCTGCGGCACATGGACGCGAACGGCTATGATATGTGCACGCCCACGCACGACGACCCCTCGGTGACACCCGAGCCGATGCTCGGCTTCACCTCGGGCTATGTCCAGCGCGCCAACGCCATCCTGCCACATCAGGGGTCCAAGGCGCCGTGGAAGGTGCACCAGAACTATGCGCTGGATCTCGCCGCGCTCAAATTTGGCAAGCTGGAGGACGGGACGATGCGGTTCGACAAAGCGCGCGGTGCCGCCACTCCGACGCCGGTCGCGTCGCCGCGCTCTGCCGTTTCGATCGGCGCGGTGACGGCCGCGGCGGCGATCGCAGCAGTCGGCGGTCTTGCGCTGTTCGCCAAGCTGAGCCAGCGGCGGACCGAGCGGATGATACCCGCCGACGGCGCCTTCATCGACGTCGACGGCCGCCGGATGCACTATCTCGACCGCGGCACCGGACCGACGATCGTGATGATCCATGGCCTTGCCGGGCAGATGCGCAACTTCAGCTATGCGCTGCTCGACCGGCTCGCGACCGACTACCGCGTGATCCTGATCGACCGGCCCGGCTCCGGCTATTCGGCGCCCGGCGAGACCGCGAATATCCGCGCGCAAGCCGCCCAGATCGCGCGTTTCGTAGCGGCGCTGGAGCTCGAGAAGCCGCTTGTCGTCGGCCATTCGCTTGGCGGCGCGGTGGCGCTCGCGCTGGCGATCGATCACCCGGAAGCGGTCGGTGGCTTGGCGCTGATTGCGCCGCTCACCCAGCCGCAGGACAGCGCGCCGAGCGCGTTCGCGGCGCTCGCGATCGTCTCCCCCGCCGCGCGCAAGGCGGTGGCCTGGACGCTCGCCACCCCCGCCGCCATCCTGGCGGGTGAAAAGGGCGCGGTGGCGGCGTTCGCGCCCGAGCCCGTACCCGCCGATTTCGCGACACGCGGCGGCGGCGCGCTGGTGTCGCGGCCGGCAAATTTCGAGGTGGCCTCGGCCGATCTCGTCGCCGCCAATGACGACCTGCCGGACATGGTCGCGCGCTATCACGGCCTCTGGCTCCCGGTCGCGATCCTCTATGGCCGCGACGACCAGATTCTCGATCCCGAGGTACATGGCGCCCGCTTCGCCGACATGGTGCCGCACGCCGCGCTGACGCTGATCGATGGCGGCCACATGATCCCGGTGACGCGGCCCGACGAGACCGCGGCGTGGATCAGGACTCAGGCCGATCGTCTCGGCTGATCGACCCAGCCTGGGGCGCGCCGCGATCTCAGAACAGACCGTCGCAGTCGTCCGCGTCCTCTGACATCGCAGCGACCTCGGCTTCGGGCTGCTCTTGGGATGGCGAAAAGCGGGCATGCACCTGGCGTTCGCGCGCCATCGTGTAGAGTGCGTTGATCGCGTGAAAAAGCTGCTCGCCGGTGGTCGAGATACTCTGGCTCGCTTCGACCAGCGGCATTGCCAGTGCATCCAGTTTCGCGTTGATGCGCGCCAGCGGCTCGGCGAAGGCGGTTTCACAGTCCAGCGTGCTGGTCATCGCCGCGACGATGTCGTGGATCGCACCCGCATCACGGTCGAGGCCGGACATGCCCTGACGCGTGAGCAACGCCCCCGCGCGAATGACCGCGAGCGCTTCGGGCAGTGACCCTGCCGTCGCTTCGTCGCCATCGGGGGGCGAGCCGATCGCGTCGGCGGCGTCGCTCAGCTGTTCGAAGGCGCTGGCGATCGACGCCGAGACAGCCTCCAGGGTGTTGACGGCACAGCGGATCTCGGTCGCGATACGCGCCAGCCCGTCGCCCTCGCGACCCATGCGGAACGAGCGCAGATCGGAATTCCACGCCATGATCCGCACGCCGCTCGTGACCCGGTGGATCGTCGTCAGCCGGTCGCCCAGGCGTCTGACGGTGGCGGAGGCTTCGGATCCCAATTGCGTCGACCGCATGTCAGCGTCGCGCAACTGCGCGGTGACCGCATCGACATCGGCGACGCTCTGCTCGAGCAGTTGCAGGAACGCGCCATCACTCGTCCGCTCGACGCCGCTCGATTCATGCGGTGCCACCATCGTCGCGACCTGCGTTGCGATCGCGCGGAAATTGCCGCCCAACAGACGCGATTCCTTCTGGAGATCCGCGGCCGCGTCGGCGACCTGTGCCGCGAGCATCGCCATCACCTGGCCTTCGAGCGCGCTGGCGGCAGCCGGATCGCCCGCGCGATTGAGCTCGTCGACCGCCGTGCCGAGCAGGCTGCAGGCCTGCGCGACATGTTCGAGCCGCTGCCGGGTGATGTCGCCGATCTGCAATGCGCCGTGCGCCGCGGACAGCTTGCTGCGAATGTCCCGGGCAATCGTCGCGATCGTCTCGGCACGCCGCGCGGCCTCGATCTGGTTCTGCTGGAGTCCGATCGCGTCCGCGGCGAGTTTGTCGGGAACATGCGGGCACAGGCGCGCGCATTCGGACGCCAGCACGCGATTCACCTCGACGACGCAGGGAACCGTCGATGCGAGCTGCCCGACCTCCTTGCTGATCTCGTGGATCTCGCGTTCGCTGACGTCCAGTTCGGCGACCATCGCGTCGGCGAACTCGGCAAAACCGTGCGCACCGGCGGCCGCGACTTTCAGATACTGCCCGCAGATCTTCAGCAGATCGAGCGTCCGGTCGACCCGCCCGATTTCCGTCTGCACCGTTCCGCTCGCCTGCTGAAGGATGTCGAGCGAATGCTGCCGCGTCTTCTGTCGCGCGGGCAGGCTGGCGAGCTGGTCGGCATTGGCCTGCATCGTCGCGACCGCGCGGTCGGCGGCATCCCGGTCGAGCGCATTGGTGACGCTTTCGAGGCTGCCGATCAGGTTTCCGACCGTGTCATAGGCGCGTTCCAGCGAACGCCCGGCATCGACGAAGCGCTGGTCGAGCCCGCTCGCCACGCTCTCGAGCTCGGTTGCCAGCACGCTCCAGGCCGGCATTTCGTCGCCGTCCCGATCGGACTCGACAGCCCTGTGTTCGACCCATGTCATCGTCCTAGCCCCTATTGTGCCGTTGCGTGCAAGACGTCGCGGGCGATGTGATGCAACGGGACGACCCGATCGACGCCGCCCAGCGCGATCGCTTCCTTGGGCATGCCGAAGACGATCGACGTCGCCTCGTCCTGCGCGAAGGTGCGGGCGCCCGCCTGTTTCATCTCGAGCATCCCGCGCGCGCCATCGTCGCCCATGCCCGTCATGATGACGCCGATCGCGTTCGTCCCCGCAGCGGTCGCCGCCGAGCGGAACAGGACGTCGACCGATGGCCGGTGACGCGAGACCAGCGGCCCGTCGCGGACCGCGACGAAATAGCGGGTCCCGCGCCGCTCGATCATCATGTGCTTGCCGCCGGGCGCGATCAGGACGGTGCCCGGGAGGACGGGATCGCCGTCCTCGGCTTCCTTGACGGTCACGACGCACAGCGTGTTCAGCCGATTGGCAAAAGCGCGCGTGAAGTTTTCCGGCATGTGCTGAACCACGACGACACCGGGCGTGGTCGCGGGCAGCGCCGTGAGGACTTCGCGTAGGGCCTCGGTTCCCCCGGTCGATGCGCCGAGGCATACCACGCGCTCGGTCGCGCGGTTCATCACGCGACCGCTCGGGGGCGGCAGGACGGCGTCCGCGGTGAGCTTCTGCTCGAGCCGGCCCGGCCGGCTGCCATTGGACGACCGGAGCGAGACCCGCACGCGCGCCGCCGCCTTGATCACGTCGCGGATCTGGAGATTGTGATCGGCGAGATGCTCGGCGAGACCGGCACGGGGCTTCACGATGACGTCGACCGCGCCCGCCTCCAATGCCTGCAGCATCGCGTCGGAGCCCTTTTCCGTGACCGACGAGCACATCACCACGGGAAGCGGGCATTGTGCCATCAGCTTCTTCAGGAAGGTGATCCCGTCCATGCGCGGCATCTCGACATCGAGCATCATCACGTCGGGCACTTCGTCCTGGATGCGACGGGCCGCACTGAACGGGTCGGCGGCGGTGCCCATGACGGTGATCTCTGGGTCCTCCTCGAGAATCGCCGCGAGGGCATGCCGCGCGACCGCGGAATCGTCGACGATGAGCACACGGATTTTTCCGGAGACGGCCATGGATCAGCTCCGCTGGAAAACGGTGTGGGCGACGGGCACGAGCGGGAGTTCGTGCCCCGTGATCGATTCCGAATGACCGAGGAACAGGTAGCCACCCGGCGCGAGCCTGCTGACGAGCTTCGAGACGACCTCATGCTGGGTCGGCTTGTCGAAATAGATGAGGACGTTGCGGCAGAAGATCAGGTGCATCGGCTCGCCGACCGGATAGACCTCGTCCATCAGGTTGAGCCGGGCGAACGCGATCGCCCGGCGCAACTCGGGTATCACGCGGACTTCGCGACGCGCCGGATCACGCGATTCCATCAGATATTTGCGCCGCAGCGCCGCCGGAACGGGCTCTGCGAGATCGGCGGGATAGATGCCGCGCCGGGCGATCTCGAGCACCTCGGTGTCCAGATCGGTCGCCAATACGCTGTAAGCGATGCCGCGGCGCGTGGCGGCAAACTGGTCGAGCAGCATCGCGATCGTGTAGGGCTCGGGCCCGGTCGAGCAGGCGACGCTCCAGGCACGGATCGTCCGCAGATAGGTCGCTTCCAGGCCGGGGAGGGCGACGTCGCGCAGAAAGTCGAAATGGACCGGTTCGCGGAAGAAGTCCGTCTTGTTGGTCGTCACCGCATTGATCAGGTGGATGCCTTCCTGATCGAGATTATTGTCCGTCAGGACATGGCGACAATAAGCCTCGAGCGTATCGAACCCCAGCGCGCGTTGCCGGCGCCGCAACCGCCCTTCGAGCATCGTCCGCTTGCTCGCCGGCATCCGGATCCCGGCATAGTCGAAGATATAGTCGGCGAGCTGCGCGAACTCGCGCGGGCCGATCTGGTCCGAGGCGCTCGGCGTAGCTTTGACGATCGGGGAGATGAAGGACACGGGAGCCAGCTCCAGAAATGACGAGGGACCGTTCGAGGCGGCACCATGAGGATTGGGTGTCAGGGGTCGCGACGCGACCCCGTCATGCGGCGCTGGCGTGCAGGGCGTTGACCTCGGCGCTGGAGAAGATCTGCGCGACATCGACCAGCACGACGAACCCCTCGGTCCGCTTGACCACCCCCGCAATATAGCGCGACGGCCAGCGGACGCCGATATCGGGCGCCGCGCCGATCTGGCCGCGGTCGAAGGTGCTGACCTCCAGCACCCGGTCGACGACGAGGCCGAGGACCAGGTTGCGCCCATCGACGGGGACATCGATCACCAGGATCCGCGTGCTCGGCGTCGGCGCGACCGGCGGCAGGCCGAGGCGACGCCGCAGATCAATCGTCGTCACGCCCTCGCCGCGCAGATCGGTCAGCCCCAGCAGATAATCGGGGCCGTTCGGGATGTGAAAGGTCTCGGTCCAGTCAAGGATCTCGCGGACCAGCGTGACGGGCACCGCGAAGGTTTCGGCACCCAGCCCGAAGGTCACGGCCTGCAGCTCTCCGGCGACGCTCATGCCGCGCACCCAGCACAGGCTGCGGAGCGGGGGCGTGCCGCACCACCCGGCCGGGACCGATCAGTGGCTATCGCCGAGCATCGTTCGATTGACCCGTACATAACGGTCC
This sequence comes from Sphingomonas sp. CFBP 13733, assembly GCF_014841795.1. Classification (NCBI taxonomy): domain Bacteria; kingdom Pseudomonadati; phylum Pseudomonadota; class Alphaproteobacteria; order Sphingomonadales; family Sphingomonadaceae; genus Sphingomonas; species Sphingomonas sp. CFBP 13733. Next base: position 234,199 of record NZ_JACYUP010000001.1, read on the forward strand.
TTCCAGCGTCAGAGGAGTGCCGGCGCGAGCACGGCGGGGGTGGCGCGGCCACCGAGCAACGGGTCGAAGATCCGCGCGATGTTGGCGAGGACGATGACGCCCTGCCGCGTACGCACCAGCTCGCGGATGAAATCGCGACGCCAGCGCAGGCCGACCGTGGGCGGGGTCTCGCTGGCGTCGCGGTGCAAGGTCGCGACCTCGTGCACCTTGTCGGTGCGGATGCCGATCTGGGTCGGGACACCGTCGACGTCGAGCTCGACCACCACGATCCGGCTGTCCATCGTCGATTCCGCCGAGGGGAGGCCGAATGCCAGGCGCAGGTCGGCGATCGGGATGATCTTGCCGCGAAAGTTCGCGACGCTCGCGACCAGCCGGTCCGCACCCGGCACGACCGTTTCGGGCAGCAGGTCGAGGATTTCCCGGACGAGGACCGCCTCGACCGCGAACTTCTCGGCTTGCAGATCGAACGTCAGCACCTCGAGCCGGCCGTCTTCGTCCCACTGGGTTTCCGTCGTGTCTTCCATGGTCATGCAACGGCGCGAAGCCGCTCCTCCTGATGCTGGCCCAGCGCGACGAGCTGGACGACGTCGAGGATCAGCGCGACGCCGCCATCGCCGAGGATCGTCGCGCCGGCGAAGGTCGGGACGTTGCAGTGCACCGCCGACATCGGCTTGATCACGGTCTGGTGGCTGCCGATAATCTGGTCGACCACCAGCCCGACCCGCTCGGTGCCGGTCGCGATGATGACGATCTTCTGGTGGACGCTGGGCTTCGTCCCCGTCGCGAACATCTCGCGCAGCCGGACGAACGGCACGAGCCGGTCGCGTAGCGTGATGAAGCTCCGCCCACGCGAACGCAGATCCTCCTCGAGGCTGAGTTCGATGCATTCCTCGACCACGGCGAGCGGAATGACGTAGCGACCGTCGCCGACCCGGATCAGCAGCCCGTCGATGATCGCGAGGGTCAGCGGGATGCGCAGTGACATCGCCGACCCCTGGCCCGATACGCTCGCGACCTCGATCGTGCCGCGCAGGCTCTCGATCGTGCGCTTGACCACGTCCATCCCGACGCCCCGGCCAGACAGGCTGGTGATCTGTGGCGCGGTCGAGAAGCCGGGATGGAAGATCATCTGGAGCAACTCCTGGTCGCTCACGACCTGTCCTGGCTGGAGCAGCCCGTGTGCCTCGGCCTTGGCGCGCACGCGCTCGCGGTCGATCCCGTGGCCGTCGTCGCGGATCGTGATGACGACCTCGCCGCCCTCCTGACGCGCGGATAGCCGGACCTGCCCGACTTCGGGCTTTCCTGCGGCAAGGCGGCGCTCGGGTGGTTCGATACCGTGATCGCAGGCGTTGCGGATCAGGTGGATCAGCGGATCGGCGAGCCGTTCGATCACCGTCTTGTCGACCTCGGTGGTCTCGCCGTCGGTCGACAGTTCGATCGTCTTGCCGGTATCGCGCGCGATGTCGTGGACGAGGCGGCGGAAGCGGCCGAACAGCGTGGCGACGGGCACCATGCGGAGCACCATCACCGTGTCGCGCAATTCGCTCGCCAGCCGCTCGATCTCTTCGGATATGGAGCGAAGCGCGACGTCCGTCGCGTTGCTGCCGCTGCTATGCGCGAGCTGCGACAGCCGGCTCTGGACGATGACGAGTTCGCCCACCCGGTCCATCAGCAGGTCGAGGCGTTCGGCGGGTACCCGGACGCTTTCGCCGGTCTTGGGCGCGCCTCGGCCGTTCTGGGTGGTGGCCGGGTCGCGATCCTGCACCGGTGGCATCGTGTCGACCCGTGCGGGCGGGAGCGCAGACGGCGTCGTCCCCGCGCCAGGCGGCGGCGCGGCATCCTCCACGTCGTCGCACGACGTGTCGCCGATCGCCTCGATCTGAAGGTCCAGGTCGTCGAGCACGAAGATGAAGACGTCCTCGAGGTCATCCCGCGACACCGCGCCGCGCACTTCGATATCCCAGCCGATATGGCATTCGGTCGGCACCAGCTCGGCAAGCGGCGGCACCTGGTCGGTCCGCGCGACGATCCGGCAGTCGCCGAGCGTGCGCAATTCATCGAGCAGCGCGAGCGGGTTGATGCCATTCTGCATCGCTTCGGGGGGCAGGCGGAGCGACAGCCGCCACCCCTGCAAAACGGGCGGCGCCTCCGGCGTCGGCGCGGGTGCGCCGTCCAGCGCCGCCTGCAGCTTTGCCAGGATCGCGTCACCCTCCGCCTTGCGGTCAGTCGCGTCGCCCTCGATCAGCGCGCGCATGTGATCCTGCGCGGACAGAATGACCGCGATCAGCTGCGGCGTGGCGGGGGTCAGGTTCTTGCGGACGCGGTCGAAGGCGGTCTCGCAGTGATGCGTGAAGCTGGCCAGCGCGTCAAAGCCGAACATCGCGCCCGAGCCCTTGAGCGTGTGCAGTCCGCGGAACACTGCGTCGATCAGCTCGTGATCGTCCAGCCGGTGACCGAGATCGAGCAGGCCCTGCTCGACCTGTTCGAGGACTTCGCCCGCCTCGACGCGGAATGCGGCGACGGGGTCGTTCTGGCTCACCGTCCGAGGACCTTGCGCACGACCCGGATCAGCTGTTCGGGGACGAACGGCTTGACCAGCCAGCCGGTCGCGCCGGCGGCCTTGGCCTGCTGCTTCATCGCATCCTCGGATTCGGTGGTGAGGAACAGGATCGGGGTACCGCATTGCGCGGGGTTCTTGCGCAGCGCGCGGATCATCGACAGCCCGTCCATGTTGGGCATGTTCAGATCGGTGATGATCATGTCGAAGCGGCTGCCACTGGCCTTGCTCAGGCCCTGCGCGCCGTCGGCGGCCTCGCTGACGGTGTAGCCAGCCCCGGTCAGCGCCATGCGGATGGCGACGCGTATGCTGGTGGAATCATCGACGATAAGGATGGATGCGCTCATCGCGGCAAATCTCCGTGAAACCAGAAATTCTGATCGGCTGATGGGATATCGGTGAGGAAGCCCGCACGCTCGAGCAGCGCCGCCAGCGCGTCGTGCACCGGCATTGCAAGGCGCAGGGACTTGCCGTCGCGTTCGGCCTGACGGCGCGCCGCGCAGACGAGCTGCAACAGGCTGACATCGGCTTCGGCAACGGCGGAGAGATCGAGTTCGATCGCGTCATGCTGCTCGAGCTGTGACGCGAGGTCCGCAGCGAACGGCACCACCGAGCTGGTCGTGACGGTGGCCGGTACAAGGATGATTTGCGCCATGCGTTCCCCCATTCTCTCCAGCCGGCAGCGTCGCGCGGCCGGGTTCGCTGGTTCATTATAGACGGCGGTCAAGAGGTCCGTTCCGGACCCATCGCTTATTTTCGATCAGGTCGTCATTAACGCCGCAAGGCGATCGCGCCCGACGGCACGATCGCCTCACCACAGCGTCAGCGGGTCAGCAGACCGCCTCCGCGATCCGCGCTCAGGCCGCCTGCGCGCCGAAAGCATCGTCGTCGGCGTCGGTGCCACCCTTGATCAGATCGAGCGCGAAGCCGTTCACGCGGGCCTGCTGGTCGGCGATAGAATTGGGCTTTGGCCGCTTGGCCTTGGCGCTTGGCCGTGCGGCGATCGGGCTGCGCGCGCTCACCTTGCGCTGCACCGCCGGGGCCGGCCGGCGATGGCCAAGGTCCGCCCCGCCGCCGGTCCGGAAATAGGCGATGCTGGCCTGGAGTTCCTCGGCCTGCGAGGCGAGCTCCTCCGACGTCGCGGTGATCTGTTCGGACGCACCGGCATTCTGCTGACTGATCAGGTCGAGCTGCTGGATCGCTTCGTTGATCTGTGCCGCGCCGATGTCCTGTTCACGGCATGCCGCGCTGATCTCGGCGACGAGTTCGGCGGTGCGGCTGATGTCGGGCACCAGCTTGGTCAGCATGTCGCCGGCTTCGGTCGCCGCGGCGACGGTCTGCGAGGACACCGATCCGATCTCTGCCGCTGCGACCTGACTACGCTCGGCGAGCTTGCGCACTTCCGAGGCGACGACGGCAAAACCGCGGCCATGTTCGCCCGCGCGCGCAGCTTCGACCGCGGCGTTCAGCGCGAGCAGATCGGTCTGGCGGGCAATTTCCTGGACGATGCCGATCTTCTCAGCGATCGTCCGCATCGCGTTCACCGCGCGCTGGACAGCGATCCCGCTGAGTTCGGCGTCTTTCGCGGACTGGCGGGCGATCTTTTCGGTCTGCGCGGCATTGTCCGCGCTCTGCTTGATGTTGGCGGCAATCTCTTCCATCGCCGACGAGGCCTCTTCGGCCGCCGCGGCCTGCTCGGTCGCGCCTTGCGAGACCTGCTCGGAGCTTGCCGACAGCTCCTGGCTTCCTGCCGAGACATTGTCGGCGGCGCCGCTGGCCTTGCCGACGACGTTGCGCAATTGTTCGATCATCCGCACCAGCGCCTGGCCAAGGACATCCTTGTCGGACATGGGCTGATGCGACACGGCCAGATCGCCATCGGCAATCTTGTCGGCCAGATCGGCACTCACCCTCAGATTGTCGACCATCCGCACGATCGCCTGTCCAAGCGTATCCTGGTCGGACAATGGCTGATGTGCAAAGCTCAGATCACCGTCGGCGATCTTGTCGGCGAGACTGGCGCTTACCCGCAGATTGTCGACCAGCGCGTTGATCGAATCCTTCATGCGGCGGTGGTCGCCCTGGCAGGGGATCTCGACCATCTCGCGCAGGTCACCGACGCTGGCGAGGTTCAAGACGCGATTGCCCTCCTCGATCGGCAGCAGCGTCGCATCGAGCATCGCGTTGATCCCGCAGACCAGTCCGGCGAAATCCCCGACGAAGCGCGTCTCGTCACCGCGCTGGCCGAGCTCGCCCGCCGTCGATGCCTTGATCAACCGTTCCACCTCGCCGATGATGTCGCGCAGGTTGCGGCGAAGCGTCTCGACGGTGTCGTTGATGAACGCCTTCTTGCCGGGAAAGGCTTCGAGCGGCGCGTCGAAATTGCCTTCGCCAAACGCCTTGATGCAGGCCATCGCCTTCTTCTTCACGGCGATATGGTTGGCGACCATGGTGTTGACGCCGCGCGCCATGGTGCCGAAGTCGCCCTTGAACCGGTCGGCCGCGACGATGACGTCGATGTCGCCCTTGTCGTGCTCGGAGGACATGTGGTTCAGTTCGCTGATCAGGCCCTGCAGATTTGCGCGCAGCGTCTCGATCGTCTCGTTGATGAACGCCTTCTTGCCGGGGAAACGCTCGAGCGGGGCGGCGAAGTTACCCTCGCTGAATTCCCTGACGCAGGCCATCGCGGTTCTTTTGACCGCGATGTGGCTGCCGACCAGAAGGTTGAGCCGCTTCGCCATGACCGCGAACGTTCCGTGAAACTCGTCGACCGGCAGGACGGCGTCGATATCGCCCTTGTCATGCGCAGCGCTCCAGTCGTCGATCCGGGCGCTCAACTGGCCAACCGGGCGCAGCGCGCGATCGAGCATCTGGTTGATCGCGCAGAGCACCGTCTGGGTCTGGCCATTGGCGAGCGAAGTATTCGCCCGTTGCGAAAAGTCACCGTCGGCAAACATGCTCTCGAGGCGCGCCAATTCGGACGTGAGGACGTCTGACGAGACGCCGCCGAGGATCTTTGCCAACATCAACGGATTCCTTTGTGCTGCATCATGTAAATCGATAGCTCAAACAACATGGCGGCCATTTGCCGCCGTCTGAATCTCACATGTCACGCCGATCTTGCCGCCAACCGCGGAATCGGGGGACCGCCCATCAAGGTCAGCTTGATTATAGAGTGGTCAGGGCAGGGACGGTTTGGAGCGCGCGACAATTTTCGAGATTGCGATCCGGTGCGCCGGGTGGCTGCCACCCGCACGTCGATGCGTGCCGGATCATGGACGTGGTCTGCGCCTGTAAATCCTGACCGGTTCTGCTAGTGGACGGCGATGCTCAAAATACGAACCAAGCGCCAGGGGATGGTAACGGCGCGCGCGCTCGATCGCCTCGTGGCCGTCGAGGCCTCGGTGAATGCTCTTGGCGACGAGGATCTGCTCGACCTCGCGGACATCTTCGCTGCGGGCGAGGCGACCCCGCTGCGCGAGATGGCACAGGCCGAGATGCGCCGCCGCGCGCTCAGCCTGTGAAGCGATTCCCTTCACGCTTCCGGCGCCTCGATGGCGCGCTCGCCGATCTCGCCGTCGAGGAACCGATGTTGCTCACCGAGCTCGACGGCTTCCTCACCGGGCTGCTGATCTCCCCGGAGGCGATCGCGCCGAGCGAGTGGATGACGGTGATCTGGGGAAGCGAGTCCGACGGCACGCCGCCCTTTGAGGATCCGCTCGACGTGCAATGGTTCGCCGATGCGGTGGCGGCCCGGCGTGATGAGATCGCGCGCGACCTTGCCCGCGGCAAGCTTCAACCGATCTTCGACGTCGACGAGCGTGATGGCGAAGTTCTGTGGGAATATTGGATCGACGGCCTGACCGATGCGGTCGCGTTGCGCCCCGCGGCCTGGGATGCGCTGGCCGACGACCCCGCAAGGGCGGCCCCGTGGTCGCAGCTGGCAACGCTGATCGCGGTCGCGGGCAATGAGAGCGACCTCGACAGCGTTGAGATCAACGCGCTTCAGGACCGGGCGTTGGCCGAACTGACCGACGCCGTTCAGCGCTTGTACGCAGCGCAGGTGAGCGTCGCCGGCCCGTCGTCACCCGACGCATCGGCGACGACGGCATCGAAAGTCGGCCGCAACGATCCGTGCCCTTGCGGGTCGGGGAAAAAGCACAAGCGCTGCTGTGGCTGATCGGGGACGAGGGCGGCACGATGTGTGCCTGCCCCGCGTCCCCTCGGTCACCTCAGACGTTCTGCCGGATTATGAGAGCTCGATCTTCCCGTTCATGCCGGGCCAGTCCGAATAGCCGACGGCGCCGCCGCCATACCAATATTGCTTCGGCGCCTCGGCCAGCGGTGCGCCGGTGCGCAGCCGGTCGACGAGATCGGGATTGGCGAGGAAGGGGCGACCAAAGCTGAACAGGTCGGCATTGCCTTCCGCCAGTGTCTTCTCGGCAAGCTCCAGCGTATACTGGTTGTTGGCGATGTACGCGCCCGAGAAGCGCTTGCGCAGCGCCTGGAAGTCGACGCCGTCCGGCACGTCGCGCGTCTGCTGGGTCACGCCTTCGATATCGTGGATGTACAGCAGCCCGATCTCCGACAGGGCATCGACGAACGTGTCGAAGGTCCGCCCGACCTGGCTGTCGAGCGGGGTCTTGCCCGGCTCGGTCGTCGCGGGCGAGATGCGGATCCCGACGCGGTTTGCACCCCAGACATCGACCACGGCGCGCACCACGTCGAGCGGGAAGCGCAGCCGGTTCTCGATCGAGCCGCCATAGACGTCGCTGCGCTGGTTGGTGCTGTCGCGGATGAACTGTTCGAGCAGATAGTTGTTCGCGGCATGGACCTCGACGCCGTCAAAACCCGCGGCCTTCGCCTGTTCGGCAGCGCGGCGGTAATCCTCGACGATCGCGGGGATCTCGTCCGTCTCCAGCGCGCGTGGGGTGACGAAATCCTTCATCCCGTCATTCGTGAAGGCCTGGCCCTCCGCCTTGATCGCGGACGGCGCGACGGGGAGCGCACCATCGTGGAGATCGGGGTGCGAGATGCGGCCGGTGTGCCACAGCTGAAGGAAGATCGCCCCGCCACGCCGGTGGACGGCCTCGACGATCGGCGTCCATGCGGCGACCTGGGCGTCCGACCAGATGCCGGGCGTCATCGCATAGCCGCGCGCCTGCGACGAGATGTTGGTCGCTTCGCTGATGATGAGGCCAGCATCGGCACGCTGCGCATAATAGTCGGCGGCAAAGTCGGGCGGGACACCTTCGTCGTTCGAGCGGCTGCGCGTCAGCGGCGCCATGACGATACGGTTCTGCAGTCGCAGATCGCCGATCGTGACGGGCTGCAGGACGGGGCTGTCGGTCTGGTCGGACATGATGTGGTCTTCCGTTGGCGTGGGGGAGGAGGAGGGCAGCAAGCTGTAACGCGCGAGCAGCCGCTAGATCCCGGCACGGCGGTAAGGAGGGACGTTGTCGCGGCAGAATATGACGACGTTCCGAATCCGGTAGCGAGACACGGGCGCGGGCGATCCATGCAACCGTCGCCGGTGCGCCGTTGTTCGCACGGGGGCGTTCGGTGCCGCAAATGGTTAAAAAGAGGCGGCGGGACCGCACAGCGCCGGTCGGCGACTGCCCGACCGGCGCGTGTTGCGCTTACCCTAGAAGGCCACCCTATAGCAGCTTGTCGAGCGTGATCGGCAGATCGCGGACGCGCTTGCCAGTGGCGTTGTAGACCGCATTGGCGACCGCCGCCGCGACGCCGGTGATGCCGATCTCGCCGATCCCGTGCGCACCCATCGGTGTGCGGGGATCGGCGATATCGGTCCAGATGACGTCGATCTCCGGAACGTCGAGGTGCACGGGGATGTGGTATTCGGCGAGGCTGGGGTTCATGATCCGGCCATTGCGTTCGTCGAATTGCGTCTCTTCCATCAACGCCATGCCCAGCCCCATGATGATGCCGCCGCGGAACTGGCTCTTCGCCGTCTTGGGGTTGAGGATCCGGCCGCAATCGAACGATCCGAGGATCCGGCTGACACGCGTCTCGCCAGTGACCGCATTCACCCGCACCTCGCAGAAGATCGCACTGTGCGAATGCATCGACCAGTGCATCAGTTCGAGCGGCTGCGACGCCGCGGCGGTGACGGTGACGCTGTCGCGCTGCGCACGCGTCAGGATCGAGGCGTAGCTTTCCCGCTGCGTCGGATCATCGATCTTCGCCAGCCCGGCATCCTCGCTGCCGACCGTATCCGCCGACAGCCCCGCGAGGGGCGAGTCGTTGCCGGCTAGTTTGAGTAGTTCGGCGACCAGTGCGTTATGCGCCGCGATCACGGCCGCACCGATCGCCGCGGTCTGCTGCGATCCACCCGCCATGATCGCGCCCGGAATCGCGGAGTCGCCATAGCCGACCTCGACCTGCTCGAGCGACAGACCCAGTCGCTCCGCGCCGACGATCGCGGTGGTGGTCGAGGTCCCCATGCCCATTTCCGCCGCAGCGACCTCGATCAGCGCGCGCACAGCGTCGCCCTCACGCGTGAGGGTGATGCGCGCCTGTGCGCCGGGCATCCGGTAATAGGGATAGGTCCCGGTCGCGCAGCCCATGCCGATCTGCCATTCGCCATCGCGGCGCGTGGCCGGTTCAGGGTTGCGATCCGCCCAGCCGAAATGATCGGCGCCGTTGCGCCACGCCTCGACGATGTGGCGCGACGAGAAGACGAGGCCCGACGTCGGGTCCTTGTCCGGCTCGTTGAGGATCCGCAGCTCGACCGGGTCGATGCCCAGATCGACCGCGAGTTCGTCGACCGCGCATTCCAGCGCGAAGGTGCCCACCGCCTCGCCCGGCGCGCGCATGAAGGTGTTGGCGAGCATGTTCATCCGCGCGATATCGACCTGCAGGCTGATATTGCGGCAGGCATAGGCGGCACGTGTGCCGAGGATGAACGGCTCGGGCATGTTGTTGTGTGGCGTCATGATCGACAGGCCGGTATGGACCAGCGCATCGAAGCGGCCCTCCGCGGTCGCGCCGATCGCCACCCGCTGCTCGGTGAGGGATCGCCCGCCGACGACCCGGTACACACCCTCGCGCGACAGCGCGATCCGCACCGGGCGGCCTGCCAGCTTCGCCGCGGCGGCACCGATGATCTGGTGATCCCACAAGCCTTTGCAGCCAAAACCCCCGCCGACATAGGGCGAGGTCAACCGGACCTTGTCGGGCTTGAGATCGAAGACCTCGCCGATCGTCTGCGCCTGGGCGGTGACCATCTGGCTCGCGTCGTGGATCACCAGCGCGCCGTCGATCCATGCGATCGTCGTGGCATGCGGTTCGATCGGATTATGGTTGTGGCGCGGGGTGCGATAGACCTGATCGACGACATGCGGCGCGGTGGCGAGCGCGGCGTCGGCATCGCCGATCCGGTTGTGCAGCGGTTGGCCCATGAACAGGCCCGGTTCGATGCCGTTCGCCTTCGCGCCCTTGAGGCTGGTCGTCGAGGGCTCCGCGTCATAGGTGAAGCGGAGCAGCGACGCGGCATGATCGGCCTGCTCCTGCGTCTCCGCTAGGACGCAGGCAATCGGCTGCCCGTTCCAGTGGATACGGTCGTCCTGCAGGATCGGCAGGTCGGCGGGGCCCACCGCGGTCGGGGACGAGCCGAACACGCCCGGTGTGTTCATCCGTGGCGCGTTGAGGTGGGTCATCACCAGGACGACACCCGGCGCGGCTTCCGCGGCCGCGCTGTCGATCGCCGTGATCCGACCGCGCGGGATCGTCGCATAGGCGAGTGCCGCATAGGCCATGTCGTCGAAGCGGAACTCCGCTGCGAAGCCTGCCTCGCCCTTGACCTTCAGCGCGCCGTCGCGCCGCGATACCGGCGTGCCGATCAGCCCGTGCTTGTGCGCGATCAGCGGATCGGGCCGGCCGCCGGGGATCCAGCTGTCGGGTGCCAGCGGAACGAGCTTCTCCATCGCGCTTTGCATCAGGCCCTGCGCCGCCTGCTTTGCGCTATCGATGATGCTCATGCCATGTCTCCCTTCGCCAACTCGGCCAGCACCGCGGCCAGCGTTCGCGTCGCCAGTTCGGGTTTGAACGCATTGTCGCGAAGCGGCCGCGCGTCGGCGAACTCCGCGGCTGCAGCCGCCCGGAAGGCGGCCTCGCTGGCCAGTTCGCCGCGCAGCGCGGCCTCTGCCTTGGTTGCGCGCCATGGCTTGTGCGCGACGCCGCCAAACGCGATCCGGACGTCGGCGATCCGGTCGCCGTCCATCTCGAGCGCCGCCGCGACCGAGATCAGCGCGAAGGCATAGCTCGCCCGGTCGCGTACCTTGCGATAGGTCGATCGGGCCGCAAAGCCGAGCGGCGGCAGTTCGATCGCCGTGATCAGCTCGCCCGTCGCCAGCACCGTGTCGAGGTCGGGCCGATCGCCGGGCAGGCGGTGCAGCTCGCCAAAGGGCAGCGTCCGCGCGCCGTCGCGTCCCTCGACATGGACGACAGCGTCGAGCGCGGTCAGCGCAACGCACATGTCGGAGGGATGCGTCGCGACGCAGGCATCGGATGCGCCGAGAATCGCGTGGATGCGGTTGAACCCGTCGCGGGCATCGCACCCCGTACCGGGCGCGCGCTTGTTGCAGTGCGATCCGTCGGTGTCATAGAAATAGGTACAGCGCGTACGCTGCAGCAGGTTGCCGCCGACCGTCGCCATGTTGCGGATCTGCGCAGACGCCCCCGCGAGGATCGCGCGCGACAGCATGGGATAGCGCGTCCGCACGCCGTGATGCTCGGCGACCGCGGTGTTGGTGGCGGCCGCGCCGATCAGCAGTCCGCCCTCTGCCGTCTCGGTGACCGCGGCGGACAGGCGGGTCACGTCGACCAATGTCTCGTGGCGGGCGACGGTCTCACGCATCAGGTCGACGATATTGGTGCCGCCGCCGAGAAAGGCCGCGGTTTCGCCCGCACCCAGTCGTACGGCATCGTTCACGGTATCGGCACGCAGGTAAGTGAAAGGCGTCATGCCGCCATCTCCGCGCTCGTCTCGGCTGTCGCCTGTGGCGCCATCGTCGCCTGGATCGCATCGATGATGCCGTTATGCGCGCCGCAACGGCACAGATTGCCGCTCATTCGTTCCTGGATCTCGTCGCGGGTCAGGACCACGTCGGCGGCGAGGTCGGCGCTGACATGGCTTGGCACGCCGCGGCGCACCTCCGCGGCCATGCCGATCGCTGAGCAGATCTGCCCGGGTGTGCAATAGCCGCACTGGAACCCGTCATGCTCGATGAACGCCGCCTGCAACGGGTGAAGCGCCGCGGTCTCGGCCAGGCCCTCGATCGTCGTGATCTGACGCCCGTCATACTGGACCGCCAGCGCGAGGCAGGACAGGATCCGCTCGCCATCGACCAACACCGTGCAGGCCCCGCACGCGCCCTGGTTGCAGCCCTTTTTGGTGCCCGTCAGGTGAAGCGTCTCCCGGAGGTGATCAAGCAGCGAGACACGGGGATCCGCCGGTCCCGGGACGGCGTTTCCATTGACAACGAACGACATGGCGATCTCTCCTGTGGCGCACCGCGCCGAGGGGCAGCGTACACCAGTTTATGTGTCGTGCTGATGTCTTTCAGGGCCCGGGGTGCAGCGCTAATCCAAAAAGATCAAACAGCGTGCTCGTCTCTCCGGTAAGGCAGGCGGCCAAGAGAGGCGCCGCTCGATAACCTCGGTCTCGATCGGCTGCCACGTCATCGTGGCGCCGCGCCGCGTGCGTCCCCGATCTCCAGCCAATAGCCATCGGGATCCTGCGCATAGATCTGGCGGACGCCGTCGAACCGGAGCTGCATCCTGTGCGGTGTGCCCGCAAGGTCGGTCCAGACGCGTCCGTGCTGGTCAAGCCAGGCAATGACGGTGGCGAGATCATCGACGTGCAGCGCCAGATGCTCGTTCCGGTTCGAGGGTTTCGGCGTCGTACGGCCGTCGAGGATGTGGAGCGCGAGGCCGTTGCCGAGATCGAGCCAGCGGCGGTTTTTGAGCGGCGTCGGGATGATCCGCAGGCCGAACGCCTCATGATAGAAGGCCGCGCTGCGGTCGATGTCCGCTGCCTGGATCGCAACATGCTCGGCGGTCGCCGCGGGCGCCGCTGTCGTTTGCAACGCTGCAAGCGAGAGAAAAATGGATGGCACGATCATGAGGCCCGGTCCCTGAAATATGTGCTCAGCGCGTTTGTGACGATGAAGGCCCGGACCCATGCGGCGCGCCGTCGGCACCGTCGTCAAAGAAAGAACCGGGTGCGCCGCACGTGACGTGCAGCGCACCCGGAGATCGGGTCGACATCGGCAGGGGGGCGCGCCGATACCGACCAGAACCGTGAAGTCCTCAGAACTGGAAATTGACCGCGAGCGCGTAGGTACGGCCGAAATAGGATGTGTAGAGCGGATCCTGACGCACCGTGTCGACGGTCAGGCGGTTGGTTTCGTCAGTGATGTTCGATACTTCGGCGATCAACTTGATATGCTCGTTGAGGTTGTACGAGGCCGAGGCGTCGACGAAGATCGAACTCGCATTGGCGGTCGAATCCGCGTCGACCGAGCCGCTGGGGACGGCGGTCAGGAAGGCCGCGCGATAGTTGACCGTCGAGCGGATGCTGAACTTGTCGTCTTCGTAATAGAGCGTCCCGCTTGCCGTTTCGGGCGACAGCCCGACCAGCGGCGCGGTCCGGGACAATGTCGGCGAGATGACGTAGTTGATGTTCGACCGGACCCGCGTGAAGTTGCCGAGCGCGCCGAAATTGCGCAGCACGCCGGGGAGGAAGGTGAAGGGCAGCTGGACGTTGACCTCGAACCCGCGCAGTGGCCCGCCTTCCGTGTTGTTGCTGCGCTGGACGGTGAACACGTCGGTCGGGCGCAACTGCGTTCCGTTGAGCAGCGTCAGCGGCAGGCCGATATCCTGGAACGCGACCGCCTGGCTGGTCGTCTGGATATAGCTTTCGATATTCTTGTAGAAATACGCGACCGAGATCAGCGAGCCCTTGGCGAAATACCATTCGAGCGCGGCGTCGAACGTGTTGGCACGGATCGGTTCGAGGAAGGGATTGCTGAAGGTTGCGGTCTGGATGACGAGGTTCGCGGAGCCTGCGGGGATCAGCTGCCCATAGGCCGGCCGTGACATGACGCGCGCGACCGAGGCGCGCGCGATCAGGTCGGGCGTGATGTCGAGCGCGAGGTTTGCCGACGGCAGCCAGTCGTCATAGCTGCGGCCGACCTCCGATATCACGAACCGCGAGGGATAGAGCGACCCCGCGGGCGCTGCCGAGGTGATCGGGCCATAGGTGTCGAGCTTGGTATGGACGTACCGTACGCCCGCATCACCCCGCAGAGCGAAGGGCAGCGAGTTGGCGGTGTTGAACTTCACCATCGCATAGCCCGAGGCGTATTTTTCATCGACGCCGCCATACGTGCCCTTGGCGCATTCGAGGCTGCAATAGACATAGTTGTCGAGCCCGACCGCGTCGCGGAACTTCTCGGGATCGATCGAGACGAAATCCTGCAACAGCCCGTCCAGGTTGCTGCCGATGCCAGTCGTCACGGTGGTGAGGCTGGCGAGCGTCACCCCCGACGGGAGCGCGAGTGGCGTGTTGGTGGCGAGTTGCCGCTCGCGCGCGGTATATTTGTTGGTGCGATACTGACCGCCGATCTGCAGCGTGAAGTCGGGTGCGGCCTCCCATTCGCCGTTGAGCTCGAAGGTCTTGCTCGTGATCGTGTTGCGACGGATGAAGTTCGACAGCTGGCCGCGCTGGTCGCCGTTGGCGAGCGGCGGGCCATATTGGAAGAGCGCGGGATTGGTCGTGTCGATCCCGTAGCCGATCTTCGGAATGTCGGGATTGTCGCGGAAGTCGATCGAGAAGTCGCGCGTGTCATTGGCATCGATCGCGACCTGCAGGCGGTCGACGTCGAGCCGCGATTGGTTGATGCCGGCCAGACCATAGACCCGGACGGTGTCGGAAAAGCGGTGGTCGAGGTTCAGATTGACCTGGCGATAGGTCGAGGTGAACTTCTCCTGCTGCATCTCCGACCGCAGATCGACGCCGTCGAACAGCCCGTGGATCAGCGACCCATTGTCATCGACCTCGATCTCGCGGACCGACGTCAGCGGCTGGCCGTTGTTCGAGATCGCGCGCCCGAACGAGCGTGCATCGAAATAGGTGTCGAGCCGATCCACCTTGAACCGCGAATACAGGCCGTCGAGTGAAATGTCGGTATTGTCGCCAGGCTTCCATTGCAGCGTCAGCGTGCCCGCGAGACGCTGCTGTTCCTGGTCGCTTTTCGCCGGTCGCGGCAGACGGGGGAGATAGACGCCGCCGCCTGGACGACCGTTCACCCCGGTCCGGCTCATGACATAATCATAGGCCGCCGCCGTGCTCGTGCGCGGATTTCCGGTGCTGCAATTATTGGCGTCTGCGCCGATCGGCGTTCCGTTCGGCTGGGCGTAGCCGGCGGTCGGGCTGTTCGTCGCGGCCCCGCGAAAGCTGTAGCCGACCGGGGTGCAGAAGGGGAAGATTACGCCGGCATTCGCGGTGCCCGCAGGCTGCGCCTGGCCATAGACCGTGGTCGGCACGACATCGGCCGCCGAATAGGCATATTCCGCGATATGGCGCTTTGAATAGGCGATGCTGCCGAGGATGCCGAACGTGTCGCCGAACTGCTTGGAGACCAGCGCGGACAGGCGCGGATCGGCCTTCTTGCTGATGTCGTTGTAGATGCCGCGCGCAGTGCCGGTGAGCACGAAGCTCTTCTTCTGGTCGAACGGCTTGGGCGCGCGCAGGTCGACCGTCGCGCCGAGCGAGCCCTCCTCGACATCCGCCGACAGCGTCTTGCGGACCGACAGTGCTGAGAAGATTTCGGTCGGGAAGGTCACGAAGTCGAACGAACGGCCGGTCGCGACGCCGCCGCGAATGTCGGTGCCGCTGACCTGCGACACACCTTCCATGCCGTTGATGCGGACGCGCGTGAACTGCGCGCCGAGGCCGCGGACCGAGATGTTGCGGCCCTCGCCGCCGTCACCGCGCGACAGCGCGACGCCGGGGATGCGCTGCATCGACTCGGCGAGGTTGGAATCGGGGAACTTGCCGATATCCTCTGCGACGATGCTGTCGATCGCTGCGGTCTCGTTACGCTTCTGGTTGAGTGCGTTGTTCAGCGAGGCGCGGAACCCGGTCACGACGATATCGGCGTTTTCCGGCTCGGACGTGGCCTGGGTCGGGTCGACAGGATCGGGTGAACTCGTCTGGCTGTCGGCTGGTTGCGGCACCTGGCTGCCCGCGGTTCGCTGGGCCATGGCCGGCGCGGCGATCAACAGACCAATGACGCTCGTCGAGATAAGCAGCATGCGCTTATCGAAGCTCTTCTGGCTCAAGGACCCTCTCCCGATAGGCCGGTCGCGCTGAGTCGGCGCGGCCCGACATTTTGCCGCCCCAGTTTTCTAGGGTCGGCGTAGGTCGTCAGGTATCAGGGCCGCAGAAATATGACAATATGGAATCATTTGGTCAGACAATTAGTTTGACCAATATTTTGAGGCGCATCCGTAGCCGCGATTTGACAGCATGCACCTCTAGACGCGGGGGCGGGTCAGACCGAGCGACGGGCCAGGGCACGGCGGCGCTGGACGGTCGCGGCCCGCGCGCGTTCGACCGCTTCGGTCTCGGTGACGTCGAGCAGGTGGTCGATCACACGCGCAAGGTGATCGCGCATCGCGTTGCGCGCGTCGACCGGCGAGCGCGCCTCCAGCGCGGTCAGGATCCGGCCGTGCTCGGCCATGCGGTTCTCCGTGCCGAGGCTTCCCGCCTTCGCCAAGACCTCGCGCGCGAGCGGCGAGCGGAAGCGCATGTCCCAGAAGTCGGCCACCGCGGAGATGATCACCGCATTGCCGGTCGCCTCGGCGATCGCGATGTGGAACCGGCGATCCGCGTCCTCTGCCGCGATCGTGTCGTCCTGATCCATCTGCGCCAGCAGACCGCGTAGCTCGACCAGCTGCTCCTCCGTGATCTCGGTCGCGGCGACCGCGGCGACTTCGCCTTCGAGCAGGCGACGCGCCTCGGTGATCTCGAACGCGCCGATATCGAGTTCCTGCTCCGAGTCGTTCGATGACGATGCCAGCACGAACACGCCCGAGCCCTTGCGGGCCTCGACCATGCCCTTCATCTCGAGTGCGATCATCGCCTCGCGGATCGTCGGGCGACTGACCTGAAACCGCTCCGTCAGATCGCGTTCGGCGGGCAGGCGACCGCCGACCTGGAATACCCCGTCCGCGATGTCCGTCATGATCGCCTGCACGATCTTGCGGTAGAGTTTACCGCCGCCTTCAGCGTCCTGCATTGCATTCCTCGTTCGATAGACGGCAGCCTGAACGTCGGCGCCGTCCCCTACATCGCGCGGACACCGGCATCGTCAAGTCCGGTAAGCCCCGAACCAGCGGAAACATCGATAAAATGCCTTACAATCTGTTTGCATGTGGCCCGACCACAAATTAGGGTCGGTTTTGGAGAGACGTACGGCAGCGACATGTCGGCGGTGAAACGATGCGAGACGACCGGACCTGTCCGGATAGGGCTGCCCAGCCCGTGCTCGCAGAAAAGAGAAAAGGGGAGGCGAATGGTTCGAGCACTCGCAATTCTGACCTTGGCGGCCGCACCGTTGCTGCTGCAGGCGTCGGTCGACGCGGCCCCTGCGTCTCAATCCTCCACAGATCAGGCAAAAGCGCCGTGGCGCGACGTGACCCCGCGCGCAGGGCTGGCCGGCTGGCGCGCGACCGGGGGCAACGCGACTTACGCGTTCGAGAATGGCGAGCTGATCGGGCGCGCGGAGCCCGGCAAGACCAATAGCTGGCTCGTGTCCGAGGCTCAGTATGGCGACTTCATCGTCGAGTTCGATGCGAAGACCGACCCTGCGCTCAATTCGGGGATGATGATCCGCGGACAGAGCCGGCCCGATTATCGCAGCGGCGTCGTGCACGGCTATCAGGTCGAGATCGATCCATCGGCGCGCGCGTGGAGCGCGGGCATGTACGACGAACAGCGCCGGCAATGGCTGTATACGCTCGGCCGCAACGCGCCCGCGCGGCAGACCTTCCGCTCGGGCGACTGGAACCACTACCGTGTCGAGGCGATCGGCGCGCGGCTGCGCAGCTGGATCAACGGCGTGCCCGCGACCGATACCGTCGACGATGTCGATGCGCGCGGGTTCATCGCGTTCCAGGTCCATGCGATCCCCGACGCGGACGCCGCGCGGCATCCCGAGGTGCGGTTCCGCAACGTCCGCGTGATCACCGATGCGCCGGCGCGCTACGCGATGCCCGCGACCGCGCTGCCGCAGCAGGGCTGGCTGAGCAATAAGCTGTCCGCAGAGGAGCAGCGCGAAGGCTGGAAACTGCTGTGGGACGGCAAGACCGGTGCCGGCTGGCGCGGCGCGAAGGGGACAGTGTTTCCAACGACGGGCTGGACGATGGCGGGGGGCGTGCTGCGCGTAGACGGCGGCGGCGGCGACATCGTCACGACGCGCGAATATCGCGATTTCGAGCTCTCGGTCGATTTCAAGCTGGCACCCGGCGCGAACAGCGGGATCAAGTATTTCGTCGATGCCGGCCTGCTGAAGCGCAAGGGCGAGGCGCTCGGGCTGGAATATCAGCTGCTCGACGATGCGCGGCATCCCGATGCGAAGATGGGTCGCGACGGCAACCGGACGCTCGGCTCGCTCTACGACCTGATCGCGGCGAAGAACCTGTCTGACCCGGCAAGCCCGGGCAAGCGGATCAACCCGCCGGGCGAATGGAACCGGGCGGTGATCGTGGTGCGCGGCGCGCGTGTCGAGCACTGGCTGAACGGCTTCAAGATGGTCGAATATGACCGCGGGTCGCCGGCGTTCCGCGCGCTGGTGGCACAAAGCAAATATGCCGGGATCGCCGGGTTCGGCGACGCCGTGCAGGGGCCGATCCTGCTTCAGGATCATGGCGACCGGGTCGAGTTCCGGTCGATCAAGCTGCGTACACTTTAAGGGGGATCAAGCGATGGACCGTCGGACGATGATAAAGGGCGCGGGCGCAACGCTGGGCATGGCGATGACCGCGCGCAGCTATGCACGGATCAAAGGGGCGAACGACCGGCTGAGCGTCGCGATCGTCGGCCTGAACAGCCGCGGTCAGGCGCATATGAGCGCGTTCACCAAGGTCCCGAACGTCGAGGTCACGCATTTCTGCGACGTCGACTCGGCGGTGCTGGCCAAGCGCGCGGCGGCCTTTGCCGCGAAGGGCCATGCCGCGCCGCGGACCGAGGGCGATTATCGAAAGCTGCTCGACAACAAGGCGATCGACATCATCACCGTCGCGACGCCCGATCACTGGCATGCCAAGCTGGCGGTCGACGGGATGAAGTCGGGCCATCACGTCTATTGCGAGAAGCCGATCGGCATCGCGCCCGCCGAGGGCGAGGCGATGATCGCCGCGCAGAAGAACACCGGGCGCCAGCTGCAGGTGGGCAACCAGCAGCGGTCGAGCCCCGAGACGCGGCAGCTGCTCGCGCTGGTCCAGGCGGGCGAGCTGGGCGACGTGTACGAGGCGCAGACCTGGTACGCCAATAATCGCGGATCGATCGGCAAGGGGCAGCAGGTCGCCCCGCCCGCGACGCTCGACTGGGACATGTGGCAGGGCCCGCGGCCGCGCGCGGCCTATCGGTCGAACCTGGTGCCGTATAACTGGCACTGGTTCTGGCAATATGGAACGGGCGAGCTGTGCAACAACGCGATGCACGAACTCGACATCGCGCGCTGGCTGATGGGTCTGACCTATCCGACGAAGGTCGAGGCGAAGGGGGCCAAGCGTTTCCACGCGGGCGACGACTGGGAGATGTACGACTCGCTGTCGCTCGACCTGAACTACGACAAGGACCGGGTGATCCGCTGGAACGGGCAGAGCTGCAACGCGATGCTGACCTATGGCCGCGGCCGCGGCGTGCTGCTGCTCGGGACGAAGGGGTCGGCGGTGGTCGATCGCAACGGGTTCGAACTCTATGATCTGGCGGGCAAGTCGATCCGGCAGGTAATGGCCAAGGCGACGTCGGAGACGACCGGGACGGTCGGCGAGGGTGTGCTCGACGTCTATCACGCGAACAATTTCGTCGACGTGATCCGCGGCAAGGCCACCACGCTCAACTCGCCGATCACCGAGGGGCATATCAGCACGACGCTCTGCCATCTGGGCAACATGGCCTATCGCACCAACAGTGTTCTGACCGTCGATCCGACGACCGGCAGGCCGAGCAGTGCCGAGGCGATGAAGCTCTGGTCGGTCGCCTATGAACCCGGCTGGGAGGTCAAGGCCTGACGTGGGTATCGCCGCGCGGGTCGAGCGCTTCGTCGCGATGGGGACGCGGATCGAGCTTCACGTCTTCGGTGCAGGGTCTGCGGATGCGCTGGTCGCGGCACGGCGCGCGATCGAAAGCGTCGACGATGCGCTGACCATCCACCGGCAGTCGCCGACGACCACGCTCAACGACGAACTGCTCGCCGGGCATGGCGTCGCGATCGACGATCCGGTGCTGACCGAGGCGCTGATCGCGATCGAAGAGGCCCATGCGCTGACCCTAGCCCTGTTCGATCCGGCTGCCGATCGGCGGTTCGCCGGGGCGGGCTGGGGCGATCTCGTGTTCGACCACAGCACCGCACGGATCGCCGCGACCCGGCCGCTCGCGCTCGATTTCGGCGGGTTCGGCAAGGGCTTCGCTCTCGACCGGGCGTGCGCGGCGTTGCGCGATGCGGGTGTCGTCTGCGCGTGCCTGTCGGCGGGTGAAAGCTCGATCGCGGTGATCGGGGAACATCCGCTGGGCGGCGGGTGGCCGTTCGCGATCCCCGATCCGTCGTGCACCGACGCGGTGCTGGTCGAGGTCGAGCTGGTCGACGAGGCGCTGTCGATCTCGACGACGGTCGGCGCCGGCACGCAGGCGCCCGAGCGCGCGGCGATGATCCGTCCGACCGATGGCGGGATCGTGACTGCGGCGCGCTGTACCGTGGCGATCGATCGCAGCGGCGGCATAGCGGAAGCGATGAGCACCGCGTTGCTCGTCGCCGATGCGCCGCGCGCGCGACGCCTGCTCGACGCGGCGCCGGCACGGCGGTTCCTGTACGATCTTTCCAAGGCCGCGGCGCGGACCGACGACACAGCAAGGATGCAAGCGGCATGACCGACAAGGATTTCGACCTCTCACGACGATCGTTCATTGATCGCGTGCTGACGGCGACGGCGGGCGCGGGGATGGCGACCGCCGCACCCTGGGCAGTGTCTGCGGCCTCCGCGGCGGCGGGTGCCGAGCCGGTCAAGTCGAACCCGGTGCGGCTGGGCGTGATCGGCACGGGCGACCGCGGCCGCGCGCTGATCCAGAACATCGCCAAGTCGCGCAACTGCACGGTCGTCGCGATCTGTGACAGCTATGCGCCGAACCTCGTCAAGGCGCAGCAATGGGCGCCGACCGCGCGGCGCTTTGCCGATCACCGCGCGATGCTCGATGCGCGCGGGATCGACGCGGTGGTCATCGCGACGCCGCTCGATACGCATGCGAAACTCTGCTTCGACGCGTTCGACGCCGGGCTGCACGTCTGGTGCGAAAAGGCGATGGCGCGGACGATCGCCGATTGCGGCGCGATGATCACGCGCGCCAAGGCGGCGGGCAAGATCCTGCAGATCGGGCATCAGCGGATGTTCCACCCGACCTACCTGAACGCGTTGAAGCGCGCGCGCGCGGGCGAGATCGGCACGCTGACGCAGATCCGCGCGAGCTGGCACCGCAACAATGCCTGGCGCCGCGCCGTGCCCGCGGATGCGAACGACCGGCAGATCAACTGGCGGCTGTACCGCGACCGCTCGGCAGGGCTGATGACCGAGCTGGCGACGCATCAGCTTCAGGTCGGCAACTGGTTCCTCGATGCGGTACCGACGCGGGTGATCGGGTCGGGCAGCATCTGTTTCTGGAAGGACGGCCGCGAGGTCTATGACCATGTCGCGCTGATCTACGAATATAGCGGCGGGCGGAAGCTGATCTACACCTCGCTGCTCAACAATGCGCGCTATGGCTGCGAGGAGCAGATCCAGGGCAGCAAGGGGACGATCGAGCCCGAGCTGGGACGCATCTATCAGGAAGTGCCCGCCAAGGTGCTGGCGTTGCAGCGGATGCACAAGGACGTCGCGCGCGGGCACAAGCGCACGGTGCCGATCGGCGGCGCGACCTGGTTCCCCGAGCTGCCCGTGACGACACCCGGCGAGTCGCTCGGCTGGGGCGAATATGACGAGACGATGCTGCAGTTCGAGGGCTTTGGCGAGGCGGTGCGCGCGGGCAAGCCGCTGCCCGGCCTGTTGCGGCAGGCCTATCAGGCGAGCGTCGCGTCGCTGCTCGGCGAGCAGGCGATGGACCAGAACCAAGCAATGACCTGGCCGACGAACCTGGTCTCGATCTAAAAGGGGATAGAGCTGTGAGCGACACCAACCGCCGGGGACTTCTCGGGCTCGGACTGACCGCCGGACTGGCCGCGGGCTTCGCCGCCGACGCTTTCGCGCAATCCGCCACGCGCGGCGATGCACCGACCGAGGGGGCGGTGGCAAAGCCCGCGCCCGAGGCCAAATACCGCGTGCCGTTCGCGGTCATCGGGATGGACCACAACCATATCTATGGGATCACCGACGCGGTGATCCGCGGCGGCGGCGTCCTGACCGCCTTCTACGCGACCGATCCCAAGCAGATCGCGATGTTCCGCAAGCGCTATGGCGACATCAAGCTGGCGCGGTCCGAGCAGGAGATCCTCGACGACCGCGCGATCAAGCTGGTGTGCAGCGCGGCGATCCCCGTGCTGCGCGCGCCGCTGGGCATCCGCGTGATGCGCGCGGGCAAGGACTATCTGAGCGACAAGGCCGCGGTCGTGACGCTGAAACAGCTCGCCGATGTCCGCCGCGCGATCCGCGAGACGGGGCGCAAGTTCGCGATCATGTATTCCGAACGGCTCGAGGTGCCCGCCGCGGTGATGGCGGGGCAGCTCGTCCATGACGGCGCGATCGGGCGCGTGATCCAGACGGTCAACCTCGCGCCGCACCGCCTGTCCGCGCCGAGCCGCCCCGACTGGTTCTGGGATCCGGCGCGCAACGGCGGCATCCTGACCGATGTCGGCAGCCACCAGGCGGACCAGTTCGTCTATCTGACGGGCAGCAAGCGCGCGCAGGTGCTCGCGTCGCAGACGGGCAATTTCGGCAATCCCGCGCATCCCAAGTTCGAGGATTTCGGCGACATGATGCTGAGCGGCGATGGCGGTGCGGGCTATGTCCGCGTCGACTGGTTCACGCCCGACGGTCTGTCGACCTGGGGCGACGGCCGCCTCTTCATCCTCGGCACCGAGGGCTATATCGAGCTGCGCAAATATGTGGACATCGCAGGGCGCCCGGGCGGCAACCACCTGCTGATCGCGGACAAGAAGGGGACGCGCTATCTCGATTGTTCGAAAGTGCCGCTGCCGTTCGGACCGCAGTTCGTGACCGACCTGGTCGAACGCACGTCGGTGGCGCAGGATCAGGAGGGCGCGCTGCTCGCGGCCGAGCTCGTGCTGACCGCGGAGGCGCGTGCGACTCCGGCGAAGCGATGACGGCGCGTCGCGGCGCGGCGGCCTGCACGGTGCTGCGTCTCATCGGGGTCGGCGTGGCGCTCGCGGCGGCCGCACCAGCCGGAGCGGGGCCGGGTCGCGATCCGCTGCCGCTCAGCGACTATGTCGATCCCCTGATCGGTACCGGGGACGACGACGAGGGCGACACGATCCCGGGGCCGACGCTGCCCGCGGGGTCGATCCACCCCAGTCCGAACACGATCACCGCGGCGACCAGCAATGCAGGCTATGACCGCGCCGCCCCGCTGAGCGGGTTCGCGCAGCTGCATACGCAGGGGTCGGGCGGGGTGCCGAGCTATGGCACGTTCCTCGTCTCGCCGCAGACGGGGCCGCTCGCGACGACCGAGGCGGAGCATCTCTCGCCCAAGCGCGACGAGCGCGCGCGGGCGGACGGCTACCGCGTGACGCTCGCGCGCTATGACACCGATGTCGAGATCGCGCCCGCGCATCATGCCGCGCTGTACCGCTTCACCTTTCCGAACAGCGGCGACGCGCATCTGCTGTTCGACGTGACGCGCAAGATCATGGGCGAGCTCGGCACCGCGGGATCCGAGGTGACGCTGTATCCCGAGCAGGGCAAGATCGTCGGGCAAGTCCGCACGCGGCATTACTGGTCGCCCGCGGAGGTCGATATCTGGTTCGTCGCCAGCGTCGACGCGAAGCCGACCGCCTGGGGAATCGAACGTGCGAACGTCCGCGCACCCGGCGCGACGCGCGCAAGCGCGCTCGCCGACCAGCCGCTACGCGCCTGGTGGAGTTTCGGCAGCGCGGGTCGCGGGCCCGTCACGATGAAGATCGCGGTCTCCTTTGCCAGCGCGGCGCGCGCCGAAGAGCTGCTCGCACAGGACCTGCCCGGCTGGGACATGGCCGCGGTTCGCAGCGCGGCGGGCAAGGCGTGGAACGACGCGCTGGGGCGGATCACGATCGACGGGGTCGGCGCGGCGGACCGGCGGCGCTTCTACACGGCACTTTACCACAGCGTCATCCAGCCACGCGACCGCACGCAGGACCAGGCGGACACCGAGCGCGCGTCGCCGCTGTACGACGATCACTATACGCTGTGGGACACGTATCACACGCTCTATCCGCTGATGTCGCTGATCCGGCCCAGCACCTATGCCGGCGTGATCGGATCGTTCGTGCGGACGTGGGAACGCTATGGCGCGGCGGATACCGCGTTCATCGCCGGGCGCAATTTCCATGTCGGCCAGGCGGGCGACGAGGTCGACAACGTGATCGGCGAGGGGTTCCTGCGCGGTGTTCCCGGCGTCGACTGGCAGAAGGCGACGAACGTCGTCCTGTTCAACGCGTTCGAGCGGCGCCGGCCGCGCTATCTGGTCGACGGCTATTTTGCGGTCGACGATCGCAGCCCCGAGGGGACGCCGCAGCGGTCACGCTCGGGGTCGGCGACGATGGGCATGGCGCTCAACGACTATTACGCGGCGAAGGTCGCGGCAGGCACGGGGCATGCAGCCGAAGCCGCGCTGCTCGGAACGCGTGCGGGCAACTGGCGCAACGTCTGGGATCCGCGCGCGGCGAGCGACGGCTATACCGGGTTCGTCGGGCCGCGCTTCGCCGATGGCCGGTTCCAGCCGAACGACCCCAAGCGCGGCTGGGACGGCAAGACGCACGACAATTTCGGCTTCTACGAGGGGACGGGCTGGATCTACTCCTATGCTGCGGTCCACGACGTTCCGGGCATGGTCGCGATCATGGGCGGGCGCGCGGCATTCACGCGGCGGTTGCAGCATGCGTTCGATGCGGGGCTGATCGACTTCACCAACGAGCCGTCCTTCTCGACGCCCTGGCTGTTCAGCGAGGTCGGGCGCCCCGATCTGGCGAGCAAATATGCCGATATCGTCTTCCGGCGGTTTACCGCGGACGCCTATCCCGGCGACGAGGACAGCGGCGCGATGAGTTCGCATTATGTCTTCAACCGCCTCGGGCTGTTCCCGAAACTCGGCAGCGACCTCTATTACCTCCACGCGCCGCACCAGCCGCAGAGCCGGATCATGCTCGAGAGCGGGCGGACGTTCACCATTGTCGCGCGCGGGCAGGGGGCGGGGACGCGCTATATCCGCGCGGCGCGGCTCAACGGGCAACCGCTCGGCACGCCGTTCGTGTCGCAGGCCACGATCCTGCAGGGCGGGACGCTCGAGCTCGATCTGGGTCGTACGCCGAACGACTGGGGTCGCGCGGCGTCGTCGCTGCCCTGAGACCCGATCGGCGTCAGCGCCAATGTGCGCCGGGTTCGCCGGGAACCACGGTCTTGGGTGCCGCGCTCAGCCGGCGGATCAGGTCGGTCTCCGCCTTGCGATACGGCGTGCCGTCGGCGCGGAAGACCTCGTGGAACCAGATCGTCGGCTCCTCCATCACATAGGGCTTTTTCCAGCTGTCCCAGGGCAGCCGCGTCTGCGTCTTTCCATCGACGAACCCCCAATTCATCATCGCGACATTGTAGCGCTTGGCGATCGGCAGCGAGCCGTCGAACGTCGATCCGTTGCCGCGCGCCATATATTCGGTGCACAGGATCGGCCGGTCATACGGCAGCAACTGGCGCACGCGCGCCTCGAACGTCTCGGGCCAGCTGTAATCGTGGAAGCTGATGACATCGGACTGGCCCAGCTGCAGCGTCTCCATCGGTGACAGCTTGCCGCCGGTCGGGGTCCAGTCGTCATGCTGCCACACGCCCGACGTCAGCGGCTGTGACGGGTCGGCGTCGCGCGCCCAGTCGAACGCCTGCGCGAGAAGCGCGCGGACGAGCGGCTCCTTGCCGTCCTGGTCCCTATACTGGTCGGCGCCATTGTCGGGTTCGTTCCAGATGTCCCAGCCAAGGATGCGGTCGTCTTTGGCGAACGCCCCGACAATTCCCTGCACATAGGCCTTGTACGCGGGGTAGCGGTTTTGGTCGCGCAATCCCGGCAGGCCAGGACCCTGCACCCAGCCCGAATTGTGGACGCCGGGAATAGGCGGATGCTGGGGCCCAAGCCTGGGATCGGGATCCCAGCAGCTGTCGAACAGCACGAACAGCGGGCGGATGCCGTGCGCGTGCGCGATCGTCAGGAACGCGTCGATGCGGCGCTTGAAGCCTTCGGGATCCTGAACCCAGAGCTGGTCGTGAAGGAACACGCGCATCGTGTTCATCCCGATCGCTTGAGCGAGGCCGAGTTCGTGATGAATCCGGTTGGGATCCCAGGTCGCCGCCTGCCACATTTCGAGCTGGTTGATCGCGGAGGCGGGGGTGTAGTTTGCGCCCACCAGCCAGGGCTGCCTCACGTACCAGGCCTTGGCCTGCGCCTCGGTCCAGCGCGGGCGGGCATCGGCGGTGCCGACGCTTAGCATCGTCGTCGCCGCGAGCGCGGCCAGCAATAGCTTGCCCATGTCATCCTCCCCTGTCGGTCATTCTCGTTGCAGATCAGGTACGTCTGGCCGAATTGAACGAAGGCCGGGCCGGTCATCGCGGATACGGCGAGGCAATTGCTTCTTCGTCGCACATAATTATAGGATTAGTAATAGGCGTCGCGCGGGTCAGCGGCGGCCAAGAACGGGAGCCAGTTCTGAAAAAGCGTTTGTCCTCACTCGATCGGGTGATCGCAGCGATTCAGCTATTCGCCGTCAGCCACGTTAGGCGCGATCGATGAGCTATACCGTCGCTGGCGACTGGGGCACGAGCAACCTGCGGCTCTACCGGATCGAGAACGGTGCGGTCGTTGATCGCGCCGCGGGGCCCGGTATCGGGGACCTTGGCGACCAGACACCCGAGCAGGTGTTGCGCGCCGCACTCGCACGCTGGCGCGCGACATCGGAACCGCGCGCGATCCATCTCTGCGGCATGGTGGGGTCGCGCAACGGCTGGATCGAGATTCCCTATGTCGACTGTCCTGCCGATCCGGAGACCTGGGCGGCGGGATCGGCGCGCGCGATGGTCGACCGGATTCCCGTCACGATCGGCGCGGGGCTTGCCTGCACGCGCGGCTCTGGCGCACCCGATGTGATGCGCGGCGAGGAGACGCAGATCTTCGGTGCGATGGCGCTTGTGCCCGAGCTTGCATCCGGACATCATCTGATCGCGCTGCCCGGTACGCACAGCAAATGGGCGAGTGTCGAGGACGGTCGGGTGACCGGGTTCCAGACGTTCGTGACGGGCGAGCTGTTCGCGCTGCTGCGGCGGCATTCGACGTTGACGCGTGCGGCGGCGGATGATGGCGCGCCCGAGGATGAAGCCATCGGTTTCGACGCGGGCCTCGACCGCATCTCGGAGGGCGGGCATCTGCTCGGTGCGCTGTTCGAGACGCGGGCAGCGCAACTGCGCACCGGGGCCAGCGGCCGCTGGGCACTGGGGTTCCTGTCCGGGCTGGTCATCGGTGCCGAGATCGCCGAGATCCTGCCCGCGGCCACCGGCACCATCACGCTGATCGGTGATCCGGCGCTCGCCGACCGCTACAACCGGGCGCTCGCGGCACGCGGCCTTGGCGCTACCGTTCATACCGGCGAAGCCTGTGCGCTTGCCGGCCTTGCCTTGCTGGAGACACCATGACCGTCGATGATCTGCTCGCATCGGGCACTGCGCCCATCGTCGCCATCCTGCGCGGCGTCGCACCCGACGAGGTGCTGGCGATCGGCGAGGCGCTGGTCGAGGCCGGTATCCGCCTGATCGAGGTACCGTTTAACTCGCCAGACCCGGCGACGAGCATCCGCATGCTGCAGCAGGCGTTCGGCGATCGGGCCGCGATCGGCGGGGGGACGGTGCTCGACATCGCTGCGGTCGAGGCGCTGGCCGCGACCGGCGGCACGATCATGGTGACGCCCAACACAAACCCCGCCGTCATCGCCCGCGGCGTCGAACTCGGGCTCGAGCCCATGCCTGGGTTCGTCACGCCGAGCGAGGCGTTCCAGGCGATCGCTGCGGGAGCGCGACGCCTGAAGCTGTTTCCCGCGGTCGGGTTCGGGCCCGCTTATCTCAAGGCGGTGCGCGAGATCCTGCCGAAGACCGTCCGTGTCTGGGCAGTCGGCGGCACGGGGGCGGACAATCTCGCCGATTGGCTGGCGGCGGGTGCCGAGGGGATCGGCGTCGGTGGCGCGCTCTACAAGCCCGGCGACAGCGCCGCCACCGTCGGCACGCGCGCCCGCGCACTCGTCGCAGCCTGGCAGGCGGCGCGGTCCGTGTAACGCGGGGCTTGGGTAGCGCGGTCGTCCGCAATCCTAGGCCAGGATAGTCCGATCGATATCGGCGATCCGGCGGACGCCGGTCAGTGCCATTGCAACGCGCATCTCGCGCTCGATTAGCGTCAGTAGCAGGTCGACCCCGGCCTCGCCCCGCGCGGACAGTGCATAGACCCAGGCGCGGCCGAGCAGCACGCCCTCCGCGCCCAGTGCCAGCATCCGCACGACGTCTAGCCCCGACCGTACGCCGGAGTCCGCCAGCACCGTGACCTGGCCGCGGACCGCGTCCGCAATTGCCGGCAATGCGCGTGCGGTCGACAGCACGCCGTCGAGCTGCCGGCCGCCATGGTTCGAGACGATGATGCCGTCCGCGCCGATCTTCACCGCCTCGCGCGCATCCTCGACGTCGAGGATGCCCTTGATGATCAGCGGTCCATCCCAGGCCGAGCGGATCCATTCGAGATCGGCCCAGCCGATCGACGGATCGAAGTTCGCGCCGAGCCAGCCCATATAGTCGTTGAGCCCGCTGTTGCTGCCGAGTACGGGTTCGAGGTTGCCGAGCTTGTGCGGCCGCCCGCGCAGCCCGACGTCCCACGCCCAGCCGGGCCGGCCCATCGCCTGCAGAACGCGCTTCAGGGGTGCGCCCGCGCCCGACATGCCGGAATGCGCGTCGCGGTACCGCGCGCCCGGGACCGGCATGTCGACGGTGAAGACAAGCGCTTCCGCGCCGATCTGTTTTGCTGTGGCGATCAGGTCGCGCATGAACGCCCGGTCGCGGATGACGTAGAGCTGGAACCACAACGCGCCCGTGCCGCTCGCCTGCTTCACCTCCGACAAGGGACAGATCGAAACCGTCGACAGGCAGAAGGGCACGCCCGCGTTGGTCGCGGCACGGGCTGCCTGGGTTTCGCCGCGCCGATGATACATGCCGCTGATCCCGACCGGGCCGAGCGCAACGGGCAGCGCCATCGTCCGCCCGAACAGCGACGTCGTCAGATCGATGTCGGCGACGTCGCGCAGCACGCGCTGGCGCAGCGCAATGTCGGCAAGGTCGTCGACATTGCGCCGCAGCGTCTGCTCCGCATAGGCACCGCCATCCGCATAATCGAACAGGAAGCGCGGCAGCCGCCGTCGGGCGGCCTCGCGAAAGTCGTGCGTCGAGGCGATGATCATGACGCGATCAGTATCGCACTTCCGCCGATACCGCATAAAGTTCGAGCGATGCGGGCTTCATCTCGATCGAATAGCCCGGCTGCGTCGGCGGCATATAGGCGGCATCGCGGATGACGCAGGGATCGACGAAATGCTCGTGCAGATGATCGACATATTCAATCACCCGACCCTCGCGCGTGCCCGAAAAGCACAGATAGTCGATCATCGACAGGTGCTGGACATATTCGCACAGCCCCACGCCACCGGCATGCGGACAGACCGGCAGGTCGTGCTTGGCCGCCATCAGCAGGACCGCGAGCACCTCGTTGACGCCGCCGAGGCGGCACGCGTCGATCTGCACGACGTCGATCGCGCCCGCGTCCATAAACTGTTTGAACAGGATGCGGTTCTGGCACATCTCGCCGGTTGCGACCTTGACCGATCCGATCCCGCGGCGGATCTTGGCATGGCCAAGCACGTCGTCGGGGCTGGTCGGCTCCTCGATGAACCACGGGTTCGCGAAGGCGAGCGCGTTGACCCATTCGATCGCCTGGTCGACCTCCCAGATCTGGTTGGCGTCGATCATCAGCTTGGCATCGGGACCGATCGCCTCGCGCGCGATCCGCAGCCGGCGGATATCGTCGTCCAGATCGCGCCCGACCTTCAGCTTGATATGATCGAACCCGGCATCGACCGCCTCGCGCGCCAGCCGGTAGAGCTTCTCGTCCGAATAGCCGAGCCAGCCCGCCGACGTCGTGTAGCAGGGAAAGCCCTCGGCCTTGAGCGTCGCGACGCGCTCCGCCTTGCCCTCGGCCCGCTTGGTCAGCAGCGCGAGCGCCTCGTCGGGCGTGATGCAGTCGGTGATGTAGCGGAAGTCGATCGTCCGGACGAGTTCCTCGGGCGTCATGTCCGCGACCAGCTGCCAGACCGGCTTGCCGACGCTTTTCGCCCACAGATCCCACACCGCGTTGACGACGGCGCCGGTCGCCAGGTGGATCGCGCCCTTGTCGGGGCCGATCCAGCGCAACTGGCTGTCATTGGTGACGTGGCGCCAGAACCGCCCGGCATCCGCCGCGATCCAGTCGAGGTCGAGCCCGATCACCCGCTCGCGCAGTGCGCCGATCGCGGCGACGCAGATCTCGTTGCCGCGCCCGATCGTGAAGGTCAGGCCGTGTCCTTCGAGCCCGGCCGTGTCCGTTTCCAGCACGACATAGGCGGCCGAGTAATCGGGGTCGGGATTCATCGCGTCCGAGCCGTCGAGCGAAAGGCTGGTCGGGAAGCGGACGTCGCGAATGCGCAGCCCGGTGATCGTCGTCATGCGCGCGCTTCCACGACGCGCTGGGTCTGCTCGCCGAGGCCGTCGATGCCGAGCCGCATGACATTGCCCACCGCCAGATATTTGGGCGGCTTCTGGCCGAGGCCGACGCCGGGGGGCGTGCCGGTCGAGATCACGTCGCCCGACTGGAGGCTCATGAAGCGGCTGAGATAGGATACGATCTCGGCCACCCCGAACACCATCGTCGCGGTCGTGCCGTCCTGATACTTGTGACCATCGACCTCGAGCCACAGACGCAGCGCCTGCGGATCGGGCACCTCGTCGGCCGTGACCAGCCACGGGCCGATCGGGCCGAACGTGTCGCAGCCCTTGCCCTTGTCCCAGGTGCCGCCGCGCTCGAGCTGGTATTCGCGCTCGCTGACGTCGTTGATGACGCAATAGCCGGCGACGTGCGCCATCGCGTCGGCTTCATCGATATAGCGCCCGGGCTTGCCGATCACGACGCCGAGTTCGACTTCCCAGTCGAGCTTGGTCGAGCCGCGGGGCATTTCGACCGCGTCGTCGGGGCCGCAGATCGCGCTGGTCCATTTGTTGAAGACGACCGGCTCCTTGGGCACATCCATCCCGCTTTCGGCGGCGTGATCGCTGTAATTGAGGCCGATGCAGATGAACTTGCCGACCGCGCCGACGCAGGCGCCGTAGCGCGGCGTGCCGTCGACCAGCGGCAACGTCGCCGGGTCGATCGCGGCCAGCGTCGCGATCCCCTCGGGCGTCAGCGTGTCGCCGGCAATGTCGCCCACGACCCCCGACAGATCGCGGATCGCACCATCGGCATCGAGCATGCCGGGCTTTTCATGGCCGATCGGGCCGTAGCGTAACAGTTTCATGGAGCGAACGTCCTCTGGTTCTAGGTCGTGGGGAAGGGGGTGGTTAGTTGACCCAGCCGCCGTCGATGACATGGGTCGTGCCGGTGGTGAATGCACTCTCGTCGGACGCAAGGTACAACGCGAGCGCTGCGATCTCCTCGGGGCGGCCAAGGCGGCCGACGGGCTGGCGCGCGACGAAGGCGGCGGTCGCCTCTTCGAGCGGAATACCGGCCGCGCTCGCCTGCTCGGCGACACGCTGGCGCAGCGACGGGGAGTCGATCGTTCCCGGGCAGATCGCGTTGCAGCGGACGCCGCGCAGGACATAATCCGCCGCGATCGCCTTGGTCAGCCCGATCACCGCGGCCTTGGTCGTGCCATAGGCGAAGCGATTGGGAATGCCCTTCACGCTCGATGCGATCGACGCGAGGTTGACGATCGATCCGCTGCCCTGCGCGAGCATGCCCGGCAGGAAGGCACGGCACAGCCGGTACATCGACGTGACGTTCAGGGACATCGAAAAGGCAAAGGCGTCCTCGTCGCAGGCCAGGATATCGCCCGCATGGACATAGCCTGCGCCGTTGACGAGGATGTCGATGTCGCCGATCTGCGCCGGCAGCGCCGCGACCGCTTCCGCATCGGTGACGTCGAGCATGATGGGCGTGACGCCCGGGACGGTCGCGAGCAGTTCGCCGTTCAGGTCGGCGGCGTAGACCGTCGCGCCCTGTGCGACGAACGCCTCCGCGATCGATCGGCCGATGCCCTGTGCCGCAGCGGTCACCAGCGCGCGTTTACCGTTCAGTCTCAATGGATCGTCCTCATGGTAGGGGAAAGGGGGGCGTCGGTCGCGCCGCGCGCGAACAGTGCGACGACCGCGAAACAGATCAGCGGCAATGCCATCGCGACGTGCAGGCCACCCGCCGCGCCCGCGATCAGGCCCATCACCGGGGGCACCAGCGCGCCACCGATGATCGCCATGATGATCAGCGAGGAGCCGATCGTCGCGCGCGGTCCGAGATCGCGGACGCCGAGCGCGAAGATCGTCGGGAACATGATCGACATGAAGAAGCTGGTCAGGCCGAGCGCACCGACCGCGATCCAGCCGCCCGACAGCATCGCGACCGCGCAGAGCGCGATGTTGGCGACCGCGCACCCGAACAGCAACCGGGTCGCCGGCAGCCGGTGCATCAGCGCCGCACCGATGAACCGCCCCGCCATGAACAGCACGAGGCTGAGCGACAGGAGATAGGCGGCCGAGCGCTCGGGCGTGGCGGGCAGGCTGTCCTTCACGAAATCGACGAAGAAGCTCCAGATGCCGACCTGTGCGCCGACATAGAAGAACTGTGCGACCACCGCGCGCCACAGCCCCGGCGCGCGCAGGACCGTGAACAGCCCGTCATGCGCGCTGTCGTCGGTCTTGGTGTCGAGCGCGGGGAGGCGGACCAGTGCGATGGCGACGCCGACCAGCACGACGATGATCGCCAGCAGCAGATACGGCACCTGCACCATGCGCGCTTCGGCGACGCGATAGGCAACCAGCTGCGCCTGCGGCATCGTCGTCAGCGTCGCCGCGTCATGCTCGACGCCTGAGAAAATGAACAGACCGCCGATCGTCGGCGCAAGCACCGCGCCGAAGCCGTTGAACGCCTGGGCGAGGTTCAGCCGCTGCGAGGCGCGCGCCGGGTCGCCGAACGCGACGATATAGGGGTTGGCGGCGGTTTCGAGGAAGGCAGCACCCGACGCCAGTACGAACAGCGCGCCGAGAAAGGCCGCATATTCGCGGACTTCTGCGGCGGGCCAGAACAGCAGCGCGCCGATCGCGTAGAGCGCCAGCCCGGTCAATATGCCTGCGCGGTATCCGAAGCGGCGCATGACCAGACCTGCGGGCAGCGCCATCACGAAATAGCCGACATAGAAGACGAACTGGATCAGGCCGGCCTGCGCGCGATTGAGGTCGAGCGCCTTCTGGAACTGGCGAATTAGGATGTCGTTGAAGTTGTTGGCAAGCGCCCAGAGGAAGAACAGGCTGGTTACGAGGATGAAGCCCGTCCGAAATCCCGGCCGGATGAAACGCCCTGTGCTCGTCGCGGTGTCAGCTATGTCGGCCATGTGGCTCGAGCCCTTCGCAGCGTGTGCCATGACATCCTCTCTTCGTCGCCTCTGGTGCGATTGCCGCCATCATAGGCCTTGAGAGAGGTTTGCATATATAAAAAATCATGTCACAGGTGAGCAACAAGTGAAGGGATGCAAAAGCCCGATGGTGAAGAGGATCGATGCCCACCAGCATTTCTGGCGATATCGTGCGGCGGAGTATGGCTGGATCCAGCCCGGCAGCGTGCTCGCGCGCGACCGGCTCCCGGTCGATGTCCGGCCCGCGCTGGAGGCCACCGCGTTCGACGGCTGCATCGCGGTGCAGGCCTGCCACAGCGCGGCGGAGACCGACTGGCTGCTCGCGCTCGCGGACTCGAACTCTTGGCTCATGGGCGTCGTCGGCTGGGTCGACCTGACCGCGGCCGACGTCGCGGCCCAGCTCGACCGTCACGCGGCGCGGCCGCTGGTCGGCATACGGCACATCGCGCAGGACGAACCCGATCCGCGCTATCTGCTGCGCGAGGATGTCCTGCGCGGCGTGCGGACGATCCTGGGGCGCGGTCTCGCCTATGACATACTGGTCCGCGGGCCGGCACAGCTCGCCTGCGTTCCCGACCTGCTCGCAGCGACCGGGGCGGGGGCGCTGGTGCTCGATCATGGCGGCAAGCCAGACATCGCGGGTGGCGAATGGGGCGCATGGGCCCGGACGATCGCAGCCATCGCCGCCTTTCCAGGCGTCACCTGCAAGCTGTCGGGGCTGGTGACCGAGGCCGATCACGCCGCCTGGTCGCAGACCGACATCGCGCGGTATCTCGACCATCTGCTCGCCTGCTTCGGACCGGACCGGCTGATCTTCGGATCCGACTGGCCGGTGTGCCTGCTTGCCGCTGAGCATGCGGCTGTGGTCGACCTGATTGAAACCTTCGTCGCGCGCGCCTGCCCTGGGTATCGCGATGCGATCTTTGGCGGCACGGCGACGCGCGTCTACCGCTTATCACCTATCGAGGATGGACTATCATGAAGCTGGGACTCGAGGGTAAACTGGTGATCGTCACCGGCGGTGGCGCCGGGATCGGCGGCGCGATCTCGACGCTGCTCGCGGAGGAGGGCGCGATCCCCGCGATCCTCGGGCGTAGCGCGCTCGACCCTGCGTTCGAGGCGAATATCCGTGCGCTTCAGCCCGCAACGATATTCATCCGTACCGAGATGACCGACGACGCCGCCTGCGCCTCGGCAGTCGCGCAGATCGTCGCGGCGGGGCACGGCATCCACGGCCTGGTCAACAATGCGGGCGCCAATGACGGGATCGGGCTTGAGGCGGGAACAGCGGCCTTCCTCGCCTCGCTGGTCGCCAATGTCGGCCATTATTACGGCATGGCGCATCATTGCCTGCCGCACCTAAAGGCCAGCCGCGGCGCGATCGTCAACATCTCGTCGAAGACCGCGCTGACCGGGCAGGGCCAGACCAGCGGCTATGTCGCCGCCAAGGCCGCCCAGCTCGGCCTGACGCGCGAATGGGCGGCGGCGCTGGTCGGCGACGGCGTCCGCGTCAACGCGGTGCTTCCCGCCGAGGTGATGACGCCGCTCTATCGCGCGTGGATCGACACGTTCGACGATCCGCAGGCCAAGCTCGACGAGATCGCGGGCAACATCCCGCTTGGCCGGCGGCTGACGACCGATCGCGAGATTGCCGATACCGTGGTGTTCCTGCTGTCGGCGCGGTCGTCGCACACGACCGGGCAGTGGATCATCCCCGATGGCGGCTACACGCATCTCGACCGTACGCTGACCTGACCGGTCAGCCCTGCGCGTCGAGCGCGAAGATGCGTTCGGCGGGCAGCCATTTCTCGCCCGGCTGCGCGCTCGGCAACGGACGCTGAAGGCGCGACATCGCAGCTTCCCACGCGACCACGGCGGGATCGGACGCGTCGGCCGCGGCCTTCGCCTCCGGATCGAAACCGGGACCGGTCCGCATCATCATCACCAGCCGGTCATCGCGCTGATAGATGTCCATCGCCTCGATCCCCGCCGCCCGGATCGAGGCGAGCACGGCCGGCGGCACCGCGCGGTGGCGATCGCGATACGCCGCGATCAGCGCGGCATCGTCGTGAAGGTCGAGGAAGAGGCAGTGCCACATGTTATCGTGTTCCATCGTGAGGAGGGGAGTAGGCGACACGCTTGGAGCGGTCATCCGTCGGATCCCGTGTCGGGCGCGCCATGGTCGACGACCCGCTGATACAGCCCGTCGCGGACTTCGGGGGACAGTTGCTCGGCGATCGTCGCGGCGGCGTGGCGCAGCACCGCCTGCGACGCGTCCAGCGTCACGCGCGCGCCCGGGCCATCGACGAACGGCACGGTCAACGCCGCCCGCGCGGACCCCATCACCAGAATGGGCACCGACATGTCGGTGATCGCGTTCAATACGGGACTTGGGGTTGTGTGGAGCCCTTTCGCCGCGATCGCGTCCAGCTCCGCCGCCAGCGCGGCCGCGTCGAACGCAGCGCCCGCCACACGCACGTCGTCGAGCATCGCCTGGCGCACATCCGCCGACTGGAACGCCAGCAGGACTCGTCCCGACGCCGAGCGATGCAGCGGCCGGCGATAGCCAACCCGGATCGCAAAGCCCGACAGGCTGGGGGCCTCGACGCCGACGATCACGACCATTTCGGCACCCGACGCCACCGCCATGTGACAGCTCTGCCCGGTCCGCCGCGCGACCTCGCTCATCACCGGGAGCGCGATGCCGACGAGGTTGCGGACCGGCGGCTGGCTCATGCCGAGCGCGAACAGCCGGTTGGTCAGCCGGTAGCCGTCATCGCCCCGCGCGATATAGCGGTGTTCCTCGAGCACCTGCAGCATGCGGAAGATCTCGCTGACCGACCGGCCGAGCGCGGTCGAGATATCCGACATGTTGAGCGGCGCGGTGGCAGCGGCCAGCAGCTCGAGGATCTCGAGCCCCTTTTTGAGCGCGGGCGCCTGATAGCGCGATTTCGTCGTCATGGCTCCCCCGGTGCGCTTTTGGCGGCTTCTACGATCACCCACGCCAAGAACATAGCGGCTCTGTCGCAGGCTGGTAATTCAGGCCCCGCTATGGCGTGCGATCGGACGCATGGCATGCCGTGACAGACCTGCTAAGGCGGCGGCATGTCGAAAAATCTCAGCACTTCCGGTACCATCGACGTCGATGGCACCACCTATGACTGGCGCCTCCAGAGCGAGCCACAATGGTCGGACGACGACGGGTGGAAGGGGATGGTCCTTTCGCTGCTCGAAAAGGACTGCCAGCGCGAAGCGATGCTCGAATTTCCCGCCCCCAAGCGCCTGCTGAAGGGGTTGCCGCGCGGACGGCTTCAGATCGACGATCCGACCATTTCGCGCGGTATCCGGGCTGCGTTGGGCGCAGGGTGGGAGCCGATGTCGCGCGGCAAGCCAGTCGTGTTCGTCGTCGACGCAGAGGGCAATTAAGCGCGCCCCCGCGCTACTCCTTCGGTGGGGGCGACACCTGATCGAGGACGTAGCGCGTGAAGCGGGGGAGCGGGCAGGGGTCGCCGCAACCGGGGACCGGGATCGCTACGATTTCCGGCGCAGACTGCGCCGACAGCGGGATGCGGTAGCGCATCTGCTCGAGCCCCTGCGCGACATAGCGAACCCGCACGACGCTCTTGCCGGTCGCGCCACGACGCCACAGTTCAAACACCAGACCGCCGCCGGGGGCGGCTTCGCCGGCGCCGTAATCGCGCAGCGTCCAGTCGAGACCGAGCAGCCCGGCGAGCATCGTCACCGTGC
The DNA here is from genome assembly GCF_014841795.1 of Sphingomonas sp. CFBP 13733. Taxonomy (NCBI): domain Bacteria; kingdom Pseudomonadati; phylum Pseudomonadota; class Alphaproteobacteria; order Sphingomonadales; family Sphingomonadaceae; genus Sphingomonas; species Sphingomonas sp. CFBP 13733. Next base: position 271,726 of record NZ_JACYUP010000001.1, read on the forward strand.
CGTCATGGCCGCTGACGACGACGATCTTCTCCGCGTCGCCGATCGGGTCGGCCAGCGCGGTCGCGCCGGCGCCGCGCTGGATTGTCGCGAGCAGCCGCATCGCGAGATAGCTGCTGGTCTGGCGGCCGACTTCCGGGGTGCGCGTGCGCAGGTCGATGCCGGCCCCATGGACGGCGAGCGCCTTGCCGATCGTCGCTGCGTCGATCCCGCTCCAGCCGGGGAAGGCCAGCCCGTCCGCATAGGCCATGACGAGGCTTTCGGCGATGCCAGCGACCTGCAGGCTGGGCGAGGTGAGGTCGGGCTTGCCCGTCGCGTCGATCCGCATCGCGATCGGGGTATCGCCAAGCCGGCGCTGGACGCGGCTGCGCTCGGTCGTCGAGCACGGGATACGGCGGCATTGCAGCATCAGCGCCTCGAACCGATCGCGGCCGGGAGTCTGGCGCGCGTCCCACGCCGCCAGATCGCCGCCGACCCGCGCGGAGATCGCCGCGAGCATCCGCGGGCCATCAAGCGGCGCGAGCGGGGTCTGCGGCGCCTCGAACAGCGGATCGGGCGCTGCCGCCGACTGGTGGATCGGCGCCGCGCACCCCGGCGTCAGGCCGGCGGCGAGCGCGGTCGCGGCCGCCTCGGTGCGCTGCGTGTGGTTCGCCCAGTAATAGACCGCGCAGTCGCTCGCGCCGAGCAGGCCGAGCTGCCGGTAGCGCGCCGCGTACCAGCCGCCGAGCATCGTCACGAGGGTGGCACCGTTGGCGGTCAGATGCCCCGCCGGAACCGCGAAGCGCGGCCAAGCGCGGCGGCTGTAGCGGCCCAGTTCCTCGGGGCTCGACATCGCGCTGCGCACGCCGTGGCGCATGACGATGACGACGCGTTCAAGTTTGTCCTCTCGCGACGGCGGCGTTTGAGCCGGCGCGAGGGACGAGGCGACCAGCGCAAGGCCGGCCGCCAGCGAGGCGGTCCGCATCAGAACTTCGCCCTGACGCCGGCCATGAACGTCCGCCCGTAATCGGTATAGCCCGCAAACTGGTTGTCGCGGACATATTGCCACTGGACGCCGCCGGCCATGTTGATCCCCTGCACGACGAAAATCACGTTCGGCGTCACCTTGTACGACATGTCGAAATCGAGGCTGCCGAACGCGCTGTCATTGTTCGCGGCAAGCCCCGCGCCACCGACGTCGCGCAGCACGTTGCCACGCCAGCTATAGCTGACGCGCGCGCCGACGCGCTCCTTCTCGTAGAAGGCGGTCAGGTTGAAGCTGTCCTTGGCGACGTCGACCAGCGCATCGCGGAAAACGCCGCCGGTCGCCAGTGCATAGGTGCCGCCGGTCTTAGTGTGCGTGTAGTTGGCTTGCGCGCCGAGGCCGTCGAACGGCGCGGGGAGCATCTTGAACAGCTGCTGATACGCGATCTCGACGCCGGCGACATAGGCGTCGCCGCCGTTCTTGGGCGCGGTCAGGCGATAGGTCTGGCCGTCGAGGACGAAGTCGCGCGTCTGCTGGAACACGAAGGTCGTGATGTCCTTGTAGAACACGCCGCCGACCAGCGCGCTGCCGGGCGCGAAATACCATTCGACCGTGCCGTCATATTGCCAAGCCTCGAACGGCTTCAGCTCGGGATTGCCGCCGACCGCGGTGAGGACGGTCGGGCTCGAATTGATCGTGAGGCGCGGCGCCAGATCGGCGAGCGACGGCCGGGTGATGACCTTCGACGCGGCGAACCGCATCTGCAGATCGGGCGAGACCTCCGCGACCAGATTGAGCGAGGGCAGAAAATTGTCATAGGTCTTGTCGTAGCTGACGGGCAGCGCGACCTTGCCGTCATCGGCATAGCCCGAAGAGGTCTGCCGCGTCCGGGCATAGCGTACGCCGATATCGCCGCGCACCGCGATGCCGCCGAGCGGGAACGCGAAATCGGCCATCGCGTAGCCCGCGACGATCTCCTCGCCGATCGCATAGCTGTTGCGCAGATCGCCGCGCGCGAGTGGGGCGGCAAGCAGCGCCTCCTTGCCGGTGGCGGCGGCGAGGAACTTGGCCGGATCGGGCATTGCCCAGCTGGTCGGCAGGGTGCCGTTCGCGCCCTTCAGGAAATCATCGACCGGAAACGGGACGAAATAGCTCGCGTCGAAATATTTGCCGGCGATGCCGCTGGTGAAATTGATGTCGCGGCGATCATAGGCGCGCGTTCTTTTCTGATATTTCACCCCCGCACGCAGCGCGCTGACCACGCCGGTCAGGTCGCGCGTCACGTCGAGCTTCGCGGCGCGTTCGCGGTCCTTCGAATCGTTGACGCGGTATTCGATCCGCCGACCGGGCAGCAGCGCCGGATTGGAGAGATCCGCGTTCAGCAGCGTGACGTCGGGCAGGCGATCACCCGCCTTGCCGAAATCGAACGTCGTCGCGCCCACCGTGCCGAGCAGACGGGTGCGGTAGATCGGCTCGGGCGTGTTCGAATAGGCCTGGCCGATGCTGCCGTCCGCGGCGATCGTCCAGCCGCCCGCCTGCCAGCGCGCATTGGTGCCGACCAGCCAGTTCTTGTACTGGAGCACCGACGTCTCGCGGCCGATCTGCGTGGTCGAGGCGGTCGTCGTCGCACCGGTCAGCACGCCGTTCTCGATCACCGCGCTGCCCGGCACGATCCCGCGCGGCAGGTTGGAGCCATCCGCCGCCGAATAGGTCAGCTCGTCATAGGCGACGTTCAGCCGGCTCCACAGCCCGTCGACGTTCAGCTCGAACCGGTCGTCGGGCTTCCACTGCACCGCGCCGTTGATGCCGATCCGGTCGCGGTTCTCGCGCTCGAGCGTCGGGCGGATCGCGGTCGGGATCAGGATCGTGTCGCTGTCGAGCGAGCCGTTGCCGTCGGTGTCGATCTTGCCGTCCGCCCAGCCGACGCCGGTGATCCGGTCCTGCCGCGTGGTGCGCTCGTCATAGACGCCCGCGATCAGCGCGCCGAACTTGCCGTCCGGGCTCGCCCAGCTCGCCATGCCCGACAGTCGCGGATCGACCGCATCCGCCAGGCGCGGCGAGCTTGCCGTCGCAGATAGCGAGAGCACCGGCTTCTTCAGGTCGAGCGGCCGGAAGGTACGCAGGTTGATCGTGCCGCCGATGCCGCCTTCGTCGAGGCTCGCGCGCGGGCTCTTGATCACCTCGACCGCGGACATGAGCTCGGACGGCAGCGTGTCGAACCGGAACTGGCGCCCGCTCTGGCCGCTGTCGCGAACATTCTCGTTCACCGCGACCGAGCGATCGTTGAGCGTCACCACCTGGAAATTGGCGCCGAGCCCGCGGATGCGCACGAACACGCCCTCGCCACGATCGCGGACGATCGACACACCGGGGACGCGCTGGAGCGCTTCGGCGATGTTCTGCGCGGGAAACTTGCCGATATCCTCGGCCTTGACGACGTCGATGACGTTGGTCGCCTTGCGCTTCTGCGCCAGCGCGCCGGTCAGGCTGCTCGCATAGCCCGTCACGACGATCTCGCGGGTCTCGTCGTCAGGCGTGGTCGCTGCGGTCTGCGGCGCTGCGGTCTCGACCGTCGCGGCGACGATCAGCGCACCATTGGGCTGCTGGCGGACCATCAGCCCGGTGCCGGCGATCAGCCGCTCGACCGCGGCGTGCGGTGCCATCGTGCCGTCGATCGCGGGTGCGGTCCGACCGGCAACCGCAGCAGGCGTGAACAGGATGTCGATGCCGCTCTGGCGGGCGAGCGCTTCGAGCGACCGGCCGAGCGACTGGGCACCCAGATGCACGCGTACCATCTTCGCCTGCGCGATCGCCGCGGCGGGTGCAAAGGCGGTCGACAGCGCGGCGCAGGCTGCGCCCATCACGAACGAACGGCGCAGGCGCCGGCGATTGGTCGTCACGGTGTTCATCCCCCCAAGGAAGGCGGCGATACTGCCGCACCTCCTCGACGGGCGAGCCGCGATCTACCCCACCCCGCTGACGCGAATTTTTATCCGCCGAGCAGGACGGCACCGTCCATCGTTCGCAACCGCAAACCGAGCAGCGTCGCGAGCGCACGCCCCAGCGCGACATTGTCGCCCATCCGGTACATGCCGCTGACCTGCAGCCCAGCGACCGCCGGGTCGGCGATCACCAACCGCGTCGCGCTGTACCGGTTCGCCTCCTCGGCAACCGTCGCGAGCGTATCGTCGTGAAACGCGGCACGACCGGTGGTCCAGGCCCGTGTCGCCGCGAGGTCGGGACGATCGATCACGTCGTTTCGTAACCGCGCTCCGTCGGTCAGGAGCTGCGCAACGCCAGTCGACGTCGTGGCAGCGATCGTCGCCCGCCCCTCGATCGCGGTAAAGGCCGCCCCGTCGCGCGCGTCGCAGCGCAGGTCGAAGCGGCCCGCGCCGGCGGTCATCGCCCGGTCGGCCGCGGTGATCGTGAACGGGGACGCGCGCGGCGCCACCGTCAGGTCGATGCGACCTTGCGTCAGCCAGAGCCGCCGCCGCCGCTCGGTCGCGACCACATGCAGCCGGGTGACCGCGTCGAGCAGCAGGGCCGAGCCGTCGGGCAGCACGATACGTCGCTGCTCGCCGATTCCCGTCCGGTACGGCGTCGCGGCATAGGCTGCCTGGAACACACCGGTTCCGGCGACCGCGGTGACCGCGAGTGCCGCGACCCCGCCCAGCGCGCGGCGGCGCGTCACCACCGGTGCGCGCGACGGTGCGGTTCCCGGGACCATGTCCCACAGGTCGGTCGCGCGCTCGAACCGTTCGGCATGTTCGGGGTTCGCGGTCAGCCACTGTCGAAAGACCGCCGCGTCCCGTGCGCTGACGTCGTCCGCGTTGAGCCGCGCGATCCATTCCGCGGCAGTGCGTTCGGGCGCCGCCTTGTCCGAAAACATCCGGTCTAGGGATTTGCGGCCATGCATTGCGTGCTCACCAATCCTCCGTCCAATCGACCAGGAAGGTCATCGCCTTGGCCATGTGCTTTTCGACCGCACTCTGGCTGATTCCCAGACGCGCAGCAATCTCGCGATATTTATACCCGTCGAGCCGCTGCATGAGGAAGATCTCGCGGGTCCGCGGGCTGAGACGATCGAGCCCCTCGCGCACCCGGTCGAGCCGCGCCTTCGCGATCAGCACTTCGTCCTGGATCGGCGAACAGTCGCGCAGCCATTCAATCGCTCCCGCGTCTTCGCTTGCCCCGCGAACAGCCTCGCGCCGGAACGCATCGCGGCCGCGGTTGACTGCCGCATGGACGAGGAACGCCTCGTCGTTGCGCGGCGCCGCGGGCAGGGTCGCCAGGCTGACATAGGCGTCGTGGAGCAGATCCTCGCCATCCGCCCGCCGCGTCAGCCGTTCGACCTGCGCGCGCAGACGCGACCAGCCCGCCCAGAGGCGACCCGCCCCCGTATCGACCATGCTGAGCTCGGACGTCCCCATCGGCCCAGGCGGTATGCGCCCGCCGGTACAGTTTGATGACGTGTCGGGGACGGATCAGTGACACGCGACGATGCCGCGCCGGTGTCAGCCGGCAGGGCGCCCCGGCGCCTGCCATCCCCCGCCGAGTGCACGGAACAGATCGACCTGCGCCCCCGCGATGCGGGCGTCCGCCGCGGCAAGCTCGGTATCGGTATCCGCCAGCGTCCGCTCGGCATCGAGGACGTCGAGGAAGTCGATCTGGCCTTCCCGCTGGCGCGCGCGGGTGATGCGCGCGGCGGTGGCGGCGTTGTCGTGCGCGGACTGCAGCTGCGTGCGGCGATCGAGTTCGCGCGCATAATTGGACAGCGCGGTCTCGGTTTCCTCCAGCGCGGTCAGCACACTGCCGTCGAAACTGGCGAGCGCACCGCGCGTGTCGGCCTCGGCACCGGCGATGCGCGCGCGCGCCGCCGATTGATTGACAGACCAGTTGAGCAGCGGACCGAGCAACCAGCGGATCGGCCCGCCGGTGAAGACGTCGCCGACGCTGAGCGCGGTCGAACCGATCGAGCCGCCGAGCGCAATCTGCGGATAGAGCTGCGACGTCTGCACCCCGATCCGCGCGGTGGCGGCGGCAAGGCGGCGTTCGGCGGCGTGCACGTCCGGGCGACGCGCAAGCAGGCTCGCGCCGTCGCCGATCGGGATCGGCCGGTCGAGCCGCGGCGTGGTCGTGCGCGCGCCGGCGCTGGCGGGCAGCTCCTGCGGGGTGCGGCCGGTGAGCGTGGCGAGGCGGAAGAGTGCTGCCTGACGCTCGGCCTCGATCTGCGGGATATTCGCGGCGCGCTGGTCGCGCAGCGCGGCGATCCGGACCTGATCGAGGCGCGCGGCGCGACCCGCATCGACCCGCTTGCCGGTCAGCGTGTTCGATTTCTCGAGCAGGTCGACGATCCGCCGGGCGACCGCGAGGCGTGCGGCGGACGATGCGGCGTCGACATAGGCGCGCGTTGTGGCGGCGACGATTGAGACCCGGACCGCATCGGCATCGGCCTGCGCCGCGCCGACATCGCCGCGTGCGGCCTCGACGTTGCGGCGGATGCGGCCGGCGAGATCGACCTCGTAGCTGACGTCGAGGCCGACATCGTAGGTGGCGCGCTCGCGGTCGAAGCCGGGCAGGTTCTGGAGTTGCGACGTCCGGGAGTAATTGCCGCTGCCGCTGGCGTTCACCTGTGGCTCGCGATCGGTCTTAGCGCCGCGCAACGACGCGCGCGCGCTGTCGAGCCGGGCGACCGCGACGCGCAGGTCGGTGTTCGCCGCCAGCGCGTCGGCGACGAGGCCGTCGAGGACCGGGTCGCGGTACATCCGCCACCAGTCGTTATCGGGCGCCGTCGCGACGGTCGCCGTGCTGACGGTGACGAACGACGCGGTCGCCTTGGGCCGGGTGATCGGCGCGACGTAATCGGGGCCGGCGGCGCACGCGGCGAGCGTCAGCCCCGAGAGGCTCGCGAGAAGCAGGGACTTCATGAGGATGGTCCTATTCGGCTGGCTGAAGCGTCGGCTGGGCAGCGGCTGGCTTGCGGCGTTCGAACCGCATCGCCAGCGCCCGTGCGACGACGTAGAAGGTAGGGGTGAAGAGCAGCCCGAAGCCGGTCACGCCGATCATCCCGAAGAACACCGCGGTGCCGAGCGCCTGGCGCAGTTCGGCGCCGGCCCCGTCGGCGATCACCAGCGGCACCGCGCCGAGGATGAACGCGAAGCTCGTCATCAGGATCGGCCGCAATCGGTCCTTCGCCGCACGCACCGCCGCCTCGACCGGCGACAGCCCGTCCTGTTCCTCGGCCTGCTTGGCGAACTCGACCACGAGGATCGCGTTCTTCGCGGCCAGGGCAATGAGCACGACCAGCCCGATCTGCGTGAGAACGTTGTTGTCCATGCCGCGCAGGTTCACCCCGGTCATCGCGGCGAGCAAACACATCGGCACGATCAGGATGATCGCGAGCGGCAGCGTCAGGCTTTCGTATTGCGCGGCGAGGACAAGGAAGACGAACAGCACGGCCATCCCGAAGACCAAGGCGGCGGTGCTGCCGGCGGCCTTTTGCTGATAGGCGATGCCGGTCCATTCATGCGCATAGCCCGCGGGCAGCGACGCATCGGCGAGCTTCTCCATCGCCACCAGCGACTGGCCCGAGGAATAGCCCTTGGCGGTGTCGCCATCGACCTCGACCGCCGGGAACAGGTTGTAGCGCACCACGCGGTACGGGCCGGTCTTGTCGCGGAACGTCGAGACCGATCCGACCGGAACCATCTGGCCCGAGTTGGAGCGCGTCTTGAGGTTGGCGATGTCCGCGGTGGTGTTGCGGAACGGAGCGTCGGCCTGCGCGGTGACGCGGTAGGTGCGGCCCAGCAGGTTGAAGTCGTTGACGAACGCCGAACCGAGATAGACCTGCAACGCCTCGAACACGCGCTCGGGGGGGACGCCGAGCAGATTGGCCTTGGCGCGGTCGACATCGGCGAAGATGCGCGGCGTGGCGGTATCGAAGAAGGTGTAGACCTGCGCCAGGCCCTTGGTCTGGTTCGCCTTGCCGATCAGGTCGTAACTCGTCTTGCCAAGGTCGCCATAGCCGTGGCCGCCCTGGTCCTGCACCATCAGGCGATAGCCGCCGGCCGAGCCGATGCCCTGGATGAGCGGCGGCGGGACGATCAGTAGCCGCGCCTCGGTGATGTCGCCCGTCGCCTTCTGCGATTCCGCCATGATGCTGGCGAGCGTGACGCCAAGCTTCTTGCGTTCCTCGAAGCTTTTCAGCGGGATGTACGCAGCGGCACTATTGGGCGCGAGCGTCTGCGACGGGCCGTCAAAGCCTGCGAGCATGACCGCGCCCTTGACGCCGGCGAGCGGCAGGATGCGTTTGGCGACCTTCTGCATCACCGCATCGGTACGCTCGACCGACGAGCCGGGCGGAAGCTGAATGACGGTCAGGAAATAGCCCTGGTCCTGCGCAGGGACGAAGCCCGACGGGGTGACCATGAAGACACCGACCGTGACCGCGATCAGCGCGGCATAGGCGACCATCATCCGCTTCGGCGCGGTAACGAGGCGTGCGGTGAGGCGCGCATAGCTTTCGCTCATCCGCTCGAACCCGCGGTTGAACGCGTCGCCTGCGCGGCGAGCGGCGCGGGTCAGGCGGTTGCCCGAGCCGGCAGGGGCGGTGGGCTTGAGCAACATCGCGGCGAGCGCCGGCGACAGCGTCAGCGAGATGAGCAGCGAGATGATCGTCGCGGTCGAGATCGTGACCGCGAACTGGCGGTAGAACGCGCCCGACAGTCCGGTGAGGAACACCGTCGGGATGAACACCGCGCACAGCACGAGCACGATCGCGACGAGCGCACCCGATACCTCGTCCATCGACGTGCGCGCGGCCTCCAGCGGCGAGAGCCCGTGTTCGAGGTTGCGCTCGACATTCTCGACCACGACGATCGCGTCGTCGACGACGATCCCGATCGCGAGGACGAGGCCGAACAGCGACAGGTTGTTGAGGCTGTAGCCGAATGCGGCGAGCACCGCGAAGGTGCCGATCAGCGAGACCGGGATCGCCACGATCGGGATGATCGCTGCGCGCCACTTCTGCAGGAAGACGAGGATCACGAGCACGACGAGGATCATCGCCTCGAACAACGTATGCTTCACCGCGTCGATCGACTGCGCGATGAATTCGGTGGGGTTGTAGATGACCTTGTATTCGAGGCCTTTGGGAAAGCGCTTCGACATGCTTTCCATCTCGGCGGTGACGGCCTGCGCCGCGCCGAGCGCGTTCGAGCCGGGACGCTGGAAGACCGCGGCGATCACCGTGGGCTTGCCGCTGAGATAGGTGTTGGCACCATAATCCTGCGCGCCGAGCTCGACGCGGGCGACGTCCGAGACGCGGACCTGGCGGCCTTGCGCGTCGGTGCGGATGACGACGTCCGCGAACTGCTTGGGATCGGTCAGGCGCCCTTGCGTCTCGACGTTGAGCTGAAACGCGCTGTTGCCCTTGTCATAGGGCGGCTGGCCGAGCGTGCCGGCGGCGACCTGGACGTTCTGTGCGCGGAGCGCTGCAACGATCTCGCCCGCGGTGAGGTCAAGCGCGGCGGCACGGCCGGGGTCGATCCAGACACGCATCGAATAATCGCGCGCGCCGAACAGCTGCACGTCGCCGACGCCGTCGATCCGGCTGAGGCGATCGCGGACCTGCGTCAGCGCATAGTTGGAGATGTAGCCGCGATCGAGCGAGTTGTCGGGCGAGACGAGGTTCACGACCATCAGGAAGTCGGGTGACGTCTTGCGCGTCACCACGCCGAGGCGCTGGACGTCCTCGGGCAGGCGCGGGACCGCGACCGCGACGCGGTTCTGGACGAGCACCTGCGCGGCATCGAGGTCGGTGCCGATCTTGAAGGTGACGGTGATCGTCACCTTGCCGTCGCCGGTCGATTGCGACGACTGGTAGAGCATGTTGTCGACGCCGTTGATCTCCTGCTCGATCGGCGCGGCGACGGTTTCGGCGACCGTCTCGGCCGACGCGCCCGGATAGGTCGCGCTGACGGTGACGGTGGGGGGGACGATGTCGGGATATTGCGACACCGGCAGCGACATATAGGCGATCGCACCGACGATCGTGATGATCACCGCGATCACGCCCGCAAAGATCGGCCGGGTGATGAAGAAGCGCGAGAAGCGCATGGTTTGTGTCCTCGATAGAGGGCGCGCGCGCTTTTCCGTTCCCCGGCGGAGGCCGGGGTCCAGTTGGGCGAACCGCAGTGATTACATCGAAACGCTATGCCACCTGGGCCCCGGCCTTCGCCGGGGAACGATGGTTATCTGGCGAGTGTGGCTTCACCCGAGATCGGTTGGACCGACGCCGGAGCAGGCGCACCGGTCGCGACCGCGATCCGGCCCGCCTTCGGCGCGACCGTGGCACCCGGCATCGCCATCTGCGTGCCCTGAATGATGACCCGGTCGTTCGGCCCGATCCCCGAGCGGACGATCCGGAGGCCATCGACCACCGGCCCGAGCTCGACCGGTTTCTGGCTCACGACGTTCTTCGCATCGATCGTCAGCAGCACTTTCCGCGCCTGATCGGTCTGCACCGCGTCGTCGGGCACCAGCAGAGCCTGCCGCGTCCCCGCACTCGCGAGGCGCATGTTGCCGAACATCCCCGGCGTCAGGAAATAGCCGGGGTTGGCGAGCACCGCTCGGCCGCGGATCGTGCCCGAGCGCTGGTCGAGACCGTTGTCGGTGAAGTCGAGCTTGCCCTTCCAGCGATGCTCGGTCTCGTCCTGAAGCTGAATCTCGACCGCCGCCGGTGCCGTACCGGGCTGACGCGCGCGCTGCGTCTTGAGGTAGAGCGCCTCCGACCCGTCGAAATTGAAGTAGATCGGATCGAGCGCGTTGATCGTCGTCAGCACGGTGCCGCCGGTGCCTTCGCCGCCCGCGACCTGGTTGCCGGCATCGACGCGGCGATCGGAAATGCGCCCGCCGATCGGCGCGCGAACCTGCGTGAAGCCGACGTCGAGTGCGCGGGCACGTTGGCGCGCCTGCGCGGCGGCGAGTGCGGCGCTGGCGGCTTCGAGCTTGCCACGCAGCGCGTCGACCTCACCCGCCGAGACGGCTTCGTCCGCGACCAGCCGCTGCGCACGGCCGAGGTCGGTCCGCGCAAGCGACAAGGCGCTCCTGGCGCTCGCGACGTTGGCGTGCGCTTCGGCCAGCGCTGCGGCGAACGGGCGCGAGTCGATCGTGAAGAGCAGCTGTCCCTTGCGGACGATATCGCCGTCATGGAAGTGGACGCCGGTGACTTCGCCCGCCACGCGCGGCCGGATCTCGACGCTGCGGCTCGGCGCGAACCGGCCGACATAATCGTCCCATTCGCTCACCTGCCGTACCAACGGGGACGCGACCGTCACCGATGCGGGCGGGGGCGCCGCCATCGCCGCATCGGGCTGATCGAGCAGCCGGACGCCGATCGCACCTACCAGCGCGACGGGCACGAGCAGCATCGCGCCGCGCTGCCACACGGGTCTGCGTCGGGGGGCAGGGGCCTCCACCGGCGTGGCGTCGGCCGCCTTGATCGGGGTGAACACGGTCATGCCGCATCGCTCCGTGATCGATCGGCTGACGTGCATGTGAATTTGGGATATTCCATGGGATTGCCCCCCGTTGTAATGGACATGCGTCATCGATCGTCGGTGCGCGCGGCATCGACAGTCCAGATGACAAGCGTGGACGATATCCGGTCGCCGGCATTACGCCGTAACCGGTCTGAAAACTGCGGAATTCTTGGCGTTCGACTAGGACAGTGTCGGCAACTTCGCTGGCCGGAAGACGATTGACGGACGACAATTTGACCGACCATCGGCCGGGACTGTTTGTCTACCGGCTGGTATATAAAGCGCCGCGGAAACCTGTCAACCAGATTAACATACCGTCTGGTAGTTTAATCGCGACGGCCGGGGATCGGCTATTGGTCGACAAACGCCCAGCGCAATGTTCTCGCCAGATTGCGTGTGCCCGACGTGACGACGGGCCGCATCAAGGCCGGCGACCCCGCCAGCCCATGCATTCGCCGCGCCCATGCGGGCAGCAGATCGACCGCGGCCTGCATCACGATACGCTGGACGGGCAGGGCGAGCGGGTTCGCGGGCGTCTGCTCCAGCACGAACCGGGCAACCTCGAGCGTCCGGGCATCCGCGACGAGCTGCGGGCGCATGGTCTGCAGATAACGGTCCGTTCCCGCCCGATCCCGCGGCAGCGATTCGGCGCCAAGCAGTTCGCCGACCTCGGCGAACGCTGCATAATAGGCGTCCTGCTCGGCCATGCCGAGCCGGTGGTCGCCGAAACGCTGCCACGCGGCGAGGAAGCACCAGGCCTCCGAGACATGGACCCAGGCGAGCAGCGCGGGATCGTCCGCGCGGTAGGGCGTGCCGTTAGGGAGCGTCCCGGCGATGTGCGCGTGCACCGCGCGGACACGCGCGATCACCGCCTCCGCATCGGTGCGCTCGCCATAGGTCGTGACCGCGATGAACCGCGCGGTGCGCCGCAACCTGCCGAGCATGTCTGTGCGGAAGTTCGAATGATCCCAGACGCCCGCCAGAACCGCCGGGTGCAGCATCTGCAGCAGCAGTGCCGCGACGCCGCCGACCATCATGCTGACCACGTCGCCGTGGACCCGGCCGATCACCGCATCGGGCGCGAACATCGCCGCAGCGCTGCGCTCGACCGGCGCCTCGCCGCGCGCCTGGTCGTTGAACAGCGCGCGCACCTGCCCGACGATCCGGGCCTTGGCGCCGGACCTGGCCCGCTCGCGCAGCAGAGTAGGAAGGTCTTTCACCCTGGCATGAACGCGCGATCGGCAATTTCGCACCTGACGACGGAGCGGCGACGGAATTGGCGGTCCGTGATTGCGCTGACGGGATCCGCGCGCGACAAGCACGCATTCGACAGGAGAATGTAATGCGTCTTGCCTTTGCCCTATTGCTGCTGCCCACCGTGCCGATCGTCCTCGCCGCCGCCCCGGCGCCGGTGGAGACCCAGCGCGTCGCGGCGCAGGATGCGGCACTGCTCGCATTTCTTGACAAGGCCTATGACGAACAGCTTGATCTCAGCCCGGAATCGCTGACCCAGCTCGGGCTGAAGACGCACTATGACCGGCTCGACGACTATACCGACGCCGCCGCGGTCCGCGCGCAGGCCCTGTCGGAGCGGCAGCTGAAGGCCATGCGATCGCGGTTCCGTCCCGACGATCTGGGCGAGAGTGCGCGGGTCAGTTACCGGCTGTTCGAATATGAGGTCGACCGCGGCCGGCAGTCGCTGCGGTTCCGCAAGCTGCGCTTCCCCGTCACGACCAACGGCAGCCCGGCGGGCGACATCCCGGTGTTGCTGATCAACAACCACAAGGTCGATACGCTCGCCGACGCGCAGGCCTATATCGCAAGGCTGCGCGATACCGAGCGCGTCATGCGCGAGGTCAGCACGACGATGCGCGAGCAGGCGGCGGCGGGAATCATCCCCAACAAAGTCAATTTCGCACCCGCCCGCGCCGATGCACGCGCCGTGCTGGTCGGTGCCCCGTTCGACGCGGGCGCGGATTCGACGGTCATGGCCGATTTCCGCAAGAAGGTGACCGCGTTGGCAGTGCCCGCGGCGACCAAGGCGACGTTGCTGGAGGAGGCGCGCGCGGCGCTGACGGGGCCGTTCCGTGCCGGCTATGACCAGCTGTTCGCGACGCTCGACGCGATCGAGCCGCAATCGAAGGGCAATTTCGGGGCCTGGAATCTGCCCGATGGCGCGGCCTATTATGCCGACCGGCTGAAGACCTCGACCACGACCGCGCTGACCGCCGACCAGATCCACGATCTGGGCCTGAAACAGGTCGCCGCGATCCGGCAGGAGATGGAGGCGATCAAGCGCGAGGTCGGGTTCACCGGCACGCTCGAACAGTTCTTCGACAAGATCCGCACCGATCCCCAGTTCAAATATCCCAACACCAGTGCGGGGCGCGAACAGTATCTCGGCGACGCGCGCGCCGTGATCGCGTCGGTGATGGCGGCGGCCCCCCGCTATTTCCGGACCCTGCCCAAGGCGCCGCTCGAGGTGCGCGCGGTCGAGAAATGGCGGGAGGGCACGGCGTCCACCGCCTTCTACAATCCACCGTCGGCGGACGGATCGCGGCCCGGCATCTATTACGTCAACCTGGTCGACATGAACCAGACGCAGAAGGTCCAGGTCGCTGGGATCGCCGCGCATGAGGGCGCGCCGGGCCATCATTTCCAGATCGCGCGCCAGCAGGAGCTGACCGGCATCCCCAAATTCCGCAAGTTCGGCGGCTATGGCGCCTATATCGAGGGCTGGGGGCTGTATTCGGAGCGGCTCGCGAACGAGATGGGGATCTATAAGGATCCCTATGCGCGGTTCGGCATGCTGTCGCTCCAGGTATGGCGCGCGATCCGGCTGGTGCTCGACACGGGCATCCATGCAAAGCGCTGGAACCGCGACCAGGCGATCGCCTATTTCAAGGCGAACAGCTCGGTGTCCGACAAGGATATCGCGCGCGAAGTGGACCGGTATTTCAACTGGCCGGGGCAGGCGACCAGCTACATGGTCGGCCAGCTCAAGATCGCCGAACTGCGCGCGCGCGCCGAACGCGAACTGGGGTCGCGGTTCGACATTCGCGATTTCCACGAGGCCGTGCTGGACCAGGGGGCGCTGCCGCTGGACGTGCTCGACGAACAGGTCGGTCGCTACATCGCCGCACACCGGCAATAAGGGGCGCGACGATGCATCCGGACATGCCGCGCGAAGCGGACCGCCGCGCCCTGTTGAAGGGCGCGCTCGCACTCCCGGCGATCGGCTGGCCGGGAATGGCGCAGGCGGCCGTCGCCGCCGATCCGCTGACCGGGCCGGGTATATCGCTCGCACTGGCGCAGCGGCGGGCGGCACAGATCGCGCGGGTCCGCTACGCCATCTCGCTCGACGTCACGGCCGCCGACCGTGCGGTCGGGTCGGTCGTAATCCGGTTCGACCGGGTCAGGGACAGCGGCGACCTCGTCCTCGATTTCCGCGGAACGATGCTCACCGGGCTGGAGGCGAACGGCGTGGCGGTCCCGGCAACTGCGCGACGCGATGGTCATCTCGTGCTGCCCGCGTCCGTGCTCAAGACCGGTGCCAACAGCGTGTCGGCGCGCTTCGAGACCCCGATCGCCAGCGCAGGCGCCGCGATCATCCGTTTCAAGGACTCGGCCGACGGGCGGACCTATCTCTACACATTGCTGGTGCCGTCGGACGCCAATCTGCTGTTTCCGTGCTTCGATCAGCCCGACCTCAAGGCCCGCATCCGCTGGGACGTGGTCGCGCCCGCGGGCTGGACGGTGATCGCCAACGGACCGGTCGCCGCGAAGATTCCGACAGGCGCCGCGACCCGCTGGCGGTTCGCGGAGACCGTGCCGATCTCCACCTATCTCGCCGCCTTTGCCGCCGGGCCCTGGGTCGGCACGACTTCGGCCCCCGCCGGGGGGCAGCCGATCACGCTCTACGCCCGCCATTCGCGCGCCGCCGAGGTCGATGCCGAGACACAGCTTGCGACCAATCGCGCAGCGGTGCGCTGGCTCGCGGACTGGTTCGGCATCGCCTTTCCCTTCGCCAAGCTCGACCTCGTGCTCGCGCCGGCCTTTCCCTTCGGCGGCATGGAGCATGTGGGCGCGGTCTTCTACAATGAGGACCGCTTCGTCTTCCGCGAGCCGCCGACGCTGCCGCAGCGGCTGGCGCGCGACCAAACCATCTATCACGAGATCAGCCACCAGTGGTTCGGTGATCTCGTCACGATGCGCTGGTTCGACGATCTGTGGCTGAAGGAGGGGTTCTCGACCTTCATGGCCGCGCGGATCCAGGCGGACCTGCAGCCGGACAGCAACGCCTGGACGACGTTCCTGCTCTCGATCAAGACGCCCGCCTATCGCGCCGACGCGACCAGCGGCACGGCACCGCTTTGGCAATCGCTCGACAATCTCGACGCGGCCAAGAGCAATTACGGGCCGATCGTCTACAACAAGGCGCCGGCGGTCATCAAGCAACTGGCGTTCTTCGTCGGCGAGGACGGGTTCCGGCGCGGCCTGAACCTGTTCCTTACCCGGCATGGCTATGCCAATGCGACCTGGCAGGATTTGCTCGGCGCAGTGGGCGAGGCATCGGGCATCGATCTGGCTGCGTTCGGTCGCAACTATGTCCTGCGCGCGGGGCTGCCGCGGATCGAGACCGTGTTGACGCTCGCGCAGGGGCGGATCGACGCGCTCGTGCTAAAACAGCGACCGGAGAGCAGGCTGCCGGGTGATCCAGGCGGCGCCTGGCCGATGAAGGTGCGCGTCCGCCTCGGCTATCACGACCGCGAGGACGTCGTGCTCGACGCACGTTTCGAAGGGGCGGTCGCGACCGTCGACAGGGCCGCCGGACTGCCCGCGCCCGACTATGTCTGGGCGAATGACGACGACCAGGGTTATGGCCTGTTCATGCCCGACGACCGGACCGTCGCGTGGATCGCGGCGCGGATCGGCAGCGTGACCGACAGCCTGTTGCGCGCGATGCTGTGGAGCGCGCTCTGGGACGTCGTCCGCGACCGCCGGCTGCCGCCCGAACGCTATCTTGCAGTGCTGTTGCGCGAGCTTCCCGCCGAGCGCGACGAACAGATCTCTCGCGCGATCCTGTCGCGCGGGGCGGCGGCGCTCGACGTCTATCTCACCGAGGCACGCGGCGCGGGGCTCCGGGCGGGCTGGGAGACCGCGCTGCTCGCACGGATCGACGATGCGGCGATCGGCTATGGACTGCGCAAGGACGCACTCGACCGCCTGATCGCAACCGCGCGGACGCCGCTCGCGCTCGACCGCCTCTTCGCCCTGCTCGACGGCCGCGCGCGACTGGCCGGCGAGCTTATCCGGCAGCCGACGCGCTGGGCGATCGTCCGGCGGCTCATCACGATCGGCGCGCCCGACGCGGGCACGCGCTTCACCGCCGAGCGCGCGCGCGATACCTCGACCGAGGCCGCGAAGGATGCCTTCGTCGCGGAGGCGGCATCCCCGCGCGCCGCGGTGAAGACCGCCTATTTCAAGCGCTATTTCGACGATGCCACGCTGAACGAGGCATGGGCGAGCGAAAGCCTCGGCGCGTTCAATGCGGACGGGCAGTCGGCGTTGACGATCGGTTTCCTGCGACCCGCGCTCGATCGGCTGCTGTGGATCCGGCAGAATCGCCGCATCTTCTTCCTGCCCGCCTGGATCGACGCGTTCATCGGCGGGCAGGTGAGCCCGGAGGCGCTGCGGATCGTCGACGATTTTCTTGGCGAGCAGCGGTCGCTGCCAATCGACGTACGCCGCAAGATCCTGCTGGCGCGCGATGAACTGGCGCGCACCGTCGCCATTCGGAAGACCTAGCCGCCGGGGTGGTAGTCTCTCGCGACATGCCCCTTTAGCTCGTCGGGGTGGAAATAGACCGGACGCAGCGTGCCGCCGGCGTAGCGCGCGGTCTGGTCGGCGAAGTGTGGGGACGTGATATCGCCGCTCTGGCCGCCGACCATCACCGCCGTCGCCTTCACGCGCGGTCCGAATTCGACGACCGCGACGAAGCTGTTGCCGCTGGTCCCGTAATAGCGCTTCGTCCCCGGCCAGCGCTTGGCGCCGAACGACGCGAGGCTGCCCCATTGCGCGGAGGTGAAGGGGATGGGCGTCGACGCGCGCGCGTCGTCGAAATGCGGCTGGATCGCGTCGTCGAGCCGCTGGAAGCGGTTGATCGCCTGCCACGGCGTTCGCCAGTCGCCAAAGTCGCGGGTCAGCTGGTCGACCGCGGTCGATAGCGCGGCGAGCTTGGCCTCCGGCGCAACGCGCGTCGCGATGTAATCGGGCACGTTCATCCGCTCGGCCTGTGCGAACCCGCCGACCTCGCGCCACAGCTGACCGCCCCAGAACACCGCAAGGCTGGTGGCGACCGAGTCATAGCCCCAGCGGTGATCCCAGCGATCGAGCAGCGCGATCGGCGCCGCGAGTTTCGCCCGCCGTGGATCGCTGGCCGGCAGTGCCCGCCACGCGTCGACCAGGCCGGGAAGAAGTCGCGCAAAGGCGGGGAGGTAGGGATCGTATGCCGCCGCACGCAGCGTCTCCGCTGTCCAGCCGCGTTTCCCGGTCAGCAGCAGATCCGCATGGACGCCGCGCGCATTGCCGCCGACCTGATCCATGTAGCGGGGATAGTCCGCTGCGCGCGGACTATCGGGTCCGGCCGAGCTCCAGGGCCAGTCATTGGTGTTGTGCACCCAGCCGGTGCGCGGGTTCGCGACGCTCGGCAGCGTGGCGAGCCCGTGCAGCCCGCGCCAGTCGGTCGCAGGGTCGCTGCCGTCGACGGGCCGGGTATAGTCGAACCGGTCGCTTCTGACCGGCATGAACTGCGGCATCAGGAACGCGATCTCGCCCTTGGCGTCGGCGAACAGCGTGTCGTTTGACGAATTCGCCTTGCGCTGCGCGACCGCCATATAGCCCGCCAGATCAGTCGCCTTTGTCCGCAGATAGCTTTGCTCGAGCGCAGGCACGGGCTTCCACATCAGCGCGGTCGCGATCCAGCGTCCCGCCTTGCTCGCGACGATCGGGCCGTGATGCGTGCGATAGGTCGTGAAGCGGCGCGTGCCCGACGTGCCGTCGGCGTTGCGGACGCGTAAAGTGACGACCCTCGTGGTGACCGGCCGCAGCGCCTTGCCGTAGCGATAGCGGTAGCCCGCGTCGCCGCGGACGACCCGTTCGGCAAAGTCATCGACATTGTCGACCGTCGATGACGTGTGCATCCAGCCCGCAGACGGGTTGAAACCCTGATAGATGAAGAACTGGCCCCAGGTGCTCGCGCCATAGGCGTTGAGCCCCTGGTCGCTCGTCATCTGCGCTTCCGAGCGGAAGTAGAAGCTGGTGTGCGGGTTGATCAGCAGCAGCGCATGGCCGTTCGCGGTCAGGCGCGGCGCGATCGCGATCCCGTTCGACCCCGACGGTTCGCGCGGCACCATGCCCAGCTCCTCGGGGCTGGGCGGTGTTGGCGTGCCATAGAAGGTCTTGAGGTCGCTCAGCGATATCCGTTCGATATCGCCGCCGATGCTGCCCTCGGTAAAGCTCAGCGCCATCCACGGCTCGAACCGGGTAAGGACCCTTGGCTTCCGCTGCGGATGGGTCGCCAGATAATAATTCAGTCCGTCCGCCCAAGCCTGCATCAGCGTCCGCAGCCACGCCGGGCTCGCCGCATAGTCGCGCTGGAGTTCGGCCGGATCGACGAACAGCCGCTGCCGCAAGTCGGCCCAGACCGCGTCCTCGCCGTCCGCCTCCGCGCTCCGGCCGAGCGCGGTCAGGTAATTCGCCTCGATCCGCGCAAAGTCATCCTCGGCCTGAGCGAAGATCAGCCCGAACACCGCATCCGCGTCGGACCGGCCGCGGACATGCGGGATCCCCCAATCGTCGCGGGAGATCGTCACGCGTCCCGCCTGCGCCTCCCACCGTGCCCGCTCGGTCGGTGGGGCACTGGGCGCCGTCGTCAGCATCGCCAACAGGATCATCGGCGTGCGGGCGTGTCGAAGGATCATGGCCATCGCGGCAGCCTAAGCCGCAAACCGGGGAATGACCATGCGTCGCCCCCGCCGTCACGACTGGGGCGATACGGTGCCCCGCGGTCAGGCGGCCTGGGCGGCCATACGCGCGGCGAGCTTCTCTTCCTCGGTCCACACCTTGCGCTCGCGCGGCGGCTTGGGCGCCTTGACCTGCTTGACCGGGCCACCGCCCAGCACCGGTGCGCGCTTGGTCGAGTGGCGCGCGACTTCGCAATGCCATTCGTGGTCGTCGTGCACGGTCAGCGTGCGCCCGATCTCGCGCTCGACATCGTGCAGCCATGCGCGCTGCTCTGCATCGCACAACGTGACCGCGAAACCGCTGCGGCCCGCACGCCCGGTCCGGCCGATGCGGTGGACATAGCTTTCCGGCAGGCTCGGCAGGTCGTGGTTGAAGACGTGCGTGACCGTGTCGACGTCGATCCCGCGCGCCGCGATGTCGGTCGCGACGAGCACCTGGACGGTGCCGGCACGGAACGCGTCGAGCGCACGCTCGCGCTGGCCCTGCGACTTGTTGCCGTGCAGCGCCTCGGCGGTGATCCCCGCTTCGCCGATGAACGCGCAGACGTCGTTGGCGATGTTCTTCTGGAGCGTGAACACGACCGCCTGGCCGATGTCGGGCGTACGCAGCAGCGCGAGCAGCGCGTCCTTCTTGTTCGCGGCGTCGAGGAACATCACCGATTGCTCGATCCGGTCGACCGTGGTCGAGGGCGGGGCGATCTCGACCTTCGCCGGATCGCGCAACAGGCTGTCGGCCAGCGTCGCGATCGACTTGGGCATGGTTGCCGAGAACAGCAAAGTGTGCCGGTCCGCGGGCAAGGTCGCGACGATCCGCTCGATCGGCTTGGCAAAGCCCATGTCGAGCATCTGGTCCGCCTCGTCGAGCACCAGCGCCTCGAGCGCCGACAGGTCGCAAAGCCCCTGCTCGACCAGATCGAGCAGACGGCCCGGTGCCGCGACGATGATGTCGACGCCGGCCTCGAGCGCCTTGACCTGGTGAAACTGGCTGACGCCGCCGAAGATCGTCATCACGCTCGGCTTCAGATGACGGCCGAAGCTCTCGAATCCGGCAGCGATCTGCGACACGAGCTCGCGCGTCGGCGCGAGGACGAGGATGCGCGCGCCGCCCTTGGGGGCAGGGCGGGGATCGGCAGCGAGCCGGTGGAGCAGCGGCAGCGCGAACGCGGCGGTCTTGCCCGTGCCGGTCTGCGCCATGCCGAGCATGTCGCGGCCCTGCAGCAGCTGCGGGATCGACTGCGCCTGGATCGGGGTCGGATGGGCATAGCCCTGTTCGGCGAGGGCCTCGAGCAGGAAGGGCGCCAGAGCGAGGTCGGCGAAGGTCGTGGTCATGGTAAAGCGGCGCCTCCGGCGCTGGGCAAGGCCGCGCCTGGTCGGGCTTAGCATTTCGGGAGCGCGCGCTGGTAGGTTTTCTGCTGCACTGCGTCAATCTGGAATAGCGGCAACGTGCCAAGGGCATTCGCTTACCGGCGGCAGCGGGCAACCCTTGAAACCAAAATGCGCCACGGATTGCCCCGATCGGACGTCCTCGCGGCCTCCGGGAAGGTCCTAAGGGATTGGCCAAACCAAAACCGGCTTGACTCGCTAACCAATCATGGCGAGATACCGGTAACATCAGACTGCGTCAGACGGTTTCATGAGGGATAGGATGAGTGACCATGAAAGTGTCCGGCCAATGTCGCGGCCGCCAGATCGGCCGGCGGATGCCCCAGGCACGCGTGCCGCTACGGCGCTTGCCCTGAGTCAGCTCGGGTAGCCCTGCGCGCCTACCGGCTGATCAAATACGCAAACAGCATCACGTTTTAGCCAAACCAGGACCCGCTTTCCGCGCCCCAGTACCGACTTCGTATGCCGCAACGAACGGCGACGACCCCACAGAGAGGACCCTGATCATGAAGGCATTTCGACAGCCGCGGTTGACGCGCGCAGCCTTGTTGTGCGCTACCACGCTGGCCGTATTGGCGCCGTCAATCACGCTGGCGCAGACGGTGCCGCCGCCGCAGGAGCAGGTGCCGGACAATGGTCAGGATCCCGCCCCGGCGACGGCGCCCGCGCCGCAGACCGAGGACACCCAGGGCACGCCCAGCGAGGACATCGTCGTCACCGGCTACCGGTCCAGCCTCGCCAAGTCGACCGATGCCAAGCGGGCGTCGACTGGCTTCACCGATTCGATCTTCGCCGAGGATATCGGCAAGTTTCCGGACACCAACATCGCGGAATCCTTCAACCGCATTCCCGGCATCACGATCACGCGCGACGTTACGGGTGAGGGGACCAATGTCGCGATCCGCGGGCTCGGGTCGAACTTCACCAACGTGACGCTCAACGGCGCGACGATCGCGGTCGCGTCGTCGGGCGCGACCGACGCGCAGGGCACGGATCGCTCCGTCGACCTGAGCTTCTTCCCGACCGAATTGTTCACCAAGCTGACCGTCAACAAGAGCTATACCGCCGACCTGCTCGAGGGCGGCGCGGCGGGCAATATCGATCTGCGCTCGGCACGTCCGCTCGACCGCGCGACCGGATTCCTGAACTATAACGTCCAGGGCACGCGCCAGTCGCCCGAGGACCGGATCGGCGCGCGCGGCGCGCTGATCGGCAGCTGGCGGACCGACACGTTCGGAATTCTGGCCGGCGTGTCGGCACAAAGGCTGTTCACCGATACGCGCGGGTTCGAGACGATTGGCTATACCAATCCGGCGCTGACCGCGGCGCAGTGCGGCGCCACGTCGGGCTGCAACACGACCGGTGGCGGCAACTGGACGATCCCGGCGGTGGTGCCCGCCGGCGCCGGCGCCGGGCTGGTTGCGGGGACGCCGATCGACCGGGCGTTTCTGCTTGCGAACAACCCGGGCGCGACGATCCAGCAGATCGACAATGCGCTGCTCCCGCGGCTCGGTCGCACGACCAGCATCCGCGGCCCGCGCGACCGGATCAACGCGATCGTCAGCACCGAATGGCAGCCGACCGATGCGCTGCATTTCTACATCGACGGTCTGTACGGCTACAAGAAGAACGAACTCACCCGCGAGAACATGGCCTGGATCGTCCGCAACGGCGCGATCATCCCGACCAACCTGACCTTCGACAATCCCGATTGCACGATCGGATGCGTCGTGACCGGCGGGACGTTTGCGAACGCGCAGTTCTTCAACGAATTCCGCCCCTATACCGAGACGACCAAGCTGGTCAGCATCAACCCGGGCGGCGAATGGGAAATCTCGCCGACGCTCAAGGCCTCGCTGCAGGGCAATTATGCGCGGTCGACCTTCCACCGCGAGAGCCCGACCGTGGGCCTCACCACCCCGCTCGGCGTCGGCAACACGATCACCTACAGCAACACCGGCGGAATCCCGACGATCCAGAGCGGGCTCGACCTCAACGATCCCGCGAATTTCGGCTGGAACGCGGGCAGCCGGGTCGGCATCCAGGACGAGCGGCGTCTCAACAAGAGCAAGGGCGCGCGTGGCGATCTGACCTGGGGCGGCAAGGCGCTCAACCTGAAGATCGGCGGCGCATTCGACGACGTGTCGCGGCGGATCCGCGGGTTCGACAACAGCCAGGCGTGGCAGAATGCGGTCTGCGGGAACAATCCCAACGTGTTCGTCGCATCGCCCAACACCCAGCCGCCCTGCGCAGGCCTCGACGCCCCCGGCGCCGCGCCGGCGGGCTATCCCAGCTATCCCGGCTATGGCACGGGCGCGACCACCGGCCTGGCGGGGCCGGTCAGCTATGGCGGCTCGCTGGTCCCCAATGCGGCGGTGCCCGGCTATCTGAAGCCCGGCCCGGCAGGGTTCGTCACGGTCGACTGGCCGGCCTTTGCCGCCGCCACCAACTATGACAGCTTCCACGACGCGGCGCCCGAGACGGGTGCGGCCAACACCGGCGCCAGCGGCGGTGCGATCCGCGAGGTCGTAAAATCCGCCTTCGCCACGCTCAACGGCGCGCAGCAGATCGGCGACAACACGCTGCGGTTCAATGTCGGTGTACGCTACGTCAACACGATCCAGACGATCACGGGCCGCGTCTCGCTGCCGGATCCGCGCAACACGACCAGCACGGGCGCGAGCTTGCCCGACGGCAGCCGCTACGTGAATATCGTCAGCGAGGTGTCGACGCGCAACGTCTATTCGAAATGGCTGCCCGCCGCGACCTTCGCCTATGATCTTGGCGACCAGGCGGTGGTGCGCGTCGCCGGCTCGCGTACGATGACGCGTCCGGACCCCTCGGCGCAGCTTCCCGGCGTCAACTTCGGTGCGCCGTCGGCGGATCAGGCGAACATCGGCAACCCGGCGCTCAAGCCGTACATGTCGACCAACCTCGACCTCGGTTTCGAATATTATACCGGCCGCGAAGGCGTCGTCAGCTTCAACGCATTCCGCAAGTCGATCGAGGGGTTCACCAACACCGCGATCAACACCGTGCCGTTCGCGGCGCTGGCGCAATATGGCATCACTTTCGACACGCTCAACGCCAACCAGCAGTTCGCGATCCAGTCGCGCGGCGGCCCCGGCGTCGCGCAGGTCCAGGTCACGTCGCAGGTCAACGTGCCCAACAAGCTGACGATCAACGGCCTCGAATTCCAGTGGGTCCAGCCGCTCGACTTCCTGACCCGGATGATCGGCGTCACGGGCTTCGGCTTCAATGCCAATGCGACGATCGTCGATCAGCGCAGCGATGGCCCGGCAACCGCGTTCGGCGTGTCGCCCTTTACCTACAACATCACCGGCTTCTACGAGAAGAACGGCGTGATGCTCCGGGTCGCGACGACGGCACGTCAGGGCGCACAGAATAGCGGCGCGGCGCAGAACGGTATCCCGGCGGCGGCGCTGTTCGGGACGGACTATACGACCTACGACTTCTCGTCGTCGTTCGATCTCGACAAGATCTTCGGCCTGGCGGGCGCACCGCAGCTGACGGTCAACGTGTCGAACTTCACCGACGCGACGCTGCGGTCCTATTTCCAGTTCGAGAATGCGACCTTCACGCAGTATAAGCCGGGTCGTCAGTTCCTGATCGGCCTGCGCGGCACCTTCTAGGACCGACGGTCGGGACGGTCGCCATCGCGCGATCGTCCCGGCAGCCGCTCAAGGACCCGACGACCAGTCTGTACGCCGCCCGCTCCGGACAAAGGATTCCCCCTCATGCGCATCCTCACCCTCGCTCTCATCGCGCTCGCCGGCACCAGCGTCGCGCAGGGCAGCCCGGCGCAGACCGCCGCTGCGCCGTCCGACGCATCGCCCCGGTTCAGCCGTTTCAGCTATGAGGGGCGGTCGCCCGGCGCGGCACCGTTGCAGCGCAACCAGTATCGCAACCCAATCCTGTCGGGCTATTATCCCGATCCGTCGGTCACCCGGGTGGGCGAGGACTATTATCTCGTCAATTCGTCGTTCGCGCATTTCCCCGGATTGCCGGTCTTCCATTCGCGCGACCTCGTGAACTGGACTCAGATCGGCAACGCGATCGACCGCCCCGATCAGCTCGACTTCACCGGCATGCGGACGTCGCAGGCGGTGTTTGCGCCCGACATCTCCCATCACGACGGCGTCTTCTACATCGTCAACACGTGCGTCGAGTGCAAAGGCAATTTCGTCATCACCGCGCGCAATCCCGCCGGCCCCTGGTCGGCGCCGATCTGGCTGCCGTTCGAGGGCATCGATCCCTCGATCTTCTGGGAAGGCGACAAGGCCTATATCGTCAACAACCGCGCCCCCGCCGAACCCCCACGCTATGACGGGCACCGCGCGATCTGGATCCAGGAATATGACTGGCGCAAGGGGCAGATGGTCGGCGAGAGCACGCAGCTCGTCAATGGCGGCGTCGACCTGTCGAAAAAGCCGGCGTGGATCGAAGGGCCGCACATCTTCCGCAAGGATGGCTGGTATTATCTGACCGCCGCGGAGGGCGGCACGAGCGTCAACCATTCTCAGGTCGTGCTCCGGTCGCGGACCTTGCGCGGCCGCTATGAGCCCTATGCCGGCAACCCCATACTGACGCAGCGCGATCTCGACCCCGCAAGGTCGCGGCCGATCACCTCGGCGGGGCATGCCGAACTGGTCCAGACGCAGACAGGCGACTGGTGGGCGACCTTCCTCGCGGTCCGGCCCTATTCAGGCGACTATTACAATATCGGTCGCGAGACGTTCCTGCTGCCCGTGACGTGGAAGGATGGCTGGCCGATCATCCTGCCCAAGGGGCAGCGCGTTCCCGAAGTCGCGGCCTCGCCCGGACTGCCCGCGCAGCGCCCGGGACCAGTGCCGACCGCCGGCGCCTTTTCCTTTGTCGACGAGTTCGACGGCGATCGGCTGGCGATGCAATGGGTCGGTGTCCGCACCCCCAAGGCACCCTTTTATCGCCTGACCGAGGGAGAGCTCGTGCTCGGCCGGGGCGCGCCGATGGGCGATCTCGCGGGCGTTCCCGCCTTCGTCGGCCGGCGCCAGCAGCATCACGACGCGACGATCTCGACCACGCTGCGATTTTCGCCGAAAACCGGCGATCGTGCCGGCCTAGCCGCGATGCAGAGCGACAAGGCACATCTCTTCTTCGGGCTGACGCGGATAGCGGAGAAGCCCGTCGTGGCTCTCTATACGACGCAGGAAGGCAAGGAGCAGCTCGTCGCGAGCGCGCCGGTCGATCCGGCGGGTCCGGTTACGCTGACGATCGACGCCACCGGGGGTACGATGCGCTTTAGCTACACGACCGGCGCAACGCCGCGCACGCTTGTATCAGATGTCGACGTCCGGTTCCTGAGCACGCGGATCGCGGGTGGGTTCGTCGGTACGCTCGTTGGCCCCTATGCCTGGACGCACTAACCCCGCGTGGCACCGCTACGCGTTACCGCTGCGGGCGTGACGCCGGAATAAGAAAAAGGCGCGGGCCGGCTGATTTGCCGGCCCGCGCCTGAACCTCAGGCCTTCTTGCGCGCGCGCTTCGGGCTTGCGGCTGCGGCGACGTCCTCTTCCTCGTCCGGGCTGTCCTCGCCCGCTTCGGTCAGCGCCTCGCCGAGCGCACGCAGCTTGTCCTGCGACGTGTCAGCTTTTTCCGCGATCTTGGTCGTCGCGGTACCAAGCCGGTGCAGCAGCGCATGGACGCGGTCGGCGTCCGGCGTGTCCTTCTCGAGCTGCTTGCGCAGCGATGCCAGGTCCCGAAGAATGCCCTTGGCGCCGGGTGTCTCGATATCGGCGAGTGCGGCTTCCCAATCCTCGACCATGTCGGCGCCCTTGGCGGGCTTCGTCGCGTCGAGTCCGCGATTGATCGCGTTCATCGTTCCTGCAAATTTGACGGCCATGTCTGCTCTCTCCTAGCCGGTATCGGCGAGCATCAACGCGGTCGGGCGGCGCGAATGTCCCGCCATTCCTATCAACCTGCATCAACATGATCGCATTTTGTTCGCGCGCCCGTCGCGTGCGTCAGCGCAACCAGTCGCGCAGCAGGGCGGTGACCTCGCCCGGCCGTTCGAGCGGGGCGAGATGGCCGCAGCCCCGCAGCTCGTGGAATCGCGCGCCCTCGATCAGCGTGGCCAGCGCACGCGCATCGTCGGGCGTGCAGATCCGGTCGCGATCGCCCACCGCGACGAGCGTCGGCACGTGGATCGCGGCGATCGCGTCGCTGATGTCGGGCCGTTCGAGCAGCGCGCGCTGCTGGCGTTCGAAGACCGCCTTGCCGACCCGGTCCGCCATCGCCTGCACCGGGCCCGCCACGATCGCGGTCAGTCGCGGATCGGCATGCGGCGCGGTCGCGAGCAGCCCCTGGCCGTCGACCGTCCGCGGACGCATCGTCATCGACGCGCGCGTGCCGAACAGCGCGACACGCAGGACCCGGTCGGGTGCCTGCCGCACCATCTCCATCGCGACATAGCCCCCCAGGCTGACCCCCGAGACCGCGAAGCGCGGCGGCGCCTTGGCCAGCACGCGCGCGGCCATCGCCGACAGCGTGTCGTCCTGCGACAGGTCATGAAACTCGGGCTCGGCGAGCGCGGCAAGATCCATGATCTGCCGTGCCCAGAGTCGCCCGTCACAGCCCATGGCGGGGAGCAGCACGAGCGGGATCGGCGAACGGGTCATGCGGTGTCTCCGGTGGCGGGAAGCAGGGGGCGGATGGCGGGGGGCATCATCGGGCGGCCGGACCGGTCAGGCGACGAACGGGAAGGCGAGCGCGATCATGCCCACCACCGTCATCACCGCGCAGACCAGGATGGCCGGCACCAGCGTGAACCGCTGATGATCCGCCAGATCGATCCCGACCAGGCTGACGAGCAGATAGGTCGACGGCACCAGCGGGCTGAGCAGATGGACCGGCTGGCCCATCAGCGACGCGCGCGCGATCGCCTCGGGTGCGACGCCGTAATGCGCGCCCGCTTCGGCGAGGATCGGCAGCATCCCGAAGTAGAAGGCGTCGTTCGAGATGAAGAAGGTGAAGGGCAGGCTGAGCGCTGCGGTGATCGGCGCCATATAGGGGCCCATCGCCGGCGGGATCACGCCGACCACCGCCTTGCTCATCGCCTCGACCATGCCGGTACCGCCGAGGATCCCGGTGAAGATGCCCGCCGCGAAGATCAGCGACACGACCGCCAGCACATTGCCGGCATGCGCGGAGATGCGTTCCTTCTGGTCGGCGACGCCGGGATAGTTGACGATCATCGCGATCGCGAAGGCGAGCATCATCAGCACCGACAGCGGCAGGATGCCCCAGACCAGCAGCGTCAGCAGCGTGACGACGAGGGCTGCGTTGAACCAGATCAGCTTGGGCCGGCGCGCTTCGGGATATTGCGACACCGCCATGCCGGTGAACGTGTCGGTCGCGGTGATGCCCGCTTCGCCCATGCGCGCGCGTTCCTTGCGGCCGAAATACACCGCCAGCCCGACGAGGAAGGCGAGCCCAGCGATCATGCCGGGGATGAGCGGCAGGAACAGCGTCGCGGGATCGAGCTTCAGCGCGCTTGCCGCGCGTGCGGTCGGCCCGCCCCACGGCGTCAGGTTCATGATCCCGCTCGTCGTCATCAGCAGGCAGACGAGATACAGGCGGTTCATGTCATAGCGCTTGTACAGCGGCAGCAGCGCGGCGATCGTGATGATGTAGGTGGTCGAGCCGTCACCATCGAGGCTGACGAGCGCGCACAGCACGACCGTGCCGATCAGGATCCGCATCGGGTCTCCGTGCACCATCCGGATCAGCCGTCCGACCAGCGGATCGAACAGGCCGGTGTCGGTCATCGTCGAGAAGAACAGGATCGCGAACAGCAGCATCACGCCGGTCGGCGCGAGGTTCTTGATCCCGTCGATCATCATCGGGCCGAGACCCGCGGCCTCGCCGGCGAAGACGCCGAAGATCGAGGGGATCACGATCAGTGCGACCAGCGGTGTCATCTTCTTGGTCATGATCAACGTCATGAACGTGGCGACCATCAGGAAGCCAAGCAGGGCAAGGTTCATCGCATCGTCCTAGGAAAGGGCGTGAAAAAGGGGGGTGGGGGCAAAACCCCCGTCATCCTGACGAACGTCAGGATCCAGGGTTACGGAGCGCCATCCTGTCTGGCTTTGGATCCTGACTTTCGTCAGGATGACGGAGCGGTAGATGCCGGAGACGGCGCGCCGCATCAGAACGTCACACCGACGCGCGCGCTGACCGTCTGGCCGCTGTCGTTGCCGACATAGTCGCCCGCACGATTGTCGGTGTTCCACTGGATCGCGTTGACCTGGAACCGGGTGAAGCTGTTGAGATACCAGTTCACCCCGACCGTCGCCGCCCAGCCGTCGCCGCCGGTCAGCAGGTCGCTGTAATCGAGGCTCTCGTACCGCGCGGTCAGCTCGATCGCGCCGACGCCGCCATCGAAGGTGGGTTTGAGCACCTTGGGCTGGCCGAAGCTGCCGAGCCGCGGGTTATAGGGCGGCAGGTCGCCGGTGAGGAAGAGACCACCCGACACGCTCCACGCCTTGCTGACGAAGTCGGGCCGTCCACCGTCGAGCCGCGCATTGCGCTGGCCGGCTTCGCCCATCACCCACAAGGGCCCGCGATAGCCCCCAAGCTCGACGCCGTAACCCGTCGTCCCGGTCCCGCCCGTCAGCGGTCCGCTCGACACGCGCAACGCGCCGTTGAAGCGTCCGCCGATCACCGTGTTGCGGGTCAGCGTACCCGCGACGGACGACAGCGATTCGTCGAACCCCCAGAGCCCGACATGAAGCACGCCGGTGTCGGACTTGATCGGATTCCAGTGCGCGCGGCCGAGCACGGTGCGGCTGTCGCCGACCGTCTGCGTGCCGTCGATCCGGTCGCCGGTGACGGTCACCGACGCGTGGCCGGTCTTCCAGAAGATCCGCGGCATCACGCCGATGCCGTAAAAGCCGCGCTGCGGGATGATCGCCGTGGCGACCGTCGTGCGCTCGAGGAACGGGGTCGAGTCCGACCCGGTCGATCCCTCGAAGCTGCGGTCGTTGAACAGATGGCCTGCGCGCACGTCGTAATCGAGACCGGGCGTGATACGGTTGCGCCAGCCGACGAACGCGGTGACGACGTCGACCTCGTTTTCGGAAAAGTCGCTTTCGAACTGATAGAAGAAATGCGTCCCGACGCCGCCTTCGAGACCAAGGCGCAGCGCCCGCATCCCCGTCGTCGTGATGTTGCGGCCGTCATATTTCGACCCGAAGCTCGAGCTCACATCCGTCAGGATCCGGCCGCGCGGCTTGAAGGTATAGACGCCGTCCGCCGAGTGGAAGACCGGCAGGCCGGCACCCCATTCGGTCGTCAGGCCCGATGGATTGTCGCGTGCCGCCACGGCCTGCGCGACGCTGCGGTCGGCGGGGCCGGGGGGCGCGAGCTGCGGTGCGAACGGCACGGTCCGCCGGGGCTCGCCCGTCTGCGCGAACTGCGGCTGCGGCGCAGCCCCGGTTTGCTGGACAGGTGCCGCCGGCGCAGCCGCCTGCGCGACGACCGCGTTGGTCTCGAGCCGGTCGAGCCGGGACTTGAGCGTGGCAATCTCGGCCGCCTGCGCGCGGACCAGTGCGGCGAGGTCGGCGTCGCCGGGCGCCGGTGCCCCGGTCTGGGCGAGCGCGGGTGTCGCGATGATCAGCGCGACGAGAGCGCAGCCGGTACGAAATGGGGTCATCGGGAAGAGGCTCCGTTGGCAAGAAGGGCGGTCCAGTCGCGCAGGAAGCGCTGGCGCTTGAGATGATCGAGCGTGACGAGAAGCTGCGGTCCGACCCGGATCGGTCGGGCCTGCGCAGCGGAAAGGCGGCGCGCGGGCACGTCGGTGCGGACCGGCCAGAGGCTGCGCTTTGCGAGCAGCGACTGGCCCTCGCGCGACAGCAGGAAGTCGAGGAACAGCTTGGCGGCCGCCGGGTGCGCGGCTTCGCGCGCGATGAACGCGATCCGCGACGTGACGATCGTATAGTCCTTGAGAAACGCGACGCCGATCCGCGGATCGGTGCTCGCCCGCTCGAGCGCATAGGAGCCGATGACGTTGTAGGCGATCGCCTGCCGGCCCTCGGCGACGCCGCGCAGCATCGGCTCGCTGGTCCGCGACAGGACCGGCTTCGTCGCCGCGATCGCCTCCAGCAACGACCGCGTGTCGCGCGTGATCGCCATGTCCTCCGACAGATAGAGATAGCCGACATTCGAGCGTGACGGATCGAAGGTCGTCACGCGCCCGGTCAGCGCGGTGCGCTGCGTCCGCAGCAGCGCCTCCAGTTCGGCATGCGTCCGCGGCACGCGCGCCGGCGGCAGCAGCCGCTTGTTGTAGACGATCCCGATCGGCTCGGCAGTGACGCCGAAGCCCATGTTCTTCCAGACCGAGACGGCGGGAAGCGCGGGCTTTTCGGGGCTGGCATAGCTTTGCGCGAAACCGTCGTTGATCAGCTTGACCTGCAGATCCATCGCCGAAGACCAGACCAGATCGGCGGACAGGCGCCGCGCGCGCGTCTCGGCGACGAAGCGGCGATACATTTCGGTCGATCCGAGATCGGCGTAGAGGACGGTGATGCCGGGATAGCGTTTGCGAAACGCGGCGACCACCGGCAGCAGCTCGGCGCGATCGGCATTGCCATAGATCCGGACCTGCCGCTCGGCGCGTGCGCTTTCGATCAGCGTGTCATAGGAGCGGGGATAGCCCGCCGGACGCTGCGCCGATACCGCGGTCGCCGCGAACCCGGTCAGCGTGGTCAGCAATCCGATCGTGAGAACCATTCGTGCCATCGTCACCTCTCCTCGCCTTCCGTCTCTGTGTTCGGATAGGCAGTAGCGGTGGAATACGAATCGAAGCTGTCACCAACCTTTCACGCCCTTTTGAATCAACGAGGTAAGCCGATTTGCGCATTCTGCTGATCGAGGACGACGCCGCGCTGGCGCGGAGCATCGCGGCATTGCTGCGGGCGGGCGGCAATGCGGTCGATCATGTCGCGACCGGCGAGGAGGCGCTCGGCATCGTCGCGGGCGAGCCCTATGCGCTGGTCATCCTCGATGTCGGGCTGCCCGGGATCGACGGTTTCGCGGTGCTCGAGACGCTGCGGCGACGCGGCGAGCGTGTGCCCGTGCTCATGCTGACCGCACGCGATGCGCTGGACGACCGCGTGCGCGGGCTCGATCTCGGCGCCGACGACTATCTGCGCAAACCGTTCGACCCCGAGGAGCTCGAGGCGCGGGTCCGCGCGCTGGGACGACGGCGCGGCGGCGATCCGCTCCCGGTGCTGAGCGTGGGGAGTTTGACGATGAACCGCTCGACGAGCGATGCGGATATCGCCGGCCGGGTCCTCGACCTGCGCCGCCGCGAACGCGCGGTGCTCGAGGCGCTGGCGATGCGTGCGGGTCGCGTCGTGCCACGCGAACTGCTCATCGGCGAGGTGTTCGGATTCGACGAACCCGTTGGCGGCAACGCGATCGAGGTCCATGTCACGCGGCTGCGGACCAAGCTTGCCCCCGACGGTCCAGGTATCCGCACCGTCCGCGGCGTCGGCTATATGCTCGATGCCGGCTGAGGCGCGTGCCCCCGCGCTGCGGACGCGCCTGCTGGTGGCGGTGCTCGGCCCGCTGCTCGCGGCGGCGATCCTGATCGGCGTGGTCGGTGCGACGCTGATCACCGATGTCGTCCGGCGCACCAGCGACCGCGTGCTCGGGGGCGCGCTCGGCGCAATCGCGGAGACCGTGCAGGTCGAGCGCGGCGAGGTCACGCTCGACCTTCCCGCCGCCGCCTTCGGGATGCTCGAGAATGCCGAACGCGACAATGTCTATTACCGCATCGCGGTCGGCGGCGACCTGCTCACCGGCTATGCCGACCTGCCCGCACCCGATCCCGCCGCCCTCGCGGTCGATGTGCCCGCCTACCGCTTTGCGCGTTATCGCGGTCAGCGGATCCGCATCGCCGAGGTCCGTCGCGACCTGCCGCGGATCAACCGGCCGGTGATCGTGCAGATCGCCGAGACGATCGACAACCGGTCAGCCCTGACCCGCCGTCTGATGATCGCGCTGCTCATCGGCGAGTGCGTCCTGGTCGGTGGTGCCGCGCTGCTGCTTCGCCCGGCGCTGGGGTGGAGCCTGCGCCCGCTGGCCCGGCTGCGCGGTGCGATCGAGGCACGCGACAAGCGGGCGCGGCCCGACTTCTCGCCGCTCGACACGGGGCCGCTGCCGCGCGAGCTGCGGCCGCTCGCCGGCGCGTTCGACCGACTGCTCGCGCAGCTCGATACCGCGACGGTCGGCGTGCGCCGCTTCACCGCCGACGCGTCTCACCAGATGCGCACGCCGCTCTCGGTCCTTAAGGTTCAGGTGGCGCTCGCGCGGCGCGGTTCGGGCGCCGAACGGCACGAGGCGCTCGACGAGATCGGCGATGCCGTGACGCGGCTCGAACGGCTCGTCACCCAGTTGCTGGCGCTGGCACGGGCGGAGGAGGCGGGGGTGTCCGCCCCGCTCGAAACCGTCGACCTGCGCGAGGTGGCCGCTGCGGTCATCACCCGCCAGATCAATCAGGCGATCGAGGCGGGGATCGACCTCACGCTCGAAACCGACCCGGTCGAAACCTACCAGGTACCCGGCCACCGGACGCTGATCTTCGAAATCCTGTCGAACCTCGTCGACAACGGCATCCGCTACAATCAGCGCGGCGGTACGGTCACGGTCAGCCTCCAGACCTCGCGCGGGGAGACCGCGATCGCGGTGATCGACGACGGCCCGGGCATCGCGGACAGCCAGCGCGAGGTCGCGTTCGACCGCTTCGTCCGTCTCGGCGCACCGGGCAGCCCGGAGGGCAGCGGGCTCGGGCTCGCGATCGTCCGCTCCGCCGTCGCGCGGTTGAACGCGACCGTCGGCTTCGGCGCAGCGGACCGCGGCACGACGATCGTCGTCCGCTTCCCCGGCACCGCCGCGGCCGGCTGACGCCGCGCCCGTCAGACGCGCAGCTTGCCCGGTGCGAAGGATTTCGGCGCCACCGCCGGGGCCGCATCCCCGGCGCCGCGATCGAACAGATGGTCGAGCATCGCCGCCATCGCCTTGTAGCCGGTATCGGTCAGGCTGACATGCACCCGCCGGTGATCCGCGGGATCGACATGGCGTCGCAGCAGCTCGGCCTGTTGCAGCCGATCGATCCGCCGCATCGTCCCCGCTGCACTGCCCCCCGACATCAGCGTCAGATCCTTCACGCAGAGCGTCTCGCCGGTGGCGGCCGCAATGAACAGGTCGATCATCATGTCCCAGGCCGGATCGACCAGCAGGTCCTGCGGCAGGAACGCGCTCATCGTCGCGCGCAGCTGGCGGGCCTGGCGCGCGCGGGCGAGCAAGGCGGGGGCGATCGGTCTCGGGGCGCCGGCGCCGGGTGCGCGCAGGTTGCGGCGTGCGACATCGGTCATCGTTCGCGCAGCGCCTCCCGCGCCCGGTTGAGGGGTTTGACGAGATATTGGAGCACGGTCTTGCTGCCGGTATGGATATCGACCGTTGCGACCATGCCGGGGGTGATTGCGAATTTCGCGCCAGCCTTGTTCGTCAGCGAATCCGCCTTGGTCCGCACGAACACGCGGTAATAGAGGATGTCGGGCTTCACCTCGTCGCGGATCGTGTCGGGCGAGATGCTGACCACGCTGCCCGTCAGGCCGCCATAGATCGAATAGTCATAGGCGGTCACCTTGACGCTGGCTGCCTGGCCGGGACGGATGAAGGCGATGTCGCGCGGCTGGATCCGCGCTTCGATCAGCAGCCGGTCGTCGAGCGGGACGATCTCCATCAGCTTGCCATTGGGCGGCACGACGCCGCCGATCGTCGACACCTCGATATTCTTGACGACCCCGCGCACCGGCGAGCGCAGCGTGAGGCGCGACAGCGTGTCCGACCGCCCCCGAACCACCGGTGCGAGCGAGTCGACCTGTTCGGTCACCTTCGCCAGATCCTGCCGCGCCTCGACCATATATTGCGACCGCAGATCGGCCTTTTTGAGCTCCAGCTCGGCCCGCTGGCGTTGCAGCCGCAGCACCTCGACATTGCTCGCCGCACCGACCGCGATCAGCGATTCCCCGATCCGGACCTCGCGTCCGATCAGCGCCAGGCTCTGGTCGATCAGCTGGATCGACGATTGCAGGCTGCGTCGCCGGGTGTCGTGGAGCCGCGTCTCGGCGGCCTTCAGCTCGGGATAGCGGTCGAGTTCGGCGGCGAACGTCAGCGGCGTGCCGTTCGCCTCCGCCGTCAGGCGGGCGACACTGGCCAGCGCGGCGCGATATTTGGCGGCGGTCTCGTCGACGGTCGACCCCGCCTGGGTCGGATCGAGCTGTGCAAGCAGCTGACCCGGGGTGACGATATCGTCCTGGCGCACCGGAAGCTTGGTCAGGATCCCGCCCTCGAGCGACTGGATCACCTGTTCGCGGCTGGTCGGCACGACGCGCGCTTCGCCCGTCGCCACCTCGTCGAGTGCCGCGAACCACGCCCAGCCCAGTGCTGCCACGAACAGCGCGGCGAGGATCCAGACGAGCCGCGTCGCGGTCGCGAGCCGGACGCTGCCTTCGCCGCCGAACAGGTGGTCGTCGTCGATCGCCCGCGCGCTCATGCCGCCGCACTCCGCGTCCCGCGCATCTGCGCGAGGATCTGGTCCTTGGGGCCGTTTAGGACGATGGTGCCGTTGTCGATCACGATGATCCGGTCGACGATCTCAAGCATCCGCATCCGGTGAGTCGCGACGATCAGCGTGCGCGTGCGGCTCCACGCCCCCAGCCGCGCGATGAAGTGCCGCTCGGTACCCTCGTCCATCGCCGCGGTCGGCTCGTCGAGCAGCGCGACGCTCGGCTGGCGGAGCAGCAGCCGCGCGAGCAGCAGCCCCTGGATCTGCCCACCCGACAGGCCTCTGCCCCCCTCCTGCACGACATGGCCGAGCCCGTCGCGCAACCGCCGGACCATGGTGTCCGCGCCGACCATCGCGAGCATCTCGCTAATCTCCCTGTCCGACGCCATCGGCGCGCCGAGCGTCAAATTCTCGCGCAGCGTCCCGTGAAACAGCCGCGAGGTCTGGGTCAGCAGGCCGATGTCGCGGCGGACATCGGCGGGATCGACCTGATGCAGCGCGAGGCCGTCGAGCAGCACCTCGCCCGACACCGGCTGCAGCATCCCCGACAGGCCCTGGAGCAGCGTCGACTTGCCCGCGCCGTTGCGCCCCAGCAACGCGATCCGCTCGCCCGCCGCGATGTCGAGCGTCTGGACCGTCAGGGCAGGGGGGGCGTTGGGGTCGGCATAGGTGAAGACGGCGGACCGCAGCGCGAAGTCGCCCTGGACGACGGGCAGCGGGATGCGGTGATCCGCGTCGGCGGTGTCGACGGGCAGCGCCATGATCTGGTTTAGGCTGCCCATCGCCACCTTGGCATGCTGGAACCGGCTGAGCAGCTGCGTGACCTGGGCCATCGGCGCCATCATCCGCGAGCCGAGGATCGAGGTCGCGACCAGCACGCCGGTGGTGATGTCGCCCGCGATCACGAGCGGTGCGCCGACGAAGATGATCGCGGCATAGACGCCGCTCTGGACGCTCTGGGTCCACACCGACAGGCCGTTGGTCAGCC
This sequence comes from Sphingomonas sp. CFBP 13733, assembly GCF_014841795.1. Taxonomy (NCBI): domain Bacteria; kingdom Pseudomonadati; phylum Pseudomonadota; class Alphaproteobacteria; order Sphingomonadales; family Sphingomonadaceae; genus Sphingomonas; species Sphingomonas sp. CFBP 13733. The sequence goes on from NZ_JACYUP010000001.1 coordinate 308,258, forward strand.
CGCGCAGCCTGAGCTGCGCCTCGCCCGCGACCGCGGTATAGTGGTTCCACTGGTGGTGAAACCGGTCCTCCGCCTGCAGCGCCTTGATGTCCTCGATACCCTGCACCGATTCGACCAGCATCGCGTTGCGCAGCGAGGATTCGCGCATCGATTCGGTCGCGTACATTCGCAGCCGGCGTTGCGCGAGCAGCCCCGGCAGCAGCAGCAGGACCAGCGCGGCGAGCGGCACCAGCGCCAGCGCGCCGCCGACATACCAGAGCACGCCAAGGAACAGCAGGAAGAAGGGCACGTCCGCGACCGTCGCGACGGTCGTCGAGGTCAGCATGTCGCGCACCTGGTCGAGGTCGCGCAGCTGCGAGATGAACGTCCCGGTCGAGGTCGGGCGCGCGCGGTTGCGGACCCGCAGCGCGTGACCGAAGACCCGATCGGAAATGCGCAGATCGGCCCGCTTGCCAAGCACATCGACGATGTTCGTCCTGAGCCGTCGCAACACGAAATCGAAACCGATCGCGATCAGCACCCCGATAAACAGGATCGTCAGCGTCGGGATCGAGCCCGCCGGCACGACGCGGTCATAGACCTGCATCGAGAACAGCACGCCCGCGAGCCCCAGGCAGTTGGTCACCACCGACGCGACCATGACATGGCCGTAGGACGGCGCGTCGGCCATCAGGATGTCGCGCAGCCAGTGATCCTGGAACGGCCGGATATAGGCGTCGATCCGCGTGTCGGGGGCCGAGCGCGACGGCCGGGGAATGACATAACCGGTCGCGCCCGCGATCAGCTGGTCGATCGGCAGATGCGTCGCTCCACCCCGGTCGCCCGGCACGATCAGCCGGGCCTGGCCCTCCGCGTCGATCCCCTCGATCAGCGCGATCTCGCCGTCGCGCAGCCGGACGATCAGCGGCAGTCGCCAGCTCGTCAGCCGCATCCCCGCGGCGGGGACGAACTGCACGCCGAGACCGGTCGCGCGCGCGAGCGTGCGGATGCGCGCCTCGTCATCATTGCCCAGCTCCCAATGTGCGGCGAGCCGCGCACGCTGTTCGGACAGCGGCAGGCGATAGTGGCGGGCAACGCGGCCAAGCAGGTCGAGCCACGCGTCGATGCCGGCGCCCGGTCCGCCCGCCGCCACCGCGATCGGCACCCGATCGGCGGTCACAGCGTCACCCCGCGCACCGTCGCACCGGACAGCGCAAACGCGTCGCGCATCCGGCCCGACAGATACAGGCAATCGACCTGAAGGCTGCGCAGGGTCTGCGCGACGTTCACCGCCTCGAACCGCACCTGCTGGAATTCCTGTTCGGCGTTGAGCAGATCGACGAGCGTGCGCGTGCCCATTTCGAGATACTGGATCCGGTACAGCCGCCCCGTCTCGCGCATGTTGGTCTGGCGCGACTGCAGCGTGGCGACGACCTGCGACAGGCTGTCGATCTGCTGGCGGGCCTCGGCCAGTCGCTGGCTGCTCTCGTTACGGACCCGGCGCGTGGCGGCCTGGGCCGCCTCCAGCTCGAACGCCGCGCCGCGCGCACGCGCACGCGTGACCCCGCCCGCGAAGATGTTGCTCGAGACGCGCAGGCCGACATTGTAGATGCTGCGATTGCCGAGCGGCGCGGTCACATCGGTCGAGGCATCGCCGCCGATCGACAGCGTCGGATAGCGGTCCGCGCGGCTGCGACGCAGCGCGGCGGCGGCGCGGTCCGCCTGCGCCTCGGCGGCCATGACCAGCGGCACCGTCTCCCAGGCGGGCACCGGACCCGAACAGCTCCGCATCAGCCAGTCGGGGACGTCGGCGGACACCGCGGCGGGTGGGGCCTCCCGCCCGAGCAGGAACGCCAGGTTGCTCGCCCAGCGGCGTTCCGCGGCCTCGACCGTCGCGAGGCTCGCCATCGCCGCCTCGACCCGCGCCTGGGCCTGCAGCGCGTCCGACCGGGTCGCGGCGCCAAAGGCGGTGCGCTTGCCGACAAGCTCGCTGATCTCGCTGATGCGCCCGGCCTGTTCCTGCGCGATTATGCGCTGGGCCGATGCGCGCTGATATTCGATCACGGCATAGGCGGTGTCACGGATCAACGTGTCGACCGCGAGCAGCATCTCGGCACGCCCGACCCGCGTCCCGGCGCGCGCGCCCGCGAGCTCGCTCGACACCTTGCCGAAATCGAACAGCATCTGTGATGCACCCAATTGGGGTCGCGGCCGCAGGGTGCCCGATACGCGACTGTCAAACCCGCTGCCGATCCCGGCGCTGACGGTGGGGAGATAGCCCGCGCGTGCCGCCTTCACCTCCTCGCCGCGCGCCGCCAGCGCGCCCGCTGCCTCGGTCAACGACGGATGCCAGGCGACCGCTTCGCGTGCCGCGGTTTCGAGCGTCACCGGACCCGGCGTCGCGGGGCCAGGGGTGTCGACCGCTTGCCCGGCGTTGCACGGTACAGCCGCCAATAGGACGCCCGCGGCCAGCGATCGCATCGCGCTCATAGTGGAAGTGATCATCGCGTCCCTGTCCTCTGCTGGCACCAGCAAAGGACAGGGGTGCTTAACGAAACGTATAGAGTAAACGGTCTTTAAGTTGCTGAAATGGTTCTAGAAAAGACCAGTTTCGAATTCTTATACAACATGACTGGTGACTATTCCGTTCTGGTCCTGATCCGGGATAGTGGCGAGGTAGTCGAACGGATCGACGACGGTGGCGATTTCCGTGACGACGATCGGATCGAACGAAACCGTATCGGGCTCTTCTCCGATCGATGCTTGCGGTTCTGCTGCAAGATACTGTGACAGCACGTCCTCCAACTCGCCCTGACCCTCGAACAGATCATAGGTGGCGAGCCCGATCACCGGTCCGGCCGCCGCGAACGCGCCCGATTCGATGCTCTGTACCGTCAGCGCGTCGAGCGGGATGACGTCGAGGTCCCCGGCCTCCACCAGGGCGGTCAGCTCCGCGAAACCGCTCGCGTCCGATGCTACCGATGCGAAGCCCGCCGCAGCGGCAGGTCCGTCGCCGGGCACGTCGATCGTCACGGTCAGCGTCGCGGTGGACAGCACGCCATTGGGCTGGACGAGCTGATAGGTGAAGCTGTCGGTGAGATCGACCGCGGAGAAGCCGAGCGTCGCGCTGGGCTGATAGGCATAGCCCCCGGTCTCATCGATTTGCAGCGTGCCATATCGGCCGGTCAGCGTGACCGGGGTTTCGCCGATCTCGGCAAATCCGCTGCCGCGATCGACGCGGATCGCCGCGAAGCTGGTATTGGTCGTGTCATTGTCGAGCAGATTGCCCGTCGCGGTCTCGCGCGTCGCCAGCGTGTAGTCGTTGAGGAACAAGGTGCTCGAGCCGAGCGAGACCGTGGTGCTGTAACTCCCGACGCTAAGCGGCGCGTTGCTGCTGACCTGGTAGGAATAGCTGCCGCTGGGCAGGTCGTCGAAGGTGAAGGTCGCGACGCCGCCGAGCCCCAGGTTCAACGCCGTATTGATGGTGCCGGTGCGAACGACGACTCCCTCGGCGTTGCGCACGCTGACGGTATAGGCCGGCAGTACGGAGAGCAGCCCACCCGTTCGTGCGGCGACGATCGTGATATCCGACACCGCGGCGGGGGCGACGGTGAAACTGCCAGTGCCCGTGCCGGTGGCTTGCCCCGTCAGGATCGCCCCGGTCGACGTGAAGTCGAACGCCTGTGCGGGCGGCAGCGTGGTGACGACGTTCTGGAACGTCACGTCGGCAAATGCCTGGTCGGCGACCGCAAGCGGTGCGCCGGTGATGTCCGGGCTGCCGATCGCGATCGTCAGCGTCGCGGTTTCACGCTCGCCGTCGGTCGGGTCGACCAGCGTGTAGGTAAAGGTCTCGGTCCGCCCGATCGCGCCGGCATTCGCGACGGGGGTGTAGCTGTAGCTGCCGTCGGGGTTGATTCTCAGGCTGCCCCAGGTGCCGGTGACGCTGCTCCCGTCCGGTCCGACGTCGGTCGTCACGCCGTTGACCGTGACGCTGGCGACGCGGGTTCCGGGGCCCGTGACGTCGATCTCGCCACCCGGGCCCGCGTCGGTGATAACGTTGCCGCTCGCCGCGATCGGCGTTGCACCGGCAATATCAGTGAAGTCCGAATCGATCCCGGCAACCGACAGATCGCCGAGCAGCCCGACACCCGCCGTCCCCTGAAAGGTCAGGAACGCCCGGTAGACGCCCGGCCCCAGCGTCTCGGTCGCGCTGAGATTGCCGTTGAGCAGGCCGATCTCGAGCAGCGAGGCCGGCCCGCTGCCGGTGACCGCGACCCACTGTGTCCCCACCAGCCGCTGCACGACCACCGCATAGTCGCTGGCGGCGCCGATCGTTGCCGCCGCGTCATAGGTGAACCGTGCATCCAGGCTGTGGCCCTCCGCCACCGAGAAGCGAACGTTGCGAACCGCGAGCACCTCGGCGTCGAGGTTGACGAGGCCCAGCGAGACAAGGGCGAGATAGCGGGCGCTTCCCAGATCGACCGGGGCCGTGGTCGGCAGGAGATCGAGTCCGGCGGCGTCGACATTGCCGAACGCGGCGATGTCGAACGGCGCGGCGATGCTGGCCGGGGTCGAGACATTCCCCGTGGCATCGGCCTGGGTGACGCTCAACGTCCCGCCCGCCGCCTGTGCCGGCGCCAGCGTGACCGTGTACCGACCATCGGCATCGACGGTCGCGACGCCGATCAGCGTGGCATCGGGACCGCGGACCTCGACCCGTGCGCCGACCTCGCCCGTCCCGGTCAGCGTCGTGCCGTCATTGGTGATCGCGGAGATGATCGGCGGCGGCGGGGCGGTGATGTCGGGCGCCGCGACGGTCGCGACGGCCGAGACATTGCCGGTGGGATCGGCCTGGCTCGCCGACAGCGTCTCGCCATTGACCGGCGCAGGGCTCAGCTGCGCGGTGTAGCTGCCATCGGCGGCCACCTGCGCAGTGCCCAGGATGACGGCACCGAGACGGATCGTCACGGTCGCCCCGGGCTCGCCGATCCCGGTCGCCGTGCTGCCGTCCGGTGCGATCGTTACGACGGGCAGGGCGGGGGCGGTGTAATCGGGCGCAACCAGCGCAATCGGCGCCGAGACATTGCCCGCAGCGTCAGCCTGTGTCGCGGCCAGCGTCTGGCCATCGGTCTGCGCGGGCGTCAGCGTCACCGCATAGGCGCCGTTCGCGCCGACGATCGCGGTGCCCAGACTGGTCGTGTCGGCCGCGCGGATCGTGATCGTCGCGCCCGGCTCGCCCGTGCCCGTGACGACGCTTCCCGTCAGATCGAGCATTGCCGTGGGGGCGGCGGGGGCGGTCAGGTCGGGCGCGACCGCGGTGGCGGGCGGCGAGACGTCGCCGTCCGCGTCGGTCTGCGTGACACGGACCGTCTCGCCGTCGATCCGGCCGGGGACGAGCGCGACACGGTAGCTTCCGTCCGGCCCGGCGACCCCGGTGCCGATGATCGTCCCGACCGCGTCATAGACGATGATCGCGGCACTCGCATTTGCCGTCCCCGCCACCGCAGCGCCATCCGGGTCGACCGCGGCGCTCGGCGCATCGGGCGTGGTGTCCGCAACGAGGTCCGGTGCGGTCGCGGTCACGATGGGCGAGCCGTTTCCGGCAACGTCCCGCTGGTCGACCCCCAGCACTTCGCCGTTGGTCTGCGCCGGATCGAGCGGCACCGTATAGGTGCCGTCGCCCTGGACGACGGCCTGACCCAGCACGCGGCCCAGCGGATCGCGGACGGTCACCGTCGCTCCCGCCTCGCCCGTACCGGTGAGCGTGAGTCCATCAGGCGCGACGGTGGCCAGCGGCGCGGCCGGCGCGGTCAGGTCGGGCGCGGTCAGTGTGGTTGCGGGCGACGGATTGCCCGCGGCATCGGCCTGCGACACGCTGAGTGTCTGGCGGTCGATCTGCGGCGTCGCGAGCGTGACGCTATAATCGCCTTGCGCGGTGACGATCGCGGACCCCAGCACCGTGCCGGCGGCATCGCGTACCGTCAGCGTCGCGCCGGGCTCGCCGGTGCCCATGACGACCGATCCGCTCGCGTCGAGCATCGCGACGGGCGCAGGCGGCGCGGTGATGTCCGGGGCGGTCACGCCGGTCGACACGGAGACATTGCCCGCCGCGTCGGCCTGCGTCACGCCGAGCCTCTCGCCATTGGCCTGCGCCGGGGTCAGCGTTGCGGCATAGCTCCGGTCCTCTGCGACGATCGCGGTACCGATCACGATGCCCGCTGCGTTGGTGACGCTGATCGTCGCACCCGGGGCGCCGGTACCCGTCGCAAGACTGCCATCGCCGCTGATCGTCGCGGTGGGGGCGTCGGGTGCGGTGGTATCAGGGGCCAGCAGACCCACCGGGGCCGAGACATTCCCCGCACGGTCGGCTTGAACGACCGACAGCGCCTCGCCGTCAAGCTGCGGGGGGACGAGAGCGACGGCATAGGCGCCGTCGGCGGCGACGATGGCGGTCCCAAGCGTCGCTCCGCCGGGCGCGGTGACGGTCACGGTGGCGCCGACCTGGCCTGATCCGGTGACGACCGAACCGTCCCCGCTGATCGTCGCGGTCGGCACGCCCGGCGCGGTGATGTCGGGGGCGATCGCGGTGGCGGGTGCGGACACATTGCCCGCCCCGTCGGTCAGCGTCACGCTCAGCGTCTCGCCATCCGCCTGGACGGGGTCGAGCACGATACGGAAACCGCCATCGGCGGCGACGGTCGCGGTACCGATCGCGGTGCCGGATGGATCGCGCACGGTGACGATCGTACCGGCCTCGCCCGTGCCGACGAGCAGGCTGCCATCGCCCTCGACGGTCGCCGTCGGCGCTGCAGGGGCGGTGACGTCGGGCACTGCGATCAGCGCGGGGGCCGAGACATTTCCGGCGGCATCCGCCTGCGTCACCGCAAGCGTCCCGCCATCGCGCTGCGCAGGATCAAGGATCACCGCAACGGCCCCGGCGGCATTCGCGGTCGCGGTGCCGATCACGGTACCGTCGGCATCGCGTACCGTGATCGCCGCGCCGGCGTCGCCCGTCCCGGTCAGGGCCGTACCCGTCTGGTCGAGCACCGCGCTGGGGGCGTCGGGCGCGGTCAGGTCGGGCGCGATCGCGGTCGCGGGGGGCGAGACATTGCCGTCCCCGTCGGTCTGCGTCACGCGGATCGTCTCGCCGTCACGCAGCGCAGGGACGAGCGCGATGCTATACTGTCCGTCGCCCGCGGCGAGACCCGTCGCGATCACCACGCCATCGGCATCGAACAGCGTGACCGTCGCGCCCGCCACCGCGCTCCCCGTCACGGCGCTGCCGTCGATGGCGATCGTCGCGGTCGGTGCATCGGGGCCGAGATCAGCGACCAGGTCGGGCGCGACGGCGGTCACCTCGGGCGAGGCATTGCCCGCGCCATCGACCTGCCGCACGCTCAGCGTCTCCCCGTCGATCTGCGGCGGCGTCAGCGGGACGGTATAACTGCCATTGCCCGCGACGATGACCGTGCCGATCACCGCCCCGACCGGGCTGCGCACCGTCAGCGTCGCACCCGCTTCTCCGGTCCCGGTCAGGCTTGCACCATCGGCGGCGACCGTCGCAGTCGGCGCGACCGGCGCAGTCTGGTCGGGTGCGATCAGCGCGGTGGCGGTCGAGACATTGCCCGCGGCATCCGCCTGCACGACCGAGATCAGCTGGCTGTCGATCTGCGGCGGGACGAGCACGACATCGTATTTGCCGCGCGCATCGACGATCGCCGCGCCGATCTCGGTATCGGTGGCGTCGCGGACCGAGATCCGGGCACCGGGCTCGCCGCTGCCGCTCACGATTGTCCCTGTCGCATCGATTGTGGCGGCTGGGGCCGCCGGCGCGGTCACGTCGGGGGCGATCAGCGACAGTGGGGACGCGGCATTGCCTGCGGCGTCCGTCTGGATCACGTTGAGCCGTTGGCCATTCGCCTGTGCCGGGTCGAGCAGCACGCTATATTGCCCGTCGACCCCGACCTGCGCGGTGCCGATCGTGGTGCCGGCAAGGTCGCGGACCAGGATCTGCGCGCCGGGTTCGCCCGTCCCCGTCACCAGCGTACCGTCCCCGTTGATCGCGGCGACCGGCTGCGCGGGCGCGGTGAAGTCGGGCGCGATCGTGCTCGCATTGCCCGACACATTGCCCGCGGCGTCGCTCTGGACCGCCTCGACCCGTTCGCCATCGGTCTGCGCCGAACGCAGCGTGATTTCATAGCGTCCGCCGGCGTCGACGCTTCCGCTTCCGAGCACAACGCCGCCCTCGCCGGTGATGGTGACGGTCGCACCCGGCTCGCCCGTACCGGTCGCGATCGTGCCGGTGCCGTCGAGCGCGATCGTCGGTGCTGCCGGCGCGGTGAGGTCGGGGGCAACGACCCCGACCACGGGCGAGGCATTGCCCGCCGCATCCGCCTGACTGACGCCCAGCGTCTCGCCATTGGTCTGCGCCGGCGACAGCGGCACCGCAAAGCCGCCGTCCGTCCCGGCGGTCGCGGTGCCGATCACCACGCCATTGGCGTCGGTCACCGTCACGGTCGCGCCCGGCTCTCCGATCCCGCTGAGCAGCGTCCCGTCGCCGTTCACCGCAACGGCGGGGGTCACCGGCGCGGTGAGGTCGGGCGACGCGATCTGCATCGCAGCGGAGACATTACCCGCAGCATCGGTCTGTGTGACGGCGAGGCTGCCGCCACTCGCCTGCGCGGGCGACAGCGGCGTAGTAAAGCTGCCGTCAGCCGCCACCACGACGCTGGCGATCACAATGCCCGCAGCGTCGCGGACCGTGACGGTCGCGCCCGCTTCGCCGCGCCCGGTGACGGTCGCACCACCGGCGTCGATCACCGCCTCGGGCGCGCCAGGTGCGGTGGTATCGGGCGCAGCGACCTGCACGGCGGGGGAGACATTGCCGGCAACGTCGGTCTGCGTGACGGCAAGGCTGCCGCCATTAGCTTGCGCCGGGAACAGTGGCGCAGCGAAGCTGCCGTCTGCTGCCACGACGACGCTTGCGATCACAATGCCCGCAGCATCACGCACCGTGACGGTCGCGCCCGCCTCGCCCCGACCGGTGATCGTCGCGCCACCAGCATCGATCGCCGCCTCGGGCGCGGCGGGTGCGGTGGTATCGGGCGCAGCGACTTGCACGGCGGGGGAGGCATTGCCCGCTGCGTCGGTCTGCGTGACGGCAAGGCTGCCGCCATTCGCCTGCGCGGGCGACAGCGAGGCAGTGAAGCTGCCGTCCGCCGCCACGACAACGGTTCCGATTACGGTGCCGGCAGAATCGCGAACCGTGACGGTCGCGCCCGCTTCGCCGCGCCCGGTGACGGTCGCACCACCAGCGTCTATCGCTGCCTCGGGCGCGCCAGGTGCGGTGGTATCGGGCGCAGCGACCTGCACGGCGGGGGAGACATTGCCCGCTGCGTCGGTCTGCGTGACGGCAAGGCTGCCGCCGTTGGACTGAGCGGGTGACAGCGGCGTCGTAAAGCTGCCGTCCACTGCCACGACGACGCTTGCGATCACGGCGCCAGCAGCATCACGCACTGTCACCGTCGCGCCGGCCTCGCCGAGCCCGGTGACGGCCGTGCCGTCACCTGCGATCGTGACGCTCGGAGCGGCGGGGGGTGTCGTGTCGGGCGGGGTGATGACGGGCGGGGTCGTCACCGGTGGGGTGGCCGGATCAGGCTGGGTCGCGGGGGTATCCGAGCCGCCGCCGCCGCCCAGTGCCGCCGCCGCGCCGCCTGCCGCGACCACCCCGCCCAGCAGGGCAGCGGGCAGCGCGAGCGAACCCCCACCGCCGCCGCCCGCCGCCGCGACCAGATCCTCGGGATCCTCCAGCGGGACGAAGCGCGGCGTGCCCGGCGCGACGCGCGCCTGCCACATGGTGCCGCCTGGTTCGTTCAGGACGAGATCATGCGGTGCGACCCCGGCATCTTCAGGATGGAAATTGGCGACCTCAACATGGTCGCCATTGGTCAGCCGGACGATGAGCGCATTGCCCTCACGCTCGAACCCCGCGACTTCGGAGCGGGCAAGGTCGAGCCGGACGACGCTCGGCGCATCGAGGCTCACGGCCTCTCCCGATACGCGCGTGACGGCCCCGGTTGCTTTCGAGATGACGTGTACGTCCATGCTTCATCCTCCTGTGCGGGTCAGCGGCGCGGCGGCGCCAACGGTCCCAGCGGGCACGTCGACGACCTTCGAAACTGCTGACTTCTCGAGAGGGACAAAGCGCGGCGCGGTCGGGGGGCCGCAACCATTCCGCTATCGGAATCAATTCCGCGGCCAAGGTCATGGCACGGCAGCGCGCCGGCCAAAAAAAAGGCGCCGCCGGAGGATCCGGCAGCGCCCGAGATAGGCTCGGCGTATCGCGATCAGATGCGGCGACGCGTCGCGGCGGTCGCGCCGGCCCCTGCGGAGGCGGCACCGATCAGCATCGCGATCACCACCATGAACGACGTGCCCGCAGCGGCGCCGGCGGCGGTGTCGGTCGCCGACTTGGCGGTCGCGATCGTCTCGTCCTTGGTCTTGACGAACTGTGCCTTGGCGCGCGTTACCTGAGCCTGGGCTTCGGGACGCGCGATCTTGCGCTGCGCGGCGACGATGTCGACGATGCGGCTCTCGGCACGCGCGCCGTCCGGCCCGCCGCGGGCGAGCGCGGGAAGCTGCTTGGCGACTTCCTTCTGAGCCTGTTCCGACGTCATCTGAGCAGGATCCGACGGTGCGTCCGACAGATAGGCGGCCGCCTCTTCGCGGACGTCGCCCGTGTCGACGCCGGCGACGTCGGCAACCTTGGGCGCGGCAGCCCCGATTCCGGTGCCGGCCGCGGTCGCGACCGAGCCGACGGTACGGAAGGCGCCGCCGATGATCCCGCCGACCGCCGAGGTCAGCAGGTACAGCGTCAGGATCAGCGTCACGCCCCAGACCACGAGACCGTGGACGAGCCCGTCGAACCGGTCATGCACGCCGGCGATGCGTGCCGCAGCATATCCGCCCGCACCGAGCGCGATGATCGTCGTGACGACCCAGTACAGCCCGGCACTGATGCCGAAGCCCGCAGCGCCCGGCGTGGTCCCCTCGACCGGGTCGACCAGCGTCAGGCCGATGCCCGTGCCGAGAATGCCCAGCACGAGCTGGACCGCGATCGCGAGGACGACGCCCGCAAAGATCGCCCCCCAGGATATGCGGCTGGGCGTCTTCGCAAGACGCAGGTCGTCGGCCGGCAGAACGCCGGGTGTCGTGGTGATCGTCATAGATGCTCCTGTTGAATAATGTGCCCGCGACGGCGTCAGTCGGCGCCGTCGCGGTCGATGGAATGATCCGTTTCATGCGGCTCGGCCTGGGCCTGCTTCGCGCCGGCCTTGCTTTCGCGGCGGCCGCTGCGTTCGACACCGGGGTCGCCGATGATCTTGCCGATCGCCTCCTGGACGGAGCCCTTGGCCTGGCGTGCGCGTCCGGTCTTGCTGCCAGCCTTGCCGCCGGGTGTCGTGTCGTCGGTCATGCTGCGACCTCCTTGCTTGCTGCGTCGGCCGGATGACGCGCGGGCAGCGAGTCTCCGTCGAAGCCGCGCGCGCGCGCCCAGGCGGCGGCGGCGTTGCGGCGGTTGACCCCGATCTTCGAATAGATCCGCGCGACGTGATTGCGCACGGTGTTGCCCGAGACGTCGAGCGTCCGCGCGATCGACTTGTCGTCGAGCCCGCGACAGATCAGCGCCAACACCTCGCGCTCGCGCGGAGTGAGCTCGTCGAGCCCGACGCCGACCGGATCGGCCTGCGGCGTCCGGATCCGCGCGAGCTTCTCCATGATCGACCGGCTGAGCCAGCTCGTATCCTGCATCACCGCCTCGATCGCATGGACCAGCTCGCGCTCGGATGCCTTGCGCGTGCTGATGTCGCGCATCGCCCACAGCATGCACGGTTCGCCGCCGAGCTGGATCGGCTCGCTCGAGACGATCCCGTCGATCACCTGACCCGATTTGAGCCGCAGGCGAAGCTCGCGGTCGCGGATCGGCCGGTCGGCGGCGATCTCGCCCTCGATCTCGTGCTGGATCGCACCGGTCTCCCACAGATCGACGACCCCAAGCGGCTGGTCGACGATGTCCGCCGCCGTATAGCCGGTCAGCTCGGTGAACGCCTCGTTGACGTCGCACAGCCGGTGGCCGTCGCGCGTGCCGATCGCCAGCGCGACCGGCGCGAGCGAGAAGGTGCGCGTGAACCGGTCCTCGCTGTGGCGCAGCGCGGTCTCCGCCTTGCGCCGCGGTTCGAGGTCCGCGAAGGTGAACAGCATGCACGGTTGCTCGGCCAGATCGATCGGCTGGCCTGCGACGATCACCAGCTTGGTGCCGCCTTCGGGCAGGTCGAGTTCGGCCTCCATCTGCGGGATCGTCCGCCCCTCGCACAGCCGCTGCTTCGCCACGTCGCGCTTGTCGGCATGCGCGAGGATGTCGAGATCGTAGAGCGTGCGCGCGAGGACCCCGTCGCGTTCATGCCCCGTCATGTCGAGAAAACCCTGATTGACCTTCACGAACTTCAGATCGCACAGCCGGCAGATCAGCGCGGGCGCGGGGTTCGCGTTGAACGATTGCTCGAAACGGTCCTCCGCCTCGAACTGCGCCGAGACGTCCTGAATGACCAGGACGAGGCATTCAGGCTCGTCCTGGTCATCGGTCAGGACGAGGCTGCGGACCTGATGGACCCAGCGTGGGCTGTCCTCGCCCGCGACCGCCACCTCGACCACCACCTGCGAAAACGCCTCGCCCGACACGACGCGCTCGATCGGATAGTCATCGTCGCCCAACCGGTGGTTGTTGCGATAGCGCAGCTGGAACTTCGCGCGATAGGCGTCGACCGTCGCCCCCAGATCCTCGACCGCATCGACCCCGTGCATCGCGAGCGCCGCAGCGTTCGCCCACAGGATCGACTGGTCCGGATCGATCAGGATCACGCCCTCGTCGAGCCCCGCGATGATCTGGCGCAGATGGCGCAGATCGGCGGAGTCGCGGAGCGACTTGAGGGCGGGGGCGGCGGTCATCGGATCAGTCGCGCTGGCCGTGGACGAGCCAGGCCAGGCCATAGCCGATCGCGGCGGCGCCGAGTGCCCAGAGCAACGGTGCGTCCTCGGCGGATTCCTGCACGGTCCGCGCGCCCTGGCGCGCCAGCTGGCCGGCACGGTCGGCGGCCTCGCGGGCGTCGCTGCCGAGCTTGTCGGCGAGCTCCGGGGCGCCATCGACCGCATCGGCGACCGCGGACTTCGCGCGGCCATAGAGATTCTGTGCGCCGCCTGCGACCTGATCGACGACGCCGTCGACCTGCCAGTCACGGCTGCTGACGGTATCGCCGATCGTCTTTTCGACCTTGCCGCCGACATAGCGTGCGCCGCCCTGGAATTCGTCCTTGTTCATCGTCTTGTCCTTCTCGAAAGTGGGGAAACGTCAATTCGGCTCAGGGCAGGACACGGCATGCCGCCGCGGCCTTGCCGACCTCGAGCGCGATCGCCGGATCGCGCAGTTCGGAGGCGACACGGATCAGGTCGGACGGCGTCAGCGCCCCCGGCGTCGTGTCGTTCTGCCGATACGCCGCGGCCGCCTTGCCGAGCCGCTGGAGCTGCCCGAGCGACAGGCGCGACTGGAGCCGCTCGCCGACGCAATCCGCGCGCGGCGCGTCGAGCCCGTAGCGCTGCAACCCCGACGATATCCGCGTCGCCGGTGCCGCACAGCCGACGACTCCCGTCATCAACGCAAGCGAGGCGATCGTCGCAGACAGGCTTTTCATGATCGGGCTCCCGACATTCCAGTAGCGCAACTGCTTCCGGATCGGACGCATAAAGCGTGAAACGGGACGTAAGTTCCTGGTATTTATGCGCTAATCATGGGTACTCATATACTAGAGGATCGGCCGCCCGCGCCCGGTACAATCGCGCGAACCGGCGATGCAGCGTCACCGTGCTGGCATCGGTCGCCACGCTGGCGCGCCGCTCATGCCAGTCGGCACGCGCGTGAAAATAGGCGGCCTCTCCGCCCCCCCCGGTCTGCGGCGGCCGGTCGTCGTCCTGATCCGTCATCGTCCTGCTTTTCTCAATGGTCGTCGCCGCGATCTTAGGCCGTCAGCGCCACCGCCGCGTGATCGGAAAGGACCAGTACACTGGGTAGATATCCCAGTCGGCGCCGCGCCCGTCCGGCGGTCGCCCTCACGCGCGGCGGAAGCCACCGCGCCGGTTGAAGATCTCCACCGTCGCGTCGATCCCGACCGTCACGACCTGTTCGATGATCCGGTCTAGCAGTACGGATCGGCCCGCCAGCCCATGCTGGCGCAGGACGATCATGACGAGCGCGCGGACATAGGCTTGCTTCTGCGCCCGACAGATGGACGAACACCTCCGCCTGCTGCGTGCCGATCGCGAAGACCGAGGCGAGGCTGCGCACCAAGCCCGGATTGTCCGTGATCAGCGTCCGCAATTCGGCCACCGCGGCAAGCACCCCCGCATCCCGGCTCGCGACACGGTCGACGATCACGCGCAGCCCGGGCGAGAGCTGGTTCGCGCCGAGCACGAGTCGCCATGCCAGTCCGGCGAGCCATGCGGCCGCGCGGTCGAGAAGCTGGCGCAGCAGCAGCAGCGGCGGGCTCGCGATCCGCGCGCCGATGCCGAGCCGCGCGCCGGCGAGCCGGTCCGTGTCCCACAGCGCGTTCTGGTTGACGTGCGCCACCGTAAAATCGATCAGCAGGTCCGCGCCGAGCGAGAACACCGCCGGTTCGAGCAGGCTCGGGACCCAGGGAATGTCGTACCCGCCGCGCCGCGCGGCATAGAGGAGCGCGGCCTTGACCTGCTGGCGCTTGTAGCGACCCCGGCCCGCCTGCGTGCCGTGCAGCCGCTCGGCTTCGTCGACGAGCGTGTCGACCAGCGCGATCAGCGCAACCAGACGTTCGCCAAGGTCGCGCGCGAGGAGCACGACATCGCCGAATGCCGCATCGATACCCGGCACCGCGGCGACCTGCGACAGCCGGGCCTGCATCTCCCACGCATCGCGGTGGAGACGCATGACGACGTCGCGCGGCAGGGCGGCAGACTCGTTGTCACCGGCCAGCAGCGAGGCACTCGCGCGCAGCATCGCCGCCAGCGCTGTGCTGCCGGCCTGTTCGGCGGCGCACGCGGCCTCGCCGAACGCGCTCACACCGACCGCCGCCAGAGCTGGACGAAGCCCGTCGCGCTGAGCGCTGCCAGGCTCCAGAGCGTGGCCGTCAGCGCGGTCGACGCCCATGCCGGCCAGCGATCGGCGGCTGGATGCGGCACCAGCAGCAGCACCGCACAGCCGACCCAGAAGATCGCGACGCCGATCAGCCGCCGCTGATCCCGCCGTACCGCGCGGTCGGCCGGCGGTTCGCGCAGATCGACCGGCACGCGGTATTGCGGCGCGGTCGCCTGTGACAGAAGCTGGTCGAGCCGGCGGGGCAGCGTCGCGAGCGGTTCGATTTCGTCGAGCAGCCCGACCGCGATCGCATGGCTGTCGGGTGCTTCGAACAGTGTCTCGATGCTCCGCCGCATCATGAAACGCTGGGTTATCGCGGCAAGGTCGACCGCCGGGTCGAGCCGGCAGGCGCTGGCGGCAAGAGCGGTCATCCAGCGCAGCGCCGCCAGAAGATCGGCGGGCACACGAAAACCGCATCTACCCGCGGCAGCAAGCCCGTCGGCCAGCGCGCGCTCGAACCACGTGCCGTCGCGCCGATCCCGCATCCTCCGCTCCAGCGTCGTGACGTGACGCGCATAGGCCGCGGCATCCGCCACCGGCCCCGCCTCGAACAGCGCCACTGCCTCGCTGGACAGTCGCGCCGGATCGCCCGACAGCAGCGCGCGGACGAACCGGGGCAGCGCCTGCTGAAGCGCGCGCGACAATGGCTCGGCGGCGCCGAGATCGCCCAGGCCGATCCGGCTTTCGGGCAGGATGAGCAGCGATGCGGGGCGCGGGTCGACCGGCGCTTCGTGATGAATGAAGAGCCGTTCCAGTCCCGCCTCGATGAGCCGTTGCGCCGCGGTCGGCGCGTCGATGTCGTGCCGGTCCAGCGCCGCCACGTCGTTGCGCGCGACGAGCTGTTCGACCTGGGGGAGGGGCAGCCCGGCCAGCGGCGTGACGCCGATCACATGCGCGGCGTCGGGCGTACAGATCCGCGGGACGACGACTCCGGTCCGCGTCAACGCTCGACGTCGCCACGCGAGCATCCGGCGCCGGTGCCCGGGAATGTCGAGATCGGCGGCAATCCAGCGGTGCAGATCCCGCGCCAGCGACGTCGCCGCGTGTTCGCGATCGACACCGGGTCGAAGCAGCTGGGTGACGATGGCGATCGCGGCGTCGATCGCCTCGCCGTCGGGCGCGCGTTCGGGCAGGGCGACGCGCAGGAGGACGTCGCGCCCGTCCGCACGCCGACCGAACGCGGTCCAGCATAACGGATTGCTCCCGGTCGAACTGGCGTTCCAGACCGGCAGGATCGCGTCGAGCGTCTGGTCGAGCTCCGTCGCGATAAGCGCGAGGGCCAGGGCCGGCGGTCGGACCTCGACGGGGTGGCGCAGCGTGAGCGCCCGGTTCGTCTCGCGGTCGAACAGATCGATCCGCAGCGCCATCAGCTGCGAGAGACGCACCCCGCCGTGGCCCAGCCGGGCGAGCCGCACCGCGGCCTGCTGCGCGGTCGCCGCCACGCGATCAGCCCCCGGTCCATAGCGCACGCACGCCGCCGACCGCGACGAGCGCCGCCGCGCCCGCAACCACGCCGGCCGCGGTTCCATGGGGCAAGGCGGCGGCATGCAGCGCCAGCGCGACCGCGGCCAGCGGGAGCGCGACCGCGCGGGCATCGTCGCCACCCGGCAGCCGCGCGACGATCGGGATCGCCGGACGTCGCGTCACCGCCGCCACGGCGCGCGCGGCCTCCCCCCGTGTCAGGCGGACATAGTCGACGAGGCCGCCGACCGCGGACGCGCCGCGCACGCCGATGCCCGGGCGGATATCTGCAAAGAAGCGGCGCACCGCCGCCAGCAGGTCGAACCGCCCCGGCAGCTGATGCGCGGTCGAATCGAGCAGGCCGAGCGCGCGCCAGAACAGGAGATGCTCGGGCGCCAGCCGGACCCGGTGCCGCCGCATCACCTCGAACATCAGGCCTTGGTAATAGGCCGTCAGCTGGCGCTCCACCGGGGTCGCCGGATCGGTCGCGGCCTCGTGCCAGCCACGCAGGATCGCCTGCGTCGCGCTCCGATAGGCTGTGACATCGGTCGTCGGCGCGAGGGTGACGAGCGCCGCATAGCAGTCGAACGCCGCCTCGATCCGGCCAAGCGCCAGATTCTCGACATAGGCCGCCAGCGTCAGCCGGTCCGCGCCCGAGATCTCGCCAAAGATGCCGAAATCGATCAGCGCGATTTCCCCGCCGCGTTGGATCATGACGTTCCCCGGATGCGGGTCGCCGTGAAAGAAGCCGGTGACGAACAGTTGGCGGAGAAACGCCTCGCACAGTCGTTCGGCGATCACCGCTGGCGTGATCCGCAGGCGTTTGGCCTCGCCGCCGCGCGCGATGACGCGTGCCAGCGGCACGCCGACGATCAGGTCCATCACCAGCACGCGCCGCGTGCTCAGCGTCCAGTGGATCCGCGGGATGCGGACGCCGCGCTCGGGATCCGCGGCGATGCGATCCGCGGTCCGGCCCTCGATCCGGAAATCGGTCTCGCGCATCGTGAAGGCGGCGATTTCGGCGACCAGCGCCCGCGCGCCGACGCCGGAAAACAGCCCCAGCCGATCCGCCAGCGCCGCGGCGGCGGCGATCAGCCGGAAGTCCGCGGTCATCGTCGCGACGATGCCGTCGCGCTGGATCTTGACCGCGACCCGGGTGCCGTCGTGCAGCCGCGCGCGGTGGACCTGCGCGATCGAGGCGGCGCCGATCGGTACCGGATCGAACGCGGCGAACCACGTCGCGATCGGCGAGCCGAGTTCGACGGCGATGATCGCCGCCGCACGATCGCCCGGCATCGGCGGTACGGCGTCGAGCAGCCGGGACAGTTCCGCGCACGTCAGCGCGGAAAACAGATCGCGCCGTATCGCCAGATACTGCCCGATCTTCACGGTGGTCACGCCCCCCGCTTCGAGCAGCCGCCGCAACCCGCGCGCGACCTCCGCCTCGGTCGAGTCGCGCTTGAGCAGGTGCAGTACCGCGGGCCGGAAGAACAGCCGTATCGCAAGCGCCGTCAGCCATGCCGCGCGGCCGATCGCCACGACCAGATGCCAGGCTCCGACCGCCGATACCCCGCGCCGCTCGCCGATTTCGTCGCTGTCGATGACCGCCGCCGGCATGTCTTGCTCCATTTCGGAGGTTTCAGACGAAGTTCTAGTCCGCAATGGAGATAGTACTCAAATGCCTTTGTTAAACTATGCCGAGATCCGTGATAGTCAAGAACCAATCAAAATCACCAGGGCGCAAGTACAAGATACATTAATCTGCAAATCGCGAAAGGATTGGGCATGGCAAACCGTTCTGACAAACCAAATCAGGGTGACAGCGACCGGCGTGATCGTGTGCAGCATGAGCGGCTGGTCAGGCGCGCGCGGGTCCGATCCCGGCGCGACCTGCGGTCGCCGCGTGACTTTGCCGAGAATGTCGAGACGATCGATCGCGTCGCCGATCGCGTCGCGAACGACGTCAACGCATTGGTGCGCGCCTGGAGCGCGGCGAACGCCGAAAGCTTCAAGGGCGCGGTCACGATCCTTGGCAATGTCGCGCTCGACCTGTTCGGCGGCGCCACGCGCGCCAGCCGCCGCCGTGACGAGGCGTATCGCGATGACCTCGATCGGGAGGACGAGTATGCCGAGCGCGATCCCGACCGGGTGTCGCCGTCCTATGCGACGCGCCGCTCGAACGCCGACCGGATCGAGGAGGCGGGGGACGAGGTGGCCGGTTTCACCCATGCCGTATCCGACGCGCTGGCGGGCGCCGCGAGCGTCGTCTCGCGGTCCAGCCGGCGTTTCCAGGATGAATATGACAATGCGCTCGACGACGCGGAGGATGCCGACCGCGATCTGGGTCGCGAGGACACCGATCCGCGCGATCATGAGGACGGCACGGCGTCCGACGAGAGCCTGGGCGGGCCCGGGGACGACGCCGATCGCGTCGGCGACCGCCCCCCGCCGGCCGGCCCACCCTCGACGCGCAAGCGTCGCCTCTAGACGCGCGGGAGGGTGCGGTGCTCGAGCGTGTGATCGCGGCGGTGCTCTGGCTGTATTGGCGTGCGAACCGCGGCTTTCTCGAGCGGTTCGCGGTCGCGCTGATCGGTCGCAATCCCGGCAATGTCCTGCTCGATCCCGACGGTCGCGCGGTGGTGCGCGAACTCGACCGGCTGTTGAAAATGATGACGCGCGCGGTCTTCGTCCAGGCGGCGCTCAGCGTGCTCGTCATGCCGCTCTGGGTTCCGCGAAAACTGCCCTATTCGCCGCTTGCGCGTCTGCTGCTCGGCCTGTTCCTGCCGGTCTGGAGCCAAGTCTTGCGGATCGTCTTCTGCTTTCGGTCCGCGGCGGGCCGGGCCCGCGTCGTCTTTCGGTCCGCGGCGGGCCGGGCCCGCGTCGTCGACACGCTGTTCGTGCGGCTCGGCGAGCAGGCCGCGGCCGAGGAAGACCAGCTGATCAAGAACATCATCGTCATCGGCGCGGTCAAGACGTTGCTGAGCGGTGCCTATCTCGACCTCGACCGCACCTGGAATGGCCTGGACTATCAGCGGTTCCAGCAACGCAGCTGGACCCCGCCAAGCGGGCCGGATCTCGCCGACCCGCAGCGTACGCCCGCCTCGACGCTGTTGATGCAGCGCCGGCGAACGCTGGCGGAGGTCGCGCGCAAACCGGTCGGTTCGACGACCTATCTCGTCATCGGGTCGGGGGCAGGGGGCGCCACCGCCGCCTATTTCATCCAGCAGGCCGATCCGTCGGCGCGGATCGTGATCCTCGAGACCGGGCCGCTGGTTCCCAATGACGCGCTGCCCGACAAGCTGATGGAATCCGCCGCGTCCCTGTACATGAACGGCGGCTTCACTTTGTCTGCGGACGAGAAGACGACCTTCGTCCAGGGACGCGTGGTCGGCGGCGGGACGCTGCTCAACAATTCGGTCGCCTGGAAGCCCGAGGGCGTCTGGTGGCACGACGTGGTCGTCAAGCGCTGGGAGCGTTTCGGCGTGACGCTCGACTGGGCCCGGCTCGATGCCAGCTACAACGCGATGCTCGACCTGCTCAACGTCCGACCCGTCAACCCGGTGGTGATGTCGCCGATGGCGCAGACGCTGAAGGACGGATTTGCCGCGATCGGCCAGACCGCGACTACGGTAAAGTGCAATATCCTCGACTGTATCGGGTGCGGGCGGTGCAATGCCGGATGCCGGTTCGGCGCCAAACAGTCGATGAACGAGACGACCTTGCCGAGGCTCGTGGCGGCGGGTGCGCTGCTGGTCCCGGACGCGCATGTGACGGGTCTGATGCTCGACGGCGAACCGGGCGCGCAGCGGTGCCGCGGCGCCTATGCGCGCGATGACACAGGCACCGCCTTTCAGGTCGAGGCCGATCGGATCGTTCTCGCCGCGGGTGCCTTTGCCTCGACCAAGATCCTGCGCCGCAGCGGCTTTTCGGGCGCACTGCCCGGCGTGCGGACCGTCGGCAAGCGCTTCTCGGGCAATATGGGAACCCCGGTGTTCGGCGAGTTCGCGACGCGCCAATATGGCGCCCGCGGGATCCAGGTCGGCTATGCGATCGAAATGCCGCGTGAGCGCATGGTGATCGAGACCGCCTTCGGACCGCCGTCATCGCTCGGGATGGAGGCCCCGCAATGGGGTCCCGATTTCATGGGCCTGCTCGATCGCTACAACGACGTCGCAGTGGCGGTGCCGGTGATCGGCGCGAACGCCTATGGCAGCATCAACGCCGATCTCTCGTCGAGCGGCTACACCATCTCCTATGCGCTCGACGATGACGACTGGTATCGCCTGACGCTGGGGATGAAGGCGGCGGGGCAGGCGATGTTCGCCGCCGGCGCACGCCGCGTCTGTTCGACGCGGTTCGATGCGACCTGGGCCAATTCGCCCGCCGAGCTCGACGCCTATTTCGGCGCGGTCGGCCCACTCCAATATCTCAAGATCACGACCGCGCATCTGCAGGGTGGCAATGTGCTCCATCCCGATCCGGCGCAGGGCGTGGTCGATCTCGACATGCGCGTCCATGGGATCGACAAGTTGTGGATCGCCGACGCCAGCATCATTCCGTCGCCGATCACCGTAAATCTGCAGATGACGGTCATGGCGCTCGCCCATTATGCCGCGAAGTCCATCGTCGCCTGACGATCATTCATAATGGAGTAGCTTGATAATCCCGCGCTCCATTACGGATCATCATCGCCATGTCGCAGACTATAAACCGGGTATTGTGGGATATTCTCTGAGGGAGGTCGCGGTGAGGGTTCTGGTCACGGGAAGTACCGGCTTCATCGGCGCCCGCACCGTGCGACGGCTGCTCGACCACGGATACCAGGTCCGCTGTCTCGTCCGCTCCGACCGTCGGATCGGTCGGCTCGGCGGACTGGCGGTCGAACAGGTGCGCGGCGATCTCTTCGATGCGTTCAGCCTGGCCCGCGCGGTCAAGGGCTGTGATGCCTGCATTCATCTCGCCGGGCTGAGCGGCTGGGACCAGATCACCGGCCCGGCGGTCCATGACGTCATCCACCAGGGGACGCTCAGACTGCTCGCCGCACTCGCCGACACCAGTGTCCGGCGGCTCGTCTATGTCTCCTCGACGGCCGCGATCGACGGCACCCGCAAACCCGTCGCGCTCGACGAGCGCAGCCGGTTCACGCTCGGCCAGTCGGGGCTCGACTATGCGGTCGCCAAGCATGCGGCGGAACAGGCGGTCCTCCGCCACAATGGCGGTACGCTCGAGACGGTGATCGTCAGCCCGGCGGAAACCTATGGCGCCGACGATCAGGACTGGATCACCGCGGGCAGCATCCGCGACGTGCTCAGTGGCTGGCCCGCACTGGCGGTGAGGGGCGGCAGCTCGGTCGTCCATGTCGACGACGTCGCTTCGGGTATCGTCGCCGCGCTCGCACGGGGCGGTGCCGGCGAGCGCTATATCCTGGGCGGCGACAATCTGACGATCGAACAGATCGTCCGGCTGATGCTCGACATCGCCGCGGTCCGCCGACCCGTGGTCGTCGTGCCGTTCGCGCTGCTGCGAAGCGCGGTGGTCGCGTGCCGCCTTGTCCGACGGGCGCCGCCAATCGAGCCGGTTTTGCTCGACTATCTCAGCCGCTACTGGTTCGTCGTGTCTGACAAGGCCCGCGCCGAGCTCGGCTATCGCCCGCGACCGGCGCGCGACGTGCTATCGCCCGCGGTGCGCTGGGTCCGCGATCAGATCGCCGAGACGCGTCGCGCCGTCCTGCGCGAAACGATCTCGGGCGAGCCGGTCGCGCATGGTGCAAGCCAGTGACCGGCGCCTCGACCCTCGTCGAGCTGCTCATCGCCAGGGCGTCCCCGGGCGGTGCGGCCGGCGCCGGGTACCGGTTCGAATGCGAGGACGGCAGCGAGGATATCCTCGACCTCGCCGCGCTCGAAACACGCGCGCGCTCGCTCGCCTCGCACCTGCTCGCGCACGGCCGCCGCGGCGACCGCGTCCTGCTCTATTATCCCCCCGGGCTCGACTTCATCATCGGCTTCTTCGCGACGGGATTTGCCGGCATGACCGCGGTTCCGGTGCCCTGCCCACGCGGCGGGACGATCGGCACGCTGGCCTATGCCGCGACCGCCGCGGTGATTGCGGACTGTACGCCCCGGCTCGCGCTGACGACCAGCGATCGCATCGCGGCGTTGCCCGCGGCGGCGTCTCGCGAGGGGGTCACATGGATCGCCAGCGACGCGCTGCCCCCGGTGTCCGCCGGACCATCCGGACCGCCGTTTCCCGCGCCGGGGCAGCGCGACCTGCCATCGCCGGACGACATCGCCTATCTCCAATATACGTCGGGATCGACGGGAATGCCCAAGGGCGTGATGATCACGCACGCACAGGCACTTGCGAACCTCGCGGCGATCGGCGCGGCGATGGACTTGCCGGCGGGTGCGCCGGGCGTGACCTGGCTCCCGCATTTCCACGACATGGGACTGGCGGGCGGCATCCTGTTCGCATTGTATGGCGGCCATCCGCTCGTGCTCATGGCCCCGCAGACGTTCCTCAACCGGCCGGTGCGCTGGTTGCGCGCGCTGACCCGTCATCGCGGCGTCTGGAGCGGCGCACCCAATTTCGCCTATGAGCTGTGTCAACGTCACGTTGCCGCAGGCGAGCGCGACGGGCTGGACCTGCGGCACTGGCGGATCGCTGTCAGCGGCGCCGAGCCGGTCCGGCGCGCGACGGTCGACCGGTTCGCCGCCGCCTTTGCGCCGGTCGGCTTCGACGCCGCGGCACTGCGCCCCTTTTACGGATTGGCCGAAAGCGTCGTGTTCGTCAGCGGCACCCGCGCCGGAGGGGGGCCGCGGATGGTCGGCGCGCCCGCCGCGGACGGAGAAGCGTCGCCCACGCTGGCCTATGCGGCCTGCGGCACAGCGGCGGCCGGCCACCACATCGCGCTCGTGAACCCGGAGACTCGGGAGCGGCAGTCCTTCGGATCCACCGGCGAGATCTGGGTGACGGGCCCGAGCGTCGCCGGCGGATATTGGGGCCGTGCGGCGGAGAGCGAAGCGGTGTTCGGCGCGCAGATCGCGGGCGAGCCCGGGACGCGCTGGCTGCGCACCGGCGACACGGGGTTTCTTGATCAAGGCGAGCTCGTCGTCACGGGACGGCTCAAGGACCTGATCATCATCGCCGGGACCAATCACGTGCCGCACGATATCGAGGCGACCGTCGAGGCGGCGCACGCCGCGGTCCGCCCCGGCAATGTCGTGGCCTTTGCGGTCGAGGGCGATACCGATGCGCTGGTCGTCGCGGCCGAGGTCTTTGCCGATCTGGGCAGCGATGCGCCCGAAACCGTGATCGCGGCAGTGCGCACCGCGGTGTCCGACGCGCACGGCATCGCGGTCCGCTCCGTCGTCCTGCTGCGACGTCGCACGCTGCCCAAGACGTCGAGCGGCAAGCTGCGCCGCGCGGCTGTACGCGACGCCTGGTGTGACCAGCGGCTGGAGGGGGTGATCGCGGCGTGGCCTACGCACTTGTCCGCGCCCGCCGCTCGCGCAAGCGTCGCGCTGCCCGCCAAGGCGTGCCCCGACGCCAACGCGCTGACCGCGACGCTGGTCCGCCATGTCCGCCGGCTGCTCGGCGATCCGGATCTGCACGTCACGGTCGAGCGCCCGTTGCACCAGCTCGGTCTCGGGTCGCTCGAACTTGCCGACCTGCGCGCCGCGATCGAGCAGGAGATGACGATCGACCTGCCGCTCGAACGCCTCCTGCGCGGCTGGAGCATCGCCGAGATCGCTGCCGAACGTGCCGCGCCGCCCGGGACAACGGCCGGGCGTCATCCGTGGGAAACGCTGGTCAATCCCGAGATCGGGGCATTGCTGCGCCGATTCCGGCTCGACCGGCCGTTCACGAGCGGTGCGGGCGCTTGGCTGACATGGGACGACGGCACGCGCATCCTCGACGCGATTGCAGGATTCGGCGCGCTCCCGTTCGGGCATAATCCGCCTGAGATATGGCAGGCGCTCGACGCGGCGCGTACCGCTGCCGCGCCGAGCCTCGTCCAGCCGTCGATGAATGACGCCGCCGGGGCCCTGGCCGAGGCGCTGCTGGCGATCGCACCACCCGGGCTGCGCCACGTCTGCTTTGCGAACAGCGGCGCCGAGGCGACCGAGATCGGCCTGAAGATCGCCCGCGCCGCGACCGGACGCCCGGGCTTCCTCTCGACCACCAACGGCTTCCACGGCAAGACCTTCGGCGCGCTGTCGGTGACCGGACGCGACACGTTCCAGGCGCCGTTCGGCGCGCCCGTCCTCGACGTCGACTATGTCCCGTTCGGCGACATCGCCGCGCTCGAGCGGGTCCTTGCCGAGACCGGGACGCGCTATGCCGGGTTCATCGTCGAGCCGATCCAGGGCGAGGCGGGCATCGTCGAGCCGCCGCGCGGCTATCTCGCCGCCGCGGCCAGCCTGTGCCGGGCGCACGGTGTGCTGCTGATCGTCGACGAGATCCAGACCGGGCTCGGGCGTACCGGCGCGATGTTCGCCTGCGACGTCGAATGTGTCGCGCCCGACATTCTGCTGATTGCCAAGGCGCTCGGCGGCGGGGTGCTACCGATCGGCGCGGTCCTCTATGCGTCGGGCTGCCACAGCGCGGCATTTGCGGGCAAGCACAGCTCGACCTTTGCCGGCAACGGGCTCGCCTGCCGGGTCGGCCTTGGCGCGCTCGCCCGGCTGACGGCCGATGGCGGGCGTCTCGTCGATATGGTGGCCGAACGCGGCGCCCGGCTCGAAGCGGGGCTGCGCGCCGTGGCGGATCGCTATCCGGCAGCCCGGCTGGGCGTTCGCGGTCGCGGCTATCTCCTCGGGCTGCGGCTGCCCGCGGGCCGCGCCGCGCCCGCCGCTCATGGCCTGCTCGATATCCTCGCCGAACAGGCCATGCTCGCGCCGCTCGTCGCGAGCTATCTCCTCAATGTCTGTCACGTCCGCGTCGCACCGACGCTGCTCGGCAGCGACGTCGTCCGGATCGAGCCGCCGCTGACGCTGACCGAGGCCGAGGCGGACCTGATCGTCGCCGCAGTCGAGCAGGTCGCACGGCTGCTTGCGGCGGGGGATGGCGGGGCGCTGATCAACCACCTGCTCGACGCGCCGCTGTCGGGATCGGCCATCGGCCAGACGCGGACCCCGCCGCGTCCGTCGGCGCCGTCGATCGTCGTCGCGAAGCACGACGCGCGACCCTGGGCGTTCCTCGCGCATCCGCTCGACGCCGCGGGCTTTGCCGCGATCGACGACACACTCGCGCGCTTTTCCGTGCCGCAGCTGACCGAACTGACCGACCGGCTCGGCGGCATGATCGCGCCGTTCGTCGCGAACACGCTGTCGGTCGAGGGGCGCGATCGCACCGCGTGCGGTACGATAATCCTCGTCCCCTGGACCGCGCTGGCGCTGGCACGCGACCGCGCCGGCGGGCTCGCGGCGATCCGCGCGGCGGCCGAGCTCGCGCGGACCGCCGGCGCGGGTGTGGTCGGGCTGGGCGGCTATTGCTCGATCGCGTGCGGCGGTGGCAGCGACCTTGCCGGGTCGGGGGTGCCGGTCACGACCGGCAACAGCTATACCGCGATCGCCGCGGTCGATGCGATGGCGGCGGCGTGCGACCGGCTCGACCGTCCGCTGGACAAGGCGGTCGTCGGGATCGTCGGCGGTGGTGGGTCGGTCGGGCTCGGTCTCGCCTATCTGATGGCCGAGCGCGTCAGCCGGATCGTGCTCGTCGGCAATCCCGGGCACCGGCGCGCCAGTCTGGCGCGGCTGCGGTCGGCGGCGGCGGCGATCGCCGCGGCGCTGATCGCGGGCCGCGACGGGGTGAGCGGCGACCTGGCGCGCCGGGCGCTGGCCTATCACGACAGGACCGGGGCGGATGCGGCCGCGGTCGCCAACTGGCTGATCCTCGCGGGCGATGTCGAGCTTGCCGCGGACCATGCCGCGCTCGCCGCCTGCGACCTCGTCTTTACCGCGACCTCCAGCCCGGACCTGATCCTGGCACCCGAACTGTTCCGCCCGAACGCGATCCTGTGCGACGTGTCGCAGCCACGTAACATCGGCCGCGCGACCGCGACCGCGCGGCCCGATCTGCTGGTGCTAGACGGCGGGCTGGTCGCGGTGCCCGGCGCGCCCGATCTGGGCATCCGCTTCGGCCTCGCACCCGGGGTCGCGTTCGCGTGCATGTGCGAACCGATGATCCTTGCGCTCGAAGGTCGGTTCAACGCCGCGCCGATCGGACTTGGCGTACCGCTCGACTATCTTCGCGCCCTGCGCGGCTGGGGCGCGCGGCAGGGCTTCCGGATCGCCGCGCCAACCAGTTTCGGCCGCCCGCTCGAGCCCGCCGACTGGCGCGCCCGCCGCACGCACAACCTTCATGACCAAGGGGAAAAATATGCCCAACGCCCTCAATCTTGACGGCATCGCGCTCACGCGCGAGCAGGGACGCTGGTGTCGCAAGGCGGAGACGCTGGCGCGCGAGGTGCTGCGCCCCAATGCGGCCGAGATCGATCACGGCGGGGTCTTCCCCAGCGCCAATATCGACGCGCTGAAGCGATCGGGGCTGCTCGCGCTGATGATCCCGACCGAGATGGGTGGCGGCGGCGGGGACATCGTCACCGCCGCGCTGGTCACCGAGGCGCTCGCCAAGGGCTGCGTGTCGACCGCGATGATCTACACGATGCACCAGTCGACTCTGCCGATGCTGTGCGCGCTCGCCGATGCCGAACAGGTGGAGCGGTTCATCGCCCCGATCGTCCGCGGCGAGCTTCTCGGCGCGTTCGCGATGAGCGAACCGGGATCGGGCAACCGGATATGGCACATGGACAGCCATGCGCGCAAGAACGGCCACGGCTTCATCCTCGACTCCTTCAAGTCGTTCTGCACCTCGGCGGGCCATGCCGATTTCTACCTCGTCCCGACACGTGGCAATGCCGATGCCGGAGCGACCGATCTCAGCATGTTCTGGGTCGATGGCGATGCGACCGGGATCGAGCCCAAGGGCGCCTGGGACGGCATGGGGCTGCGCGGCAATGGCAGCCGCCCGCTGCACTTCAACCAGGTGCACGTCCCGCCGATCGCCCGGCTCGGCGGCGAGACCACGGGCTTTTCGTTCATGATGGCCTATGCGCTGCCGATCTACCTGGTCGGTCTGGCGAGCTGTTATCTGGGGCTTGCCTCGGCCGCCTTCGATGGCGCGATCGCGCATGTGAAGGGGCGCGTCCATTCGGATACGCAACGCTCGCTCGCCACCGTCGAGACGGTGCAGCGCTATGCCGCCGAGATGCGCTGCCGGATCGACCAGGCGCGCGCGACCGTGCTGCGGGTCGCGCAGATGTCGGACAATGCGGTGGTCCTGTTCAACGAATTCAACACCGCCGGGCTGCTCGACGAGATCATCCGCGACAATCCCGACGACCCCTATTTCGTCGAGCTGGCCGAACTGAAGATCATCGCCAGCGAGATGGCGGTCGATGTCGCGCATACCGCGCTGCAGGTCTGCGGGGGCAGTGGCTACAAGCGCGGCCACCTCGTCGAGCGCTGTTACCGCGACGCGCGCGCCGGCTCGCTGATGGGCCCCTCCGACGACACGCTGAAGGTGATCATGGGCAATCAGTTGCTCGGCACGCCGCAACCCTGGGCCTGAGGATATATCGCGATGACATTTGCCGCCGCCGCCGCCGCGCAGCCCGCCGTGCCAGTCGAGACGCTCGATCACTGGCTCGGCGATTTCCGCGATCGCTTCAACGCCAATGGCCGCGCGGCGAAGCTGACCGCAGGCTGGAACCGCCGCCTGCTCGTCGACGCGACCGACACCGCGCGCAGCGTCGTGCTGACGGTGACCGGCACCCGCGTCACCGATATCCGCGACGGGGCCGAGGGCACCGGCGACACCCCGTTCGTGACGCTGAGCGGCGACGAGCGGACGCTGATCGAGATCTTCGCGGGCCGCTACAATCCGTCCTCGGCGGTGATCGACGGACAGCTCGAAGTCTATTCAGACGCGCGCGACAAGGTGAAGCTCGAAGCGCTCGCCATGGTCATCTGGGGGCTGTGATGGCAACCCGCCTGTCCTTTCGCGGCGAGTGGCTGTTCTATGTCGCGGTCGGCGCGGGCATGGCGCTCAGCAATTCGGCGTTCGCGATGGTCTCGGGGCTGTTCGCGGTGACCGGCACCGGGCCGGCGCTGGTCGCGCTGCTGGTCGCCGGCGTGATCTGCACGGTGATCGGCGCGGCGATCGGCGAGCTGGCGAGCATGTGGCCCTCCTCGCCTGCGGTGATCACCTATTTCCGCGCGGCGTTCGGACCGGTCGCGGCGCTGGTGCTGGTCCACGCCTATCTGCTGTTCGTCGTGATGATCGCGGGGGTCGAGAGCTACGGCTTTGCGATGGTGGTGCAGGCCGCGCTGCCCGCCGTGCCACCGACGGTGTCGATCGTCGTCCTGATGTCCGTCGTCGTGCTGACGAACCTGCGCGGGCTCGACCTGCCACGTCGCCTGCAGATCCTTACCGCGTTCGGGACGATGGCGGTGCTGCTTGTCACCGCCACGGCCGCGCTCTGGTTCCTGCCGGCACCGGGCGTCACGCCGATGCGAGACCTGACGACGACAGCCGCGCCCGCGGGCTGGGCAGGGCTGCCCGCGGCGATCGCGCTCGCGATCTTCATCTATACCGGCTTCGAATGGGTCACCCCGGTCGGCCTGTCGCGGCAGGCCTATGCGCGACGGGTCCCGATCGCGATGCTCGTCGCGATCGGGACGCTGCTCGTCACCTATGGCCTGTTCGTCGCCGCGCTCGGTACAAGGCTGCCGCACGGCCTGATCGCCACGAGTGCGACGCCGCAGGTGCCGCTGTTCACCGCGCTGCTGGGCAGCCCCGGCATTGCGCTCGCCGTGCTGGTCGGACTCGGCGCGATCGTCTCGACGTTCAACGCGGGCATCATGGGCGGCGCGCAACTGCTCCAGGCGCTCGCGCGCGAGGGATCGCTGCCGCGGTTCGTCGCGCGGGTACAGGTCGATACGGGCGCGCCGGTCGGTGCCGTGCTCGTGCTGGGCAGCCTCGGCCTGCTCGCTGCGCTGCTTATCGCGGCGTTCGATCTGTATCTCGTCGTCGGGCTCGTCGGGTCGGCGATCATCTGCGTGATCTATGCCGCCTATGTCGGCGCGGTCGAGCGTCTGCGCCGCTGTCGCCCGGAGCTCGCCCGGCCTTTCCGCAGCCGGTTGCCGGGGGCGAGCCACTGGGCGGTGATCGTCCTGATGCCGCTGATCGCGGTGGCATCGCTGTTCACCGTGCCCGCGATCGTGCCGCAGGCCATCGCCGGCGTCGCCGTCGCGATCCTGCTCGTCACGCTGCTCACGCTCTATTCCCGCTGGTCGCAGGAGCAGGCGGCCGTCCGCGCGCCTGTCGGTGCAGCCCGGTGACGACGCCGTCGCCCGTGTCCACGCCCCGGCATGCGCGCGTCGCGGTCAGCGACGGCGCGATCGTCGCGGACTGGGCTGCCGCGACCTGCGTCATGCCGGAGCGCGGGTTCATCGACCTGTGGCTGTACGATCTGCCCGCCACCCCGCCGACCGACACCGGCGCGACCGATACGCACACCGCCCGGGCCAGCCGCGCCCGGTTCGAACTGCGCGGCCTGCTGGCGCGCGCGCTCGGCCAGTCCGCCGACGCGGTCGAGATCGTGTCGGGGGCACGCGGCAAGCCGAGCATCCGGTCGCGCGGATCGGCGCCGCTATACTTCAACACCAGCCGGAGCGGTGCGATCGCGCTGACCGCGCTCGCTCGTGACACCGAACTCGGCATCGATATCGAATGCCACGGGCCTGACCGCGCGCCATTCCTGTGCCGCGATCACGCACTCCCCGATTCCGAGGTGACGCGCCGCTGGACCCGCCACGAGGCGCTGGTGAAGGGCACGGGGTTCGGCCTGTCGGTCCGCGCCCAGTCGCCATTCGCCCTGTCCGCCAGCGCTGGCACGCTCCAGTTCGGCGGCACGCGCTGGACATGGTGCGACCTGCGCCTGCCCGACGGCATCGCCGCCGACGCGGCGCTCGCCTTTTGCCCCGTGGAGGAAACCGGCCGATGTGGATGAAGCACCCCCAGGTCCAGCGCATCGTCGGGCGCAGCCGGCTGCTCCGCCGCGGCGCGATCGGGCTCGCCTCGGCGATCGAGTCGTTGTCGCTGCGGGGGCACAAGCGGGGCGACACGCTGGCGCTGATCCGCCGGAGCAAGCGCGGCCGTGAGTCGCTGCTGACCGCGAACGAGTCGTTCACGCTGTACGGCATCGCGCATGCGCAGGCCGCGCTCGATGGCGATCTGGCCGAGTTCGGCGTGTTCGAAGGGACGTCCGCGTCGCTGATCGCCGCCGCGGCGCCGGGGCGGGCGCTGCATCTGTTCGACAGCTTCGCCGGGCTTCCCGAACCCCGCGCGGACGAACGCGAAGTCCTGCAGCGGGGTCAGTTCGAAGCCAGCCTGCCGCGGGTGCGCGCGCGGCTTGCCGATCTCGACATGGTCCGGTTTCATCCCGGCGCGTTTCCCGCCTCGACGGCCGGGCTCGACGCGCTGCGCTTCAGCTTCGTGCATCTCGACGTCGATCTCTATGAGAGCACGCTGGCCGGGCTCGCCTTCTTCTATCCCCGGATGGTGCGGGGCGGGATCATCCTGTCGCACGATTATTCGATGCTGCCGGGGGTTGAGCGCGCCTTTGCCGACTTCCTCGCGACCCGACCCGAACGACCGATCGAACTGCCAAGCACGCAGGCGATGATCGTCTGCCGCAGCGTGCCCGAGAGTCCGGCAGTCTCGGCGGTCCCCCCGGACGGCGCCGGGGCAGGGCGCCTGTCCGTCCATCCGGCCGCCACCCGGCGTGGCGCGGCGGCGTGAGATGGCGATCCTGTCCATCCTCGCCGCCCTCCTGCTTGGCGGGATGCTGCTATGGCTCGCGGTCAGCCAATGGTACATGCACCGCCGGCGCGCGTGCGAATGCACGCTCATCACCTATCTCGCCGGTCTCTACGCGCGCTTCGGCATCGATGCGGCGCCCAATGGCTTCGCGCGCGATTATCTCAGGACCGCGGACGGCGTGTGCCTCGCGCTCTATGTGCTGCAGGGCGCGCCCGATGCGCCGGTCTATGTCTTCATGCCGGGGACCGCGGCCTATGCGCAGCTCTACGCGCAGCTGCTCGTCGACCTGCACCGCCGCGGCTGCACGGTGGTCGCCTATGATCCGCGCGGTCACGGCCGCAGCGGACGCTGGCGCGGCTATTTCACCGTGACGCAGGCGATCGACGATGCGCGCGCCGTCTGCGCCTGGGCACATGCGCGCTTTGGCCGCAAGGTGGTCTTCTCGGGCAGCAGCCAGGGCGGGGTGATCGGCCTGTACGTCGCGGCCACCGACGATCCCGCGGTCGCCACCGTCGTCTGTCACAATATCGCCTGGCTCGAAGGCAACACGATCCGCCAGATCGCGATCCTGAAGCCGCCCCTGTGGCTCGTGCCGTTCCTGTGCTGGCTGTTCCTGCGGCTGCGCGCCTGGTCGATTCCCGTCACTTGGTACCTGCCGTTCGACAAGCTGAAGCTGCCCGGCGGCGGCTCGGCGATGGAACTGATGCGCACCGATCCGCTCGTCACGCTCGCCTACGGCCTCGGGGCGATCTCGACCCTCGCCAAGACCGACCTTGCACGGCCGCTCGACCGGATCACGACGCCGCTGATGCTGATCTCGTCACGCGGCGACGAAGTCTTCCCCGTCGCCTATGAACAGCATCTGTTCGACCAGCTTACCTGTCAGAAGCGGTTTCTGCTGCTCGGCGACCTGCCGCATCTGATGATCCTCAAGCCGCCCCCCGAACTCATCGACGCGGTCGTGGACTGGATCCACGTCCATGCCCCCGGCCGCTGGCCCGCCAATCCGCAGGCCGCGGGCGACTCCTCCACCAGCCACCCCTCGGGGTCGAACTGAAAGCGCGCATCATGCCCGTCCGCCACTCCGTGCCCGCGTTCCTCGCCGCACTGGCGGTGATGCTGGTCTATCTCACCAGCAAGGCCTTGCTGGCCGGCGATTTCTGGTTTCACGGCATCGCGCGGTGGGAATTGCTGTTCAGGCCCTTTCCGGATTGGGGCAGCGGTGCCGCGCTCTATGGTGCGCTGTTGCCGGCGAAATGGCTTGGCACGCGGACCGCGATGCACGCGATCGGGTTTCTCGCCACCGTGATCATCGCGCTGTGTCTGCGCGCCTATCGTCTGCCGGCCTATTTTGCCTGCGAGGCGGCGCTGATCGAGACGATCGATGCCGTCTGGCTGAGCCGCGGGCAGGCGTTGGGCTGGGCACCGCCGGCATCGAGCGGCGCGATGCTCGTCAGTGTCGGCTGGGTGGTCGCGCTGCTCGCGACGGCATGGGTGTTCGCCGCCCAGTCGGACAGCCCCGCCCGCGCGACGCCGACAGCGGCAATCCCGCCACGGCAAAGCGCGGCAGGCCGCTGGATCGACCGCCATTTCGTGATCGTCTGCTATGTCGTCACGCTCGCCTATGCCGGGATGAAGCTGCTGTTCGCCTATTGGTGGTGGTTCGACAGCACCGGCTTCTGGATGGCCGCGTTCCGGCCGTTTCCGGACTGGGGGACGGGGTCGGCGCTGTTCGGCGCGATCCTGCCCGCGCGGTGGATCGGCACGCGCAACCTCGCTTACGGGTTGTTCCTGCTGTTCGGCCTGTGGCTCGCGGTGCGGCGCGGCGAGCCCCGGATGCTCGCGATCCTGCTGCTGCAGGGGGCGCTGATCGAGGGCTTTGACGGCCTGTGGCTCGCCAACGGCAAGTTCAACTGGCTCTGGACCGGCCAGAATACCGACTTCTACATGCGCGGCGGTTTCCTGTGGGTTCCCGATCTGCTGCTGGTCGGGATCTATATGATGACCCGGCCCGTTGGGCGCCGAGCCTGACGCGCCGCGATCATCACGCCGGCTTGGCGTGCGCAGCGTCCTGGTGGGCGATATAGCTGTCGAGCGCGCTCGCGGCGTTGAGCATGTGTGCGCGCATCCGCCGCGCCGCCTCGTCGCCATCGCCCTCGGCGATCGCGCGCATCACCGCGTCATGTTCCGCGCGCGAGCTGGCGAGGCGGCGGTCCTGGCGCAGCTGCATCCGGCGGAAGGCGTTGAGCCGCGTCCGCACCGCGATCGCCTGGTCGGCAAGGAAATCATTATGCGCCGCGCGGTAGATTGCCTCGTGGAACTCGCGGTTGAGCGCGTCATAGGCATCGACGTCACCTGTCGCGACCGCCGCCTCGCTCGCCTCATGCACCCGCAGCAGCCGGCTGCGCTCGAGCGGGGTGATCCGGTAGGTGGCGAGCCGGACGCACACCGCCTCGAGCTCCGCCATCGTCTCGAACATGTCCATCACCTCCTCGGCGGTGACATGGCGGACGATGACGCCGCGGCGCGGGCGGACCTCGACCATCCCGCTGGTCGCGAGCTGGCGCAGCGCCTCGCGGACCGGCGTGCGCGACGCGCCGTAGCGGTCGGCCAGTTGCTGTTCGTCGAGCATCGTGCCGGGCGCGAGCTCGCCCGACGAGATCGCGTCGGTCAGCGCGTTGCGGATTCGGTCGGACAGCAGCCCCGTGTCTTCGCTCTCGATATCCGCCACGTCTTGTCAGCCCCCCACGATCGCGCGGACGATCAGATAGAGGATCGACGGCGCCACCAGGCACCCTAGGCCGGTATGGAAGGTCGCGGTCAAGGCGCCATAAGGTACGAGCCGGCGGTCGGTCGCGGCAAGCCCGCCTGACACGCCGCTGACCGTCCCCATCAGCCCGCCGAACACCATCGCGCTGCGCGGGTTGTTGAGCCCGATCAGCCCGGCGACCAAGGGCGTGCCGACCATCACCATCACGGCCTTGAACACGCCCGTCGCGATCGACAGCGCGATGACCGGCGAGCTCGCGCCGATCGCAGCCCCCGTGACCGGCCCGACGATATAGGTGACCGCGCCCGCGCCGATCGTCGTCATCGACACCGCATCGGTATAGCCGAACGACGCCGCGACCAGCGCGCCGACGATGAACGGCAGGATCGTGCCGAGCAGCAGCGCGACGACGCCGATCAGCCCCGCCTTCTTCGCCTGTTCGACATCGACCTCGCACGCGGTCGCGACGATCGCGAAGTCGCGCAGCATCGCGCCGCCCATCAGCCCGATCCCCGCCAGCATCGGCAGGTCGGCGAGCCCCTTGTGCCCGCCCGTCGCGATCCCGCCCCAGAAGGCGAGCGCGAGCCCGATCAGGATCGCGATCGCCGAGCCATGGACCCGGCCCATCGTCAGCTTGGCGGACAGGATGTTCGACAACCACATGACGATGCCGACGACCGCGAACGCGGTGAGCAGCGCATTGGCAGTGAGGACCTTGGTGATCATTTCCATGCGTTCGGTCCTTAGCGCGGGGTGATCGGGGCGGGGGATCCGGCGGCGATCGCCATCTCGGCTTCACGCGTCTCGCGTGCCTCGATCTCGTCCATCGTCTCGGGCGTGCCCGACAACCGGCTGATGATCGCGACCGCGCTGAAGCACAGCAGCAGCGCGCCGACGCCCGCGATCAGCACGATCGGGCCGCCCTCGACCGCGGCGACGACATCCTGCTGCGCCGCCATCGCGACGACGATCGGGATATAGAGCGCGCCCCAGAAGCCGATCCCGCGCGATACGCCCTCATTGTAGCGGCCGCGGGTCTTCAGCCACATCCGCGCGGCGATCAGCAGGATCATCGCGATGCCGACTCCGCCGACATTGGCCTTCACGCCGAGCAGCACGCCAAGGCCTTCGCCCAGCAATTGCCCGATCAGCGTACAGATCGCGAGCAGCGCGACTCCGGCGATCATGCGCCGCGTCCGGCGTCTGTGGCGGCAACGGGTAGGGACTCGCTCATGGCATATCCTCTCAATGTATTCGATCTGGCGTCTTATACGTCGTTAAGTATGCACAGGGTTGCGTTTGAAGCAATAGCGAATACAAGAGAGCCAGAATAAGCGTCAGGAGGCGATGCGGTGCGGCAATGGAATACGCGCAAGCAGATGCGCGAGGAGCGGATCGCGGCGGGCCGGGGCTTTGCCACCGGCAAGCTGGTCGATCCCGAAACGCTCGTCGACTTTCTCGAAGCGGTGCTCAGGCCCGGCGACCGGGTCTGTATCGAGGGCGACAACCAGAAACAGGCGGACGTGCTGGCCCGGGGGCTCGCCGCGATGGACCCCTCGCGGATCCACGATCTGCACATGGTGCAATCCGGCGTCGTGCTGCCCGAGCATCTCGACCTGTTCGACAGCGGCATCGCGAAGCGGCTCGATTTTTCCTATTCGGGCCCGCAATCGGCGCGGATCGCTAAGATGCTGTTCGGCGGCAAGATCGAGCTTGGCGCGATCCACACCTATCTCGAGCTGTTCGCGCGCTATTTCGTCGATCTGACGCCGCAGGTCGCGCTGATCGCCGCGGTCAGCGCGGACCGTCACGGCAACCTGTATACCGGCCCCAATACCGAGGACACGCCGACCGTGGTCGAGGCGACGAGCTTCGGAAGCGGGCTGGTGATCGCGCAGGTCGGCGAGATCGTCGATACGCTGCCGCGCGTCGACATCCCCGGCGACCAGGTCCATTTCGTGCTCGACGCAGGGCGCCCCTTCTATGTCGAGCCGCTGTTCACGCGCGATCCCGCGGCGATGACCGAGACGCAGATCCTGACCGCGATGCTGGCGATCAAGGGGCTGTATCAGCCCTATGGCGTGCGCCGGTTGAACCACGGCATCGGCTTCAACACCGCGGCGATTGAGCTATTGCTGCCGACCTATGGCGAGAAGCTCGGGCTGAAGGGCAAGATCTGCACGCACTGGGCGCTCAACCCGCATCCGACGCTGATCCCCGCGATCGAGGCGGGCTGGGTCGAGCAGGTGCATTGCTTCGGCTCGGAAGTCGGCATGGAGGATTATCTCGCCGCGCGGCCCGATATCTTCTTCACCGGCCCCGACGGCTCGCTCCGCTCGAACCGCGCGTTCAGCCAGACCGCAGGGCTGTATGCCTGCGACATGTTCATCGGCTCGACGCTGCAGATCGACCTCGCCGGGCACAGTTCGACGATCACCGCGAACCGCATCGCCGGCTTTGGCGGCGCGCCCAATATGGGCTCGGATGCGCGTGGCCGGCGTCATCCGAGCACACCCTGGTTGCAGGCCGGCGCGGAGGCCGATCCCGACACCGCAGCACCCTTGCGCCGCGGCCGGAAGCTCGTCGTGCAGATCGGCGAGACGTTCGGCGAGGGCAATGCGCCGCTGTTCGTCGAGAAGCTCGGCGCGCTCGAACTCGCGGAAAAGCTCGATCTCGATCTCGCACCGATCATGGTCTACGCCGACGACACTACGCACATCGTCACCGAAGAGGGCATCGCCAACCTGCTGCTCTGCCGCGATGCGGACGAGCGCGAACAGGCGATCCGCGGCGTGGCGGGCTTTACCGAGATCGGCCGCGGCCGCGACAGGGCGATGGTCGAACGGCTGCGCGAACGGAAGATCATCCAGCGGCCCGAGGATCTCGGCATCGACCCGCTCGACGCGAACCGCAACATGCTGGCCGCGCGTTCGATCAAGGACCTGATGCTCGCCTCGGGCGGGCTCTACCGGCCGCCGAGCCGGTTCCGGAACTGGTAGGGGATAGAAGCATGGAAATCCTGCATTTCGATATCGCCGCGCCCGTCCCCGCGGGCGGCACGCGCGCGATGGCGCTGGTCGGCGTGGTCGCGTCGGGCAATCTGGAAGTGCTGGTCGAGCGCGGCGACGCGGCCGATCGGTGCGCGATCGAGATCAGCACCGCGGCGCACGGCTTTCGCGACCTCTGGGACGCGGTCGTCGCCGATTTCGTCGGCCGGCGCGCCGCCGGCGGCCTGCGGATCGCGATCAACGATGCTGGCGCACGACCCGATACGGTGTCGCTGCGCCTCGCCCAGGCCGTCCGCATGATCGAGGAGCCCGAAGCATGAGCAACCTTCATCAGAGCTGGTACGAGGCAGGCGCGCGCGAGCGGATCGCGGCGCTGGTCGATGCCGGCAGCTTCACCGAATATGTCGGCCCCGAGCGGCGCGAGACCAGCCCGCATCTCGGCATCTTCGACCTGCCCGCGCAGTTTGACGACGGCATCGTCGTCGGCGCCGCGACCGTCGACGGCACGCCGATCCTGATCGCCGCGCAGGAGGGCCGCTTCATGGGCGGCGCGTTCGGCGAGGTCCACGGCGCCAAGCTCACCGGCCTGCTCCGCGCCGCCAAAGCCCTCGACCGCGATGTGGTCATCGCGTTCGACACCGGCGGCGTCCGTCTGCAGGAGGCCAATGCCGGCGAGATCGCGATCGCCGAGATTATGCGCGCGGTCACGCAAGCGCGGATCGCGGGCGTGCGCGTCGTCGGGCTGATCGGCGGCCGTGCGGGCTGCTATGGCGGTGGCGGGCTGATCGCCGGCTGCTGCTCGACGCTGATCATATCCGAGCAGGGGCGGATCAGCGTCACTGGCCCCGAGGTGATCGAGACCAACAAGGGCGTCGAGGAATTCGACTCGCGCGATCGTGCGCTGGTCTGGCGGACGATGGGCGGCAAGCACCGGACGCTGATCGGCGGCGCGGACCTGTTCGTCGACGACGATGCGGCGGCGTTCCGCGCGGCGATGCTCGCGGCGCTCGGGCGACCAGCCAAGGCGGGTTCCGTCCGGAATGCCTCCCCCCTCCCGATCGGGAGAGGGGAGCGACCCGGTCTCGATCTGGCCACTTTGGACGCGGAACAGGACCGCCTCGAACGCCGCATCGCCCGGTTCGGCGACGCCGCGGACGCGACCGACATCTGGCGCACGCTGGGCATCGATGACGCGCGGGCGATCCCGGACATGCCTTCCGCCGCCTTCGCGACCCTAGCCGCCCAGTACCGGGAGAGCGCCGATGACGCCCGCTGAGATCCTCGATTCGCTGTTTCCGGCCGGCCATGCGGTCACCGCGGAGGGCGACCTGCTGTTCGGGCGCGGCACATCGCCCGACGGACGGGTCGTGCATGTCATCGGCGCCACCGCGCGCGCGCCGATCGGCATTGACCAGGCGATCCGCCTGTCCGCCGCGGTGCTCGCGATCGCGCGCAGCGACGACGACGCGCCGATCCTCTTTCTCGTCGACAGCGCGAGCCAGCGGATGAGTCGACGCGACGAACTGCTCGGCCTCAGCGAATATCTCGCGCATCTCGCCAAGTCGCTGCTCCTCGCCGAGGCGCGCGGCCACCGTACGATCGGCCTGCTCTATGGCGGCAGCGCGGCCGGCGCGTTCATCGCCACCGCGCTCGCCTGCGACACGCTCGTCGCGCTGCCCGGCGCGCATCCCGAGGTGATGGACCTCGCCTCGATGGCGCGCGTCACCAAGCTGTCGATCGATCTGCTCGAGGACAAGGCGAAGGCGACCCCGGTTTTCGCCCCCGGCCTCGGCAATCTGGTCAGCGTCGGCGGGGTCGCCGAGGTCTGGGATCCGCAGCGCAGCCTCGCCGATCAGCTCGCGGTGCTGCTCGCCACGCCGCGCGATCACGATGCGCGTGCGACGCTCGGGGCCGAGCGCAAGGGCCGGCCCAAGGCCGCGGCGATCGCGGACGAGGTGGATATGGCGGCGCGGCGCTGATGCGCTTCGACCGACACCGGCTGGTCTGGATCGACCCGCAGCGCTGGCCCGCCATCCTCGCCGCGCACGGACTTGCCAACGCCCCGGCGCTGCTTGCCGACTGGGCAAGGGACGACCGCCCGCTGATCGCGCGACGGCCGGTCGTCGGCGAACTCCCGTGCCTGGTCCCACTCGGGCTGCCGCTGCCGCCGTCGATCGGCAAGCAGCGGCTCGCCTTCGCCGTGCCCCCCGACGTGATCCGGGCCGACGCCCCGCCGCCGCTGCTGCGCGATGCGGCGGCGGCGGCACCCCCCGCCTGGCAGGACAGCATCGCCGCGCTCGGCACGCTCGACCCGGACACGCGCTGTTTCGGCAGCCTCGCCTGGGCGCATCTGACCGGGCTGGCCTATCTGTCGCCGGGTTCGGATCTCGACCTGCTCTGGACGGTGGCGGATCAGCGCACCGCGACCGCACGCGCCCGCGCGCTTCTGACCATCGGAGCGACCGCACCGATGCGGATCGACGGCGAATTGCTCACCCCACAAGGACATGCGGTGCAGTGGCGCGAATGGGCGTCGGACGCACCCGATCTGCTCGTCAAGGCGGCGCACGCGAACGGCGTGACCCCGCGCGCGGCGGTGTTCGCATGACCGCGCTCGTCGCGGCGACACCTGCGGTCGACACCGACGCGATCGGCCACGCCGCCGCGCTGTGCCTCAGGCGCGAGATCGCGACCTATCCCAAGCCCGGCCTCGTCAGCCCGGTGGATGCGGGTGCGCATGACGACATGGATGCGGCCATGATGAACCGCAGCGTCGACGCGCTCGCGCCCTATCTCGCCGCGCTGGCCCAGGCGGGCGCCGCGGGCGCAGGGATGGACCGGCTGCGCGCGATCGGGATCGCGGCGGAGTCGGCGATGATGGTCGCGACGGGCGGGGTGAACACGCACCGCGGCGCGATCTTCGGCATGGGCCTGCTTTGCGCCGCTGCGGGGTTTCGCGCGCGCTATGGTATCGCCGCACCGCTCGGGACGATCGTCGCGCAGCATTGGGGCGCGGAGATCCTGCGCGGGCCCGTCGCACTGCACAGCCATGGCACCACGGTCGCGCGCCGCCATGCCGCGGGCGGTGCGCGCGCCGAAGCCGCGGCCGGCTTCCCCGCGCTCTACGCCACCGCCTTGCCCGCGCTCGCCACCGCGCGGCGCCTGCGGCCCGAAGACCGGAACGCGCAGGCGGTGCAGGTCCTGATGGCGCTGATCGTCGGCGTCGCGGACACCAATCTCCTCTATCGCGGCGGCCCGTCCGGTCTCGCCTTCGCGCAAGACGAGGCCAACGCTTTCCTCGCGACGGGAGGCATCGCCGCGGCGGACTGGCGCGCGCGCGCGATCGCGGTTCATCACCGCTTCGTCGCCCGGCGGCTCAGTCCGGGGGGCTGTGCGGACCTGCTCGCGATGACGTTCTTCGTCGCGGCGCACGACGCGTGACGCGCGCGCTGCTCTGTTCGGGGCAGGGGCGGCAGGATCGGGCGATGTTCGACCTGTTCGTCGACGAGCCCGCCGCCGCACCGATCCTCGCCGAGGCCGCCGCGATCCTCGGACAGGACGTCCATCAGCTCGTCCGGACCGCAGCGGACGACCGGCTCCACGCCAATGCGACGAGCCAGATCCTGTGCGTCGCGCGCGGGCTGGCGGCGGCGGCGTGTCTCGAACCGATCGGTCCGGCGGTGGTCGCGGGCTATAGCGTCGGCGAGATGACCGCCTGGGGCATTGCCGGCCTGTGGTCGCCCGCCGCCACGCTGCGGCTCACCGCGGCGCGAGCGGCGGCGATGGACGCGGCAGGCGGTGCGCAGGATGGCCTCGGCTTCGTCCGCGGCCTGCCGCGCGCGGCGGTCGAGGCGCTCGTCGCGCGGTTCGACTGCGGCATCGCGATCGTCAATCCCGGCCTTCTGTTCGTGATCGGCGGCACCCGCGCGCAGGTCGCCGCCTGTTGCCACGCCGCGCTAGCGGAGGGTGCAGCAACCGCCCGCCCAATCGCGGTCCGCGTCGCCTCGCACACCCGTCACCTGTCCGCCGCGGTCGCCCCATTCCACGCCGCGCTGCTCGAAGCCCAGCCCGCACGGCCGGTCCGGGGTCGCACGCTGATCGGCGCGACCGACGCCACGATCGTCCGAGGCGCCGCCGGCATCGCAGGGCTCGCGGCGCAGATCGACACGACGATCGACTGGGCCGCCACGCTCGAGGCGCTGGTCGAACGCGGCGTCGACCGCCTGCTCGAACTCGGCCCCGGCACCGCGCTCGCCGACATGGTCCGCGCCGCCTATCCGACACTCGACGTCCGCGCAGTCGACGACTTCCGCAGCCTCGCCGGAATCACCGCCTGGATCGCCCGCTGAACGTCGGGGGAGACACGGGGAGGGTGCCGTTCGATAGGGCGGGCGGTGATGCCAACCCTTTGTTAGCTATTGCTTTATATCGTCACAGGCCGGGCAAACGGATGCTTAGGCTCCCTATCTGCTCGATTGGGCACATAGGGCTAGGATATGATATGTCGATCTCGTTCTACATCATGGCGGATAAGCCGGAAAATGAACGCGAGCGCGAAAGGGCCATTGCGACAAGCAATCTCATCGCCAGTCCGCATGTCGGCAGATTCCGGCCGATCTTGGATGCTGTCCGCGATACCCTGAA
Source organism: Sphingomonas sp. CFBP 13733 (assembly GCF_014841795.1). NCBI lineage: Bacteria > Pseudomonadati > Pseudomonadota > Alphaproteobacteria > Sphingomonadales > Sphingomonadaceae > Sphingomonas > Sphingomonas sp. CFBP 13733. Next base: position 350,220 of record NZ_JACYUP010000001.1, read on the forward strand.
GGCGAAGTCCGCCGCCATCACCATCGTCTATCAGGACTCGACTTACGTATTGTCCGCAGCGGGTTTCGAGGCCGGCATCTATAAGAGGTCTACGTCCTTCTGTGCGCATGCCATTCTATCCCCCGACGAACTGACGATCGTTCCGGACGCCGGCGCAGACGAGCGTTTCGCCGGTAACCCCTTCGTCGACACGATCGAGGGCATTCAATTCTATATCGGTGCGCCTCTGTGCGACAAAGACGGCACCGTACTCGGGGCGCTGTGCGTCTTCGATGAAAAACCCCGTGACTTCGTCACGGACGACGACAGGGCGCGGATCATCGCGTTGAAGAAGGAAGCAGAGGCGATTGTCCACGCCATAAGCAGGCAGACCGACGTCGATCGCGAAGGCGATAAGGAAGTCCAGCCTTCGATGCAAAGCCAGCGACCGTGATGGCTACGTGTGCGCAACGACGCAGACTGCCCGGACGAGCCTCGAAATGAATATGTATCGCAAAATCGCGAGCGATATCTCGCCGGCGCTGATCGAACGTCGTTGCGCATCCCGGCATCTCGTCAACCTGGGGGCGCTTCTGATCACCCCTCTGGGCGAAATGATACCCGCGACCGTGACGGGCGTCTCCACGCGTGGGTTTCGGGTGAAAGCGGATTATGGCGTGACGATCGGCCGATCGGTCGGCCTCGCCATTCCGGGCCTGCCGAGATATGTCGGGTGGGTCGCCTGGTCCTATCTTGGCGAATTCGGGCTGGAGGGTGCCCAGGAAATTACCGAGGACGCCGTCGAGCATATTGTCGCACTCGGCACCCCTTCGGCGATTATGTAGTCCAGCACGCTGCCTGATCCTCGACGCCCTTACTCTGGGGTAAGATATCAGACGAAGATGACGCTGGACTGAAAAGCCGCTGACCAATGAAGGGCGGCGGCTCTATATGGGATGAACTGTCATCGAGATCAGGCGTAAGCCGTACCCGTGACGACTTTACCGATGCGCCGGCGGAGGCTGAAGCCAACGCCCCCGAAGCCGACGAGCATCATGAGCCACGTTGCCGGCTCTGGAACCGCGCCGATCGAAACGGTCGCATTTTCAGGTGCAAAATCTGTGATCTGGTTGACGTTACCCACACCGTTTCGGGGCCAGAGATTAAACCCATATTGCGTTGGCCCAAAGCCCGTGCTCGGCAGCAAGGCGAGCGGAACCCGCGCTGTCAGCATGTTTCCCGCGATGGCAATACCAGTTGGGTCCAAGGCGTTTGGACCGACCGATCCGGTGCCGTTCTTCTGTATCACGATGGCCTGATTGAAGATCACATCGGGTTGACCGATCGAGGCAAAAGGCCTGGCGATGCCTGTACCGGTGTTGACGCCGAAAATGTACAGACCCGCCGTCTGCGGATCGATATCCCCGGCAAAAGTGGCGCCTAGCGTGAAGAATTGCGACATACTGTCGTAATTGACCGAGAAGCTTGTGACGTCGAGATCTGCAAAACGCGGACCCGCAGTATATGACGGAATGAAGTCGTTGGTCGGATCCATGATTGATACAGCTGCAGCGGGTGTCGCACAAATTGCCGTCAATCCAAGCATTCCAACTATGATTGCCTTGTTTATCATGGGACTATCCTCGAAAGTCGGCAACCAGCGTCGCCATTCTTTCCTTATCATACTCCGCAATTCTCGACGATAATCCTAATGGCTTAAGACGCACTACTCCAATTGGATTATAGGAGACGTCTGCATACCCCTGGATTCGTTGGTCATTTGATGCGAATTTTCCTGAGTAAGCGGCGGGAGTGGTCCAGGTTCCCCTACCGATCGGGAAAGGTGCAGCTGCTCCACTTCCCGACGGAAGTTTTCCGGCCCGATCGTGACGGATGCGGTGTCGCAACTGGCGGCGGTCGCTGCGCCTCATGATCTTACGGATGAGAAGCGCCATCGGACACGCATGATCGTGATCGATGACCAGAAATCGCATCGCGTTTGGCCATGCCGCCGAAGGTGCAATCTGAAGCTCTGAACGTCGCGGCGAACGAAGGGAGGGTGCTCATCGACGGACCTGGCCTTGCCGCCACGCGCGACATAGAGGCGGCGTCCGCTTCTTCCGATCAACTGTTCGGTAGGTGCAAGTCGGCCCGTCGTCAGTCGCTCGACGCTCTCGATCGGCTCCCCGGTCGAGCCCGTCCTCGTCCGGATAGAACGCGCGTGGATCCTAACCCGGTCCCCGCTTCATACGTGTTTGAGCTTGTGAGCGGCGTACCCGAGAACGAGAAAAGCTGCGACGGAAGAGCCGGCCCAGCCCACCAGGATCATTACCATTGAAACATCCTCTGCTCCGCGGCGCGTTTCGCACCGTCATAGCGCGCAATAAGTCCTGTTTTTGTATGGTTAACAAGACACGAAGAGTGACCCAACAGTCATTTATTTGATGACGGGCTAGGCTGGCCACCGGGTGACGTCGAGGCCCCCCCGAGCTGCTTGATTGTCCTAATCTTCCTGCGCTCGCAGCTGGCGGGTAGTTGCAAACTGATTGAGAACCAAAACGGCACGATGGAGTTCAGGTGCGATCCTGATTCGCTGCCCGGATGCGTTCAATAAGAATGTAATCCCCACAAGATCGACTGCCCGAGCACCCGAAAGAGCAGACAGGAGCCTCGCTAGCCTCCCTACGATGATAGGGCGAAACGCCGCCTAGCTGAACCAGTCCGTCACGCGCGGTTCGCCGCGACGCCTGCCAGCGGAGGAACGCCGCCACCGCGCGATCGTCCTCAACGCCGACGAGCGGGCACTGGGCGCGCGCGATCATTGGTCACCGGGAGAGCCGCCGGATCCTGTCAGATCGCGCGAGACAAGGCGTTGCCGCGCATCAGGTGCGGCTGCGGCCGGGAGGTTTGGAAATCGCTGGCTGCATGCTCGGATGGCCTTGCGGGGAAATCGGGTGCGGGCAATCTGAATTTACCCCCTGAGCCGCCCCCGGAACGCCTGATCGGCGACAGGTAGTCATGGAACGCCTGACAAGAAAACCGCGGAGAAGTGGCGCATTGCTGCGGCTTATTGCGGCGATATGGAGACTGTGATTTTGGAAATTGGTGGGCCCGGCACCTATCGAACTGACGCCCTTACAAAGCCCGTGGCGGCGGGCATTATACCCCCCAAGAATCCCCCACGTGCAGTGGGGTGTATTTCATGAGCGTCGAGATAGCCGCGACGGCGCCGTTTAAGCCCCGGTTCGGGATCAAGCCTATATGGCCTTACCTCGCGGATCCAATCCGGGGGCCGGCTATCATTGCCCTATTCTGGTCTAACGTCGCCCGCCGCGGTGAAGGCGAGTGCTGGGATTGGACAGCATGCCGCGGCGGTAAAGGGCTGTACGGTCAGACGACGGTGGGAGGCGGCAGGATCCGCCGATCAAACCGGGTGGCATCGGCAATAGTTAACGGCGAAGACCCAGGCGAACGCGTCATCCGTCACACCTGCGACCGCGCGATCTGCTGCAACCCTGCGCATTTGGTGGCGGGAACCCACGAGGAAAACATGACTGACATGGTTGTGCGCGGCCGAACTGTCGGGAAGCCGCCGCTTCGTGCCAGCATGACGAAAGCGGCGTTGTGCGCGCGCAATGAGCAGCTTCTTTCGGCGCTCAATCAGATTGCGGCATCCGATTCCACTGCCAGGCGGCGGGCATTGCAGGAAATCGCCGCTGCATCTAACTCAGTGCGGCACACCGGTCGTGGTCATTCGATACACATCCCGGGTCTGCTGCGCGCCGTCAGCAGTAAGCCCATCAAACTTGCGCCACGCCGCAGCCGAATTGCAGACGCGCGTGGCCATGAAAGAGCCCGTCGGCGTCATTGACCGGCAGATCTTCTTCTCTTTGGTTGGCGACTCTACGGCCTTGGCAGGGGCTTCTGACGTTTGCGCCTTTACGCCAATGGGGGTGAGGATCAGCGCAACTGCAACGCGATATTTCATCGTTCGACTCCTGCAATTCGACCGAAACTATACGATCGACCTTCGTATGCAAGAGCGTCACTGGGACTGACGTTTTCTGACCTAGCTAGCGCGCTGCTCCGCTCCAAACTTACCGCCTCCCTCAACCGGAGGCGAGCGATCTCGGTCACTGAGTATCGTCCTGCCGTGGATCAATACACGGAACGATGTGCCGCCACTGGTCGCTGATTGTTCTACGGGAGAATTGGCATGCTGCGTACCTTGTGTCCGGAAATTCTGAACGTCTCAGCGAACGAGGGGAGGGTGCTGATTGATGGGCCGGGCGTAGCTGTCACGCTCGACATCGAAGCGGCATCAGTCCTATCCGATCAGTTGCTCGCTGGGTGCACCTCGGCACGCCGGCAACAGCGTGACGCAATCGGTCAGGTGCTCCATTCAGATCCTTGCTCACCAGTATAGCTGGCAGCGCGTTCAGTCAGGCTGGCTTGGGTCCTGACGGAAAAGTAACCTAGGTTGATCTTAACCTTGTATGCCGAACGCGGGCTTGGCTCCCAAGAATTCGCTTTGTAACAAGCCGCCCTATGAACACGCCCTTTGGACACGACGCAGAAATCTTGCGCTCCGCGATCGCTTGGGCGCTTCACGTCGCCGACGTATCTAACAATCCGCTTGTGGCCTCTTTCTTGGCCGATGCACTTCACCATGCCGAGAATGACGCCTACCGCTCTTGCGCGGCCACTGGCGCTATCTTGCCAGGGTTGAACGTGTTTGCAGTGTCTGCGGACAGTTCAGCTGGATCGGAAGTTCGGTAACCAGAATGCGATTCAGGCACCATCTCGAGCAGTGCGGCACGCATTGCCTTGAGGGCGTCCCGTTTTCCAAAGCTATCCTTGCGCGCCTTAGCGATCGTGCCGCGTTCGTCATCCCCAGCGTTTGCCCTAGCAGTCGATCATAGTGCGGGACGAACTTGCTAAGCTTCATATTGGTCAAACCGGGCCGCAAGCCCGATGTTAAGCGCCGAATTCGGGGCCTTCCTTGTCAGGCTAAAAGGCGTCGGGATCGCAGACCGGTCGCTGCGCCGGCCGAGCCTGGCGGGGAGGTGGGCGCTTTAAAGCATCGGGGACCGGGTCGGGCAGGGTAAGCACCTCGCTTTCGTGCATCGTCTGAAAGACGGCGATCGCCTCGCCTTCCTTTATCCGCTTGCCGATCAGCGGCGCGCGCTCTGCGCTGACATAGCCCAGTTGGGTGCCGCGCTCGCTAAATATGGCAACGGCGTTCTCGTCGTATGGGTTGCTCGGCTCGAAGCGCAGCTCGACCGCTACACCAGGCGCGCACAGCATGCACTCCATGCGCCGGTTGCTCTTGCTCGTGTCCTCGTTCGGAAAGTCGATGCGATCAACAAAGGGCCGTCGCAGTAGTTCGGCGTAACGAACGCCTTTGATGGGCTATCTGGTAGGCGGGCGGTTTAAGACTGCGCACACCGCTATGCAAAAAGCAGTGGAACCTCTTGGCCTTGCTTTTTCGCAAATGCACCGATGAGAGTCCGGCAAAGGATATGACGCGGTCGTGAACACAAAAAATGCCCGGCTTGGAAAGCCGGGCATTTTTAAATTCAGCCGTTGTAAGGGTCATCATTGGCATACTAATGCATTGCTTTGCATCCTGCAGTATGCAGCAATGATGCCAATAGTGACCCCCAAGCTGATGGCAAAGTTAACCCCGAATGGGCTTGCCGATTGGCCAGTAGCGCATTTGAACCCCCAGATTTGAAAGTGCTTGTCTTTCGACAAGGGGATTTATGCATTGAATCTGTTTAGTAATTGCAACTCCATGCGGTTAAAGTGGATTAACTGAAAATTCTTGATGCCAATGCTGCCCGCGCATTGCCGACTACGGTATATGCGCCGGATCGACGCAGTCGCCGCACAATGCTGTTGAAAGGGGCCGTCACACTCTGGCACCGACCGATTTCACTATCCTGCTGCGCGGCGGCTTCCCAAAAAACACGAGGGGTCAGCGCTCGGGGCAGTGATGTCAGAGACAGCGCAGGGTTAGGCGGACTGCTGGTGTGTCTACGCAACCGTTGACGGTCTCAATGAGCGCGGCTCTTATTGGATTTTCTGCATTGTCACTCCGTCGACGTTTGACCACTTAAACCCGACCCATGCGGTCCCTCGGTATCCGGACCATAGATCTGATCCGTGGCTGTGGACGGCATAAGGAAGTCGACTTCGACCAGTTCGCGCCTGACCGTACGCGTCGGTGTCGGCCAACGGCGGTCGTCGCGCCACATCAATCCCTCCGCAGCCGCAATCGCGCTGGGTTCAAATGAAAACAGCCGCCAACCTCGAAAGGTTGACGGCTGCCTTCACACAGCCGGACACCAGGACGAGCCGTGAAAAGTGCTTAAGCGAATGCGATCTTTGCCTGGCGACGACGAACGCGCATCGACGAGCCGATACCGCCGATACCGAACAGCATGATTGCCCAGGTACCTGCCTCGGGAACTGCTGCCGTTGGCTCAAAGGTTGCGGTGCCGGCATAGGAGCCGTTACCGCGCGAGAGGCCGTTCACGACGATCTGGTTCGTCGCACCTTTTGCGATCGCCACGTTATTGATTTCGAAAAACTCGGCCTTGCCGACAACAGTCTTCGACGCTGCGAAGCCATTGATGAACACCGACAGGATATCGAGATCGGTCGGGCTGAAGAACCGCGTCGTGCTCGTGCTAAGCGTACCGCTAGCCAGGCCGGCCTGGTCGATGATGAAATTGAAAGTATCCGTGAATGCACCACGCTTGATGCCCGCCCGGCCGAAATCTGCCGAAACGGTACCATTCTTGATATCGCCGCTGACGGTGAACTCCGGGTCGTTCGGAGTGAAGTTAACTGCGTGAGCCGCTGGGGCCATCGCGCATGCAGATACGAATGCCATTGTCGAAAGAAGTAAGCGCTTCATGGTGGTCCCTTTTTACGTGTTCCTTGGAGAAAAAGTAAAGGGGGCCATAGAGTTATGCAATTGCCTGAAAACGGCCACCACCCAACCATTGTGTGGTTTCGGGACAATCGTGCATCGTGAGCGGAGTGCGATGAGCGTCATGAAGTCGCGCGGCCGGATCGTTTGCATCCGGGGGCATTTTCCACGGTAGAAGCGTGCAATAGGCCCTGCTCAACCTTGGTTAACAAGACAAGAAGAATGACCTAAATCTCCAATAGTTGTTGACGGGCACACTGTTCTTTTAGCGACATTCAAGCCCCCCCCGAGTTACGAGGTTTTCCGAACTATCCCGTGCCTCGTTCCGCCCGGCGATGGCAGGCAGGTTGAGAACAAAAAAGGAGCAGTATAGCTCGGGCGCTACCCTGATTCGTTGTTTGGATGCGCCCAATGAGTATGCAAACGCCGCGAGTTCGACTGCCGAGCTCGCCAAAGAGCAAGGCAGGAGCCTCGCTAGCCTCTCTACGATGATAGGGCGTAACGCCGCCTATCTAAAGCGGTTCGTCACTCGCGGTTCGCCGCGACTTGCACCGCGGCGTGCGCTGCGGCGGGCATTGCCGCGATCATCGTCGCAAGGCCGCCCAGCATGATCATCGACACCCTCAAACCAGGTGCTTCCGCCGAAGCCGGAGCGGCTCCGCAAGCCGCAGAAATCCGGGCCGAGTCATGACATCTGGGGGGCAGAAACTTCCATTTGAAAAATACCCCCAAATATCCCCCCGAATGCACCGCACTCTCAGCTCGCCGTATGGAACGTGTGAGAAGAAAGACCCCCACATACCACGCGGTTCTCCGCATTCCTGACGACGTAAGGTAGTGATGATTGGAGAAATTGGTGGGCCCGGCAGGAATCGAACCCGCAACCTAGCCGTTATGAGCGGCCAGCTCTAACCGTTGAGCTACAGGCCCCACCGTCGCCTGCGTTAGCGCAAGCGTTTCCAAAGAAAAAGGGTGGCAAAGAAGAAGGGCGCTCCCGAAGGAACGCCCTTTCCGACTCCAAAACGCTGTCGAGCGCGAGCGCCCGACAAGGTCTTAGTTCATGTTGTCGGTCTTCTCGTCGGCAGCATCGCGGACGTTGTCTGCTGCTGCGTTCATGTTGTCGGCTGCGTTCTCGAGCACGTCGGTTGCGACAGCGTTCGAGGTGTTGTCTGCCATGGCGTCCATGTTGTCAGCCTGCATTTCCATGTTGTCAGCCAGCATGTCCGCGTTGTTCTCAACTGCGGCGGCTTCTGGCGACTTGCTGCAGGCTGCGACGGACATCAGGCCGGCGGCAGCAGCGATCAGAACGATCTTCTTCATTCGAATGCTCCCAAGCATAGTTTCACTCGCGGCCGACCCGATTGCCGTCGCGAAGCCCCGTCAAATAGCGGCCCCCGACCGGCGGTCAATCCGCTAAATTCATCGCCCAGCAAGCTTTGCGACAGTCCGATGACGGGCGGGTTGCCGCAACTGGTCACTTTCTTGGCACGACCGAGCCGATTTCCTCGGGCGCATTGGCCACGATCGCGAGCATCGTCGTCCAGGCCGCGACGTTCTGGCGAAGCTGCTCGGGATCGACCCGGTCGAGCGTGTCGTCGGGGGTGTGGTGCGTGTCGAAATAGCGCGTACCGGACTGGTTGAGGTCGATCGCCGCGACGCCGAGCGCCATGGTCGGGCCGACATCGGTGCCGTCACCGCCGACCCCTGCGCCGCGCGCGATGCCGAGCGGGGCGAGCGCGGAGGCGAGGCGATCGGCGACCGGCTTCGCGCTGTCGGGCAGGTTGGTCTCGAACCGCCACACGCGGTCCGCGCCGAAATCGGATTCGCCCGCGGTCGCGTGACGCTCGGTCTTGTGTGCCTCGGCATAGGCCTTGCCGCCAAAACCGCCGACTTCTTCGGCACCGAACCAGACGACGCGGATCGTCCGCCGCGGGCGCGGGCCGTCGAGGATCCGCTTGGCCGCCGCCGCGGTGATCGCCACGCCGCTCGCATCGTCGATCGCGCCGGTGCCGAGATCCCAGCTGTCGAGATGCCCGCCGACCAGCACGATCCCCGCCTTGGGATCGGTCCCCGGCACTTCGGCGATCACGTTCCCCGATTCGTGCGTGCCCGTCATCCGCGGGGTCAGGACGAGCGTCATCGTGATCGGCTTGCCGCGCGTCGCGATCCGTTCGATCAGCTCGGCATCGGGCACCGACAGCGCCGCCGACGGGATCGGCGTGACGCCCTCGGGGAAGTTGGTCGTGCCGGTATGCGGATTGCGGTGATGATCGGTGCCGATCGAGCGGATCACGATCGCGGCCGCGCCCTTGCTCGCCGCCATCGCTGGCCCCACGAACCGTGCAGGGCCGAACGCGCCATAGCTCGACCCGTCCTGCGTCGGCTCCATAGCATTGCCGACATAGGCGATCTTGCCCGCAAGGCTCCCGGCAGGCGCCGCGGCCAGGTCGCCATAGGTCTTGAACACGACCACCTGCGCGGTGAGCCCGCCCACAGGCGTCGCACCCGAATTGCCGAGTGCGGTCAGCTTCAGCGCCTGCGGGAAGGGGGCGAGGATCGACCCCGTCTCGACGCCGCGCACCCAGACGGGCATCTGGTACGGCTCGATCCGCACGTTCTTGAACCCCAGCGCCTTCAGCTTGGTCACCGACCAGGCGCGCGCACGCGCCTCCGCCTCGGTCCCCGCCAGCCTGGGGCCGATCTCGGTCGTCATCCCCTCGACGATGTCATAGGCGACGTCGTCCTTGAGCGCGGCGTCGCGGAGCGCGGCGACCTTCGCATCGACCGGGGCAGGGGCGGGTGGTGCGGTCCGCTGTGCCATGAGAGGAACGGACAGGGTGGAGGCGGCCAATACCGCGAGCGTGTGCTTCATCATCCGCGACAGCCTATGTCGCCGCTCCCCGTTTGCCAACGGCCCGCCGCATCGCTATCTGCGCACGTCAAATCCCGCCTCATTCAAGCATGGAGCTCGGCACCCACATGGCCGTCCAGTATACCTACGTCATGAAGGGTCTGACCAAGACCTTCCCCGGTGCCGCAAAGCCCGTCCTCAACAACATCCACCTCCAGTTCATTCCGTCCGCCAAGATCGCGATCATCGGCCCCAACGGGTCGGGCAAGTCGACGCTGATGAAGATCATGGCGGGCATGGACCCCGACTTCACCGGCGAGGCCTGGGCGGCCGAGGGCGTCAATGTCGGCTATCTCGCGCAGGAGCCTCAGCTCGATCCGACCAAGGACGTGATGGGCAACGTCAAGGACGGCGTCCGCCCCGTCGCCGACCTCGTCGATCGGTTCAACGCGATCTCGGCCGAGATGGGCGATCCGAAGGACGACACCGATTTCGACGCGCTGATGGAGGAGATGGGCGATCTCCAGGCCAAGATCGACGCGGTCGACGGCTGGGCGCTCGACAGCCAGCTCGAACAGGCGATGGAGGCTCTGCGCTGCCCGCCGGGCGATGCGTCGGTGGTGAATCTCTCGGGCGGCGAGAAGCGCCGTGTCGCGCTCTGCAAGCTGCTGCTCGAGAAGCCGCAGATCCTGCTGCTCGACGAGCCGACCAACCATCTCGACGCCGAGAGCGTGTCGTGGCTCGAGAACTACCTCAAGGAATATACCGGCAACGTCATCCTCGTGACGCATGATCGCTACTTCCTCGACAATGTCGTCAACTGGGTGCTCGAGCTCGATCGCGGCCGCTACTACACCTACGAGTCCAACTATTCGGGTTATCTGGAGAAGAAGGCCCAGCGCCTCAGCCAAGAAGAGCGCGAAGAGGCCGGCAAGCAGAAGGCGATCGCCGACGAGCTGGCGTGGATGCGCCAGACCCCCAAGGCGCGCCAGACCAAGTCGAAGGCCCGTATCCGCGCGTTCGACGAGCTGATGGAGAAGCAGGAGAATCGCGTCGCCGGCAAGGCCGCGATCCTCATCCAGCTGCCGTCGCGTCTTGGCGGCAAGGTGATCGAGGCGAAGGGTCTGACCAAGTCGTACGGCGACAAGCTGCTGTTCGACGGGCTCGACTTCACGCTGCCGCCGGGCGGCATCGTGGGCGTGATCGGCCCCAACGGCGCGGGCAAGTCGACGCTGTTCAAGCTCATCACCGGTCAGGAAACCCCGGACACGGGCACGATCGAGGTCGGCTCGACCGTCAAGCTCGGCTATGTCGACCAGAGCCGCGACGATCTCGATCCGAACAAGAACGTCTGGCAGGAAATCTCCGACGAGCTTGAGATCTTCCGCTTCGGCAAGCAGGAAATGGGCACGCGGGCGTATGTCGGCGCGTTCAACTTCCGCGGGCAGGACCAGCAGAAGAAGGTGGGCCAGCTCTCGGGCGGCGAGCGCAACCGCGTCCACATGGCCAAGATGCTCAAGGAGGGTGGCAACGTCCTCCTGCTCGACGAGCCGACCAACGATCTCGACGTCGAGACGCTGCGTGCGCTCGAAGAGGCGCTCGAGACGTTCGCAGGCTGCGCGGTGGTCATCAGCCATGACCGCTTCTTCCTCGATCGCCTCGCCACGCACATCCTCGCGTTCGAGGGCGACAGCCATGTCGAGTGGTTCGAGGGCAATTACGCATCTTACGAGGAGGACAAGCGCCGTCGCCTCGGCGACGCCGCCGACCGCCCGACGCGTCTGGCGTACAAGAAGCTTACGCGCTGAGCGTCTGAGACCCGCCGCGGCCCATGTTCCCGGGCTGCGGCGGACGTCCACCTACCATCCAAACTCCGTCATCCTGACGAAAGTCAGGATCCAGGGTCACAGGCGGCCCGCTTGATTGCTCTGGATCTCGACGTTCGTCAGGATGACGAGGGCGGTGTAGGACCGAGCCGGTGCCTGCCACGCAAGTGCCATGTTGATCCCCTAACCGGGGTCGGTAGGAGACATCTTGGTCCCCACGAACGGAGCAGGCGTGACAGTTATCGAACACTCCCCCGGTGGAGATGCCCCCCCGGGTGCGGGGGAGCTGCAATACCGGCTTCGCCAGCAATCGATACTGGCCGATTTCGGGATCGAGGCGCTGCGCGCGCGCGATCTCGAACCGATGCTCCAGCGCGCCACCGAATTGTGCGGCGAGGGGATGCGCTCGAAATACTGCAAGTTCCTCGAATATCGCCCCGAACAGGACAGCCTGTTCGTGCGCGCGGGGATCGGCTGGGCGCCGGGCGTGGTCGGATCGGCCGAGATGCGCACCGATCTCGCCTCGCCCGCGGGCTTCGCACTCGAGACCGGCCAGCCGGTGATCTCCAACCATCTCGAAAATGAGGAGCGGTTCCGGACGCCCGCCTTCATGGCCGAGCACCATATCCGCCGCGCGATCAACGTGCTGGTCGAGACGTCGGGCAAGCGCTTCGGCGTGCTCGAGGTCGACAGCCCCGACGAGGGCAAGTTCGAGCCCGCCGACCTCGCCTTCATGCAGGGGTTCGCCAATCTGATTGGCGTCGCGATCGAGCGGCAGCAGGCCGAACAGCGCTTGAGCGACGCGATGGAGCATCAGGAGCTGCTCACGCGCGAGGCGAGCCACCGCGTCAAGAACAGCCTCGCGCTCGTCTCCGCGATGCTCAACCTCCAGATGCAGGAGGATGACGACCCGCGCATCACCCGCCTGCTCGGCGACGCGCAGGCGCGCATCACCGCGATCGCGCAGACGCATGATCAGCTCTGGCGCGGCGAACAGGTCGGGATCGTCGCACTCGACGACCTGGTCTGCGGGATCGCGACGGGGCTTGCCGAACAGGCGCCGCTGCACCGGATCGACTGCGACATCGACGCGATCCGGATCAGCGCGGATACCGCGATCCCGCTCGGCCTGCTCGTCACCGAGCTCGTCACCAACGCGATCAAATATGCGTATGGCGAGGGTGGCGGCGTCATCGCGGTGACGATCCGCAACGCCGACGGCCGGATCCTGCTGACCGTGTCCGACGACGGCGTCGGGCTGCCCTCCGATTTCGACCTCAAGGCCGCCTCGCGCAAAAGCCTCGGCATGCGGATGATCGGCAGCCTTGCCCGGCAGTTGCGCGGCACGATCGCGATCGAGAACGCAGAGCGCGGCACCTGCGCGGTCCTCGACATCCCCGACCCTAGGATCGTGCTTCCCGACTGATCGCTTGACGCGTGTATGATGTCCGTAGCACACCCCGTCGACAGCGACGGGGTGGGGATGATGAACATGCTGATGATGCTAGCGGCCGCAGCGGCTGCGGTGACCGCGCCGCAAGGCGACAGGGTCAAGCCGGTCGACCAGTGTTTCGCGATCTACCGCCCCGGCTCCCCCGCAGGCACGCAGGCCGCCGGAACATCATCCGACCAGACCGTCATCGGCGCGAGCCGGCAGGTGATCCGCGCCACCCGCATTAACGGCCGGCCCGCCTGGGATATCGTCATCCATCAGCGCGTACCGATGGCGAACTTCGCGATGCGCGATCACTTCGTCCTGAACCGCGACGATCTGACGCCGATCACCTTCGACAACAGCCGGAGCGGGGTCGAGCATGTCGCGCTGCGCTACACCCCCGGTCGTATCGTCGGAACGAAGACCGACAAGGCCGTCGTCACGCCGATCGACGTCGCGGTGGCTGACCCCATCTGGGAGGGCAATCTCTGGGGCGTGACGTTCGGCGCCTTGCCGCTCGCGATGGGCAGGAGCTTCTCGCTGCCCTTCTACCAGTATGACGGCGGCATCGGCCGCTTCACGCTGACCGTTACCGGCAGCCAGAGCGTTGCGACACCGACCGGGCCCGTCGATGCCTGGACCGTCGCGGTTCTCAAGGACGGCAAGCCCAGCGCCACCACGCTGATCGCGAAACGCGATGCTCGCGAACTGGGCAGCTTCGCCGCGCGGGGCGGGACGAAGCTCGGCGGCGACTGCACCGGTCTCGACTGAGCGACGGTGCGGGCGCTCAGCGGACCCGCTTGACGTAGATCCGACCGCCGTCACGGCGTTCGGTCTGGAAATTGGGCACCGCCTCGATCAGCTCGGACAGATGGTTGAAGCCATAGTTGCGCGCGTCGAAGCTCGACCGGTTGCCCGCGCGTTGGCCCAGTTCTGTGAGGCTCTGATAGCCCTTCTCGTCGCGCTTGCCCGCGTTGTAGGCGTCGATCAGCAGCTTGATCAGGTCCGACCCGATCGGCTCGCCACCGCGCGATCGGCGTGCGGCGGGCGCGGCGGGGGCAGGGGCCTTCTCGCCACCGATCGCGGGCGGCAGTGACAGCGGCATCGGCTCGGACTCGTCGTCGAGCGCGCTGACGTCGATGAAGCGCGTGCAGGCCTGGCGAAACCCCTCGGGCGTGCGGCTGGTGCCGAAGCCATAGACGGGCACGCCGTCCTGGCGGATCCGCATCGCGAGCGGCATGAAGTCGCTGTCCGACGACATGATCCCGAACCCGTCGATCCGGCCGCGGAACAGCAGGTCCATCGCGTCGATGGTCATCTTCATGTCGGTCGCGTTCTTGCCCTTGGTCAGGTCGAACTGCTGCTGCGGCTCGATGCCGTGCTTGATCGACATGTCGCGCCAGCCTTTCAGCGCGGGCTTGGACCAATTGCCATAGACGCGCCGGACGTTGACCGTGCCGAGCTCGGCAAGGACCGTCAGCACCGGGTCGAGCGTCGCCGAGGAGGCGTTGTCAGCGTCGATGAGAAGGGCGACGTTGCGGGTTGTGGTATCGGCCATACCGCCGGGATTAGCCGCGCCCGCGCCCCGCGTCCACGCTCCACGCGCCGCCACCCGCTGCGGCGAGGTACAGGAACACGAAACAATAGAGCACCGCCGCCTCGCCGCCATTGGCGATCGGGAAGGGGCCTTGGGGCGCGTGCGCGAGGAAATAGGCCGCCGCCGACATGCCCGACAGCAGGAACGCCACCGGCCGCGTGAACAGCCCGACGATCAGCAACGCGCCGCCCACGACCTCGATTATGCCCGCGACGTACAGCAACGGGGTCATCGCCATCGGGAAGGGCGGCAGCCCGAAGAACTTGGAAATGCCGTGGCTGAAGAACACCAGCGCCACGACGATGCGCATCACGCCGAGCAGGCGGGGGGACCAGGTGGCGGGTATCGGCATGGGATCATCCTGAACGTCGTTGCGGTCCCGCTACGTCCTATGCGCGCGTGCCTGCGTCAACGCGCCGGATGGAAACGGATCGTTCAGCGATGGGAGGTCAGGGATAGGCGATCGCCATCACCTCATATTCGCGCTCGCCCGCCGGCAGGTCGACGCGGCGGACATCACCGATCGCGGCACCCCTCAGTGCGCGGGCGAACGGCGAATTCCAGCCGATCCGCCCATTGCCCGCATCGGTCTCGTCATCGCCGACCAGCGTGAGCACGCGTTCGACATCCTCCTCGTCCGCCACCGTCACGCACGCGCCGAACCAGACACGGCTGCGGTCCTCCTGCGCGGCGGGATCGACCACCTTGGCCGCCTTCATCCGCCGCGACAGCCAGCCGAGCCGCCGGTCGATCTCGCGCAGCCGCTTGCGCCCATAGATATAGTCGCCATTCTCCGACCGGTCGCCATTGCCCGCCGCCCAGGAAATCACCTCGACGAGCTTCGGCCGCTCGCTGCCGAGCAACAGCTCATATTCCTCGCGCAGCACCGTATAGCCTGCCGGGGTGATGTAATTGGGCCGATCCATGCGTGCCGTCTCGTTCGGTTCAGCCCGGCCGGGTCTTGCCGAGATACCAGGACGTGCGTGCGACGCTGCGGCTCTTGGCGCGAGCGGGGTTCATCAGGTCGTAGACGACCGCATTCTCGATCACGCGCTGCACATAGTTGCGCGTCTCCTGATACGGAATCGCCTCGATCCAGTCGATGATGTCGACCGCGCCGGTGCGCGGGTCGCCATTGGCGCGCAGCCACTTGTTCACATTGCCACCGCCGGCATTATACGCAGCGATTGCAAGCGGATAGCTGCCATAGTTCGCATAGATCCGCTGGAAGTAGCTCGACCCCAGCATGATCGACAGATTGGGATCGGTCGTCAGCGACGCCTGGTTGTAGGCGAGCCCGATCTTGCCCGACTGCTCGCGCGCGGTCGCAGGCATCAGCTGCATCAGCCCGCGCGCACCGGCATGGCTGATCGCGGCGCGATCGAACTGGCTTTCCTGCCGCGAGATCGCATGGATGATCGTCCAGTTGTCCTCATAGCCCGCCGGCACGCTGACGGTCGGGAAGCCCGCCGCGGAATAGTCGCTGAGCCCGTTCGCCAGCGCGCTGCGCCCGACCATCACGCCCAGATCGGGGCGGTTGATGCGCGTCGACAGTTCGGCGGCGAGCGCGTGGTCAGTGTCGGTCGTCGCATCCGCGGCGATCTGGCGGACGAACGCGGTCTGGTCCTGCCAGTCGGCGATCTGGCCGAGGAACTTGACCGCGCGCACCGTCTCGCGCTGCTCGAACGCGGCGCGCACCGCAGGCGCGATCGCAAGGCTGGCCATCGGCGGTGGCGGGGTCAGCGCGCGACCCATCCGCTCGGTCGCGAGCTGTCCGTAATATTGATCGCGGTAGCCGGCCGCCTGCGTGTAGAAGGCGGTCGCATCCGCCTGCCGGCCTGCCGCCTCGGCCGCGCGACCCGCCCAGTAATAACCCCGCGCGCGCACCACCGGCGAATTCGACCCGCGCGCATAGCGGTCGAACAGCGTCATCGCATCCGCCGGCCGGCCGAGCTGCTTCATCGCCGCCTGCCCGCCGAGCCAGGCGAGATTGGTATATTCGTCACGCTCGGCATAGGACTTGGCCGAGATGTTCGCCCCCGCCGGATAGGCATCGTCGATCTGCCGCGCGATGTCATAGGCGACCTGCCACTGGCCGTCATTCGCAGCGCCGCGCGCGTTGGTCACCAGGATCTCGTACCATTCGCCCGCATTGCCCGGCCGCGTCGTCAGCGCCCGCGGCCGCGCGAGCCAGGCCCGCGCGCTCGGGCTCGCGCCGCTGTTGCGCAGCCACACCGCCCGATCGGCGACATAGCCGGCGTCGCCACGATAGGTCTCCATCGTCGCCGCCGACAGGTCGGACGCGTTCGGTGCATTGGTCCGGAAGGCTAGCCGCGCCTCGAACAGCGCGCGCTTGGCGGGACTGACCAGCAGGATCTGGCGCTGCGCTGCGCTCGTCTGCCCCGACCAGAGCAGCGCGTCCATCCGCGCATCCTGATCGTCGCTCGACAGCGCGCCGGGGAAGCCCGTCGTCACCGCGACCTGATCGATCGGCGTCAGTCCGCCCGATCGCCACGCGCTGCGCACCGCGGCATAGGCGCGGTCGCGCTGCCCGGTCGCCTGCAGTGCGCGTGCATAGGCAAGATTGCCCGCCGCGGACTGCGGCGGATAGCGCGTGAAGAACGCGACGACGCTACCGGCCGCACCGCTGCCGATCGCCGCCTGCCGCTCCGCCGCGCGGCGATTGGCGGTCTCGTTCGGCCAGCCGGGATGCGCCATCAGGAACCCGGCATAGCTGTCGAACGGCAGCGCGTCGGTCTGTTGCAGCGCGCGCCACTGCGCGATCGTCGAGGCGATCGCGCCGTCGCTCGCCATCGGCTGCGCCTGCGGGCCGATATTCGAAAGCTGCGTCCGGTACCGGTCGAGCGTTTCCTGTCCGACCCCTGAAGATACCGCCGTGCCGGCCAAAGCCGCCAGAACGATGCTCGATTTGAACGCCAATGCTACCATGTGGACAGGATAGCAGTTCAACCCGTATCTGTCCTGAACGAAACGCCCGAATTCAGCGCGGCAGGAGCGCAATATACCGATGTTTGCAGGTTTTTCCTTTGCCGGGTCGATCCCGGCGCTCGTCACGCCGTTCGCCGCGGACGGCGCTTTCGACGAGAACGCCTATCGCGATTTCGTCGAGTGGCAGATCGCCGAGGGCTCGTCCGCGCTGGTCGCGTGCGGCACCACAGGCGAGGCAGCGACCCTGTCCTATGATGAGCATTTCCACGTCGTCCGCGTCTGCGTCGATCAGGCAAAAGGCCGCGTGCCCGTGATCGCCGGGGCGGGGTCGAACGACACGCGCGTCGCCTCGGCCAATCTGCGTGCGGCGCACGAGGCTGGCGCCGATGCCGCGCTGATGGTCCCGCCCTATTACAACCGTCCGAGCCAGGAGGGGATCTTCCGGCATTTCGAGGCGCTCGCCGCCGACGCGCCGCTGCCGATCATCCTCTACAACGTCCCCGGCCGCACCGTGACCGACATCCAGCCCGCGACGCTGGCGCGAGTCGTCACCGCCTTTCCGCAGGTGTTCGTCGGCGTGAAGGACGCCAGCGGCGTGCTCGCGCGCGTCTCGCAGCACCGCGAAGCCTGCGGACCCGATTTCTGCCAGCTGTCGGGCAATGACGACCTCGCGCTCGCGTTCAACGTGATGGGCGGCACCGGCTGCATCTCGGTCACCGCCAACGTCGCGCCGAAGCTGTGCGCCGAGTTTCAGGCGGCCTGCCAGGCGGGCGATTTCGTCACGGCGCTCGCCTATCAGGACCGGCTCTATCCCCTGCACGACGCGCTGTTCACCGACGCGTCGCCGGGCCCGGTCAAATACGCCATGGCGCGGGTACGGGCCGGCTTCCCCGAGACGCTGCGCCTGCCGATGACCCCCGCGGGCGACGCCTCGCGCGCCGCGGTCGACGCGGCGCTGGCACACGCCGGCCTGGTCTGATCCCCTTGCGTCATCCTGACGCACGTCAGGATGACGGGGGGACCGACAATTAACGTCCAACGCGATACGACGCCCGCTTCCCCTTCGCCCTCCGACCTCCTACATCGCGCATCCCATGGCACGCCCCAAACCCCCGACCTTCGAAAAGACCAAGATCGTCGCCGAGAACCGGCGCGCGCGGTACGACTATTATATCGAGCAGGTGTTCGAGGCGGGGATCGCGCTGACCGGCACCGAGGTGAAGGCACTGCGCGGGGGCGAAGGCTCGATCGCGGAGGCCTATGCCGAGGTGAAGGGCAGCACGGTCCAGCTCGTCAATTCGAACATCCCCGAATTCAGCCACGGCAACCGTTTCAACCATGAGCCCAAGCGGCCGCGCAAGCTGCTGCTGCACGAGCGCGAGATCAACAAGATGTTCGGTGCGGTCGCGCGCCAGGGCATGACGCTCGTGCCGCTGATGATCTATTTCAATTCCAAGGGCCGCGCGAAGGTCGAGCTCGCCCTCGCCAAGGGCAAGCAGAACCACGACAAGCGCGATTCGGTGAAGGAACAGGACTGGAAGCGCGAGCAGGGCCGGATCATGCGGGATCGTGGATAAGCCGTGACCAGGGCGCCGGTCGGTCTCTTCGGGCGCCTCGCGGCGTGGTCGCATCGCAATCTGCCGACCCGCGATTCGATGGAGCGCAACCGCCTGTTGCGCCCCGTCGCGCACCGCGTGCTCGCGCCCGAACTGTGGCGCTTCACCCGGCGCTCGGTGCCGCGCGGCGTCGCGCTCGGCATGGTCGCGGGGATCCTCGTGCCGGTCGCGCAGACCCCCGTCGCCGCGTTGTTCGCGCTGCCGTTCCGCGCCAATGTGCCGACCGCCGCGCTGACCACCTTCATCACCAATCCGCTGACGACCCCGCCGCTCTGGATCGCCGCCTACTGGATCGGGTCGTGGATGCTGCGGATCGACGCGCATGTCCCCGGCCAGCCGGTCGCCGAAGCCGCCGCGCAGGCCGACTGGATCCCCTGGCTGATGCAGGCGGGGCCCGCCACCGCGCTCGGCCTCCTTGCCATCACGATCGTCGCCTCGATCGGCGGCTATGCGCTCAGCGCGCTCGGCTGGCGGCTGTGGATTGCCCGCAAGTGGCGGCACCGCCACGATAATCGCGGATCGTAACAATCGTCACTATCTGTCGCCCGACGAATTGACGGAGCGTCTTATCGGCGTAGAACACACCGCATCCTGAAGTTCTTCCCCGAGGGTCCTTGATGCGTACGTCGATTGTCACCGCCATTCTGCTCGCCTCCGCCGCAACGGTCTCGGCCCAGACCAGTCAGACCCCGGCCCGACCGCCCGCGCCGTCGCCCGCACTCGCAGGCGCGGCCAGCGGTCCCGTGGCGCCGAAGAATGCGAACAAGCCGCAGATCGGCGATTTCGGCTTCGACATGGCCGGGCGCGATACCGCGGTGAAGCCCGGCACCGACTTTTTCGACTATGCCAATGGCGGCTGGGAGAAGGCGACGCCGATCCCCGCCGATCGCTCGTCCTACGGCATGTTCCACGTCCTCCAGGACCTGTCGCTCGAGCGCACCCGGACGATCCTCGACGCGGCGACCGCAAAGCCCGGCGACAAGGTCGGTGACTTCTACGCGAGCTTCATGGATGAGGCGGCGGTCAACGCGAAGGGTGCGGGGCCGGTAAAGCCGATGCTCGCCGCGCTCAAGACGACCACCGACAAGACCGCGCTCGTCACCCAGATTGCGAAGCTGCAGCGCCAGGGGGTCGGCGGGCTCGTCGGCGTCGGCGTCCAGCAGGACGACAAGGACCCGACCACCTATGTCGTCGGCTTCGGCCAGAGCGGCCTCGGGCTGCCCGATCGCGACTATTATCTGAAGGACGATGCCAAGCTCGCCGCGGTCCGCACCGCCTATCAGGCGTATCTCGCGCAGATGCTGACGCTCGTGGGCGAGCCCAACGCGGCCGCGCGCGCCGCGGCGGTCTTCGCGATGGAGAAGGGCCTCGCCACCGCGCACTGGACGCGGATCGAGAGCCGCGACGCGGACAAGACCTACAATAAATGGACCGCCGCCGACTTCGCGGCCAAGGCGCCCGGTTTCCCCTGGGCCCAGTACATGACCGCGATGGGCGTCACCGGCCGTCCCTTCTACCTCGTCGCACAGCCGAGCGCGCTGACCGGCGAGGCCAAGGCCTTTGCCGAAACGCCGGTGAACGTCCTTCAGGACTATGCGATGCTCAAGGTGCTGCGCGCCTATGCGCCCTATCTCTCGAGCGATTTCGACAAGGCCAATTTCGGCTTCTACGGCACCACCCTGTCGGGCACGCCCGAGCAGCAGGTCCGCTGGAAGCGCGGCGTCTCGACCGTGTCGAGCGCAATGGGCGAGGCGATCGGCGAGCAGTATGTCGCCAGATATTTCCCGCCGGAATCGAAGGCGGCCGCCGACCAGCTCGTCAAGAACGTCATCGCAGCGATGGGCGACCGGTTGCGCAACCTCGCCTGGATGGCGCCCGAGACCAAGACCAAGGCACTCGCCAAGCTCGCCGCCTTCACCCCCAAGATCGGCTATCCTGATAAATGGCGCGACTATTCCGCGCTCCAGGTTCAGCGCGGCGATCTCGTCGGTAACGTCGCGCGCGCCAACGCGTTCGACTATGATCGCGACCTGAAGAAGCTCGGCCAGCCGATCGATCGCGGCGAATGGTTCATGACGCCGATGACGATCAACGCCTATGCCAATCCGACGATGAACGAGGTCGTCTTCCCCGCCGCGATCCTCCAGCCGCCCTTCTTCGATCCGAAGGCGGACCCGGCGATCAACTATGGCGGCATCGGCGCGGTGATCGGTCACGAGATCAGCCATCATTTCGACGATCAGGGCCGCAAATACGACGCCAGCGGCAAGCTCACCGACTGGTGGACGCCGCAGGATGTCGCGCGCTTCAAGGTCTTCACCGATGCGCTGGTCAAGCAGTACGACGCCTATGAGCCCTTGCCCGGGCTGCACGTCCAGGGCGGCCTGACGCTCGGCGAGAACATCGCCGATCTCGCCGGCCTGACCGTCGCCTATGACGCCTATCACCGCTCGCTCGGCGGCAAGCCCGCGCCGGTGATCGACGGCACCACCGGCGACCAGCGCTTCTATTATGGCTGGGCCGGCGTCTGGCGCAGCAAGTTCCGCGAACCCGCACTGCGCCAGACCTTGCTGTCTGATCCGCACTCGCCGGGTCACCAGCGCGTCCTCACCGTCCGCAATCTCGACCCCTGGTACGCGGCGTTCGGCGTGAAGCCCGGCGAGGCCAGCTACCTCGCCCCGGCGGCCCGCGTCCGCATCTGGTAATCCGCTCCCGCCGACCGCCCCAGATACACCCCACCCCGGCGAAGGCCGGGGCCCAGTTGGGGGACAGACGTAACGGCGGACTATCCCTCGTTACCAACACCGTCCCGTCCGTATCTCGCAACCTGTCTCAGCCAACCGCCCGAATTATCCACCCCCCCCGGCGAAGGCCGGGGCCCAGTTGGGGGGACAGACGTAATCGCCGACTGTCCATCGTTACCGAAACCTCTCCAACTGGACCCCGGCCTTCGCCGGGGAGGTCGTGTCGGGGAGGTCGGGTCGGTGGTATGTGCCAACGAAATTCCAGGAGTCCCCCATGAAGACCTACATCGCCGCCGGCCTGCTCGCCGCCACCGCGATCACCGGCGTCACCGCCGCCATCTCGCAGACCGCCGAACCAACCGCCGCGCCCGCCGCGCCGGCCGCGACCGGCGCGCAATATGGCAGCTTCGGCTTCGACGAGAAGGGCATGGACAAGAGCGTCCAGCCCGGTGACGATTTCTACGCCTTCGCCAATGGCAACTGGGCGAAGACCACCCCGATCCCCGCGGACAAGTCCAATTACGGCGCGTTCAACTTCCTCTCCGACCTGTCCGAGACGCGCACCCGCGGCATCCTCGACACCGCGGCCAAGGACTCGAACTCGAAGATCGGCCGTGCCTATGCGACCTTCCTCGACACCGGCACGATCGAGGCCAAGGGGCTGGCGCCGATCCGGCCCTGGCTCGCGAAGATCGCCGCGCTGAAGGACCGGGCGGGTTATCCCGCTTTGCTCGCCGAGGCGGATCGCGCCGGGATCGGCGGCCCGTTCGGCAGCGGCGTCGGGCAGGACGACAAGATTCCTGAGCAGTACGCGCTGTCGCTCGGCCAGTCGGGGCTCGGCCTGCCCGACCGCGACTATTATCTCAGCACCGACGCCAAGCTGGTCGAGGCGCGCACCGCCTATCGCGCGCACATCGCGAAGATGCTGACGCTCGCCGGCGAACCCGATGCCGAGGCGCGCGCCACCGCGTTGCTGGCGTTCGAGACCGAGATCGCCCGGGTCAGCTGGACCCGAGTCGACAGCCGCGACGCGACCAAGACCTATAACAAGATGACCGTCGCCGATCTCGCCAAGCGCGCGCCCGGCTTCGACTTCGCCGGCTATTTCAAGGCGACCGGCACGCCCGTACCGACCGTCATCGTCGCACAGCCCTCGGCGATCACCGGCATTGCAAAACTCGTCGCGACCGCGCCGATCGGCGTGCTCAAGGACCAGCTGATCCTGCGTTCGCTCGACGGCTATGCGGACGTGCTGCCAAAGGCGTTCGACGCCGAACAGTTCGCCTTCTACGGCACCGTGCTCGGCGGCACCCCCGAGCAGGAGGCCCGCTGGAAGCGCGGTGTCCAGTTCACCAGCGGTGCGCTCGGCGACGAGGTCAGCAAGCTCTATGTCGCGCAGTATTTCCCGCCCGAGACCAAGGCGGCAGCGGACGTGCTGGTGAAGAACGTGCTCGCCGCGATGGGCCGCCGGATCGACAAGCTCGACTGGATGGCGCCCGAAACCAAGCAGAAGGCGCATGCCAAGCTCGCCGCCTTCACCCCCAAGATCGGCTATCCCAGCCAGTGGAAGGACCTGTCCGCGCTGACGATCACGTCCGGCGACGCGTTCGGCAACGAATGGCGCGCCAATGAATGGCAGCATCAGGACAATATCGCCAAGCTCGGCAAGCCCCTGCAGCGCTGGGAATGGGGCATGACGCCGATGACGGTCAACGCCTATGCCAATTTCGGCATGGTCGAGATCGTCTTCCCCGCAGCCATCCTCCAGCCGCCCTTCTTCGACCCCAAGGCCGATGACGCGGTCAACTATGGCGGCATCGGCGCGGTGATCGGGCACGAGCTCAGCCATCATTTCGACGACCAGGGTTCGAAATACGATGCCAAGGGCCAGCTCACCGACTGGTGGACGCCCAAGGACATCGCCGGGTTCAACGCACTCACCGGCAAGCTCGGCGCGCAATATGACGCCTATGAGCCATTGCCCGGCATGCACGTGAAGGGCCAGCTGACGATGGGCGAGAACATCGCCGATCTCGCCGGGCTCACGGTCGCCTATGACGCCTATCACACCGCGCTTGGCGGCAAGGCGGCGCCCGTGCTCGACGGCTTCACCGGCGACCAGCGCTTCTATCTGGGCTGGGCGCAGGTCTGGCGCCGCAACTACCGCGAGGCGAACCTGCGGCAGCGGCTGCTGACCGATCCGCATTCGCCGTCGCAGCAGCGCGCCTCGGTCGTCCGCAATCTCGACCCCTGGTACGCCGCCTATCAGCCCAAGCCGACGCAGCGTCTGTATCTCGCCCCCGAACAGCGCGTACGCATCTGGTGACCGGCCGCGTCCCCGACCGGGAAACCGGGCGGGGACATGATGCTTGACCCCAAACCCCCGAACAGCGGAAGAGGCATCGCATGGTTTCGCTTCCGCCCCAGACCGGCCTCGGGCCGAACCGCCGCGCCGCCCTCGTCGCGGCGGTGACGGGGATCGCCGCGTCGGGGCTGGTGCTCGGCATGATCGGCGACATCGTCGTCGCGGCGGCCTTTCTCGCTGCGGCGATCATCGTCATCGGCGCGGTGATCGTCTGGCGCGTGCTCGCGCGCGCCGGCAGCGCCGAACTGCGCACGATCGACTGGGACTTCACGCGCGCCGTCGCGCAGGCGAGCGGCGATGCGATCGCGGTGACCGATCGCGCGGGCCGGCTGGTCTGCGCGAACGATGCCTATGACGCGGTGTTCAGCGGCTTTCCGACCCCGCCGGGGCTGCCGCTCGACGCGAGTGGGGTCGTATTGCTGGCTGAGGCCGGACGCACCGCCTGGCGCGACGGTCACGCGCAGGCGGAGCGGCTGGTCGCCAACGGGCTGCGCATCTCGGCATCGATCACCCGCGCCGGCGACGAGGCGGACATGCTCGTCTGGCGGTTCGTCACCGCGCCCGACTATGACCTCGCACAGACCGCCGAACGGCTGATCGACGGGCCGACCGGCGACCGGCTCGGCGGCAGCGGGATCATGGCGGCGTTGCTCAGCGCCGACGGCCGCGTCCGCGCGACCAACCGCGTGCTCCGCGTCCGCGCGATCGGCGACGAGCATGAGGCGATTGAAGGCCGCGACTTTGCGCGCTTCCTGATCACCGACAATCGCGGCCTCGTCCGCTTCGCGCGCGAGGGCAACGCGGGGACGCCGCTGCGCGTGGTGCAGGTGCCGTTTGTCGAGGGCGACGACGCCCCCGTCCTCGTCATCCTGCTCGACGACGAGGAGGATGCGCCCGCGATCGGTGCGTCCGCCTCCGCGCATGTCCGCAGCCTCGTCAGCCTGATGCCGTTCAGCATGGCGCTGGTCGATCGCGAGGGCCGCTTCATCCAGATGAACGATTCGTTCCTGCGCGCCGCCGGGGTCGTCGGCGCCGCGCCGCCGCTTTACCCCGGCGATCTCGTCGTGCGCGAGGACAAGACCGCGGTCGCCGACGCGATCCGCCGGTTCGCGGGCGGGCAGACGCATTCGACCGACATGGCGGTCCGGCTGAAGGATCATCCCGACGAGCCGGTCGCGCTGACCATCGCCGGCGCGCGCGGGCTCGGCGATGCCGCCGTCCTGCTCAGCCTCAAGGACAATAGCGAGGAATCGCGACTGAAGCGCGAGGTGGCGCAGGCGACCAAGATGCAGGCTGTCGGCCAGCTCGCCGGCGGCGTCGCGCATGATTTCAACAACATCCTGACCGCGATCATCGGCCACTGCGACCTGATGCTGATGCGCCATTCGCCCGGCGACAGCGATTATGACGACATCCAGCAGATCCGCACCAACTCGAACCGCGCCGCCGGGCTGACCCGCCAGCTGCTCGCCTTCAGCCGCCAGCAGACGCTGCGCCCGCAGATCCTGCAGCTGCCCGACGTCGTGTCCGAGGTCTCCAACCTGCTCAAGCGACTGATGGGCGAGACCGTCCGGCTCGACATGATGCACGGCCGCAACCTGGGGCCGGTCCGCGCCGATCCGGGGCAGCTCGAACAGGTCGTCGTCAACCTCGCGGTCAACGCCCGCGACGCGATCCTGTCCGCCAACCCGCGCGGCGGCGGCACGCTGACCATCACCACGCGCTCCGTCTCGGCGACCGAGGTGCGGCAGATGGCCTCCGACATCCTGCCCGTCGAGGACTATACCGCGCTGATCGTCCAGGACACCGGCACCGGGATCCCGCCCGAGGTCCTGCCGAAGATCTTTGAGCCGTTCTTCACGACCAAGGAATTCGGCAAGGGCACCGGGCTCGGCCTCTCGACCGTCTATGGAATCGTCAAGCAGTCGGGCGGCTATATCTTCGCCGAATCGCAGCCGGGGCAGGGGGCGACCTTCACCATCTTCCTCCCCGTCCATGCCGCCCCCGCCGCGCCCCGGCTCACCGCGCCCAAGCCCGCGGCCAAGCCCGCCGACCTGTGGGGCACGGGGACGATCCTGCTCGTCGAGGACGAGGACATGGTCCGCGCGGTCGCTGAACGCGCGCTCACCCGCCAGGGATATAGCGTGCTGACCGCGGAGAATGGCGAGGTCGCGCTCGAGATCATGGCGAAGAACGGCCGCCCCGATCTGTTGATCACCGACGTGGTGATGCCGACCATGGACGGCCCGACGATGGTCCGGCACGCGCGGGAGAAATATCCGGACCTGCCGATCGTCTTCATGTCGGGCTATGCCGAGGAACAGCTGCGCAAGTCGATCGACCTCGACAATGTCGAGTTTCTTCCCAAGCCTTTCTCGGTTCAGCAGCTTGCCGAAGCCGCGCGCGACGTTCTTGCGGCACGTTAAGCAACAAGATGTTGGCGCTCGGCGAAATTGCCGCCTAAGGTACAAAATATGAACGTGCCACAGCAGATCCTCATCGTAGAGGATGAACCGTTGATCGCCATGATGCTCGAGGATTTTCTCGAGGTGCTGGACAAGGGCGTCGCAGGGTCCGTCGACACCGTCGCCGATGCCCTGCACCGCATCTCGGCCGGGGGTGTCGACGCCGCGATCCTCGACGTCAACCTGCGTGGCGGTGAGAAGAGCACTCCGATCGCCGAACGGCTTGCGGAGGGCGGAATTCCCTTCGTGTTCGCGACCGGCGGTGGTGATGACGGCCTCGATCCCCGCTTCCGCGACCGGCCTCGCCTGCAGAAGCCGTTCACGATGGACGGCGTCGCCAAGGCGCTCGAAAGCCTCTGACGGTCCGCCGCGCGGGCTCTGCGGTCCTCGTCGGACCGCGGCCGCGGCGGATAAAACTGCAAATCCATACGCAACTGTCTTGCGTAAAGGCCCCGTCTCGCGACATAGGCGGTCGCCATGACCCGTATATTCGATAAATCGCGCCTGCCGAGCCGGCATGTCTCCGTCGGTCCAGAGCGTGCGCCGCACCGCAGCTATTACTACGCGATGGGTATCCCCGAAGAGGATATCGCGCGTCCGTTCGTCGCGCTTGCGTCCGCCGGCAACAACTCGGCCCCCTGCAACACCACGCTCGACGCGCAAGCCGATGCCGCGCAGACCGGCGTCATCCAGGGCGGCGGGATGCCGCGCCGCTTCAATACGATCACCGTCACCGACGGCATCGCGATGGGGCATCAGGGGATGAAGGCGAGCCTCGTCAGCCGCGAAGTCATCGCTGACTCGGTCGAACTCTCGGTCCGCGGCCATTGCTACGACGCGCTGGTCGGCTTTGCCGGCTGCGACAAGTCGCTGCCCGGCATGATGATGGCGATGCTCCGCCTCAACATCCCCTCGGTGTTCGTCTATGGCGGCTCGATCCTGCCCGGCCGCTATCAGGAGCGCGACGTCACCGTCGTCGACGTGTTCGAGATCGTCGGCAAATATGCCGCCGGCGCCTGCCCGCTGTCGGAGGTGCATGCGCTCGAGAAGGTCGCGTGCCCGGGTCACGGCGCATGCGGTGGGCAATATACCGCCAACACCATGGCCTGCGTCGCGGAAGCGATCGGATTGTCCATTCCGAACAGCAACATGGTGCCAGCTCCTTACACGACGCGTGAACAGATCGCGGTGGCCGCCGGCGCGCAGGTCATGGAGTGCCTGGCCGACAATATCCGTCCACGCGACATCTGCACGCGCGAGGCCTTCATCAACGCCGCGCGAGTCGTCGCCGCGACCGGCGGCTCGACCAATGCCGCGCTGCATCTGCCCGCGATGGCTTCGGAAGCGGGGATCGACTTCGACCTGTTCGACGTCGCGGAGATCTTCAAGACAACGCCGTACATCGCCGACCTCAAACCCGGTGGTAAGTATGTTGCCAAGGACATGTACGAGGCGGGCGGTGTGTACATGCTGATGAAGACGATGCTCAGCGGCGGGTTCCTCGACGGCAGCTGCATGACCGTCACCGGCAAGACCCTGGCCGAGAATATCGACCAGGTGACGTGGAACCCCGACCAGAAGGTCATCTACGACATCAGTACCCCGCTGACCCCGACGGGTGGCGTCGTCGGCCTCCGCGGCAGCCTCGCCCCCGATGGCGCGATCGTGAAGGTCGCGGGCATGCACCGGCTCCAGTTCAGCGGCCCGGCGCGCGTGTTCGACTGCGAGGAGGACACCTTCGCCGCGGTCGAGGCGCGCGCGATCAACGAGGGCGAGGTCATCGTCATCCGCTACGAAGGTCCCAAGGGCGGCCCGGGCATGCGCGAGATGCTCTCGACCACCGCCGCGCTCTATGGCCTCGGCATGGGCGAGAGCGTCGCGCTGATCACCGACGGCCGTTTCTCGGGCGGCACGCGCGGCTTCTGCATCGGCCATGTCGGTCCCGAGGCGGCCGATGGCGGCCCCATCGCGCTCGTCGAGGATGGCGACATCATCCATATCGATGCCGAGGCGGGGACGATCGATCTCGATGTTCCCGAGGACGTGATGGCGGCACGCCGCGCGGTCTGGGTCCCGCGCAAGACCGATTACGGCTCGGGCGCGCTGTGGCGCTATGCGAAGACCGTCGGTCCGGCGTACAAGGGCGCGGTCACGCACCCGGGAGCCGCAGCCGAAACGCATGTCTACGCGGATATCTAAACGATCGCAGTATCTTGTCTGGCTTGTCTCACTCCCGCTGGCAGCCTGCGGGAGCGGCAAGCCCGACGCCCGTGACACGGCGTCGCGCCGCGAGGACGCTTCCGTCATGCATGTCCCGTGCGCCAAGGGGGCCGCGGCCCTGGTCCCCGACTGCACGATCGAGCAGGCGCGCGGTCCCGATGGCGTGATCCTGACCCTCCGCCACGCCGATGGCGGCTTTCGCCGGCTGCGCGTCTCGCCTGACGGCCGCGGCGTGGTCGCCGCCGACGGGGCGGAGCGGGCGCGCGTCACGGCATCTGCGCCCGGCAGCATCGACGTCGCATTGGGCACCGACCGCTACCGCCTCCCGGCGACGGTCCAGCCGGCCGCGAACGGCTCATGATCCGGATCGAGGGCCAGCCCGTCCTGACCGCCGCCGAGATGCGCGCGGCCGAGGATGCGGTGATCGCAACCGGTGTCACAGTCGATACGCTGATGGACCGCGCGGGCACCGCGATCGCGCACGCGGTCCGCCGCCTGGCGGGATCGAACGCCATCCTGATCCTCTGCGGTCCCGGCAACAATGGCGGCGACGGCTATGTCGCCGCGCGCGTGCTCGCCGAACTGGGCGCAACCGTCCGCGTCGCCGCGCTGTCCCAACCCCGCACCGACGCTGCCAGGGCGGCAAGGGCAGGGTGGCCCGGCCCCGTCGAATCTCTCGCTGACGCGAAGCCCGCCCCCGTCCTCGTCGACGCCCTCTTCGGCACCGGCCTGACCCGACCCTTGAATGGTACCTCTCCCCAAACCTCAAACACCCCCCCGGCGAAGGCCGGGGCCCAGTTGGGCACCGCTATCGACGACCCCCACGGTTCACCCAACTGGACCCCGGCCTCCGCCGGGGGGGTATCTGTGGTGGAGAGACTCCAAACCCTAACCAAAACCGCCACCCTCGCCATAGCCATAGACCTCCCCAGCGGCCTCGCCACCGACTCCGGCCATGCGCTCACCACACCCCCGGTCTTCAACCTCACGCTAGCCCTCGGCGCACTCAAACCCGCGCACCTCCTCCAGCCCGCCGCCCGCTATTGCGGCGAGATCCGCCTCCTCGACATCGGTGTCCCCGTCACCAGCCGGACCGAAGTGCTCAAAAGCCCGCAGCTCGCACCCCCCGGACCCGACGCGCACAAATACACCCGCGGCATGGTCGCGGTCATCGCCGGCACGATGGCGGGCGCGGCCGATCTCGCCGCGCTCGCCGCGATGCGCGCAGGCGCGGGCTATGTGACGCTGCTCGGCGACAGCGCGGGCCCACCGCACGCGCTCGTCCGCGCGGCATTCTCCGACCACGCGCTCGCCAACGACCGGATCGGCGCGCTCGTCATCGGTCCAGGCCTCGGCCGTGACGCCACCGCCCGCGTCCGACTCGACGCCGCGCTCGCCGCCGGCCACCCGCTCGTCCTCGACGGCGACGCGCTCCGCCTGCTCGGTCCCGACCGGATCCGCGCGCTCACCGTCCCGGTCATCCTCACCCCGCACGCCGGCGAGTTCGACGCGCTCTTCGGTCGATCGGACGACGACAAGATCACCCGCGCCCGCGACGCCGCCGCCCGCACCGGGGCGGTCGTCGTCTTCAAGGGCGCGGACACCGTCATCGCCGCGCCCGACGGCCGCACCCGGCTCGCCCCCGGTGCGAGCGACTGGCTCTCGACCGCGGGCACCGGCGACGTCCTCGCCGGCGCGATCGGCGCGATGCTCGCCGCAGGGCTCGATCCGCTCGCCGCCGCCGCCGCGGGTGTGTGGCTTCACGGCGAGGCCGCGCGTCGATCCGGGCCGGCATTTATCGCCGATGACTTGGCGGATGCGCTCCGGTCGGCCAGAGCGTCCTTATGACCAGTGACCCAACGACCGACACCATCGTCCGCGTCGCCGCGCGCGGCGACGGCATCACCGCCGATGGCCGCCACGCCGCCTTCACCGCGCCCGGCGACACGCTCGCGGCCGACGGCAGCGTGACCCACGGCCCGCACCACCAGACGCCGCCCTGCGTCCATTTCCCGACCTGTGGCGGCTGCCAGCTCCAGCATCTCGACGACGAAAGCTACAGCGCCTTCGTCACCGACCGGATCGCCTCCGCGCTCGACGGGCAGGGCCTGTCCGCGCCGATCCGCACCCCGCATATCTCGCCGGTCCGCAGCCGCCGCCGCGCGACGCTGCATGCCGAGGCGAAGGGCGGCAGGATCACGCTCGGCTTCACCGCCGAGAAGGCGCATCTGATCGTTGACATCAAGGAATGCTGGATCCTCGATCCGCGCCTGTTCGCGCTCGTCCAGCCGCTGCGCACCCTGCTCAAGCGCCTCAACTTCCGCCGCCGCGCCGACATCCACCTGACGCTCGCGGACCAGGGCGCCGACATCCTCATCACCGGTTTCGCGCCCGAAGGCCTCCCCGCCGCCGAAGCGCTCACCCGGTTCTGCGAGGAGCACGGCATCGCCCGCGTCGCGTTCGACGACGGTCTGGGGCCGGAGACGCGCTGGGAGCCCGATGCGGTGACGATCACGCTGGGCGGCGTCCCCGTGCCGCTGCCGCCCGCCTCGTTCCTCCAGGCGACGCCCGATGGCGAGGCCGCGCTCACCGCCGCGGTGCTCGAGGCGATCGGCACGCCCGCCACCGTCGCCGACCTGTTCGCCGGGCTCGGCACCTTCACGCTCGCGATCCCGGCGAAAGTTTATGCCGCGGAGGGCGCGCGCGACGCGCTGACCGCGCTCAAGGCCGCCGCGCACCGCCTGCAACGCCCGGTCTT
This sequence comes from Sphingomonas sp. CFBP 13733, assembly GCF_014841795.1. Taxonomy (NCBI): domain Bacteria; kingdom Pseudomonadati; phylum Pseudomonadota; class Alphaproteobacteria; order Sphingomonadales; family Sphingomonadaceae; genus Sphingomonas; species Sphingomonas sp. CFBP 13733. Next base: position 381,965 of record NZ_JACYUP010000001.1, read on the forward strand.
CCCCGAGCACCGCGACCTCTACCGCCGCCCGCTGACGGTGGCCGAGCTCGACCGGTTCGACGCGGTGGTGATCGATCCGCCCCGCTCGGGCGCACGCGAACAGGCCGGCGCGCTCGCCGCGTCCAAGACCCCGGTGATCGTCTACGTCTCGTGCAACCCGGCGAGCTTCGCGCGCGATGCCAAGGAGCTGTGCGACGCCGGCTGGCGGATCGACTGGATCCAGCCGGTCGGCCAGTTCCTCTGGTCGACGCATGTCGAACTCGCTGCGAAGTTCGTCCGATAAGATATTAATTTCTCAGGGATAATCCGCGGTCACGAAGAACAACCCATCGGGCGGTGCATTCAGCCCCAGCATCGCCCGATCCTTCGCCGCCAGCGCCTCCGCGACATCGCCGACCGCCCAGCGCCCCATGCCGACCAGCGCCAGGCACCCGACCATCGACCGCACCTGGTGATGCAGGAACGACCGCGCCGCCGCGTAGACGAAAAGCCGCTCGCCCTCGCGCACCACATCCAGCCGGTCCAAAGTCCGCACCGGACTGTCCGCCTGGCAATGCGCCGACCGGAACGTCGTGAAGTCATGCCGCCCCACCAGCGCGCGCGCCGCCTCCGCCATCGCGTCGGCTTCGAGCGGCTGCGGCACCTGCCACGCCAGCCCCGCCTCGAAGCTCAGCGGCGCACGCCGGTTGACGATCCGATACTCGTACGACCGCCCGATACACGAGAACCGCGCATGCCAGTCGTCGGGCACCACCTCGCACGCCAGAACCGACACCGGCGCCGGTTTGACCAGCGCGTTCAGCCCCTCCATCAAGCGGAACGCCGCGACCGGCTTCTCGATATCGACATGCGCGCGCATCGCGATCCCGTGCACCCCCGCATCGGTCCGCCCCGCCGCCTGCACCGACACGGTCTCGCCGGTCATCTTGAGCACCGCCGCCTCGAGCGCGGCTTGCACGCTCGGCCCATGCTTCTGCCGCTGCCAGCCCATGAACGGCCGGCCGTCAAACTCCACCGTCAGCGCGAACCGCGTCAAAGCTGGGTCCCCGAGGGAATCGCAAACCCGCGCAGCAGCTCCTCGGCCGACGTCACGCCGCGCCCGGCCCGCTGTACCAACGTCGGCCGGATCGCGCCGTCGCCGCACCCGATCGTCAGCTCGGCGTTCACCGTCAGCCCCTCGCACCCGAGAAAGCTGAACGGCAACACGTCCGCCGCGAGCACCTTCACGCGCTCGCCGGCGACCTCGAACCACGCGCCGGGCGCCGGATTCATAGCGCGCACCAGCCGCTCGACCTCGACCGCCGACCGCTCGAAATCGATCCGCGCCTCCGCCTTGTCGATCTTGGCCGCATAGGTGACGCCCTCTTCGGGCTGCCGCCGGGCAGGGTAGGCGTCGAGATCGCCCAGCACCTCGACCATCAACCGCGCGCCCATCACCGACAGTTCGGTGGTCAATTCGCCCGCGGTCTTGCCCGCGACCGGCGTCCGCCCCTCGAGCCTGACGGGCCCGGTATCGAGCCCGGCCTCCATCTGCATGATCCCGACCCCGGTCTCCGCATCGCCCGCGAGGATCGCGCGCTGCACCGGCGCCGCCCCGCGCCACCGCGGTAACAGCGAGCCGTGGACGTTGAGGCACCCGAGCCGCGGCGCATCGAGCACCGCACGCGGCAGGATCAGGCCATAGGCGGCCACGACCGCCACATCAGCGTCGAGCGCCGCAAACGCTTCCCGCGCCTCCAGCCCCTCGGGCAGCGACGCCTTGAATGACACCGGCGTCCGAACCTCGATGCCCAGCGCCTCCGCCCGGACCTGGACCGGCGACGGCACCAGTTCGCGTCCGCGACGCCCGCCCGGTCGTGCCGGCTGGCAATAGGCCGCCACCAGTTCATGCCCCGCCGTGACGAGGGCCTCCAGCACCGGCACCGCGAAGTCCGGCGTTCCCATGAAGATGATCCGCATGCCCCTCTCGAACACGCTGGCGGGGAGCGACGCAACCCCCTATCTGGTTGCGATGGCATCCCCCGAGATCGAGGCGCTGACGCAGGCGCTGGCCCGGCTCCCCGGCCTCGGCCCCCGGTCCGCACGCCGCGCCGTGCTGCATCTGCTCAAGAAGCGCGACGCCGCGCTGGGGCCGCTGCGTGAGGCGCTGACCGCGGTCGACGAGCGGCTGGAGAATTGCAGCGTCTGCGGCAATGTCGACACCACCAACCCGTGCGCGATCTGCGCCGACCCGCGCCGCGACCAGCGCTCGCTCTGCGTCGTCGAGGAGGTCGCCGATCTCTGGGCGCTCGATCGCTCGCGGCTGTTCCCCGGTCGCTTTCATGTCCTTGGCGGTCGCCTGTCCGCGCTCGAAGGGATCCGTCCCGAGGATCTCAGCATCGACAATCTCGTCCGCCGGATCGAGGCGGGGGGGATCGACGAGGTCGTGCTCGCGATGAACGCGACGCTCGAAGGCCAGACCACCGCGCATTACATCGCCGAACGGATCGAACGCTTCCCCGTCCGCGTCACGCAACTCGCGCACGGCCTGCCGGTGGGTGGCGAGCTCGACTATCTCGACGAGGGCACGCTCGCCCAGGCGCTGCGCGCGCGTCGCCCGATGGCCTGATCGTCGCGGCCTAACCCAAATGCTTGACGGCTCAACCCGCGGAACCTAGCTGCGCAGCATGACCGTCATGACCGTTCTCGAAGTCCCCGATCCCCGCCTGCGCCTCGTCGCGGAGCCGGTGGCGTCGGTGGACGATTCCACCCGTACGCTCGTCGCCGACATGATCGAGACGATGTACGACTTCAACGGCATCGGCCTCGCCGCGACTCAGGTCGGCGTGCAGCAGCGCGTCCTCGTCATCGACCTTCAGGAAGAGAAGGACGAAGAGGACAAGCCGATCAGGAATCCCAAGGCCTATATCAACGCCGAGATCCTTTCGGTGAGCGAAGAGATGTCGACCTATAACGAGGGCTGCCTCTCGATCCCCGAGCAATATGCCGAGGTCGTCCGCCCCGCGCGCTGCCGCGTGAAGTGGCTCGACGAGACCGGCGCGGCGCATGAGGAAGAGCTCGACGGCCTGCTCTCGACCTGCATGCAGCACGAGATCGACCATCTCGACGGCGTCCTCTTCATCGACCACATCAGCCGCCTCAAGCGCGACATGGTCCTCAAGAAGCTCGCCAAGGCCCGCAAGCTCGGCTGACCCGGCGCCGGTCGTTACCTCGACCGGCCAACCCGGACCAGTTCCCCGGCGAAGGCCGGGGCCCAGCTGGCACGTCCCCGGCGATAACTCACTACCGCCCGCAAATCCTAACCCTGCTACAGTAGCGACCAAGGGCAACGCCCGAAGGTAGGAAAATCCCTCTGTCCCACCCACGTCGTTCGTGCTATGTTCCAACGATGACTTTCCAGACCGTGTCCCCCCAGCCGCCCGCGCCCAAACCCTGCCTAGCCGGGCGCCTCGCCGGAAATTGTACGGATCTCGGCGCAAAACACGCTTATCGTCTCAACATTCGCAACATTGGGACGCTGGCATGACCGAACTCGTGATCGTCGCGCTGCTCGCGGCCGCCGCCGGACTGCTGCTCGGCTGGCTGCTCGCCTCGCGTCGTGCCGGCGCACTCGCCAGCGATCTCGCGGTCGCCAGGACCCGTGCCGCTGACTATGATCTCGTCCGTACCGCGCGCGACGCGGTCGAGCAGGAGCGCAATGCCGCGCTCCAGGATCTCGCCACGCTGCGCGCGCAGAATGCCGAACGCGCCGGGGAGGCGGACCGCCTGCGTACCGATCTCGCGACGATCCGCGCCGACCGCGACGCCGCGCGCACCGAACTCGCCACCGAGCATGCCCGCAGCGAGGCGTTTGAGGCCCGGCTGGTCGAACTCCGCGACGCCAAGGACGTGATGGCCGCGCAGTTCGGTGATGTCGCCAACAAGCTGCTGAGTGACGCGCAGAAGACCTTCCTCGACCGCGCCGACGCCCGCTTCCGCCAGTCCGAGGAATCCGCCGGGCAGAATCTCAAGTCGATGCTGCAGCCCGTCAGCGACCGGCTGCAGCGCTATGAAGAGGGCGTCGCCAAGGTCGAGGCGGAGCGCCGCGACGCGTTCGGCGATCTCAAGGGGCAGATCGAGCAGATGCGGCTCGGCCAGGAAAAGGTCTCGACCGAAGCCGCCAAGCTCGTCAACTCGCTCCGCAATGCGCCCAAGTCGCGCGGTCGCTGGGGCGAGCAGCAGTTGAAGAACGTGCTCGAAACCTGCGGCCTGAGCGAACATACCGACTTCCAGACCGAGGTCAGCGTTGCGGTCGGCGATGCCGATGAGCGCGCCGGCGCCCGGCTGCGCCCCGATGCAATCATCCGCGTCCCCGGCGGCCGCGCACTCGTCATCGATGCCAAGGTCTCGCTCAACGCCTATCAGGATGCGTTCGGCGCGGTCGACGAGGCCGAGCGGCTGGTCGGTCTGGCGGCACACGCCGCGTCGATGCGCGCGCATGTCAACGGGCTCGGCAACAAGGCCTATTGGAGCCAGTTCGCGGACACGCCCGATTATGTGATCATGTTCGTCCCCGGCGAACATTTCCTCTCCGCCGCGCTCGAGCATGATCCGACGCTCTGGGATTTCGCCTTTGAAAAGAGGGTGTTGCTCGCCACTCCTACCAATCTGATTGCGATCGCGCGGACGGTTGCCGCGGTCTGGCGGCAGGAAAAGCTCGCCAACGAGGCGCGCAAGATCGGCGAACTCGGCAAGGAAATGCACGACCGGCTCGCCAAGGTCGCCGACGATCTGCGCAAGGTCGGGGTCGGGCTCAACAGCGCGGTGAAGAACTTCAACGGCTTCACCAACTCGTTCAACGGCCGCCTGATGGTCACCGGCCGCAAGTTCCGCGACCTCAATATCGAGACCGGCGCGCGCGATCTCGAGGACGTGTCGTCGATCGACGCGCTGGCGCTGGGCGAGGGGCCGGCATTGATCGAGAAACCGGAGACTGCGGACGTTTAATCCGTCTTTTCAACGCTGTTGGGCAAGAACCTCATAGGCCATCACCGCGGTGGCGACCGCGGCATTGAGGCTGTCGGCCTTGCCCAGCATCGGGATCTTGACCAGCGTGTCGCAGCCTTCGGCCATCTCCGCCGGCATGCCCTGCGCCTCGTTGCCGGTCAGCAAGAAGGTCGGGGCGCTGTACGTCGCCGCCCGGTAATCGGTCTCGGTGTCGAGGCTCAGCCCGACCAGCTGCCCGGGACCGCTGCGGAGCCAGGCCTCGAATGGCGCCCACTCGGTCTTGACGACCGGAATGGTGAACAGCGCCCCCATGCTCGCCCGCACCGCCTCGACCGAGAACGGATCGACCGACTCGCCGATCAGGATCAGCCCGCCCGCACCGACGGCATCGCCAGTCCGCAGGATCGTGCCGAGATTGCCCGGATCTCGCAGTCGCTCGGCGACCAGCCAGATCCCCGCACTGGTCCGGTCCAGATCCTCGAGTGCCGCGTCGAACTCGTCAAACACGCCGACCACCGCCTGCGGATTGTCCTTGCCCGACAGCTTCGACAGGATATCCGGCGTCGTCTGGATCGATTCGCCACCCGCCTCCTCGACATCCATCGACAGCGCATGGACCAGCGGGTGGTTGGCGCTCGCCGCGGCGTAGAAAAGCGTGCGGGGCAGCCGGCCCGTTTCCCGCGCCTCGGTCAGGATCCGCAACCCCTCGGCAAGGAACTGCCGTGCAGCCTTGCGATGTCGTTTGTCGCGAAGATCACGGACATATTTGATCAACGGGTTCGAGAAGGCGGTAATTTCGCGAGGCATTTATCGGCCCTTCGGCGCGCGGAAACAGGGGAGGTTGGTCAGCACGCGCCGCTCATGCCCGTCGCAACCCCCCGCGGCAAGCGCTGCGGGGAAGGGGGCTCAATCCTCGCCGAACTTGGCTTCGACGAGTTCGACCAGCCGGGCAACGGTTTCGTCCGCGCCATCGCCCGTCGCCGATATGACGATCGAATCGCCCATCGCGGCCCCGAGCATCATCAGCCCCATGATCGACGTTCCCGTCACGCTGCCCGCGCCGTCCTTCTCGACCAGCACGTCGCAAGGCTGAGAGGAGGCAAGCGTGACAAATTTTGCGCTGGCCCGGGCATGCAATCCCCGGCGGTTGGTGATCAGGACCGTGCGCGCGACCGCGGTCACGCTGCCGCCTCGCCAAGAACCTCGGATGCGACGGATATATATTTCCGGCCGGCTTCGCGCGCGGCAGCGACCGCCGCCACGACCGTCATAGCCTTGCGTGCTGACCCCAGCCGGATCAGCATTGGCAGATTCATTCCGGCGATCACTTCGACCCGGCCCCGCTCCATCAGCGAGATGGCAAGGTTGGACGGGGTACCGCCGAACAGGTCTGTCAGCACGATCACGCCGCGCCCCGCATCGACCTCGGCGATCGCCGTCGCGATATCCGCGCGGCGTTCCTCCATATCGTCATCCGGGCCGATCGCGATTGCCGCGACACGTTCCTGCGGGCCGACGACATGGACCATTGCGGTCACGAACTCGTCGGCGAGCCGCCCGTGGGTCACCAAAACTAGGCCGATCATATCAGACGCTTCATACTCATAAGCCGACCGGTGGTCCCTCAAGCGAGTCCTGCGGCGCGGCCCCCAGGTCGCGATGGTTTACCGTGGGCGAAAAACCCTCTGCGCGCAACCGTCCGGCGATCCGTTCGGCAACATGAACCGATCGATGTCTCCCTCCGGTACACCCGATCGCAACGCTGACATAGGACTTTCCCTCCGCCTTGTAGCGCGGCAGCAGCAGGAGCAGCAGATCCTCGATGCGGCTGACAGCGGCTTCATAGGTCGGATCGGCCATGACATATTCCGCAACCTCGGCATCCAGTCCGGTCCCAGGACGCAGCTGCGGATCCCAATGCGGATTTCGCAAAAACCGCATGTCGAAAACGAGGTCAGCGTTGCGGGGTAGCCCGCGCGCGAAGCCGAACGACTGGATCGACAATGTCGGGGCGCCCTGATCGTCCTGCGCGAAGCTGTGGCGGATCTGTTGCGCCAGCTCGTTGGCCGCCAATGTGGTCGTGTCGATCAACCGGTTCGCCCAGTCGCGCAGCGGCCGCAGCATTTCACGCTCGCGCGCGATCCCGTCGCCCGCGGGGCGATCGGGGGCTAGCGGATGCCGCCGCCGCGTCTCGGAATAGCGTCGCTCGAGTTCTACCCCCGAACAGTCGAGGAACAGCGTCCCGATTTCCAGACCGTGCCGATCGCGCAGATCGCGGATACGCCCGATGATGCGATCGGCATCAAAATCGCGCGTTTGCGAGCCGATACCAATCGCCAAGGGGGTGGAATCATCCATTTGTCCCTGCGCGCGCGGCGTATCCAGCAGCCGATCGAGCAACAGGAGCGGCAGGTTGTCGACGATCTCCCAGCCCAGATCCTCAAGCGTCTTGAGAACAGTCGATTTGCCCGCGCCCGACATGCCGGTGATCAGCAGGATCGGCTTTGATTGGCGCGTCATGCGGCGAGAATTCCGTGTGTCAGAGCCAATTCAACCTTCAGTGGAGCGGACGCCTGGAGTGGTTCGAGCAGGAGGACCGGGATGTCGACGCCGGCGATCCGCCGTGCCTCTCGCTCGGGCATCCGCGGAACCTGTCCACCTAGCCGTACGAGCAGGGCGATGGGTATGTCGACAACATAGGGCATGGCGATAATGCCCAGACCCCGAACCTCGATCCGGCCTGCGATGGAAGCGGGTGGGTGTGCCAGCAACCGGGTACCCGAGCGCACCACGATGGTCTGGTCGTCGCTGACCAGCATTGCGCCGCGGTCGATCAGGCGAAGGGCGAGGTCGGATTTGCCGATGCCGGAAGGTCCTTCCAGCAGGACGCCCTGGCCGCCGATCGAGACGGTCGTCGCATGCAGGCGATCGGACGAGAGGACAGACAGAACTAGAGCTCCCTCATCGTGCATATAGCGGCAGATGGATTACGAACCGGGCACCGCCCAGCCGATCCTCGCGCGATTCGACGGTGATCGTGCCCTGATGCCCCTCGACGATGGTGCGCGCAATGGCGAGCCCCAATCCGGAGTGACGGCCGAAGGCTTCGCCGTCAGGTCTGACCGAGTGGAAGCGGCGAAAGATCGCATCGCGTGCGTCTGGAGGGACGCCCGGGCCCTCATCCTCGACACGAAGGACGACCTCGTAAGCGCCGCGCATTGCGGACAACGTGATCAGGCCACGGTCTGGCGAGAAAGACAACGCGTTATCAATCAAGTTCTCGATCACGCGCTCAAGCCGGGCGCCTTCGCCGAGCACAACGAATGGGCCATCGTCGCTGCGATCGAAGCGAAATCGTATATCACGCTCGACGTCACGCGCGAGGCGCTGGGACAGCAAGCCGTCGATCAGGCTGACCATATCGATCGGCTCGAACTTTGCCCGGCTGAGCTGTGCGTCGAGCCGCGACGCGTCGGAGATGTCGGAAATCAGCCGATCGAGCCGGTGGACATCGTCCCGCACGATCGCCATCAGCTGCTCCTTGAGAGCGGGATCCTGCACGCGTGACAGGCCTTCGACCGCAGACCGCAAGGACGCCAGCGGGTTCTTCATCTCATGCGTAACGTCGGCGGCGAAGGCTTCGGTCGCGTCGATGCGGGCCCTGAGCGCCAGGCTCATGTCCGACAGCGCCCTGGCAAGCATGCCCAGTTCATCCCGGCGCGACGGCAGTCGAGGGACCACGACTTCGCGCGCGCGCCCGAGCCGCACCCGCACCGCCGCCCGAGCGAGACGGCGCAGGGGCCGGACGATGGTTCGTGCAAGGAACAGCGACAGCAGCACGGACACGATCGAGACCAGCAACAGCACCATGCTCAGGCGGAAGCGTTCGATACGCACGGTGCGCGTGATGTCGCGCGCGTTCACCGTCGTCATCACCACGCCGCCGCCCGGCACGCGGGCCGCAGCCGTTATCACCGGGGTGCGGTCGGGCGCGCGCCAGACCGTCGTGGAGATGCCATGCCGCAACCGTACGTCCTCGACGTCGGGCCAGCGTTGGCGCGGGCCGCGTTCGCGGTAAAGCGGTGCGCGGGGCGCCATCACGACCACGTCGATGACCGCGTCGAGAAAGCGCGCGGCATCCTGCCCCCAGTCTTCCTTGTCCGGGTCGTGCAGCACGAAACTGCGCAGCCCCAGTGCGCGACTGTCCTTGATGATCTGCCCGTCGCGGTCGAAGACCCGGATCTGCGAGCCCGTATCCTGCGCCAGCCGAATGATGAGCGGCTCACGCAGCGCCGGATCGACTGCGGCGATTGCCTCACCGATCAGCCGCGCCTCGCGTGCGGCCTGCGCGACGCGGCTGTCGACGATCCGGCTGCGATAGGAATCGAGGTAGAAAAAGCCGCCTGCGAGCAGCAAGAGCGCGAAGATATTGACGGCGAGGATGCGCCGCGTGAGCGAGATCTGACCCGACCAGCGTAATGTCAGGTCGCGACCGTCATCCTCGTTACGATCGCCCACGTCGTCGCCCGAATCGCTCCGTCCCATGCTAATCTTCGGAGAACCGATAGCCTGCCCCATACAGCGTTTCGATCGCGTCGAAATCTGGATCGACCTGTCGGAACTTGCGACGAAGCCGCTTTATGTGGCTGTCGATCGTCCGGTCGTCGACATAGATGTCGTCCTGATAGGCTGCGTCCATCAACTGGTTGCGCGTCTTGACGATACCCGGCCGCTGCGCGAGCGTTTCGAGGATCATGAACTCCGTCACCGTCAGCGTCACGGGTTCGCCAGCCCACAGGGTCCGGTGGCGCGCCGGGTCCATGCTGAGCCGTCCCCGGTCAAGCGGCCCGGCCGCCTCGGCCTCCGTCTCCGTGCCAGGCGAGCGGGTCAGCTCCGCGCGCCGCAGGATCGCCCGGACCCGCGCAATCAGCAACCGCTGCGAGAAGGGCTTCGCGATATAGTCGTCCGCCCCCATCGCAAGGCCAAGCGCCTCGTCGAGCTCGTCATCCTTGCTGGTCAGGAAAATGACGGGAATCTGGCTCTTTTCGCGGAGGCGCCGCAACAGTTCCAGACCATCCATGCGGGGCATCTTGATGTCGAAAATCGCCAGATCGGGGGGATTGTCCGTCAAGGCCTTCAGCGCGGTCTCGCCATCCGAATAGACCCGCGTGACAAACCCCTCGGTCTGAAGGGCGATCGACACCGACGTCAGGATGTTTCGGTCGTCATCGACGAGCGCGATCGTTGCCGTCATGGTCTGGCTGTCATCTTCTTGGCGCCCGCCGGGATAAATCTCGGGCTGCGTAGGGCAAAGTGCTAGCGTACTCAACCGGGGTACACCGGACCGCGGCGTGAGTTGCACGCCCTCCGGTCGATTTGACCCGGATCACAGGCCCGCCTAGATCGAGACTCAACGACATACATACGTATGCGCAAGTGTCTTATGGAGAGATGCCGTGTCTGATTTGCGAACCCCTGCCTCAGGGCTCGACGTGCAGGGAATTGAAACACGTGCGGAGGTGCACTGGAATCTGGTGACCGCGCAGCTGGTCGAAGCCGCGCTCGACCGGGGTGAGGGGCGCCTGTCCGCCGACGGGCCCCTGGTCGTCGAAACGGGCGCCCATACCGGACGTTCGGCTCAGGACAAGTTCATCGTCCGCGACGCGGAAACCGACGCGACCGTCTGGTGGGGCAAGAGCAACAAGCCGATGGACCCCGGGCATTTTGCCGCATTGAAGGCGGATTTCTACGCCGCGCTGGCGCAAAAGAATACCTTGTTCGTCCAGGACCTATATGGTGGATCACAACCCGATCACCGGGTGAATGTTCGCGTCGTAACGGAACTTGCCTGGCACAATCTCTTCATCCGCACGATGCTTGTCCGTCCGGAAGCGTCGGCGCTGAAGGACTTCGTTGCCGACTATACGATCATCGATCTGCCCAGCTTCCAGGCCGATCCCGCGCGGCATGGTTGCCGCAGCGAAACCGTCATCGCGGTCAATTTCACCGATCGGCTCATCCTTATCGGGGGTACGAAATATGCCGGGGAGATGAAAAAGTCGGTCTTCGGCCTGCTCAACTACCTCCTGCCGCCGGCCGGGGTGATGCCGATGCATTGTTCGGCAAACATGGGCGCAAGCGGCGATACCGCGGTGTTCTTCGGGCTTTCTGGCACCGGCAAGACGACCTTGAGTGCCGATGCCAGCCGAACGCTGATCGGCGACGATGAGCATGGCTGGTCCGATACCGCCGTCTTCAACTTCGAAGGTGGCTGCTACGCCAAGATGATCCGTCTGTCGGCCGATGCCGAACCCGAGATCTTTGCGACGACGAAGCGGTTCGGAACGGTTCTCGAGAATGTCGTGATGGATCCCACCACGCGCCTGCTTGATCTTGACGATCACACGCTCGCGGAAAATAGCCGGGGCGCCTATCCGATCGACTTCATTCCCAACAGCTCGGCGGACAATATGGGTCCGGTCCCGCGAAACATCGTGATGTTGACCGCCGATGCCTATGGCGTGCTTCCGCCAATTGCCAAACTAACTCCGGACCAGGCGATGTATCATTTCCTGTCGGGCTATACGGCGCGCGTCGCCGGCACCGAAATTGGCGTGACCGAGCCCGATGCGACGTTCTCGACCTGTTTCGGCGCACCATTCATGCCGCGGCATCCTTCGGTCTATGGTAACCTCCTGAAGGCACGGATCGCGCGCGGCGGGGTCGACTGCTGGCTGGTAAATACGGGTTGGACCGGGGGCAAATATGGTGTCGGCAGCCGCATGCCGATCAAGGCGACGCGTGCGCTGCTCAACGCCGCGCTGGACGGAAGTCTGAAGACTGCCGAATTCCATACGGACCCGAACTTCGGGTTTCAGGTTCCGGTGAGCGTACAAGGCGTCGACGATGCCATCCTCGATCCGCGGACGACATGGGCAGATACCGATGCCTATGACGCAACAGCGGCTAAGCTGGTCGATCTATTCGTCGAGAACTTCGCGCAGTTCTCGGAACACGTCGATGCCAGTGTGATGCAAGCGGCGCCGAAAGTGACCGAAGCCGCGTAACCGAGTGCGCAGCCTGATAGAACTGCGCGTGCCGGATCGGGATTCGGCGTTGAGCCATTCCTGGTCCGGCCATTGAAATTGAACGGACCATCCGAGACGTTGCGACAATCGTCTATTGAGGTTCCACAGCCACCGCGCCGTCCATCACCGCGACGATCCTGACCCGCGTGCCAACCGCGGCGTCGGGCCCGCGTGCGGGCCAGCTGCCGTCACCGACGAGAACGCGGCCATGGCCGTCGACGACGGCGGTCTCGACGATCACGATCTGGCCGATCAATCGCGCCGCGCGGTCGTTCAACAGCGGATCCCCGCCTTCGACCGGATAGTCACGATACCATCGTTTGCCGATCGTGACCGTGACCACGCTCCAGACCGCAAAGGCGCCGAGCTGTACGGAGATCGGCAGGTCCGGCAGCGCGAACGCCATCACCCCGGTGAAAGCCGCGGCGATCGCCAAGAAGACCAGGAAGACTCCCGGAACAGCCAGTTCCGCGATTCCCAACATCAGCGCAGTGATCAGCCATGCAACGGCCGGTCCGATCCCAAACATCAGCTTTTTGGCACCTCGTTGCCGTTCGACAGTTCAAATGGTCCCGTGTGTGCGGGCTTCGCTGGCGGGGTGGTCGACTGCACTGTGTCGCGCAGGGCATCCTTCGCAATCTCGCCAATGCCACCCAGCGTTCCCATCAACTGAGTTGCCTCGACCGGAAACAGGATCGTTTTCGCATTGGGCGAGGTGGCGAATTTACCGATTGCTTCGACATATTTCTGCGCAATGAAATAGTTAATCGCCTGGGCACCGCCCTCTTCGATCGCCTGTGACACGGCCCGGGTGGCCGACGCTTCGGCAACGGCCGCGCGCTCGCGGGCCTCGGCATCACGAAAGGCCGATTCCTTGCGGCCCTCCGACTCGAGAATCCGTGCCTGCTTCTGGCCCTCTGCCCGCAGGATTTCTGACGCGCGCGAGCCTTCCGCATCGAGGATGTTCGCGCGCTTTTCACGCTCTGCCTTCATCTGGCGGCCCATGGCGTTGACGATGTCTGCTGGCGGACGAATGTCCTTGATCTCCACCCGGGTGATCTTGACGCCCCACGGCGTCGTTGCATGGTCGACGACGCTCAGCAATCGCGCATTGATCTCGTCGCGCTTGCTCAACGTCTCGTCGAGATCCATCGAGCCCATGACGGTGCGAAGATTGGTCGTCGTGAGCTGTAGCAGCGCCTGATACAGGTCGGACACCTCATAGGCGGCCTTGGCCGAATCCAGCACCTGGAAGAACACGACCCCGTCGGTCGATATCATCGCATTGTCCTTGGTGATGATCTCCTGCCCGGGAATATCGATCACCTGCTCCATCATGTTCACCTTCCGCCCGACGCGGTAGAAAAACGCGGGATAGAAATTGAAGCCGGGCCTTGCGACCGTGGTGAACCTTCCGAAATGTTCGATCGTGTACTGATAGCCCTGACGTACGATCTTGATACTGGTCATCAAATAGAACAGCACCAGCGCCACTGCGAGCCCGGCGACAATCAACCCCATCGGAATATCCCCCATGCGTGTACTGCCCGGCTATAGCACGGCGTGCGCAGAGGGGCCTAGCCGTACGCGCCCGCTTTGGTTACATGGCGCGCCACCCCACACCCAGGATCGGCAGCTTTCATGGATATCCGCCTCGGCCTCACTTTCGACGACGTCCTTCTGTATCCGGGGGAATCGGACGTGCTGCCAAGCCAGGCGGACACGCGGACCCAGGTAACGCGGGGGATAGCCCTCAATATTCCGATCCTGTCCTCGGCGATGGACACCGTGACCGAAGCGGACATGGCGATCGTCATGGCGCAGCTCGGTGGCATCGGCGTGCTTCACCGTAACCTGACGATCGAGGAGCAGGTTGTCGCGGTCCGTCAGGTCAAGCGGTTCGAATCGGGGATGGTGGTCAACCCGATCACGATCAAGCCGACCGCCACTCTGGGCGAAGCGCAGGCGTTGATGGCCGGCCATCGGATCAGCGGCATTCCGGTCGTCGAGTCGGATGGCAAGCTGGTCGGGATTCTGACCAATCGCGACGTTCGCTTTGCCGGGAACCCGCAACAGCCGGTCAGCGAACTCATGACGCACGAGAACCTTGCAACAGTGTCGACCGAGGTCGGCAAGGAGGAAGCGCGCCGGCTGCTGCACCAGCGGCGGATCGAAAAGCTGCTGGTCGTCGATGCCGAGTATCGCTGCGTCGGCCTCATCACGGTCAAGGATATCGAAAAGGCCGTCATGTTCCCCGATGCGACCAAGGACGAAGCGGGCCGCCTGCGTGTGGCAGCGGCGACGACCGTCGGCGACAAGGGCTTCGATCGCACGGAGCAGCTGGTCGATGCCGGATGCGACCTGATCGTCATCGACACGGCTCATGGGCATAACCGCGACGTGGGGCGCGCGGTCGAGCGGGTGAAGAAACTGTCCAACTCGGTCCAGGTCGTCGCCGGGAACGTCGCGACGGGCGACGCCACCCGCGCGCTGATCGACGCGGGCGCGGACGGCATCAAGGTCGGCATCGGTCCGGGGTCGATCTGCACCACGCGGGTGGTCGCCGGCGTCGGTGTGCCGCAGTTGACAGCCGTGATGGATTGCGCCGAGGCCGGTCACAAGGCCGGCGTACCGGTGATCGCGGATGGCGGTATCCGCACGTCCGGCGACATGGCCAAGGCGCTGGCTGCAGGCGCATCGACCGTGATGATCGGGTCGCTACTCGCCGGGACGGACGAGGCGCCGGGCGAAACCTTCCTCTATCAGGGACGCGCGTATAAATCCTATCGTGGCATGGGTTCGGTCGGTGCGATGGGTCGCGGGTCTGCGGATCGCTACTTCCAGGGCGATATCAAGGACCAGCTGAAGCTGGTTCCCGAGGGCATCGAGGGGCAGGTTGCGTATAAGGGTCCGGCACGCGACGTCGTCCACCAGCTCGTCGGCGGGATCAAGGCAGCGATGGGCTATACCGGGTCGGCGACGATTCCGGATCTGCAGGCACGCGCGGAATTCGTCCAGATCACCGGTGCCGGCCTGATGGAGAGCCATGTCCACGACGTCACGATCACCCGCGAGGCCCCGAACTACCCGACGCGCTAGCATCGACGCCTCCCGATGCCGCAACGGGATCGGGAGGGCCCGCCGGCCGGGAATGTGGCAAGCGGATACCTGAAATCATTCCCTTCTGCGTCCGGGAGGGGGTAGGGGCAGGGGATGATGATGATCCCCTACCAAATCACTGCCCAATATTGTGCGATCCCGGGAGGACGACCTTGACCCCGTCGGCGCGGACGCAGGCCGCGATCGAACTGCTCGACCAGATCATCGCCGCTGCCCGCGAGAGTGGCGCGGCAGCGGACACGCTCATCGCCCGCTACTTCGCCACGCGTCGTTACGCTGGGTCGAAGGACCGTCGCGCCGTGCGTGAGCTCGTCTATGCGGCGATCCGCAAGGCAGGGGATCGACCCGAGAACGGTCGTGCCGCGATGCTGCTGGTGGCCGATGCTGATCCCGCGCTGGCCGCGACCTTCGACGGCTCGACCCATGCACCAGCACCGATCGGCAAGGACGAGCCGCGTGCCCGTGCGGGCGTCGCGCCGCAATGGCTGACCAAGGCGTTGCGGGCATCGGGGCTCGATGGCGCGGCGCTCACCGATCTTGCCGGGCGTGCGACGCTCGACCTGCGCGTCAACACGCTCGTCGCGGATCGTCCCGCCGTGCTCGCCGCATTGCCCGAGGCTGAGGCGACACCGCACGCTCCCGACGGCATCCGGCTGCCGACCGGCACGAATGTCGAGGCATTGGCGCTGTTCAATGAGGGTGCGCTGGAAGTCCAGGACGAGGGCAGCCAGATCGTCGGGCTCGCGATGCAGGCCAAGGCCGGCCAAAGGATCGTCGACCTGTGCGCGGGCGCTGGCGGCAAGACGCTCGCGCTCGCCGCGATGATGGCGAACACGGGTACCGTCCTGGCCTGCGATACCGATCGTAACCGGCTGTCACGGCTGGCGCCGCGCGCGACCCGCGCGGGCGCCGCGATCATCGAGACGCAGTTGCTCAACCCGACCCGCGAGATCGAGGGGTTGAGTGAATGGGCGGGCCGCGCGGACGGCGTGCTCGTCGATGCGCCTTGTTCGGGAACAGGCACGTGGCGACGCAATCCCGAGGCGCGCTGGCGCCTGACGCCCGACCGCGTGTCCAGATTGCAGTCGACCCAACAGCAGGTCCTGTCGGTCGCGGCAACGCTGGTGAAACCGGGCGGTGCATTGGTATATATC
The DNA here is from genome assembly GCF_014841795.1 of Sphingomonas sp. CFBP 13733. Taxonomy (NCBI): domain Bacteria; kingdom Pseudomonadati; phylum Pseudomonadota; class Alphaproteobacteria; order Sphingomonadales; family Sphingomonadaceae; genus Sphingomonas; species Sphingomonas sp. CFBP 13733. The sequence goes on from NZ_JACYUP010000001.1 coordinate 398,313, forward strand.
GTCTGTTCGCTGCTCGATGCAGAAGGCACGGACCAGGTTGCGTGGTTCCTGGGCGCGCATCCCGGCTGGACGACCGCGCCGCTGTCGTTGCCCGGAGGCGCTGTCCATGGCCACGGGGTTCGCCTCGAGCCCGGCCGCGACGGCACCGACGGATTTTTTGTCGCGCGCCTTATCAGCCCATGCTAGCCAAATCCGCTGTGCCCCGCCTGGAGACCATCATGCGTTTTTCGACCGTTGCCGTTGCCGCCGCGCTGACGGTCGTGTCCGTATCGACGTCGCTGAGCGGCCAACGGCCCGATACGCAGATTGATGCGCGGTCGTTGCAACTGCTCGCACAGGGACGCAGCCTGAAAGCGGCCGGCAATCTCGACGGCGCGACCGACATGCTCGAAACCGCGGTTGCGGTCGATCCGCGCAATCGCGCGGCGTTCGTCGAACTGGGCAAAGTCGCAGAGGCGCGCGAACTGCCGGGCAAGGCGATCCGCCTTTACCGCGAGGCGCTGCTGCTCGAACCGAATGACGTCACCGCGTTGCAGGGGCAGGGCAGTGCGTTGGTGATGAAGGGCGCGGTCGTCCGGGCCCGCGACAACCTCGCCAAGATCCGCACTATCTGCAAGGGTCAGTGTCCCGAAGCAGTGCAGCTTGCCGCGATCATCGCCAAGGGGCCGCCCATCACGACTGCGCAGGTCGTAAAGCCCGCGACCCCCGCCAAGGACTGAGCGGAAAGACCTCAGCCGCTGACGGTGAGCGGCCGTGTCTTCGCAGCGCGCGCCAGTGCCACGAAATCCAGCACCGACAAGGTCTCTGCGCGTCGCGTCCCATCGATCCCGATCCGCTCCAGCGCATCGAGAGCACCAGGCACCGACTTCAGGCTCTGGCGGAGCATCTTGCGACGCTGGCCAAAGGCGGCGCCGGTCAGCCGTTCGAGCAGGGCGAAGTCGACACCCTCGGGCGCGGCCTGTGGCGTGATGTGGACGACCGCGGACATGACCTTGGGTGGCGGCGTGAAGGCCGATCGGTGGACCGGCATCGCGATCCGCGACGCGCTTCGCCATTGCGCGAGCACCGCAAGGCGTCCGTAATGATCGCTGTTCGTGGTAGCAACGATCCGTTCGGCGACTTCCTTCTGGAACATCAGCGTCAGCGATTGCCACCATGGCACCCAGTCCGCCGACAGCCAGCCGACCAGCAAGGCAGTACCGACATTATAGGGCAGGTTGGAAACGATGTGAGGCTTTGTCGTGAACAGCGACGCCGCGTCGATCGCCAGCGCATCGCCTTCGATGACCGTTAGCTGCCCCGGGAATGCTTCGCCCAGTTCGGCTAGCGCGGGAATGCAGCGATGATCCCGCTCGATCGCCGTCACGCGCGCACCCGCCGCAAGCAGGGCGCGGGTCAGTCCGCCGGGACCTGGGCCGACCTCGAGGACTTCAGCGTCGTGCAGGTCACCCGGCACAGCGGCGATGCGCGCCAGCAATTGCCCGTCGAACAGGAAATTCTGCCCCAGTGCCTTGCTGGCGTTAAGGCCATGCCGCGCGATCACCTCGCGCAGCGGGGGGAGAACCATTGCAGGGGCGATCATCGACTTTCGGCGCTTTGCGCGGCACGCCGATCGGATGCCTGGCCGGCCATCGCGATCGCCGCGATCATGGCACCCGGTTCGGCAAGGTCCTTACCGGCGATCGGGAATGCCGTGCCGTGGTCAGGCGAGGTGCGCACGATAGGCAGCCCGAGCGTGATGTTGACGCCTTCGTCGAAATGGATGGTCTTGAGCGGCACGAGCGCCTGGTCATGATAGCAGCAAAGTGCCGCGTCATAGGTCGCGCGCGCGCGCGGGTGGAACAATGTATCCGCCGCAAAAGGCCCGGTCGCATCGATGCCCTCCGCGCGCAGCAGCTCGATCGCCGGGGCGATGATATCAATCTCCTCACGACCGAGCGCGCCCTGTTCGCCCGCATGCGGATTGAACCCGGCAAAGGCGAGCCTCGGGGCCGCGATCCCGAAATTCCGCGTCAACCCGCGCGCCGTCGCCCGCCCCTTTGCGACGATCAGATCGACCGACAGCAGGGACGCGACGTCGCCGAGCGGCACATGCGTCGTGATCGGCACGACACGGAGCGACGGGCCGGCAAGCATCATCACGGCATTCTCGCCCGCGACGCCGAACCGTTCAGCGACGAACTCCGTCTGCCCGGGATGGGTGAAGCCAATCGCATAAAGCTTTGCCTTCGATACCGGCCCCGTGACCAGTGCGCGTGCTGCTCCGGTCTTGACCAGTCCCACCGCGAGCTCGAGCGCGTGCAAGGCGCAACGGGCGCCCTCGACATCCGGATTCCCGGGCACGATCTCGCCCGCGTCTTCGACGCTCAGCACCGGCAGCGCACCGGCGAATACCGTGGCCGTTTCGGTAGGATCCGCGATCCGGACCACGGGCCCGGACCAGACCCGCTCGACCGCCCGGATGTCGCCGATCGCAACGAACGGGGGCAGATCGTGCGCAACACGCGCGGCCCAAGCCTTGGCGATGATTTCAGGTCCGATCCCCGCAGGGTCGCCCATCGAGACGGCGAGGGGGCGCGACTGCGGCATGTCAGAATCAGCGATATTCGACGACGGCGTCACGACGCAGATCGCGCAGCTTCTGCTGGGCGCGCAGATTGACGCGCTGCTGCTCGAGCTGTCCCTGGATCTGCTCCGAACTCGGCAGATTGCCTGACTGCGGATCGTCGCGTCCGCACAGGACGAGGGCACGTACGCCCTGTTCGGCGGACCCAAACGGCGGACTCGATTCGCCGACCTGCAACTTGAGCATCACTTCCTGAAGCTGCGGCGGAAGATCGCGGATCCGGACCGTATCATTGTCGACAACATCCGCGCCGATGCCCGCGGCGACCTTTTCGACGGTGCCGCACCCGCGCAGATCCTTCGTCGCTCTAGCGAACGCCTCGGCGCGAGCCGCGGCCTGCGCTTGCGAGGTATTGGGCGGGAAGCGCAACGTCAGCTGCTTCAGGCTGAGCCGCGCGTCGCGTGGGTCGGCGGTCAGCACCTGGCGCTTGTCGGTCAGGTACAGGATCGAATAGCCGCCCGACACCTCGATCGGACCGGCCACCTGGCCGACCTGCATCGACTGCGTCGCCTGGGCGAGCTCCGGCGGCAGCGTCGATGCGCGAACCCAGCCAAGGTCGCCGCCGACCGCGCGGGTCGACGCCTCGGAGAATTGCCGCGCATAGGACTCGAACGGCTGCGTGCCCTTCTGGATTTCCTGGATCAGCTGGCGGGCATTGGCATAGACCTGTTGCCCGTTCGTCGCATTCCCGGCGAGGTAGATTTCCTTCAGGTTGAACTCGTCCGTACCCTTGGCCGCCTCGAGACGGTCGATGATGCCTTTGACCTCCTCGTCGCCGACGTTGACGAAGGGCTCGACGCGGCGCCGCAGATAGCGCTGCCAAGCCAGTTCGCCTTCGATCTGACGCTTGAGCGAGCGATCCGACGAGCCAGTCTGCCGCAGATAGGCCGCCATGGTGGCAGGGGTCCGGTTGAACCGCTTCGACACCGCGTCATAGCTCTGCGTGAGTTCGGCAGGCGTGATCGTGATGTCGGCGGTCTTCGCCTCCTGGATCTGCAACGTCTCGTCGATCAGCTGCCGCAGGACCTGAAGCTTCAACCGGTCGCGGTCTTCGGGCGAGAGCTTGGCGCCCTCGTTGGCCATCGCGATCAAGGCGACGCGCTGATCGACGTCGGTGCCGGTGATCACGGAGTCGTTGACGATCGCCGTCGGCTTGCGGACGTTCGGATCAACCTTGCCGAAGATCTGAAGATTCGTCGGCAGATTAAGCCCGGTATTGTCGGGCACGCTCTGATCGGACACGGTCTGGCCGGATCCTCCAGCGGGCGCAGGCGTTGGCGCGGTCTGGGCAATGGCGCTTGCGGTCAGTGCGGCAAGGACCACAGCGCCGATTACGCGGCCACCACGCGCCGTCAGTCGAACATCATGCTTCAAGGTGTCGGTATCCCATCATCGCGTATCATCGCACGTGCCGCGCGGCCTACCCTGGCTTAGCTGAATGCGGGCTTAGCGGCCAAGATTGGTGAAGGCCAGCGTCAGCAGGAAACTGTTCCCCTTCCGCGCATCACCGGTATCGTTGTACGTCCGCCGCCACGTCGCGCCAAGCCGCAGGCAATCGTCTTCATACTGCACGCCGACACGGTGGCGGATCGGGCTGAAACCGTCGCTGACCGACAGCGGATCTTCCGACTTGTTCGTCAAATCGACGACCCCCGATCCGAAGGCCGACCAGAACCGGGCAAACTGGACACGGCCGGCGACCCGGATCTCCTCGCGGTCGCGCAAATCCTCGATCGCGGCGTCGATGTTGCGGTTCAGCTTGAGATAGCCGACGAGCACATAGGTCGCGCGCGATCCGATCGTGGCGTCGATCTCGTTGCGGCGGATCGCCAGGCTGTCTTTGTCGAGCCGGTAGCGGTGCACCACCGAAACAAAGTCGCGGAACCGTAACTCACTGCGACCGACAATATCGGAGAACCGGTCGCTGAGCCCCGTACCGTCGGGCAGGATCGTCGGCCGCGTACCCAGGCGATAGCTTTGTCCGATATTCGTTGTGAAGGCGATCCCCGGAAGGTCGAGTGCCCACTCGCCACCATAGGTAGCGCGCGAGGAATCCTCGAACCGGTCATACCCGGCAAACCGGTTCAGTGCGAACAGGTTGGTATCGTCGAGGTCGACGGCGCGCGAATCCTCGTTGGGGATGCGCGTGTTGGCGATGCTCGGTGCGGCGACCAGTTGGACACGCGGCGTGAACCGCTGCGTGCCGCCGAGGAACGTGCCGATGAACGGCCATTTCACGTCGACGGCCGCTGCGCCGATCGCCCGCTTGTGAAACCCTCCGAGTCCGCGATAACTGACGATCGAGGTCGCGTCCGTGTTGTTCGTGTTGTACGCGTCGGCGCGGGCGAATGCCGTGAAGGTGACTTCCTGACCCCAGTTCGTCAGGCGCCGAAGATCCCATTGCGCGCTGGCGAACGCGCGCTGCGTGTCCTGTCCGTCGGTGCGTGTCAGCGCGAGCGTGTTGAGCTGGAGCTGCACGCGGCCCCCGACCAGTCCATCGTCGAAGCGCTTGCGATAGTCGATCTCGGGAAGCGCGATCGGCTGCTGACCCTGGCTGTCGTTGACGCGCAGCGTCTGGACGTACCAGCCGGTCAGGGCAAAATAGCTGCTGTCGTCGATCCGCTCGAGGCTAGCCGTGCTGCGCAACCGGTCGTCGCGCGAGATGTCGTAGCGCCGCAGGAACGTCCGGTCGGTCGTTAGGCGGAGCGAGCCGCTGACACTCCAGTTGGGCGTCAGCTGATAGCGCGCCATGCCGTCGAGATAGCCGCGGAACGCCATGCTGGTGTCCGCCGAATTTGCCGTGGTCAGATCGTCGCTTCGGCGGCTTTCGGTCGCATAGGCGCGCAGGCTGAACGCGCCCCTGGTGCTCAGCGCGGAATAATCGGCCTGGAGCATCGGCAGCACGCTGGTGTAGAGATGCGGCGTGATGACCAGGCCCTGGTTGGGCGCGAGCTTCACATAATAGGGAATGCTGACTTCGAAACCGTTGACCCGGCTATATCCGCCATTGGGCGATAGCAGCCCGCTGTCGCTGCCCCCGCCGACGGGATTCGAGAATTTGGGTAGCGGCAGGCTGGGAAGGCCGAACAGGTGCAGGCGCGCGCCGGCGTAATAAATCCGCTTGCGGTCGGGGCGATAGGTGACGCTGACCGCGGTTATCTTCCACGTTGGCTCCTTGGGGCAACCGGCCGAGTTGACGACGGCGCAGGGCGTATATGCGGCACTGCGCAGTTCGACCGTGCCATCAGCCTCGCGCGTCCCTTGCTTGGCGGCCAGCCTGCCGCCCTGTTCGAGCACGACGAGCATATTGTCGACGACGCCGTCCTTCAGCGAGTCGGTCAACTCGATCGAGTCGCCATAGGCGATGTCGCCCTGCGGGTTGGTCACCGCGATATTGCCCGCCGCGAGCACCTTGCCGGTCTTGCGGTTCCACACCACCTTGTCGGCGCGCAGCCGATCGCCCTGGCGGAACATGCGGACTTCGCCAGTTGCCGTGACGATGTCGGCGTCGGTGTCATATTCGAGACCGCTGGCGCTGAACTGCACCTGATCCGGGTCCGTTGGGGTCGACGATGTCGGCGTTTCCGGTAGGGGCGGCGCAGCCGGACGCGCCTGGAGATCCTGCGCGCGCGCGGACGCTGGAAGCAGTCCCGATGCGAGCAAGGCGAGCGACAGGGCGCAACCCGCCATAAGGTCGATACGCAACACGATCCGAACCAACCCCTTTTGGAACTGCGGCCGGGCGCCGCCATACCGCGCCGCCTATCGCATCGTCCGCGCGTTGCTGCAATCGCCGTGCGTCGGATCACCGCTATCCACAGGCTTGATCGGCCGCGACCTTGCTTTGCCGCCTCCGCAGCATCAGCTTAGGGGCATCTAGCCCAGTTTATTCAATGTTTTTCGAGGTCCCCATGCAGATCGATTTCACCCCCGTCGCCAAGCCCGATGCGGCCATTCTCGCCGTGCCCGTTGCCAAGGACGGACTGTCCAAGACGCGATGGACCGCGATCGGGGATAGCGTCGAGGCGGTAGCGACGCAGGCCGCGGCCGCTGCCCGCTTCACCGGCGAAGCGGGGGCGATCATCGAGGTCTTCGTTCCGGTCGCGGACACGGTACGCCACCTCCTGTTCGTTGGCGTCGGTGCAGGCAGCGATGCGGATTGGGGGAAAGCGGGCGGTGCGGTCACCGCGCGCCTGCTGACGTCAGGCGCCATTGCTGTAACGATCGACCTGGGTGCCGCCTCGACGCCCCCGAGTGCTGCGGCTGCCGCCCGGTTCGCCGCAGCGGGCCTGCAGCGCGCATGGCGTTACGACACGTATCGCACCAAGCTTGCCGAGACGTCGAAGCCCAGCTTGACGACATTCACGATCGCCGGTGCCCCCGAAGGCACCGACGCGGCATGGGCTGAGCAGGCCGCGGTGAGTGGTGGCATGGATCTGACGCGGTGGCTCGTCACGTCGCCGCCGAACATTCTCTATCCCGAGAGCTTTGTCGAGAAGGTGACGAAGGACGTCGAAGGCCTGGGGCTCGAAATCACCGTCCTCGACGAAGCGCAGATGGCGGAACTCGGCATGGGTTCGCTGCTGAGCGTCAGCCAGGGGTCGCGCCGCGAGGCCCGCCTGTTGGCGCTGAAGTGGAACGGAGCCGCTGCCGACGTCCCGACGCTCGCCCTTGTCGGCAAGGGCGTGACGTTCGACTCGGGTGGTATCTCCATCAAGCCGGGCGCTGGCATGGAAGACATGAAGTGGGACATGGGCGGGGCAGGGGCCGTCGCTGGCGCCATGAAGGCGCTGGCGGCGCGCAAGGCCAAGGCCAATGTGGTCGGCGTGATGGGGCTGGTCGAGAACATGCCCGATGGCGCGGCGCTGCGGCCTAGTGATGTCATCACGTCGATGTCGGGACAGACGATCGAAGTCCTGAACACCGATGCCGAAGGGCGGCTGGTGCTTTGCGACTGTGTAACTTGGGTGCAGAAGACGCATCAGCCGACGACGATCGTCGACCTTGCGACGCTGACGGGTGCGATGATCGTTGCACTTGGCACCGAGAATGGCGGCATCTTCGCCAATGACGACGCGCTGGCGGACCAGTTGCTTGCGGCTGGTACGGCCAGCGGCGACACGCTGTGGCGCTTCCCGCTGTCGCCGGCCTACGACAAGCTGATCGACTCCCCGATTGCGGACATGAAGAATGTCGGCCCGCGCGGCGCAGGGTCGATCACCGCGGCGCAGTTCATCAAGCGCTTCGTCGACGAAGGCGTGAAATGGGCGCATCTCGACATCGCGGGCATGGTCTGGTCGGACAAGCCGGGGACCCACCACGATAAGGGCGCGACCGGTTATGGCGTGCGCCTGCTCGACCGGTTCGTTGCCGACAATTTTGAAGGCTGAATGGCTGATATGCCGTCATCCTGGCAGAGGTCAGGATGACGGGGCGGCCTGAGGTGGCAGTCTGGGTTTGGGGGAGCAACACAATGCAGGTCGATTTCTACCACCTGACCAGCCCGCTCGACCGTGTCCTGCCGCGGATCGCCGAACGCGTCGTGCAGACCGGCGGTCGCCTGTTGATCGTCGCCGAACCCGAAGCGCAGCGTGTCGCGCTCGATCGGCTCCTCTGGTCCTATGCGCCGGATAGCTTCCTGCCGCATGCGCACATGGGCGCGGGTAACGACGCAGCACAGCCCGTCCTGATTGCCAGCGACGTGACGACGGCCAACGCCGCGCGCAACATCGCGATCGTCGATGGCCGCTGGCGGGATGCGGCGCTCGATTTCGAGCGGGTGTTCCATGTGTTCGATGAAGAGGCGATCCGCGAGGCGCGTCTGGCGTGGAAGGCACTGGGCGATCGGGACGGTGTCGAGCGTCGGTACTGGAAGCAGAACGATGCCGGCCGCTGGGAGCAGGCCGCCTGAAAATGGACGGCATAGGCGTTGCCTTGGGGCCGATCCGCGCCTAAGCGCCGCGCATCCTATTCCCGTCAACACAGGAGCCCGTGACCATCATGGCCGCGAACCGTACCTTTTCGATCATCAAGCCCGATGCCACCCGCCGCAACCTGACCGGTGCGGTCACCAAGATGCTCGAGGAGGCCGGCCTGCGCGTCGTCGCGTCGAAGCGCATCCAGATGACCCGCGAGCAGGCCGAAGGCTTCTACGCGGTGCACAAGGAGCGCCCCTTCTTCGGCGAGCTCGTCTCGTTCATGATTTCGGGCCCTGTCGTCGTCCAGGTTCTCGAGGGCGAAAACGCGATGCAGCGCAACCGCGACATCATGGGTGCGACCAACCCGGCGAACGCCGAGCCCGGCACGATCCGCAAGGAACTCGCCGAGTCGATCGAAGCGAATAGCGTTCACGGTTCGGATTCGGACGAGAATGCCGAGATCGAGATCGCCTATTTCTTCAAGCCCGAAGAAATCGTCGGCTGATGCTCTGGCGGCTGCGACGCGCGACGGTGGGCGATGCGCCCGCCCTCTCGCTCGTCGGAGCCGCCTCGTTTCTTGACGCCTACGCAACAGCCTTTGCGGGCGTCGACATCGTCGATCATTGTACGCGGAACAACAGTGTCGCGACTTTCGCGGCGTGGCTCGACGATCCGGCAACGATCGTGACGCTTGCGGAATATGAGCCTGGACATGCGCCGATCGGCTATTCCGTGCTCACGAAGCCTGCCTTTCCGATAGAGACCGGTCCTCGCGACATCGAACTGCGCCGCATCTACCTCATGAAGCAGGCGCAGGGATCAGGTCTAGGCGCCGCGTTGATGGACCGGGCGCTCGCTGACGCAGCTGAATGCGATTACGCCCGTGTACTATTGGGTGTGTGGGGCTTGAACACCCGCGCCCGCGCATTCTACGAACGCCAGCAATTCTCCGTGATCGGCACCAGGCCCTTCAGAATCGGAACGACGCCGTACACCGATCCGGTCTACACCCGCGAAATCTGACGGTCTCAGGGGCAGGGTGCCTCGCTAGCGTTGTTGGCGTGTCCATAACGCGTCTAGCCTAGCCTGATCGCCGCCACGTTGCCTGAGCTTCAGGCCTTCCAGTTTCAACGACCGGCCAAACGGAAACACACCGGCTTTAGTGCGCCAGATCACGTCGTAGATCCCGCTTGCCGAGCCCGAGGCATCGCCGTCGGTATAGGTGACCGCAACGAGGACCGGCAGCCGCCCGGCCTGATCGTCCGCGCCGCCGTCGGTGGCTTTCAGCAAGGCCTTTTCGAACCAGTCGCGTTGGATCTGATCCGTCAGGGCATCCTTGCGTTCGACGCCCAGCGCTGAAGGGAACGCGATCGTCGCCGTCTGGATCTCATGTCTGTCGTCGCGCAGCAACATCAGCGAATCGCCGTTCTGCGCTGCGACGGCACGGATTTCGAAACGCCGGCTTTCGCGCTGTTCGCTGGCACGCGCGCTCGCCTTCTCGGCCTTGTCCGCGTTGCGCTCGGACCAGTTGCTCCACAGCGTGAGTGCCGCGATGAGCACACCGGCGACCGCGAGGACCTCTGCCAGCGTCACCCAGCGGCGGCGCGTTTCGGCGGCTTCACGCCGTTCGGTCGGTGTTTCGCGGCTCATCAGATGTCTGTTTTCGGCAGGACGTTCATCGTTTCACGAACTCGGCAAGCGTCTTGGGGTATAGCGCATGTTCCGCGGCCAGCACGCGATCTGCCAGCGCACCGGCGTCGTCGCCTGGCAAAATCGGGACTTCGGCCTGACCCAGCACGACGCCGCCATCGAGTTCCTCGGTAACCAGATGGACCGAGCATCCTCCCGTGGCATCGCCCGCCGCGATCGCTCTCGCATGCGTATCGAGCCCCTTATATTTGGGGAGCAACGAGGGATGGATATTGACGATCCGATCGCGCCATGCCGCGACGAATCCGTCGGAGAGCAGCCGCATATAGCCGGCCAGCGCGATGACCTCGACCGCGGCGTCCCGGAGCGCCCCATCGATCGCCGCCTCATAAGCCGGTTTGCCCAACCCGCGGGGAGACAGCGCAAATGTCGCTATCCCCTCGGCCTTTGCCCATGCGATGCCCGCCGCCTCCGGCTTGTCGGACGCGACGAGCACCACCTCATAAGGACAGTTCGCAGCGCGCGACGCCTCGACCAGCGCGATCATGTTCGATCCGCGCCCCGATACGAGCACACCGACGCGCGTTCTGTCAGCCATGAGTCGCGGTCCAGTCGGCGCGCGCGCTCCACGTGCCCGCCGAACCGCGCACGGTGCAGCCATGTGTCCCCGCCTCGATCCGCCCGATCGGGAATACCGTTTCGCCCGCGGCTTCCAGTGCAGCGGTGATCGTCGTCATCTCGTTAGCGTCGACGATCGCGACCATGCCGACGCCGCAATTGAAGGTCCGTGCCATCTCCTCCGGTTCGATAGCACCCTGCGCCTGAAGGAAGGCCATGAGCCGGGACTGCTCCCAGGCATCCGCATCGACGATCGCATGAACGCCTTGCGGCAGAACCCGTGGAATATTTTCGAGCAAGCCACCGCCCGTGATATGCGCGAGGCCCTTGATGCGGCGCTCACGCAGAAGCGGCAGCAGGCCGGCGACGTAGATCCGAGTCGGCGCCATCAGATGGTCGATCAGCAGCTTGTCCTGATCGAACAGCGCCGGCCGGTCGAGTTTCCAACCGCGGTCGCTGGCGAGCCGGCGGACGAGCGAGAAGCCGTTCGAATGCACGCCCGACGACGCCAGTCCGAGCATCACGTCGCCCGCCGCGATATCGCGGCCGGTCAGCATGTTGGTCCGCTCGACCGCGCCGACGCAGAAGCCGGCGAGATCATAGTCGCCGGCCGCGTACATGCCCGGCATTTCCGCGGTTTCGCCGCCGATCAGCGCACAGCCGGCCGTCTTGCAACCCTGGGCGATCGACGCGACGACGCGCTCCGCAACAGCCGCGTCGAGCTTGCCGCTTGCATAATAGTCGAGGAAAAACAGTGGCTCGGCGCCCTGGACGATCAGGTCGTTGACGCACATCGCAACGAGATCGATGCCGACGCCATCATGTCGGTTCCATTCGATCGCCAGCTTCAGCTTGGTGCCCACACCATCGTTCGCTGCGACCAGCAAAGGGTCGACGAAGCCCGCCGCCTTCAGGTCGAACAGGCCACCAAAGCCGCCGAGATCGGCATCGGCGCCGGGTCGTCGCGTCGAGCGGGCAAGCGGTGCAATCGCGCGCACCAGCGCGTTGCCGGCGGCGATCGAAACCCCCGCTTGAGCATAGGTATAGGGCGTGGCGGTGTCTGGCGTATCGGTCATGATCGGTGCTGCTAGCCACATCGCGCTTGGATTTCCACGTCTGCTTCGCCAAAAGGCCCGCGTGATGCGTATCCGTGCCCTTCCCATCGCGCTTGCCGGCGCCGCGCTCCTGCTTGGCGGCGGGGCCGTGCTCGCACAGATCGAGGGCGGCAGCCGCGGCGCAGCGCCCGTCGATAGCGGGAGTGCGTACGAGGTCAGCGGCGTCATCGTCGACGTCGCGGGCCCGTCCGCTGACGCTGCCCGCTATGGCGGCTGGCGACTGGCGCAGCGCAAGGCCTGGGTGCAGTTGTCGAGTCGGCTGGGCGGCGGCGGAGCGCTGGTGTCCGACGGCACGCTCGATTCGCTAGTTTCGGGTATCGTCGTCGAGAACGAACAGATCGGGCCGCAGCGTTACGTCGCCAAGCTCGGCGTGCTGTTCGACCGTAATCGGGCGGGATCGCTCTTGGGGATTTCGACCTATTCGGATCGGTCGCAACCGATGCTCGTCATACCGGTCCAATGGTCGGGCGGTGTCGGGCAGGTCTTCGAGCAGCGGACGGAATGGCAGCAGGCCTGGGCACGCTATCGGACGGGCAATAGCAGCATCGACTATGTCCGCCCGTCGGGGTCGGGTCCCGACGCGCTATTGTTGAACGTCGGCCAGACGCAGCGGCCCGGCCGCGGATGGTGGCGGACGATTATCGATCAATATGGCGCCAGCGACGTTATCGTTCCGGTCGTCACGCTCTATCGCCAATGGCCGGGTGGTCCGGTCATCGGGGTGTTCGAAGCACGTCATGGCCCCGACAACGCGTTGATCGGCCGTTTCACGCTGCGTGTCGGCACCCCGGACGGGCTGCCGCAGCTCCTGGACACCGGCGTCAAGAGGATCGACGACCTGTACCAGCGGGCGCGGCGGAACGGCACGCTGCGGGTCGACTACAGCCTTTCGCCGCCACCTGCGCCCGATCCGATTGCGACCGAAACCATCCCGGTCGACGAAACGGCCGATGCCAATACGGCCGTCCTGACGGGGGGCACCGGCCTGTCGATCACCGTTCAGTTCGATACGCCCGCAGCGGCGGCGGTTGCCTCGACGGAAGCGGCGCTGCGGGCGATTCCCGGCGTCCGGTCGGCCGCGACGACCAGCCTCGCACTCGGCGGCGTGTCGCTGATGCGTGTCGCCTATGACGGCGATCCGGCAGCGCTCAAGGCGGCGCTCGAAGCGCGCGGCTATCAGGTGTTCGGTTCGGGCCAGACCATCCGGATCCGCCGGACCGCACAGCTTCTTCCGCCGGACCTGCCCGCGGACAATGCGACGACAGGGTGAGCGCAGACCGAATGACTCAAATTGCGCTGCCGCTCGGTTGGCCGGCGGATCCTCGTGACGACGCCTTCCTCGTAACCCCTTCAAATGCCCGCGCGACACAGACTTTGGAGCATTGGGCGACTTGGCCGGTGATGACCGCCATCCTGACCGGCCCGCGAAAGTCGGGCCGCAGCCTGCTCGCGCGGATCTTCGCGGCCAAGAGTGGCGGGACGATCATCGACGACGCCGAACGCGTACCCGAGGCACAGCTTTTCCACGCCTGGAACCAGGCCCAGGAAGAGCACAGGCCGTTGCTCATCGTCGCCGACGCGGCGCCGCCGGAATGGAAGGTCAAGCTTCCCGACCTGCGATCGCGCCTCGCCGCAAGCCCGATCGCGGCGATCGGTGCACCCGACGACGAGCTCATGCGCCTGCTGCTTGCGCATCTTTTCGAGCGCCGCAACGTCGATGCACGGCCCGATCTCATCGACTGGCTCGCGTCGCGAATCGAGCGTAGTCATATTACCGTCACGCGAACCGTTGATGCGCTGGATCAGGAAACCATGGAACGCCGCAAGCGCTTGTCCATTAATCTTGCACGTACCACCCTGACCGAGGCTGGCCTGATCCTCCGACCGCAACTTGCCCTTGATCTGCCGCTTTTTACGTCACCTTAAGACCCCAGAGGATCGATGAACCGTCCAGCGCATATCGTCCGCCAAGCGGAAGACGACGACGATCCCATCGGCGCTCAGCCGAACGACCGATTTTTCAACCGTGAGCTTTCCTGGCTCGCGTTCAATCGGCGCGTTATCGAGGAGGCGTGCAATCCGGCGCATCCGTTGCTCGAACGGCTTAGGTTTCTCTCTATCTCGGGATCCAATCTCGACGAGTTCTTCATGGTGCGTGTCGCCGGACTGAAGGGTCAGCAGACGCAGGACGTCGATCGTCGCTCGGCCGACGGCTTGACCGCCGGGCAGCAGCTGACCGCGATCATCCGCGAAGCGGACGCGCTGATGGAGAGCCAGCAGGCGGTCTGGGGTGATCTTCGGGTGCTGCTCGACGAGGCGGGGCTGTTTGTCCTGCGCCGCGATGCCGTAGAGGGCGAAGCCGATGACTGGCTCGAAACACATTTCCGCGAGCAGATCTTTCCGATCCTGACCCCGCAGGCGCTCGACCCCGCCCATCCGTTCCCGTTCATTCCGAACCGCGGCCTATCGGTGATCTTCGACCTCGTCCGCCGGTCGGACAACGAACCGGTCCGCGAACTTGTCATGTTGCCGCACACCATGACGCGCTTCGTGCGGTTGCCTGGCGAACCCGCGCGCTACGTCGCGATCGAGACGCTGCTCAAGCGGTTCGCGCCGGTGCTTTTCCCGGGCTATGAGGTTCTTGCGGCCGCGAGCTTCCGCGTCCTGCGCGACAGTGACATGGAGATCGAGGAGGAGGCGGAAGACCTTGTCCGCTATTTCGCCAACGCGATCAAACGCCGCCGCCGGGGCCGGGTAATCCGGCTCGAGCTGGAAACCGGCATACCGGACGTGTTGGCAGCCGTGCTCAAGGATGAACTGGGCGGGGCCGAGGCGATCATCACCGAAAGCGGTAACCTGCTGGGCATCGTCGATCTCGACGGCCTGGTCGAGGAGGATCGCCCCGATCTTAAATTCCCGCCCTTCACGCCGCGCTTTCCGGAGCGAATCCGTGAATTTGGCGGTGACTGTTTCGCAGCGATCAAGTCCAAGGACATCGTCGTCCACCACCCCTATGAGACGTTCGAGGTGGTGCTGGCCTTCCTGAAGCAGGCGGCGAATGATCCCGATGTCGTCGCCATCAAGCAGACGCTCTACCGCGCCGGCAAGCAACCCGCGGTCATCAATGCGCTAATCGCCGCGGCCGAGGCGGGCAAATCCGTCACTGCGGTGGTCGAACTCAAGGCACGGTTCGATGAAGAGCAGAACATGGTCTGGGCCTCCGCGCTGGAACGCGCTGGGGTGCAGGTCGTGTACGGGTTCATCGACTGGAAGACCCATGCAAAGGTCTCCCTGGTCGTCCGCCGAGAGGGGCAGGCGTTCCGGACCTACTGCCATTTTGGTACCGGCAATTATCACCCCGTCACGGCCAAGATCTACACTGACCTCAGCTTCTTCACCGCCGACGCGGCGGTCGGGCGAGACGCCGCGCAGATGTTCAACTACATCACCGGCTATGTCGAACCGACGGACATGGCCCGTGTCAGCCTGAGCCCGCGGGACCTCCGGAAGAATCTGATGACCCTGATCGACGTCGAGATCGCCAATACCCGCGCGGGGCGACCGGCAGGGGTCTGGGCGAAGATGAACTCTCTGGTCGACCCTGCGGTGATCGAGAAGCTGTACGAGGCAAGCGGGGCTGGGGTCGAAATCGACCTCATCATCCGCGGTATCTGCTGTCTCCGACCGGGTGTGCCCGGCCTGTCCGAAACGATCCGCGTCAAATCGGTGATCGGCCGGTTTCTCGAACACAGCCGTATCTGGGCTTTCGGAAACGGGAAGGCGTTACCGAATGACGGTGCAAAGCTGTTCATCTCGTCCGCCGACTGGATGCCGCGTAATTTCGATCGGCGCGTCGAATATATGCTGCCGATCCTCAACCCGACGGTGCACGACCAGATCCTCGACCAGGTGATGGTCGCCAATCTCATCGACAACGAGCAAAGCTGGGAGCTAGGACCCGACGGCGATTATTCGCGCGTCGATCCCGGCGATCGTCCGTTCAACCTGCATCGGTATTTCATGACCAATCCGTCTCTTTCCGGCCGTGGTGCATCGCTTGCCACGAGCGCGACCGTGCCGACGCTTTCGCTCCGTCGACAGCGATGAGCGTTACCAACCTCCTGTTCGGCACCGCGACGCCAAAGGTTGAGGTCGACGACCATCCGCGCACCGGGATCATCGACATTGGATCGAACTCGATCCGGCTCGTCGTCTATCAGGGACCGCCCAGACTGCCGGCGATCCGGTTCAACGAGAAGGTGCTGGCGGGCCTCGGCCGCGGATTGGCGGCGACGGGAACGATCGAAAAGTCAGCACTCAAGACCGCTAAGGTAGCACTCGCGCGGTTTGCCGCGGTCGCGCGCGAGATGGAGTGTTCGACGCTGCGGACGGTCGCGACGGCAGCGGTTCGCGATGCCCGGAACGGTGGTGACCTCATCGCCGCGGCAGAGGAGTTGGGGCTCAAGGTCGAGACGTTGTCGGGCGGACAGGAGGCGAGCGCTGCTGGCTATGGCGTGCTGTCTGCGATCCCTGAGGCGGATGGCATCGTCGGCGATCTCGGCGGCGGCAGCCTCGAACTCGTACGCGTCCGCCGTGGCAAGATTGAGGACAGCGTCTCGTTCCCGCTCGGCGTGCTGCGTATCGGACCGATGCGGGCGAAACGCGGCAAAGTGCTAGAGCGCCATGTTGCGCGGCTCGTGCGCGACGCCGGCTGGGCCGCACGCGGGCAGGGGCTGCCACTGTATCTTGTCGGCGGATCATGGCGCGCGCTGGCGCGGCTCGATATGGAGTTGTCCGACTATCCGCTGCCGATCATCCATCAATATCCGATGACCGCGGCGACCGTGACGCGCCTCAGCCGCACCATCCCGCAATTGTCCAAGCCACGCCTGAAAGCCATTCCGGGCCTGTCGTCCGGGCGGATCGCGACGCTCGGCGATGCCGCCGCGTTGCTCGGCATTCTCATGCGCCAGCTCGGCAGCAAGACGACGATCGTCTCCGCCTATGGCCTTCGTGAAGGGCTGCTCTACGGCGACCTTAAGCCGGCGGCGCGGGCCCTCGACCCCCTGATCGAAGCCGCCCGCGAGGAGGGGCGACTGCTCGGCCGCTTTCCCGAACATGGTGATCTGCTCGATCGCTGGATCGCGCCGTTGTTCGTTACCGAGCCCCCGGCGGTGGCGCGCTTGCGCCACACCGCCTGCCTCCTCGCCGATGTAGGTTGGCGCGCCAATCCGGAATTTCGGGCCGAGCGCGGGGTCGAGGTCGCGCTACACGGCAATTGGGTCGCGATCGACGCACCGGGTCGCGGTATGCTCGCCCAAGCCCTGTATACCAGCCTTGGCGGTGACCTGGCCGCCGCTGATCCCGTGGAGCGCCTGGCGACACCCGCAGAGATCCAGAGCGCAACGGCCTGGGGACTTGCGATGCGTCTCGGGCAGCGAATGAGCGGCGGGCTTGCCGGACCGCTCATTCGCTCGCGCATCACCGATGATGGCGTATCGCTGACGCTTACGCTGCTACCCGCAGATCGGGGACTCTACGGGGAAGCCGTTGAGCGGCGACACGCGGCGCTTGCCGCGGCGATCGGCCGGAAACCTGTGCTCGCGATCGCCTGACCGGAGACGAACGCGGGGTCAGGCTCAGGCGCAGGTGAAACGCTCGATCCTGCTCGCGCCGTCGACATAGACATTCAGGCGATCGGTCCGAAAGTCCATCGTCACCGCGTCGTTCGGCGCAATCCACCGCAGCGTCCGCGCGCCCGATCGGGCCAGCATCACATCCGCGCGTGCATCGCTTGCGCGCTTGCCGATCAGATCGCCCAGGGCTTCAATCTTGCACGTGGCACCGGGCGGGGTTGGCGTCGCGGCACCGGGCGTGCGGTCGCGCATCTCGACCGGCATGCACCCGGCGGAAGCAAGCACGACCGCAAGCAGCGCCCGCTTCATGCCGCGTCCTCCGTACGGGTCATTTTCAACTTTCCGTTGATCACCGCGAAGGCCAGTCGGCCTTCGACCAGATCCAGCGCGTCGCGGCCGAACTGGTCGAACCGCCACCCCTCCAGCATCGGCAAGCCCGTCCGCACGCCCGCGGCCAGCGCCTCGAGTTCGTCGGTCCTCGCAAGAAGTTTCGACGCTACATCAATATCTCGCGAGCGGATTTTGAGAAGGAGCTTGAGCAGATCCGCGACCAGCGAGCCCTCCTTGCCAAGGCCCGGCTTGCGATCGTCGCGGGGCGGCAGCTCATCGTCGCCGAGCGGCTGTGCCTGCTCGATCGCGAGCATCAGCCGCGCCCCGATATCGTTGCCAGCCCAGGTGGCGGAAAGGCCCCGGACGCGGGCAAGGTCGGACTGTTTCCGCGGCGGATGCCCCGCCATGTCGCCGAGCGTCTCGTCCTTGACGATCCGCCCGCGCGGCAGATCCTTCGCCTGCGCCTCGAGCTCGCGCCACCGCGCCAGCGCCTTAAGCCGTCCGAGCACGTCGGGCTTGCGCCCCGAAATCCGGACTCGCTTCCATGCCAGGTCGGGATCGTTCGCATAATTGGCGATATCGCCGAGCCGCTCCATCTCCTGGTCAAGCCACACGCCGCGCCCGGTCTTGCGTAGACGCTCGAGCATCTTGGGGAAGATCTTCGACAGATGCGTGACGTCGCCGATCGCATATTCGATCTGGCGTGCATCCAGCGGGCGCCGCGCCCAGTCAGTAAAACGCGCACCCTTGTCGACCGCGATGCCGAGCCAGCTGTCGACCAGGTTCGAATAGCCGATCTGTTCGCCCTGGCCGAGCGCCATCGCCGCGACCTGCGTGTCGAACAGCGGGAAGGGCGTCTTGCCCGTGAGGTTATAGACGATCTCGATATCCTGCCCGCCGGCATGGACGACCTTCAGCACGTCGTGATTCTCGACGAGCAGGTCGAGCAGCGGCTTCAAGTCGATCCCCGGCGCCATCGGGTCGATCGCGGCGGCTTCCTTGTCATCGGCGATCTGGATGAGGCAGAGCTCCGGATAATAGGTGCTTTCGCGCATGAATTCGGTGTCGACGCACACATAGTCGGCGTCGGCCATGCGCGCGCACAGATTGGCGAGCGTGGCACTGTCGGAGATAAGCGGGTGGATATGCATCGCTCGTCCATAGCGAGGCTCCCCCATGTTGACAAAGGGGCGCCTTGACAAAGGCCGGTAGGGAAGGGAAGCGCGGGCCATCCAATTCCCGTCATCCCAGCAAAGGCTGGGATCTCCCGTCGCAGGGCGCACCCTTGCTGCACGAGATCCCAGCAAACGCAGGGACGACGTATGAGAGACGAGACACATGCACGCCTATCGCACCCATAACTGCGCCGCCCTCCGCCCCGAACAGGTCGGCGAGGAGGTCCGCGTCTCGGGCTGGGTCCACAAGAAGCGTGATCATGGTGACCTGGTCTTCATCGATCTGCGCGATCATTACGGCATCACGCAGATCGTCACCGACGTGTCCGGCCCCGTCTTCAAGGTCATCGAGGGCCTGAAGAGCGAGAGCGTCGTCACGATCACCGGCAAGGTGACCGCACGCGCGCCCGAAGCGGTGAACCCGAACCTGCCGACCGGCGGGATCGAGGTCCGCGCGACCGCAGCGACCGTCCAGTCGATGGCAGGCGAACTGCCGATGCCGGTCGCGGGCGAGGCCGAGTATCCCGAGGATATCCGCCTGCGCTATCGCTATCTCGACCTGCGGCGCGAGCGGCTTCACGCGAACATCATGCTGCGTTCGAAGGTCATCACCTCGCTGCGCAACCGCATGAATGATCAGGGCTTCACCGAATTCCAGACGCCGATCCTGACCGCGTCGTCGCCAGAGGGCGCGCGCGACTATCTGGTGCCGAGCCGCGTGCATCCGGGCAAGTTCTACGCGCTGCCGCAGGCACCGCAGATGTTCAAGCAGCTGCTGATGGTGGCGGGCTTCGACCGCTATTTCCAGATCGCACCCTGCTTCCGCGACGAGGACGCACGCGCCGATCGTTCGCCGGGTGAGTTCTACCAGCTCGATTTCGAAATGAGCTTCGTCACGCAGGACGACGTGTTCAACGCGATCGAGCCCGTGCTGCACGGCGTGTTCGAGGAGTTCGCCGATTGGCAGGGCAAGGGACGCCAGGTCTCCGCCCTGCCGTTCAAGCGCATTCCCTACCGCGAATCGATGCTGAAATACGGCAGCGACAAACCCGATCTGCGCAACCCGATCCTGATCCACGACGTCGGCCATCACTTCGTCGATTCGGGCTTCGGCCTGTTCGCCGGAATCGTCGCCGGCGGTGACGTGGTCCGCGCGATTCCCGCGCCGAACACCGCCGAGAAGAGCCGCAAGTTCTTCACCGACATGAACGACTGGGCGCGCGCCGAGGGTCATGCGGGTCTCGGCTACATCACGCAGAAGAACGGTGAGCTGGGCGGTCCGATCGCCAAGAACCACGGCGAGGAAGCGACGCGGAAACTGATTGCCGAGATGGGCCTCGGCCCGAACGACGGCATATTCTTCGCCGCCGGCAAGGAACTCCCCGCTGCCAAGCTCGCGGGTGCGGCACGCGCGCGCATCGGTGCGGATCTAGGCCTGATCGACGAGAACCGGTTCGAATTCTGCTGGATCGTCGACTTCCCGATGTTCGAATATGACGAGGACGCCAAGAAGGTCGACTTTAGCCACAACCCGTTCTCGATGCCCCAGGGCGAGATGGACGCGCTGGAGAACAAGGATCCGCTCGATATCCTGGCGTATCAGTACGACATCGTCTGCAACGGCGTGGAGCTGTCGTCGGGCGCGATCCGGAACCACCGGCCTGAGATCATGTACAAGGCGTTCGAGATCGCCGGCTACACGCAGGCCGATGTCGACACGAACTTTGCCGGCATGATCAACGCGTTCAAGGTCGGCGCACCGCCGCATGGCGGCTCGGCACCCGGGATCGACCGGATGGTCATGCTGCTCGCGGGCGAGCCGAACATCCGCGAGGTCGTGCTGTTCCCGATGAACCAGAAGGCCGAGGACCTGATGATGGGCGCACCGAGCCCGGTCAGCCCGCGCCAGCTGAAGGAGCTCAACATCAAGCTCACCGTTGACGGGCCGAAGGACCCGGCCAAGACGGTGACGCCCGCCGCGGGCTGACGCAGGGGCGGCACTGCCGTTCTGGTCATTTCCGTCCCGCCCCTGGTGGCCGCCTGATCTTCTGGAGTTTGCCTATGCCCATCGATCTTGCCCATTATGAAGCCGGCGACGCCTATGACGGCAAATACAAGCGCGATTTGGCAATGCTTCAGAAGAGGCTTGAGCACATCCAGGTCGCGCATATCGTCAACAAGCGCCCCGCTGTGGTGATGTTCGAAGGATGGGATGCGGCGGGGAAGGGCGGTATCATCCAGCGGTTGTCGGCCGAGTGGGATCCCCGTACTTACCGCGTTTGGCCGATCGCCGCCCCGAGCGCCGACGAGAAGGCACATCACTTTCTCTGGCGCTTCTGGAAGCGCTTGCCGGCCGATGGGAATATCGCCGTCTTCGACCGGAGCTGGTACGGCAGGGTACTGGTCGAGCGGGTCGAGGAATTCGCCACGCGCCGCGAATGGGAGCGCGGCTATGACGCGATCAACGCCTTCGAAGCGGGGCTGATCGAGAACGACACGACGCTGATCAAGATCTTCGTCCATATCACCCAAGCGGAACAGGACCGGCGGCTGGAGGCGCGGCTGCGCGATCCTTGGAAGCATTGGAAGACCGGTCTCGACGACTATCACAACCGGTCGCGACGCGAGGACTATCTCGCCGCGATGCATGAGATGTTCGCACGCACGGACACCGCGGCCGCGCCGTGGATCGTCATCGACGGGAACGACAAGAAGGCGGCACGGATCGCTGCGCTGACCGTCGTCGCAGATCGCCTGGAGGGCGGAGTCGCGATGGTGCCCCCGCCGCTTGATCCCGCCGTCCTCAAGGTCGCGAAAAAGGCCCTCAAGCTCTAATTTTCGCAAGGCGCAACCCCGCTTTTGGTCGCAGTCCTCTGCAGCTATATCCATTTTGGTCGAAATTCTAACGCCTTCCGAACAACTTATGTTAGCGTGAACAGCTTCCGATGATGGTTAGGCTTACCCTAAGATAATGGGCGTGTCCGAGTAGCGGACGGCCATTCAGTGGGCGTAGGTCATGACGGAACGCGGTCGAATAGGTGTCGACACCTCAGGGGCGATTGTCGAGGTGGACGCGACGTTCTGCCACACGCTCAATGCGACAGCCGCCATTTTGCTTGGCAGCAACATGCTCGATTTCACCGCGCCTGCCGACCGCGAGCGTTGCCGGCGACTGATGCGTCGCGTGGTGCATACCGGATCCCCGATCAGCACGACCAAAAGGCTGGTCAGGACCGACTCGTCGCATCTCTGGGTGCAGGGCCATCTATCGATCGCGCCGCCAGGGACCGAGGTTTGCGTGACGATGATTTTCGAGGAAACCATGCCTGGGTCCGGCGAGGTCAAACCCGAAGCCTTGTTGAAGACGGCCCAGCTGACGCTGGATGCCCGGCGCGCGCGCGGGGCAATATTCTGCCCGTCGTTATTTGCCGACAGCGCCTGGGACATCCTGCTTGCGGCCTATGTCAGCGAGGCCGAGGGCGTTCTCCTGACGCCGACCGACCTCGAACCGATGCTCGGGGTCGGACACGCCACACTGACCCGCTGGATTCGCGCGCTCGAGGTTCAGGGGCTGATCGAGTTCGAGGCCGTCGTCGACGGGCGAGCGGGGGGTGCGGCGTTTCAGCTCACGTGCGATGCGCATCAACGGTTCGAACGGTATCTGTCCGATCGATATGCCGTCGCGGTATCGGCTGCGACGGATCTGGAACGGTTCCGCTGAGCCGGTCGGTGCGGTACGACGTGGCAAGCGCGGCCGCTCCGCATATGCGCCGGCGCGGGGGCTTTCTTGCCGGCTTCGCAGGATACCCGTGATATCGGGCGAAGAACCGCATGTGTGTTGTTTCGCATAGCCGGGATCGCTATCTGCCTGCCATGAACGAGATGACCCCGCTCGCCGCGCCGCGCGCTCGAAAGCCCGACTGGATCCGCGTCAAGGCCCCGACATCCGCCGGCTTCGCCAAGACCCGCGAACTGATGCGTTCGAAAAGCCTGACGACGGTCTGTGAAGAGGCCGCGTGCCCGAATATCGGCGAATGCTGGTCCAAGAAGCATGCAACGGTCATGATCCTCGGCGATACCTGCACCCGTGCCTGCGCCTTCTGCAACGTGAAGACCGGTATGCCCCGTGCGGTCGACCGGATGGAGCCACAGAATGTTGCCGATGCCGCCGCGCAGATGGGGCTGAACCACATCGTCATCACCTCGGTTGATCGCGACGACCTTCCCGACGGCGGCGCTTCGCAATTCGTGAAGGTCATCCACGCGATCCGCGCGTCGAACCCTACTACGACGATCGAGATTCTGACGCCCGATTTCCGCAACAAGGCGCAGGCCGCGATCGAGTCGATCGTCGAGGCGCGGCCCGATGTCTATAATCACAATCTGGAAACGGTCCCGCGGCTGTACCCGACGATCCGGCCCGGCGCGCGCTATTATGCGTCGCTACGTCTCCTCGAGAGTGTGAAACGCCACGATCCGTCGATCTTCACCAAGTCGGGCGTCATGCTCGGCTTGGGCGAAGAGCGGCTCGAGATCCACCAGGTCATGGACGACATGCGTTGTGCCGACATCGACTTCCTGACGATGGGCCAGTATCTTCAGCCGACGCCACGCCATGCCAAGGTGGCCGAGTTCGTCACGCCGAAGGCGTTCGATGCCTATGCGTCGATTGCACGGGCCAAGGGATTCATGCTCGTCGCATCGTCGCCACTGACCCGGTCGAGCTACC
Organism: Sphingomonas sp. CFBP 13733; assembly: GCF_014841795.1. Classification (NCBI taxonomy): domain Bacteria; kingdom Pseudomonadati; phylum Pseudomonadota; class Alphaproteobacteria; order Sphingomonadales; family Sphingomonadaceae; genus Sphingomonas; species Sphingomonas sp. CFBP 13733. The sequence goes on from NZ_JACYUP010000001.1 coordinate 422,110, forward strand.
ATGCGGGGGACGACTTCGCGCAGCTTCGGGCGGCGCGTGATGCCAAGCTCGGGGTCGCACGGGTCTGATGCCCAAGCATTCCGAAACACGCCATCTTCCCTACACGCCCGAACAGATGTTCGATCTGGTCGCCGATGTTGGCCGCTACGCCGAGTTTCTGCCGTGGGTCAGCGCGATGCGTGTTCGCTCGAACAGTGAGACGGAGACTCTCGCGGACATGATCGTCGGGTTCAAGGGTCTGCGCGAGACGTTCACGTCGCGCGTGCAAAAGACCCGTCCGACCGAGATCCTCGTCGACTATGTCGACGGCCCGCTCAAATATCTTCGCAACGAATGGCGTTTCCGCCCTGAGGAGCAGGGGTGTGCGGTCGACTTCACCGTCGACTTTGCCTTCAAGAACCGGATGTTCGAGCTGATCGCGGGTCAGGTCTTCGGTGCCGCATTGCGCAAGATGATCGGCGCGTTCGAGACGCGCGCGGCCGAGCTTTACGGTGCGACATCCCCGACCGGCAGCAAGAGTTCGAGCGCGCACAGCGCAGCCTGAAGGCGGATACCGCCGCGGCCGAGATCGCCGAAATCCTTGCGATCTGCGTCGACATCGCTGCGATCGCCGCCCTTCTCGGCACGGGCGAAGACCACCGTCCCGACCGGCTTCTTCGCCGATCCACCGCCGGGCCCGGCGATGCCGGTGATGGCGACGGCAACATCCGCGCCGGACTGCTCGAGTGCGCCCTGCGCCATGCTCCACGCGACGGCGATCGACACCGCACCGAAGGTCTCAAGCACGTCTGAGCTGATCTTGAGCAGTTTCAGCTTGGCCTCGTTCGAATAGGTCACGAACCCGATTTCGAACACGTCGGAACTGCCTGGAATTTCCGTCAGCGCCGCAGCGACAAGGCCACCGGTGCAGCTTTCGGCAACCGCGACGCGTCGTCCGAGGGCGCGATTTGCCTCGATGACCTTGCGTGCCGCGTCGATCAGCTCGGGAGGGAGAAGGGTATCCATCAGCGGCTCTCCGTCGCGGTGCAGAGCGGAAGGTCGGGCGTCGATCGATCCCCGCGGCGTGCCTTGTCAGCCTTCAAATAGCGCAGCGTCTCGACGACGATTCCGGCTGTGTTCCGCGGCGGCAGCGGCTGGAGCAGCGTCACGAGCCGATCGATCGTCCCACAGTCGCGCGCCGCGATGCGTCCGACGATCTGCGGGACGAGCATGCTCGTCAGCAACGGCCGGGCATAGTCCGACTGAAGAAGCGCATCGACCGCTGGGTCGCTGAGCTTGACGATCGCGGCCCGGGCGGACGGCCAGGCGCGGTCCGCTTCGATCTGATAGCGCGAGATGAGCGTACTCGACTGGTTGCGCACGAGGCTGGTCGCTGGCAGCCTTGCCGCGCAGACCCGGCCCGTTTCACGGATGATGTCGGGCAGCGCGACGAGCGTCATCGCCTCTGCCTCGGGGCCGGTGATGCACGGGGACTGTGCCGATACCGGCGTTGCGACGAGTGCGGCGAGCGTCAGTGCGGCAGCGAACTTCATGCGCCGCCACGGCCACGATTCGAGGGGAGGCTGATCGTCGCGACCGCCTGCGCGGCAATGCCCTCGCCCCGTCCCGTGAAGCCAAGTCGCTCGGTCGTCGTGGCCTTCACGCTCACCCGGTCCGTGGTGAGGTCGAGCAGATTGGCGATCCGGTTCGTCATCGCCGCGCGGTGCGGTCCGATCTTGGGCATCTCACACAGAATGGTCAGGTCGACGAAATCGATCCGACCGCCCTTGGCCGCGATCAGCTGCGCGGCATGCTGTAAGAACTGCGCGGAGTCGGCACCTTTCCACTGCGGATCGCTCGGGGGGAAATGCGTGCCGATATCACCCGCGGCGATCGTGCCGAGCAACGCGTCGGTCAAAGCATGCAGCGCGACATCGGCATCGCTATGGCCGGAAAGCCCCTTGTCGTGCGGGATCCGGATGCCGCCGAGCCATAATTCCTCGCCCGTTTCCAGCCGATGGACGTCGAAGCCCATCGCGGTTCGGCTTTCATAGGGCGCGCGCGCTTCAGCGGCGGCAAAATCGTCGGGGTGAGTCACTTTGTCGAGCATCGGATCGCCCTGCACCAACGCGACGCTGCCGCCAACCCGTCGCACCATCTGGGCATCGTCGCTGGCATCTTCACCGGCCGGCCAGGCCGCGTGCGCGGCGCGCAGCGTAGCGATCCGGAAGCCCTGCGGCGTCTGGACCCGGTACACGGCCTCGCGCGGAACGACTTCGCCGAGCATGCGACCGGTCAGCGTCGTCGCGCCACGCGCCAGCGTATCCGCTACCGGCAGCACCGGCACCGCGGCGTCGTTGTTCGCCAGCGCTGCCACTACCGCGCTGATGACTTCGGCAGGAAGAAACGGCCGGGCGGCATCGTGAACGAGAACATGATCCAAATCGGACAGGGCAGCGATTCCCCTCAGTACCGAATCCCGGCGGGTACTGCCTCCGACGATGACCGTCGCGTCGGTGACTCCTCCTGCTGCCAATACTGCCTTTGCATGGTCCAGCTGACCTTCGGCAACGACGACCGTCACGGCGTCGATCGCCGGGTGCGCGGACATTGCGGTAACCGCGTGCATGAGCATCGGCCTTCCCGCGACGGTCGCGAATTGCTTGGGGAGGGTGCCGCCAGCGCGGGTGCCGGACCCGGCTGCGACGATCAGGGCGACGGTGCGGCGCTTTGTCATGGGCGCCGATTAGCGTCTTGAGCACGGCATCGCCAGTGCAGGCAGTCGTTCCGCATGACGTCGCGCACGACGGGAACAGCTGGACCAGCCTTGCCAGTTCCGGCATCGCAGCCTATGTTCTGCCTCTTTTTTGGGCAGCTTATGCGTAATCTCTCACCTATCCAGATCGGTACCGTGCGGATTGAAAGTCCGGTCGTCCTCGCACCCATGACGGGCGTGACGGATATGCCGTTCCGTACGCTTGTGCGGCGATATGGATCAGGGCTCAACGTTACCGAGATGGTCGCGAGCCAGGCTGCGATCCGCGAGACCCGCCAGTCGATCCAGAAGGCTGCGTGGGATCGGCTCGAAGAGCCGGTGTCGATGCAACTGGTCGGGTGCACGCCCTATGAAATGGGCGAGGCCGCGCGGCTGAGTCAGGATCGCGGTGCCGCGATCGTCGACATCAACATGGGGTGTCCGGTCCGCAAGATCGTCAATGGCGATGCCGGGTCCGCGCTGATGCGTGACGTCAAGCTGGCGACGGCGATTATATCCGCGACGGTAAAGGCGGTCGATGTCCCGGTCACGTTGAAGATGCGTATGGGCTGGTGCCACGACAGTCTCAACGCACCCGAATTGTCCAGGATCGCAGAAGATCTCGGGGTGAAGCTGATCACCGTGCATGGCCGGACGCGGAACCAGATGTACAAGGGAAGCGCCGATTGGGGCTTCGTGCGCCGGGTGAAGGACGCGGTGTCGATCCCCGTGATCGTCAATGGCGACATTTGCTCGATCGAGGATGCCGAGGCGGCGCTCGACCAGTCAGGTGCGGACGGCGTGATGATCGGACGCGGCGCCTATGGGCGGCCTTGGCTGCTCAATCAGGTCATGACCTGGTTTGGGACCGGCCGCCGCGTCGCCGATCCGTCGATTAACGAACAATATGAAGCGATTGCCGGGCATTACGAAGCGATGCTCGAGCATTATGGGATCGAGACGGGTGTCAACATGGCCCGCAAGCATATCGGCTGGTACACCAAGGGCCTGCATGGTTCGGCCGAGTTTCGGAACCGGGTGAACCAGGTGGCGGACCCGAACCAGGTCAAGGCGATGCTGGCGGAGTTCTACGCGCCCTGGCGTCACCTTGAAGCCGCCTGAGCCGGATCGGCGCGACCGTCCGGGGTTTAACGACGTCTTTGCGGCACTGCCGGTGGCGGTGGTCGTGGTCGATCCCGACGACCGGATCGCCCATGCCAATGCGCTGGCGGAGCAATTGCTCAACCTGTCGGAACGCCTCATGATCGGGCAGCCGATCGCGGCGATACTCCCGCCCCCCGACGAGTCACGTAAGAACGACAATCGCGGCCTTGCCGTCTTCGATACTGAGATCGCGACCGCCCGCGGTGTGAAGATCCGCGTCGACTTTGCCGAGACGATCATGCCCGATCATCCAGGCTGGCGCGCGATCACGCTGCACGTTCCCGCCGTCTCGCGACGGCTCGGCTATTCGGCGGACCGTACCGCAGGCGCGCGCGCGGCAGTCGGGGCCGCGGCGATGCTCGCACATGAGATCAAGAATCCCTTGTCCGGCATCCGCGGGGCCGCGCAGCTGCTCGATGCCGGCGAACTGACCACGCTGATCACGACCGAGGTGGACCGAATCGCGGCGCTGATCGATCGCATGCAGGACTTCAGCGATACGCGCCCGCTCCCGCTCGCCAGCGAGAATATCTACCCGTTGTTGACGCACGCGCGTCGCCTCGCGCTCGCCGGTTTTGCGCGCGGAATCGCGATCGAGGAGCGGTTCGATCCCTCGCTACCGCCCGCGCATATCAATCGCGACGCGGTCCTTCAGATTGTCATCAACCTTCTGAAGAACGCACGTGAAGCCGTTGCAGATCAACCAAATCCCCTGATCATCATGACCACGGCCTATCGCCACGGGATCACCGTCAGCAGCGCGCCGGGCAAACCGCGTCTCCCGTTGCCGATTGAGATCTGTGTGTTCGACAATGGCCCCGGCGCGCCTGCTGATATTGCCGATCACCTGTTCGATCCCTTCGTGTCGGGGCGCCGTGAAGGGCAGGGGCTGGGCCTCGCCCTCGTCGACAAGCTGACGCGCGATATGGGCGGGATCGTGCAATATGCGCGTGAGGGGATTCCAGAAATGACCGTTCTTCGCCTGCTGCTGCCAAGAGCCACATCATGAGCACTGTGCTGGTCGTCGACGACGACGCCGCAATTCGCACCGTCGTCGCGCAGGCGTTGCGGCGCAGCGGCCACGACGTAACCGTCGCCGACAGCCTCGCGCAACTCGAACGCGCCCTGGCTGTGGCGATACCCGACGTGCTGATCACGGACGTGGTGCTGCCCGACGGCGACGGCATCGACCATGTCCGCAATGTCGCCGAACGCCACCCGACGCTGCCGATCATCGTCCTGTCGGCGCAGAACACGCTGACCACCGCGGTACGCGCGGCGGAGGTCGGTGCGTATGAATATCTGCCCAAGCCCTTTGATCTCGACGTCTTGTCGCGTGCGGTGACGGGGGCGCTAGCGCGGGGCGGGGTGCTGTCCGATGACCGGATCGGCGACGAGGATCGTGCACTGCCGCTGATCGGCCGGTCCGCGGCGATGCAGGACGTCTACCGGGTCATCGCACGCGTCATCTCGAACGATCTGACCGTGCTGATATCCGGCGAATCGGGCACCGGCAAGGAACTGGTCGCCCGGGCTATCCACGACCTCGGCCAGCGGAGCGCCGCGCCGTTCATCGCGATCAACATGGCCGCCATCCCGCGCGAATTGATCGAGGCCGAACTGTTCGGGCATGAGCGCGGCGCCTTTACCGGTGCCGCAACGCGAAATGCCGGTCGTTTCGAGCAGGCGACGGGCGGCACGCTGTTCCTCGACGAAATCGGCGACATGCCGATGGAGGCGCAGACCCGGCTGCTTCGCGTGCTGCAGTCGGGCGAGTTCACGAGCGTTGGTGGGGCGCGCACGATCCGGGTCGATGTCCGCATCCTGGCCGCAACCAACCGCGATCTGGCGGCGCAGGTGGCCGCGGGACATTTCCGGGAAGACCTGTTCTACCGTCTCAACGTCGTGCCGGTCACCTTGCCACCGCTCCGCGAGCGACGGCAGGACGTCGCCCTGCTCGCCCGACATTTTCTCGATCACGCGGCGATTCAGGGACTGCCGCGACGTCAGCTGGCGGGCGATGCGATCACCGCGCTCGGTGCGTATGACTGGCCGGGCAATGTTCGCGAACTCGAAAACCTGATGCGCAGACTCGCGGTGCTCGCGCGCGACGAAATCATCGGCGCGGACGCGATTCACGCGATGCTGGGTGCGCGAATGCCGACCAGCACTGCAACCGACCTCGACATAGCCGGCGCGGTGAAGGCGCTGATCGGGCGGATCGAGCGCGAAAACCCGGCAGCGCTCGACGATGGCAGTCTGTACGACCGCGTCATCGGTGAGGTCGAGCGTCCGTTGATCGAATTGATGCTTGCCCGGCATGGGCAGAACCAGCTTCGCGCCGCGCGTGCGATGGGGATTAATCGCAACACGCTGCGCAAGCGTCTCGACACGCTCGGGATCGATATCAGCGGCGACATGACCGAGATGGACGCGGCAGGGTTACGCTGACCCGGCCATTATGTGGTTTCCCGGCAACAATTGTCGTTGTATCACGGCAACGATGATCGCCCCCGCGACGCTTGCCATCGAAGACGACGTGCCACCGCACCGGTTCGCAGTGACGCCTGCGCTTGAGACGCTGGTGGTCGCGCTGGCGATTACCGTCGCGGTCGCGAGCTATGTGCTCATCAGCGGCGCCAATTCGCCCCAGCGCCTGATTGCGCCGCCGCTGATCGCGCTGCTGCTGATCGCCAATCTCGTCCCGGGCATCGCATTGCTGATGCTGCTCGGCCGGCGGGTCGCGATGCGCCGCGCCGCCCGGTCTCCGGTTGGCGGGGGGGGGCGTCTGCACGTCCGGCTCGTCGCCCTGTTCTCGATCGTCGCCGCGGTGCCGATGCTGCTGGTGACGATCTTCGCGTCGCTGCTATTCCAATATGGCGTGCAATTCTGGTATTCCGACCAGGCGCGGGGCATGCTCGAAAACGCGACCGAACTCGCCCAGTCGTCTTACGCGCGCCAGCTCAGCCGCTGGGAAGAGGCGAGCGTCACGATGGCAGCGGACATGTCCAATTACCTGCGGGAGCGATCGCTGCAGAGCCCGGGCTTTTCAGGCTTTTTCTACCAGCAGGTCTATTTCCGGAGCCTGTCCGAAGCCGCGCTGTTCAAGGTCACGCCACAGAACGAGATCCAGACCTTCGCAGTCGTGAACCCCTATGAAATCGACTTTACACGACAGGTGACGCCCGAGGCGATCCGCGAACTCCGGAGCGGCAAGCCCGCCGCAGTATCGGTGACGGGGGATCGTATCCGGACGATCACGATGCTGCCCGGCGCCGACGAACTCTTTCTCTATGCCGGCCGCGTCGAGGATACCAAGCTCCTCTCGGAGCAGACGACGCGCGCCAACGCCGTGCTGGCAAGCTATCGCCAGCTGCTTGCCCGGTCGCGCAGCCTCCAGCTCCTGTTCAACGCGGCCTTGCTGGGCATTTCCCTGCTCATCGTCGGCGTTGCGGTCTGGATCGCGCTGGCCGTCGCGGATCGTCTGGTACGCCCCGTCGGCGAGCTGGTCGATGCGGCACGTCGGGTGGCCGAGGGGGATTTGACCGCGCGCGTGCCAGATCCGCGCAGCCGCGACGAGGTCGGGACGCTTGCGCGTGCGTTCAACCAGATGACCGGTCGCTTGCAGGAGCAGAATAGCGATCTGATGACCGCGAACGACCAGCTCGAGACGCGCCGTGCGCTGATCGAGGCGGTGATGGCGGATGTCTCGGCGGGCGTCGTCGCGACCGCGAAGGACCGCGTGATCCGGATTGCTAATCGCTCTGCGATCCAGCTGCTCGGCGCGGAAGGTCTGGTTGGTAAGCCGTTGCACGAGGTTGCTCCCGAACTCGACGCGCTCGTGCAGGAGGGAGGGCGCGAAGCAATCGTCCAGGTCGGCCAGGCCGGCGATGCTCGGACACTCGCTGTCCGGATCGCGCATGCGCCGACCGGCCCGATCCTCACCTTCGACGATATCACGCAGCAACTGCTCGACCAGCGCCGCGCCGCTTGGTCCGACGTCGCCCGCCGGATCGCGCACGAGATCAAGAACCCGCTGACGCCGATCCAGCTCGCCGCGGAGCGACTGCAACGACGCTATGGGGGCAAGATCCTCGCGGAGGACGGGACATTTGCGCGGCTCACCGACACGATCATCCGCCAGGTCGCGGACCTGCGCCGGATGGTCGATGAATTCTCCTCGTTCGCACGCATGCCCAAACCCGTCTTCCGCGAGGAATCGCTGCTCGACGCCGCCCGGCAGGCGATGTTCCTGCATGAGGTTGCGCATCCGGGGATCCGGTTTCTGCTGGTTCATGACGACCCCGGTCCGATGCTCGTCTGCGATCGCCGGCAGATCGGGCAGGCTCTGACGAACATCGTGAAGAACGCGGTCGAGGCGATCGAGACCCGCGGCGATGATGAGGGCGGGGCGGTTACCATGACCCTGACCGAGACGCGCCACGATGGAACAGGGCACTGCGTCGCGATCGAAGTCGCCGACACCGGGATCGGTCTGCCGGTCGAACGCGACCGGATCATCGAACCCTATATGACGACGCGCGCGCGCGGGACCGGGCTCGGGCTTGCCATCGTCAAGAAGATCATCGAGGAACATTGCGGGACGATCGCGTTTTCGGATCGTCCCGGTGGGGGCACCATTGTCACCATGAACTTCGACGCCAGAGCGCTGGTCGCGCTTGATCAGGGGGCATCCGCACCCGAGCCGGCAGGGGATGGCCAGCTCGTCGCAATGACTCGCAATCGGACATGAATTGATGGCGCTCGATATTCTCGTCGTGGACGACGAACGTGACATTCGCGAACTGGTGGCCGGCGTCCTGGAGGACGAGGGCTATCAGACCCGCGATGCGGGCGACAGCGACGCTGCGCTCGAAGCGATCGCGGCGCGGCGTCCGTCGCTCGTGCTGCTCGACGTCTGGCTGCAGGGGTCGCGCCTCGACGGGCTCGAACTGCTCGACGAGATAAAGCGGCGGGATCCATCGATCCCGGTGCTCGTCATATCGGGTCACGGCAATCTCGACACCGCGGTCGCGGCAATCCGGCGGGGCGCATCGGACTTCATCGAGAAGCCGTTCGAAGCCGAGCGACTGCTGCTCATGGTGGCGCGCGCGACCGAGACCGAACGGCTGCGCCGCGAGGTCGCCTCGTTACGGGCTACGGTCGGCCGCGAGACCGATCTCACCGGCAATTCGGGGGCGATCAACGGCGTCCGGGCAACGCTCAAGCGCGTCGCCGCCACCGGCAGCCGCGTGCTGATCATGGGTGGGGCAGGGGTCGGCAAGGAGGTCGCTGCACGCCTTCTGCACGGCTGGAGCCTGCGCACTGATGCGCCTTTCGTGATCGTCAGCGCCGCGATGATGACCCCTGAACGTGTCGACGAAGAGTTGTTCGGCGCGGAGGAGGGCGGGGACAAGATCCGCCCCGGGTTGCTCGAGCAGGCGCATGGCGGAACGCTGTTCCTCGACGAGATCGCCGACATGCCGATCACGACGCAAGCGCGGATCTTGCGGGTCCTGACCGACCAGAGCTTTACGCGGATCGGCGGTACCAGGGTCGTCAAGGTCGATGTGCGTGTGGTGTCCGCGACGGCGCGCGACCTCGTCCACGAGATTGCCGAGGGTCGGTTTCGCGAGGACCTCTATTACCGGTTGAACGTCGTGCCGGTGGCTATCCCGCCGCTCGCGGATCGCCGCGAGGACATTCCCGCGCTGGTCCAGCATTTCATCGCGCATTATGCGGCAGAACGCCGGGTCCGGACACCGGAAATCGCGCCCGATGCGATGGTTGCGCTGCAATCCTACGACTGGCCGGGAAATGTTCGTCAGCTTCGCAACGTGGTTGAACGGACGATCATCCTCGCGCCGGGCGACCGACTGGGACGCATCGATCTCGACTTGCTGCCGGCCGAAGTCCTGGGCGATCAGGGCGACATGGGCAGCGCCGGGGGAACTGCGATCATGGGCTCGCCGCTACGCGAGGCGCGTGAAACCTTCGAACGGGAGTATCTGCGTGTTCAGATCCGTCGGTTCTCCGGCAACATTTCGCGCACCGCGAGCTTTATCGGGATGGAGCGATCGGCGTTGCACCGGAAGCTGAAGCTGCTTGGGATCACCGAGACGCGCGACGATTGATCGCATATCTGTCGCCCGCCCCTATGGACGAAGCGGTACCGGGAACATAGATTAGACGCTCGCCCGGCAATCGGGTGATCTCCGACGCCGGGAAACGGCGCCACGCGGGCAAAGTCCCGCCAAAAACAAGGGTTATCCCATTGGCCGAAAAAATTGGCTCGCTCCAGGACCTGTTCCTCAACGCGCTGCGCCGCACCAAGACCCCCGTCACGATGTTTCTCGTCAAGGGTGTCAAGCTCCAGGGCATCGTGACCTGGTTCGATAATTTCTCGGTGCTGTTACGTCGCGACGGTCAGTCCCAGCTCATCTACAAGCATGCGATCTCGACGATCATGCCCGCGGGACCGATGGATGTCGCCGCGATCGTGAACGCCGTCGCAGAAACGCAGAAGAAGCAGCCGCTTCTGCAGGAAATCTTCCTGAACGCGGTCCGCAAGTCGGAAGATAGCGTGACCATGTTTCTGATCAACGGCGTCATGCTCCAGGGCCAGATTGCCGGCTTCGACCTGTTCTGCATGCTGCTCCAGCGCGAAGGGATGGCGCAGCTCGTCTACAAGCACGCGGTGTCGACGATCCAGCCTGCACGGCCCCTGAACCTTGCTGAGGATCCTGACGACAGCGACGAGACGGATGCGGTGGACGACGCATGATCATGACGGCCTGGGGCAATACGCATGAGTAGTGGTTTCGACCGTGACCGCGACGAGTTCGCCCGCGGCACGAAAGCGATCGTCGTCTTGCCCGACCAAGGCGATGCGACACGCGATGTCGACGCACGGCTTGACGAGACGGCGGGCCTTGCCGCCGCCATTGGCGTGGAGGTGGTCGAGCGGATCGCCTATCGCGTCCGCCAGGCCAAGCCCGCAACGTTGATCGGCAGCGGGCAGGTCGAGCTCCTCGCGACACAGGTGCGAATGGAGGAGGCGGGGCTCGTCGTGTTCGACGCGAGCCTCAGCCCGATCCAGCAGCGCAATCTCGAAAAGGCGCTGGAGACGAAGGTCATCGACCGCACCGGGCTGATCCTCGAAATCTTTGGGGAGCGTGCGGCGACGGCCGAAGGGCGACTGCAGGTTGAGCTCGCGCATCTCGACTACCAGGCTGGCCGGCTCGTCCGGAGCTGGACCCATCTCGAGCGTCAGCGCGGCGGGTTTGGCTTTCTCGGCGGGCCCGGTGAAACCCAGATCGAGGCGGATCGCCGGCTCATCCGGGACCGGATGGCGCGGCTTCGGCGCGAACTCGAACAGGTCAGCCGCACCCGCGGCCTGCACCGGGAGCGGCGCCAGCGTGCACCCTGGCCCGTCATCGCGCTCGTCGGCTATACCAATGCCGGAAAGTCCACGCTGTTCAATCGGTTGACCGGTGCTGACGTCATGGCCGAAGACCTGCTCTTCGCGACGCTGGATCCGACGCTTCGGCAAATCCGATTGCCCGGTATCGACAAGGCGATCCTGTCCGACACGGTCGGGTTCGTCTCGGACCTGCCAACCCAGCTCGTCGCGGCGTTCAAGGCGACGCTTGAGGAAGTGGTGTCCGCCGATCTGCTGATCCACATCCGTGACATCGCGCATCCCGATACTGAGGCGCAGCGTGCCGATGTCGAGGCGGTGCTGGCGGACATCGGCGTCGACGATATGACCCCGCGGTTCGAAGTCTGGAACAAGCTGGATCTGCTCGATCCTGCCGACCATGACGAGATTGCCGGGGAGGCCGCGCATCGCGAGGATGTCGTGGCGATCTCGGCGCTGAGTGGGGAGGGGGTGGACCATCTCGTCGAGCAGGTCGCTGCCAAACTGACGGATGCGCATCGCCGCTATCACATCACGCTCGATGCGACGGACGGCGCAGGCGCGGCATGGTTGCACGCGCATGGCGAGGTGCTCAGCAGTCTCGAGGACGGACTGGCCACCACCTATGACGTACGGCTGTCCGACACCGATTACGACCGGTTCAGCCGCCGCGACGTTTGACGGCCTGCCAAAGCGCTTCCTTTTCCTCGAGCGACAAAGCTTCGAAGCCCGCAGCGGCGATATGCTCCATTGCCCGGAACCGGGCTTCGAACTTTGCATTACCCGCGCGTAACGCCACTTCGGGATCGACACCGAGGTGGCGGGCATAATTGGTCACCGAGAACAGAAGGTCGCCGACCTCTTCGGCCAGTGTGTCGGCGGTCGCTGTCGCAATCTCGTCGAGTTCTTCGTGTACCTTGGCCAAGGAACCGGCTGAGTCGGGCCAGTCGAACCCGACGCGCGCAGCACGCTTTTGCAGCTTGTCGGCACGCGCCAGCGAAGGCAGCGCCGTGGCGACGCCGGCGAGGGCACTCTGGTCAGGCTTGCTCGCGCGCTCGGTCGCCTTGATCGTTTCCCAACCGGGCGATGTCTTCGCCGGACCGAAGATGTGCGGGTGTCGGCGCTCCATCTTGTCGCTGATCGCGTCGATGACGTCGGGCAGGGCGAACGCGCCCGCTTCCTCTGCAATGCGGGCATGGAATACCACCTGCAACAACAGGTCGCCGAGTTCGTCCTTCAGATCGGCAAGATCGCCGCGTTCGATCGCGTCGACAACCTCATAGGCCTCTTCGATCGTGTAGCGGGCAATCGTCTTCGATGTTTGAACACGGTCCCATTCGCATCCCGTATCCGGATCGCGCAGTCGCGCCATGATGGTCGTGAGGCGGTCAATCATGGCGGCGCTCCGCATAAAGTGAGAATGACGTGGAGATCACCGACGCTACGACGAAATCAAAAGGTTCATAACGTACCACGCCCGATCCGATAATATACATTATGTAAAACGGCATGGCACGTATGCCGGTCAGGCCTCGAGGATCTGTCCATCAAAGCCAGGCTCCACTGTGTCAGGCAGTTCCGCCCTCAACGCTGCATAGTCCATGGTGTTGTCCATATGGATAAGCGCGGTCCGCCGCGGCTTGAACGCATCGACCCAACCCAAGACGGCTGAGAGTTGTGGATGCGTCGGATGCGGACGACGGCGCAGTGCATCGACGACCCACACGTCCAGCCCCGTATACATCGCGGCCATATCATCAGTCATGATGTTGAAATCGGTCGCATAACCGATTGCCTTGCCATCTGCCTCGAAGCGCAGCCCAGCGGCGTGGATCGATCCGTGCGGCTGATCGGTAACACGAATGTCGATCGCGCCGATTGTCAGTCGGTCCGGCAAGACCGCCCCGGCGATCGTCGACGGATAACCGCTGCGGCCCCGGAACGCATAGGTGAAGCGATCCTCAAGCGCGGCGAGCGTGGCCGGCCGCGCAAAGCCGATCACGGGCGCGCCCATCGCGTGATAGAGCTGCCGGAGGTCATCAATGCCGTGGCAGTGATCGGCGTGATCATGCGTCCAGATGACCGCATCCACCTCGGAGACGTTCGCCGCGAGCAACTGCTCACGCATGTCTGGCCCTGTATCGATCAGGATCCGGGTGCCGGCATGCTCGACGAGTGCGGAGACGCGGGTGCGCCGGTTGCGCGGTTCGGCGGGATCGCATGCACCCCAGTCATTGCCGATCCGGGGCACGCCGGAAGACGTACCCGAGCCGAGGATCGTGATTTTCACGCGCGGTGCGCCGCAGCCGGCGTATCGACCAGCCGTGTCTTGGCAAACAGCGTGTGGAAATTCTCGGCCGTCCGCTGGGACAGCTCGCCGACGGAGACGCCACGCAGGTCGGCCACGAACTGCGCGGTATCCGCGACAAAGCCGGGCTCCCCCGTCTTGCCCCGATTGGGCACGGGCGCAAGAAAAGGCGCGTCGGTTTCGATCAGCAGCCGTTCGATCGGCAAGCGCGCGGCGATCGCCTGAAGGTCGCGCGCGTTCTTGAACGTGACGATCCCCGACAGCGATATATAGAGGCCAAGTTCCAGTGCCTTGTCGGCAAATGCTGCGCTTGCTGTGAAACAGTGGATGACGCCGCCATAGGCCCCCTTCCCCATCTCGTCCGACAGGATCGCCGCGGTCTCCTCTTCGGCATCGCGGGTATGCACGACGATCGGCAGGCCGGTTTCACGCGCCGCGTCGATATGCGCGCGGAAGCTCAGCGCCTGACGTGCGCGATCGGAGGTCTCGCGGTAATAATCGAGCCCGGTCTCGCCTAGGCCCACGACCCGCGGGTGACGTGCGCGCTCGACCAAATGCGCCGCGTCGATCGCAGGATGGGCATCGGCTTCATTTGGGTGAATGCCGATCGTGGCCCAGACATCGGCTTCACGGTCCGCCGTGGCGATCACCGCATCCCACTCGCTCTCCCGCGTCGAGATGTTGAGCATCGCCGTCACACCGCGCGCCCGCGCGCGATCGAGGACCGCCTGCTGATCCTCGATCAAGCCGGGGTAATTCAGGTGGCAATGACTGTCTGCAAGCATCAGGCGTCGGTCTCCGCGGGCATCTCCAGCCGTGGGAACGCGCCGGTCGGCGCGACGATCCGGAAGTCGCTCGCGGAGTGCCGGTCATACCAGCCGTCATCGTCAAGCGCTGCATGGTCGCGGCCCTCTGCACCGATCTGGTCGAGGACCTTGCCCGCCGCGCTCGGCACGACCGGAAGAATCGTGATGGCGAGCATCCGAGTTGCGCGCACCAATGTCGCGAGCACCGTGTTCATCCGTGCCGGGTCGGTCTTGCGCAACGCCCAGGGCGCCTGGACGTCGATATACTGGTTGCAGGCAAAGACGCCCCGCATCCAGGCCTCGATGGCGTGCGATAGAGCGAGCTCCGCAAAGCCGGACCTGAACGCCGCACAGGCCGCGGTGACGTCGTCGAGCAGCGCCGCGTCGGCCGGCTCGATCGCCGTCGCCATGGGCAACGCACCATCCAGGTTCTTGGCAATGAACGACAATGTCCGCTGGGCCAGATTGCCGAAGCTGTTCGCAAGCTCGGCGTTGACCCGCGTCACGATCGCCTCGGCCGAATAGCTCCCATCCTGCCCGAAGCTAACGTCCCGAAGGAAGAAATAGCGCAGGGCGTCGACGCCGAACGCATCCGCCAGCACCATCGGATCGACGACATTGCCGACCGATTTCGACATCTTCTCGCCACGGGTCAGGAGAAAGCCGTGGCCAAAGACGCTCTTAGGGAGCGGGATGTTCGCGGACATCAGGAAGGCGGGCCAGAAGACGGCATGGAAACGGACGATGTCCTTGCCGATCAGGTGAAGGTCCGCCGGCCAGAACCGCGCGAGATTTGCGTCATCCGACCCCGTGTTCGGATAGCCCGTCCCCGTAAGATAATTCGTGAGCGCGTCGACCCAGACATACATGACGTGGCCCGGGCTGCCCGGCACGGGGACACCCCAGTCGAAGCTCGTCCGCGACACCGAGAGGTCGGACAGGCCCCCTTCGACAAAGCGCATGACCTCGTTGCGGCGGCTCTCGGGGCGGATGAAGTCGGGGTTCGCGGCGTAAAGGTCGAGCAAGGGTTGCTGATATTTCGACAGCCGGAAAAACCAGGTTTCCTCGGCGGTCCATTCGACCGGCGTGCCTTGCGGAGACCGGCGATCGGCGCCCTCCCCCGTCAGTTCAGACTCGTCGTAAAAGGCTTCATCGCGGACCGAATACCAGCCCTCATAACGATCGAGATAAAGGTCCCCGGCATCCGCCATCGCCTGCCAGATCGCCTGACTCGCCGCGTAATGATCGGTGTCGACGGTCCGGATGAACCGATCATAGGAGATATCAAGACGGTCGGCCATCCCACTGAAATAGGACGACATTTCATCAGCGAATTCGCGAACGGGGACGCCGCGGTCGCGTGCGGCCTGAACCATCTTCAGGCCGTGTTCGTCGGTACCGGTCTGGAACAGCACGTCTCGTCCCGCCTGGCGCTGAAACCGGGCGATCGCGTCGGCTGCAACCATTTCATAGGCATGGCCGATATGCGGTCGGCCATTGGGATAATGGATTGCGGTGGTGATGTAGTAAGGGTCGGCCATGTCGGCGCTCCTAGAGCATCCCCCGGAGGAGGTGAAGCCCATGTCGGCCGCTTCGTCAGGTACGCAGTGTCGCGAGAATACCCGCCAACTCGAAGACGGTCGCCTGCGCATCGAGCGACAGGCCGATGGCGGCGGCCGACAGATCACGCGCTGCGGCATGCGCGTCGAGCGCGGTCTTGAGCCGGGCGCCCGACCGGTCCCGCGCCGCACGCGCAATGAACGCCGGCACGCGATCGAGAAATGCCTCGTACCGGGGTTGCGACGCCTTCCCAGCGAGTGACTTCGCCAGCCGGAGCCGATGCCCGTTATCGCGATCGCCTTCGTCGGCGATCTGCGCAATCGCCTCGTCGAGGCTTGCAATATCGAGACCCGCATAGCGCAGCGCCCTGCCCGGCGCTCCCTCACTCGCACGTACGAGGGCAGATATCTCGTCGTGGTCGAGGTCCGGCTGCGCCAGTAGCAACGTCACCGCGACCTCGTCGGGCGTCAGTGCCTCGAACCGCAAGACCCGGCACCGCGACCGGATCGTCGGCAATAGCCGTCCCGGCGCGTGGCTGACGAGAAGGAAGATCGTGCCGGCGGGTGGTTCCTCAAGGTTCTTGAGCAACGCATTGCTGCCGCCGCGCTCCAGATCGTCGATCGCGTCGATCATGACGACCCGTCGCGGGCTCATCGATGGCGTCGTCGCAAAGAGCGGCTGGAGCGTACGGACCTGCGCGATCGTGATACTGCGCGCCAGATCCTGGTCAGGCTTTTCAGGATCCTTGGGCAGACGCGTCAACAGCCGGAAATCGGGATGCGAACCCGCTTCGATCAACGCGCGGGTGGGGTCGCCGGCTGGCACGGCAAACCCGCGCGACTCGGTCGACCCGCTGCGCGCATCGGCCAGCATGCGCATCGCCGCCAGCCGTGCGAAACTTGCCTTGCCAACGCCCTGCGGGCCCGTGAACAGCCAGGCATGGTGAAGCGCACCGCTTTGCATCGCCGCGGCGAAAGCGGACTGCGCCGCGGCATTGCCGATTATCTCGGTCATGCCGGCGGCGGACTCACCCGAACGGTAAACACACGCGCCGGCACGCCAAGCTTCAACCGAACAGCCCGGTCAGCCCGGACCAGGCGCGCCCGAAGAACCCGGCTTCGGCAACGTCCTTTTCCGCGACCAGCGGCATACGCTGCTCGACCCCGTCAGGCATCGACACGACGAGATCCGCGATGTGCTGGCCCGCCTTGATCGGCGCCTTGACCGGCCCCTGATAGACGACCTTGGCGTTCAGGTTCGGCGATGTCCCCGCCGGTACGGTGACGGTCAGCGCCTTGGGCGCGATGAGGCCGACGCTCGATGAGCCGCCCATCTGCACGCTGGCCTCCTCGACCTTCCGACCCTTCGCGACGATCGGCTTGGACTGCCACGCGCGGAAGCCCCAGTCCATGAACCGTACTGACTCGTTCGCGCGCTCGGTCGAGCTCTTCAGGCCTGCGACGACCAATACCAGACGGCGACCATTCTGCTCGGCCGACCCGGTGAATCCGTATCCGGCTTCCTCGGTATGTCCGGTCTTCAACCCGTCGGCGCCCGCGACGCGGCCGAGCAACGGATCGCGATTAGCCTGGGTAATCGAGCTGCCGCCCATGGTCTTGCCCCAGGTGAAATCGCGCTTTGCATAGAATTGCTTGTAGAGCTGGGGATGGTTGGTGATCGTCGCCGATGCCAGCTTGGCCAGGTCATGCGCAGTGACATAGGTCACGCCGTTATCGGGCCACCCGTTCGAGGTGCCGAAATGACTGTCCTTGAGGCCGAGCTGTGCCGCGACGCGGTTCATGCGCTCGGTAAAGGCGGGCTCCGAACCCGAGATCGATTCCGCAAGAACGACGCAGGCGTCGTTGCCCGACAATGTCACGATGCCATACAGCAGATTGGCCACGCTGACGCTCTCGTTCGCCGACAGGAACATCGTCGAACCCGCTGACGGACCGTGCCATTTTGCCCAGGTCTCCGGCCGAACGGTGACCATGTGATCGAGCTTGAGCTCGCCCTTCTTGAGCATGTCGAACGCAACATAGACCGTCATCATCTTCGCCATCGACGCCGGCGGCATACGGCGATCGGCATCGCGTGCGAACAGGACCGCGCCCGACGACAGATCTTCCATATAGGCGATCGGTGCGCTGGTCTGGAACTGTGGCGCAGCGGCGATAGACGGCGTCGCAAGCGCGATCATTGCCAGCGGGGCGATGGCGATGCGGCGCCGGACCATTTGAGTAAAGGGCAGCGTGTTCATGGGCAGCTTCGTCATGATATCCGTTACGTCAAAGAGGAACGCGATGGGAGGCAGGCTCGCGCCGCCGCCGGGACCTTATCGAAGTCATAGCCGGGCTTGGCAACCGCGTCACGCCTGGCTTTGAGTCTATCGGGCACGCCGGTCAGCGCTCGACTGCATCCGCCAGCAGCCCCACCGACAGCGCATAAAAATTCGAGCAATTATAGTCGAGGATCACGCGGTAATTGCTCGTGAGCAGATACGCCGTGGCGCCGGGACCGTCGGGTTCGAGCAGCGTCGCCATGACATGGTCGGCCGGCCACGAGGCGCCTTGCGTCATCACCCCCAGACCGCGCCACTCCGCGATCGTTCGCCAGCCGCTATGCCGTTCGAACACGCGCGGGCACCGCGGCGACACGAGCCGATTGCGTACCTGCGACCGATCGAATCCCTGCGGCACGGAGACCGCGACGCCCCAGGGTTGGCCACTGCGCCAGCCGGCATTGGTGAAATAATTGCCGATCGACGCCAGCGTATCGGCCGGACTGTTCCAAATATCCGCGCGGCCGTCGCCATCCCCGTCACGGGCCAGTCGAAGATAGATGGACGGCAGAAATTGGGGATTGCCCATCGCGCCTGCCCAACTGCCCTTGAGTTGTTCGCGCGATATGCCCCGGTCGACGATCTTCAACCCGGCAATGAACTCGCCCGCAAACAGTGATCGCCGACGCCCCTCATAAGCGAGGCTCGCGAGTGACCGCAGAATGTCGAAATTTCCGGTATAGCTACCGTAATTGGTCTCATGCCCCCAGATCGCGACCATGATCGATTCGGGCACACCTGTTTCGCGCTCGATACGCTGCAGCCTGCCCCGCTGCGCCCGATAGGTTTCCCGACCGCGTCCGATCCGCGCCGCGTCGACATGCTGCGCCTTGTAAGGCGCGAAGGCCGGAATGGCGCTGCTCGTGCCGCTGCCCGGCTGTGCACGATCGAGCGCGATGACACGCTCGTTCAGCGTCAACGTAGGAAAGACGGAGTCCACCGTACGCGCCGTGACTCCGGCCTCAAGCGCCTGCGTACGAAGCTGGGCGAGATAGGCCTGAAACCCCGCCTCGTCCTGCGCACATGCGGGGGTGGTGACCGCGGTCATCGCCGCGATGGTCAAAGCGCCACGTCGCAACGCACTCGATAGGATAGATTTTGCCGACATGCCGACCGCTCTGCCATAGGGGCGTCCGCATCGGAACCTCGCCCTGACGCAAGCATGGCTCGCATCGACGCGTGGACCGCCCGCTACGCTGCTACCCTTCCCCGCCAAGGCTATCGTTCGGGTGCTGGCCCCGTCCTTCAGTGACGACTTTCCCTGCCCGCCGACACGAAGCTGCTTGCCTTTCGTCAACCGCACCCGCTAAGGGCTGCGGCGTCGGGGAGTGGCGCAGGCTGGTAGCGCACCTGGTTTGGGACCAGGGGGTCGCAGGTTCGAATCCTGTCTCCCCGACCATGTTGCGCAGTGTCGCAGCGATCCGGAGATGCCGGGTCTATTCCATCGGTACGATCTCGACGATGTCGAGTAGAGATTCAAAGCGTGGATGCGGCAGTATCAGCCGCCAGCGCCGGTCACCGATGCGCTCCATCACACCCGCCAGGTCGCGATTTGCGTCCGTGCCGTAGCGCATCGGACGCTGTTCGTCACCCAACGCCATGCTGCCGAGGAAGATCGCACGCGGTCGCGGAGCCGAATCTGCCCGCGATTCGCGGTATAGCGTCCCGGACGGACGTTGCGATCCCCCCAGCCGCGTGAACGTCAGTTCCCCGTCTCCCCCCGTGCGTGCAGGCTGTTCGATGCGGCACGAGAACCAGCCATAGGCAATGAAGCGTGACGCGCCCGCTCCAGGCGCCCCGAGCTTGATCGTGCGACACCGATAGGTGCCGATCGGTGGCAACGGATCGGGGAGTGCCCGGTCCGGATCGAACAATTGAGGATCCGCGGCAATCTCACGCTGCGGGATCTGCGCAAGCGCATTCATCCACGCATCGCGCCAGTCGCGCAGCCTTGCGCGGTCGGCAACCGTTGCTGCCGTGCGCCATCCTGCCCCTCGTCCGGTGGGATCGGTTCGCTCGACTTCGGGGGGCGGCGCGCTGGCGATCCGTTTTCCGCCCCCGCAGGCGACGAGCAAGACGCATGTCGCCAACGCCCCGATCGCGCGTCGCGCGTCGACACGGGCACCGCCGACACCTGTCATGCTGCCGTCCAACCGCCGTCCATCGACAGATTTGCGCCGGTCATCGCGCTAGCCTCGTCGCGGCACAGGAAGAGTGCGAGCGCTGCGACCTGCTCCGGCGTGACGAAGGCCTTGGTCGGTTGCGCGGCCAGCAGAATGTCGTTGACGACCTGCTCGCGGGTCATTCCCCGCGCTGCCATCGTATCCGGGATCTGATCCTCGACCAGCGGCGTCCAGACATAGCCCGGCGAGATGCAGTTGACGGTGATGTTGTCGGTCGCGGTTTCGAGTGCGATCGTCTTGGTCAGTCCGGCGATGGCATGCTTGGCCATGACATAAGGCGACTTGTTCGGGCTAGCGACGAGCGAATGCGCCGACGCCGTCGAGATGATCCGGCCCCAGCCCCGGCGCCGCATATGCGGGATCGCGGCCCGCATCATGTGCCAGGCCGACGCCATGTTGATCGCGATGATCCTATCGAAGGTCGCGACGGGAAAATCCGCAATCCCCGCGACATGCTGGATGCCCGCATTGTTGACGACGATATCGCAATTCCCCGTCTCCGCGACCGCACGCTCAACCAGTGCGGCGATCTCGTCGGGGCGGGTCATGTCAGCGGCATCGTAAAGCGCGGCCGCGCCGCTGATCGTGCTCAGCGCCACACGCTCCGCCTCGATTGTCGCGGCGTCGCCAAAGCCGTTGAGAACGACGCAGGCCCCCTCCCCCGCAAAGGCCCGCGCATAGGCAAGACCGATCCCCGATGTGGACCCGGTGATGACCGCCGTCCTGCCCGCCAGAAACATTGTCTCGTCCCCCATCTTGACGCGGCCAGAACGCCCCGTCTGCCGTACAACGCTTTGTCATGCCTTCCAAAGGTCGGCAGAATGCGATTAGACCCGGCAAGCCAATCGGATGCAACTCCGCATCGTCCCATGCATTTCGTTACCACTCCAGAATGAAAGTCTTAAGACCATGCGGCTCGATGATTTCGACCCCAACATCAACGTCGAGGATCAGGGCCGCGGCGGCGGTTCGGGCGGTGGAGGCGGCGGCCTTCTGTTCGGCCTTCTGCCGCTGATCGGCAGCCGTTTCGGGTGCGGCGGCATCGTCGTCGTGTTGATCGTGATGGCGCTGTTCGGCGGGCTCGGCAATATCGGTGGCATGCTTGGTGGCGGCTCGTCGCCCAGCGCACCCTCCGGGCAGATAACGCAAGGTGGGTCCGGCCGCGGCGGCGAACAGGGTTCCGGCACCGACGCGCAGTCGATCTGCACGCTGAACCCCGAGCGACGCGCCGCGTGCAACGCGTTCAGTTCGGCGCAGAAGACCTGGGCCGCGATCTTCGCGAAGAACGGCGAACAGTTCCAGGCGCCCAAGCTCAGCTTCTTCGACGACAATGGCCGTTCAGGCTGCGGCGCAGCACAGGCGGCGATGGGGCCCTTCTACTGCCCGACCGACAACGGAATCTTTCTCGACACCAGCTTCTTCGACGAGCTGGCCAACCGGTTCGGCGCGCGCGGCGACTTTGCGCAGGATTACGTCATCGCGCATGAATTCGGTCACCACATCCAGAATCTGGTCGGCACGTCGAGCCAGGTTTCACGCGCGCAGCAGCGCGCTGGTTCGAGCGAGGGCAATGCGCTGTCGGTTCGGTTGGAGCTCCAGGCGGATTGTTTCGCCGGTGTCTGGGCGGCCGCGAATCGCGACCGTCTCGAGCCCGGTGACATCGAGGAGGGCATGACCGCCGCGCAGGCGATCGGCGACGACACGCTCCAGAAGCAGGCTCAGGGCCGGGTCGTACCGGACAGCTTCACGCACGGCACCTCGGCGCAGCGTCAGACCTGGCTTCGCCGTGGTCTCGACAGCGGGGACCCGAAGGTGTGCGACACCTTCTCGGGCGCGATCTGAATGAATGCCCCCTCCCGCACTACCGGGAGGGGGCTAAATGCTCAGAGCTTGACGAGCATCTTGCCGGTATTTCCACCCGAAAACAGTCCGAGAAACGCGTCGGGCATTGCGTCGAGGCCATCATGCACGGTTTCCTGCCGCTTCAACGTGCCCGCCTTCAGCAGGGCGCCCATGTCCGTATAGAACTCCGCAGCCCGATCCATGAAATCGCTGACGATGAAGCCGCGGATCTGGATACGGTTACCGATCAGCCTTGCGAGATAGCGCAGTTCAGTCGCCGCGCCGCTGTTGTAGACGTCGATCATGCCACAGATCGCGAACCGGGCGTGAAGCTTGGCGTGCGCCAATGCCGCATCGAGATGTTCGCCGCCGACATTGTCGAAATATACGTCAATCCCGCCTGACCCGACCGCGGCCACAGCCTCGCCAAGTCCCTTCACGACCGGTGTACCGGACTTGTAGTCGATCACGGCATCAGCGCCGAGCGACTTGACCCAGGCACATTTGTCCGCTCCGCCTGCCGAGCCGATCACCGTCATGCCCTTGGCCTTGGCGACCTGAACGACGGTCGAGCCCACCGCGCCCGCCGCGGCCGACACGAAGACGGTATCGCCGGACTTGGCGGCGGCAACTTCCAGCAGGCCGAAATAGGCGGTCATGCCCGGCATGCCGAGCTGCCCAAGAAACGCCTGCGGATCGACCGCCAGGTCCGGCAGTTTCTGGACCTGGTTTGCCGGCAGCGTCGCTTCGTCGCGCCATCCCGCCATATGCTGGACGAGATCGCCCGCCTTCAGACCCTCGGCCCGGCTCTCGACGACTTCGCCGATCGCACCACCTTGCATCGGCTTGCCCAGCTCGAACGGCGGGGTGTAGCTTTTCACGTCGTTCATGCGACCGCGCATATAGGGATCGACCGAGAGCCAGCGGTTGGCGATGCGCACCTCACCGTCGGCCAGTTCGGACTGTGAAACGTCGATCATCTCAAAGTCGGTATGCTTGGGCATGCCTTGTGGGCGCGTCTTCAGGCTCCATGCACGGGACATTCTTCACTCCTGTCGTTGAGGTTTCATGACTCGGGTATGGCGCAGAACGGATCCCCCGCCAAGCGGCAGAGCACACATGACGTGCCCGTCTGCAGCGAGCCTGCCCGTCAATCGCCCGCGCCCTGATCGAAGTTCCGCCGGCCGTTGCCGGGTGCGCCCGTGCGAGCCACGTTCGGGATGAATGTCCCGTGTTCAAAACATGAGGGAGAGCGCGCGGCGGTGGATTGCATGCCGGCGGCGCCATCGCTAATATCGCAAGATCCGGCGTCGCCGGACCGCGCGGGGCCGTAGCTCAGATGGGAGAGCGCTGCAATCGCACTGCAGAGGTCAGGGGTTCGATTCCCCTCGGCTCCACCACGCACCATAAAAGCTTAGGCTTTCTGCCGAAGTCGCAGAAATCCTAGGCTTCCCATAGCAGACTGGTACACATTGGTGTTACACATGAGGCATGGGTGAAGTGGCGCGACCATCGGGGCTAACGAAGCGACAAAACAGTTCTAATTGGTATTTTAGGATGCGGTGCCCTGCGCACCTCCTCCAACAAAGCCCGCGCGAAGCTTTTTGGAAAAGCCTAGATACGGGAGACTATAAGCTAGCTCTGACGAGGGTCGAGTCCGCGCGCGCGGAGGCCTTGCGCGCGTTTCAACCTCGGCCGTTCGGAATAGTATCGAGCACGGCCCGGTTGAGACGGCAAGATGACGCCCGCTTGCCGCTGCTTCGGGCTGAGGAAGCCGCATCGCTTGCCATCGCTTTTTTTCACGATCAGATGCTTGAGCTGGATGCGCAAGTGCCTGTGTCATGGAGAGACAACGTCGAACGAGACGCCGCATATCAGGAACTTGAGCACCGGGAGGCTGTCTTAAAGTCCCCGAACTCCGACGAAGGAGAGGAGCATCCCGCCCTTGGGGCTGAAACGCTTCTACTACAGAGAAAGGGCATGCGCGCCCCGATGACTGAGCATCCCAGTCGCTTGCTGAGAGAGTATCTTCGCCGGGCACTTGTGCAACTGGTTGCAATCGAGAAGGCGCGCTTCTACGGCGATTTCTCCGTACCCATTACTGACCCACTATTTGTTAGCAGCCGAATAGCGCCATCGGGAGGTACGGTTGCCCTGCGTGAGGCGGGCCCGGTAATCAGCGTTAGAGAGGCTGCCGAGCGATTTCTTTGTGAACGTATCGCTGGACTGGACAACGCAAAAACACGAGATCGCTACACTCGTGAGGTCGCGCATATTGTGTCCTTTTTTGGGGGTGAGGCGCCACTTTCCGACATTCGCCGTCAGCAGTGCGTCGAGTTTCGAGACGCTTTTGCACTGCTGTCGCCGAACTTTGCAAAGCGACGGGAGGAGGGCGAGAACTTACATCACTTGCTCGAAAGGCGCAAAGATGGCGACCCTGTCTTATCGTGGGCGACCCACGAGAAGTACCTTTCCGCTCTCACGAGATTTATTGGCTGGGCGGCACAAGAAGACTATCTGGAGAAAAACTACGCTGAGGGTTTGAAGCCTTTGGGAGTGAAGCCTGACGGCTCGATGGCTAAGCTACCGTTTGAACTTAGCGAACTTCGTCGCCTGTTTCTTCGCCCGATATATACCGGCTGTCAAAATGATGAGTCCGGGTTTGCAAAGCCGGGCCCGCACATCATCCGGCGTAGCCGCTACTGGGCACCATTAATTGCGCTCTTCTCTGGATTACGAGCAGGAGAGATTTTACAGCTCACGCCCGACCATTTTCGCCTTTCACCAACTCGCAATCCCTTCATCGTTCTGACGCCTGATATGAAGCTCAAGAACGATAACGCCCAACGAGAGATACCCGTACACCCGGTCCTAATTGACGTAGGGCTGCTTCAATGGGTTGACCGTATGCGGGTACGCGCGCCGAACGCGGGGCTTTTTCCGGAGGTCCCGAAAGATATTTACGATGCAGAAAGTCCGAACTTTTCGAAGCGTTTCAGCAGCGACTTGAAGCACCTTGAGCTAGGTGATCGCCGCAGCAAGCTGACTTTTCATTCCCTTCGACACACGTTCAAACAGGCGCTTGATCTTGCTGATGTCCCAGAGCAACCCAAAGACGAACTCTGCGGCTGGTCGCGCGGAAAAAAAACGGGGCGTCGGTACGGCAGCGGCCTCAGTGCTGACGTATTGAGGAATTACTTAACGCGCGTGACCTACGACCTCGATCTCACGCATCTCCAGGCACACGCGTCTACGATTGAAGAGCATTTACCTGGACAATCGGTTTGACTAGCTACATCAAGGCAACGTGATGGCAACATACATTGATCTTTTCGCGGGCTGTGGTGGCCTTTCATTGGGGTTGCGGAAAGCTGGCTTTGAATGCCTATTCGCGGTTGAACAGCATCAAGACGCATTTGATACCTACCGTCACAACTTGATAGAAGGCGATGAACAACCGTTCCTCTGGCCGGATTGGCTTCCATTCGGTCCGCACGACGTAGTCGAGCTATCGAAGCAGAAAGTTGCTCAGCTTCGCAGCCTCAGGGGTAAAGTCGATTTAATCGCAGGAGGCCCGCCATGTCAGGGTTTCTCAACGAACGGTAGGCGAAACCCAGACGACCCTCGCAGCAAGATGGTGGAAGCATACCTCGACATAGTCGATCTTGTCCGTCCTCCGCTCGTGCTCATCGAAAACGTACGCGGTTTTGTTTCGATGCCTCACGCAAGTGGTGGAACGTACGCTGACGCAGTCGGCCACAGGCTGGGTGAGCTGGGCTACCAATGCTGGTCAGACGTTGTGCTAGCCTCCGACTACGGAGTGCCCCAGCGTCGACCTAGATACATCTGCATTGCCGCTCGTAAGGGTAGCTTGCCCGGGGTCGATGCCCTCAGTCGGCTACGTACGGCCCGTCGCGATTTTCTGTCATCGCGTAGCCTCTGGCCCGGGCCGGTTAGTTCGCGCGACGCGATGTCGGATTTTGCACTGAACAGCGATGAGCCATTACCGGACCCTGAATGGGGTGCGGCGGGGTTTAAAGCCGTCACGCGTCGCGACGACGTTGTTCTCAGCGCCTATCAGGAGCTGATGAGGCAGGACGCACACATGCAACCGTCAGACCGACGCATACCTCGCCACTC
The DNA here is from genome assembly GCF_014841795.1 of Sphingomonas sp. CFBP 13733. NCBI lineage: Bacteria > Pseudomonadati > Pseudomonadota > Alphaproteobacteria > Sphingomonadales > Sphingomonadaceae > Sphingomonas > Sphingomonas sp. CFBP 13733. The sequence goes on from NZ_JACYUP010000001.1 coordinate 448,608, forward strand.
TACCGCGACAGCAACTCGGATGCGGACAATCCTCGAAACTTGCACCCCCGGCCGAAACCTGACGCCCGCAGATCGAAAACGCCTTGGAGTAGGTAAGCGGTCTACAACCCCGCTAGACGGCAATGCACCGTCACCAACGGTTACTACTTTGCCGGATGATATCATCCATTACGCCGATGCCCGAACAATGAGCGTTCGGGAGCTGGCACGATTACAGTCGTTCCCCGATTGGTTCACATTCAAGGGACCCTACACCACCGGCGGAGCAAGAAGACAAACAGCCTGCCCAAAATACACTCAGGTTGGCAACGCGGTGCCGCCGCTGCTGGCAGAGGCTATCGGCGAGGTTCTACTCGGCCTCCTCCGGGATCAGAAGTGCGCGAAGTTGCCTGAGATCGCGTAGATTGCTCAAGAAGTCGCGTCGGTAGCGCTCGAAATCCGAAACCGTCAACGGCTTGGCGTTAACGCGATGGATAACCCATCCTTTATCAGTCCGCTCCTCCAGAGCATGCGCTAGTGTGTTGCGCCGCCAGAGTACCTGCTGCTTATAATCTTTAAGGGACCGAAGTAGGTCTCTGACATCATCTGTACCATTTTCTGCGCGCGCTCGTTCCCGCGCCTCAGTAAAAAGTACCCCGCTTGGCACACTCGGACCACCTAACATTTCTGGCAAACTCGACAGCGCTTGAACTGCGGTTCTCTGTATTTCTCCTCCCTCTTCGAGCCGCTTTTTCAAACTATCGACGATTGCTTTATCATTCCCGTCCTTCACGCTGAGATGCAGCAGAATCGTGCGGAGTTCTTCATCGCACTCTGCGACCACTCGAGCGGCAAGCCCCCTCATTGATGAAAGTCGGTTTAAAGCAGGCGTTAAGGCGTCAACAAGTTCGGCAACTCGGGTCGCAAGCCGATCTCTATTTGCGCAATACACCCCTTCGATGCGCTTGTCGCACATCATTGTCCTAAGCGCGTCCTCCGCTTCCCCGCTGTAGAAAAGGATTGGCGTTGAGCGAAAGTTCTCACGTATCTGTGTCGCCAATTCATTCCCGCGAAGGCCGCCGCCGAGACGTAAGTCCAGCAAGATCAAGTCGAAGTCGTGGTACTGTTTCTGTATTTCGACAAAGGATCGGATTTCCTCCTCCTTTTCGACCCGGTGTATAGCAGGCTCAAAACCGTTCTGGCGCACCGCTTCTTGAACCGCATCTATCTCCGCATCAGCGGCCTGATCCTCGATCCAGCAAATCCCGAATGTGAGGTTCATGCTTTCGGCCCCGGGAGCGTCATGACAAAATCTGCACGACCCGAGTCCCGTGCCACGTCGAGAGATATGTCACCCCCCATCTCGTCCATAACCTTACGTGAATGATACAGTCCCAAGCCCGTTCCCCCTGCGCCGGATGTATAACCCTTCTCGAAAAGTCTCGCGGGGTCTACTCGCTGCTCATCAATTCCTCGACCATCATCACAGATCAAAACCTCAACCAGCTTGGTGCCCTTTTTGCGGCGTGCAGTCATGGTCAGCTGGCGTGCACCGTGCTTCCGTGCATTATCGAGCAGATTGTCGACAACAACTACCAAATCCACCGGCCGGAACCTGGTGACTTGCGATAAGCTATTTCCCTGAAACGCGATGATGGACGCACCGTCACGCCCTGCCCTCACCTGATTGACATACTCATCTAGGAACTCGACAATATCGCCCTGTAGAAGGTCGGTTTCCAAATCGAACCGAGCGTTCGATGCAAAGCGGGCAACAGCCGTTAGCCTGTCGTTTTCTAGATGAATGTAGTCGAGATCATCTACCATGCGACGCGTACGTGTTCGGATAGACGCTGCGGCATCGAGTAAGTCCTCGTCATCTCCGCCAGCAGCCAAGTCCGCAGCAGCCTCCAGAGTCACACGCGCGTTTCCAAGTGCCCTGTCCACCGCCGAACCGATATGGCCCGCATATATCATTACTTGATGAAGCAACAACGTCATCTGCTCCACCGTCATATCTTGCGTTGACGCGAGATAAGTGGCCTGCTGTTCCAACCGCGCAATGCGTTCGTCTGCATAGGCCTTCGCAGCGCGCGCCTCACGAGCTGCCTCAGCGGCCTCCCGCTCCGACGCCTCAAGCTCAACCTGGCGTGCGCGGGCCGCTTCTATGCTGCGGAGAAGTTCGTTATCCCCCCGCCTTTCGGCGATTATCGAAAGGGACTTGAACGTCCCCTCGATTGACTTCGCCTCGGCATCAAAAAGCTCGGTAATCTCGGGGTCGTAATACTCGATCTCGACAGCTTTCGACGCCGCGAGTTGACCGATAAGCTGAACCACCCGGCTACGCGTAGGAGCTAGGGATAGGCCACTAGCGTCGTCGCGATCCGCGTCTGCTGCATCCATCCAAGTCACGCCCACGACGTAACGTTCGAGGCGAAAAATCGCTTTTCGCTTCACAGCTTCATAGAGGTCGCGCACCCTTGCGTCCTCGATTAACCCAGCGTCGCGACTAGATGCTTCTCGGAACATTCTTGTGGGCGCACTGACGTCTACGCGACCCATCAGGTCGCGCGTACCAAGATACCGGGCTGAGCCCTGTTGTTTTCGTCGATTTAGGCCAAATGTATCGTCGTTCTCTTCGCCAATAGGAAATATTCGGAATCCATTTAAAAATAGAAATACGCTTCCGAACTCCACCGACCGCACGCCCATACGCGCAGTAAATGTGTGCTTAGCGCTCCTATTGAGATAAAAGAGCTCCATACGAACGGCTGATTGCAAGAGCCCCTCGAACTCACTTCTCTCTGTTATCTTATATATGACACGGCCGCGATCAGTCAGCGTTGTCGATATTTTTCCGTTTTCAATCAGGACATTTATTTTAGTTGTCTTATCAGACAGCAAATCCCGAATGTTATTGCCAACCGGCCCGTCTAGATCGGTGATCTGCCCGCGACTTAGCTCACTGTCTTTGACGGATATGTATACAGGAGTGTCATCAGTTGTGCCAAATGGATCGATGAGTTTTTCGAGATAGCGCCGAAGCCGGAATATATCGTCGTAATGCCAAGAGCCTCTCAGGCTACTTATCCGTAGGATAGTCCCGGGTCCTTGCGGCATACTGATCGGTGCGTCGGTTGGAAAACCGTCGACCTCCTCAAGGCGCACGCCGATCTTTTGAAATAGTTGCTTGCTGTCCGCTTCAAACTTTTCCCACTGGACGGAGAGCTTTTGTACCTCATTACCCTTTGTGGTCCGAGTGTATAAAGCAAGCACTTCACCCAAAGTGTCGCAGGAAAATCGGCCGATACCTTTGCTCCCTGCATACTGTCCCTGGGGTCGGATGCGATCTCGATAGTCTCGCTTGGCTCCAGCGTCCTCGGTCCCATCAGCCTTTGCGGAGTAAGCAACAAAAAGCCATTTATCGCGAATGGCTTGCTCGTCCATTCCCTTGCCGTCGTCGACGATCCAGAGCTCTCTAGCGTCATTATCGAAAGCTATGTCCACCTTGCTCGCGCTTGCGTCAAACGCGTTCTTGACAAGTTCAAAAACAGCCACAAACTCGTTAGTTACGAGATCGCGACCGATCACATCCTTGAGGTGAGAGCTAACGCGGAAATGTTCTTGGGTCGCCATTTGGTTATGGTGGCCATATATCGAAGGGATGTCGAGTATGAACGCGGAGCAGCGCAGACGCTTGATGTCGCGCTTCCGAAGCAAAGATACCAAACCTGAGGTTCTGGTTCGAAAAGCGCTACATCACGCCGGTCGTCGTTTCCGACTTCACGTGAAAGATCTCCCCGGTAAACCGGACATCGTTTTGCGCAAAGATCGAACGGTCGTTATGGTCCACGGGTGTTTCTGGCATCAGCACGAGGGATGCTCCGTGGCGCGTTTACCGAAATCCAATCCAGACTTTTGGCGCGAAAAGTTCGCTCTTAATCGAGGCCGAGACGTCCGCGTTCAGAAGGAGCTGGAACAACTCGGTTGGAGGGTAGTAACGATCTGGGAATGCGAGGCCAAATCGCCTGGGCTTGCTCAACTCCTTACGCGATTAGGCTTGGTATCAGCAGATCGCGCCGGGCTTACGTATTGACGGCCTGCGGCTAGCTTACAATGCCCAGAAGGGCTTGCCCTCGTGATACAATGCGTTTTGGGCCCGGCGGTGCGCCGTAAGGGTGGGACAGGACCCAGTGAGGCGCTGTCTCACTGGGTCTGGAAGACAGTGATCCTCATTCGTGCGGTTGTGGCGTGCGGTCGTCGGCGATCCCATCTCCAATGAGAATGATCCGTGGACGCGGAATTGGAAGGTGCCGCACGAGGGGGGTGTCTCTTACTGACTGGACGACCTGCAGAACGTCCTGACGTTCAGCTTCCGGCGTTGGCTCTTGGATGCGGCGGAGTACCTCGTCGGTTTCCTCGCGCGTGGCGTCGCCCGCACGATCCGCCGCTCGGGCACGGAACGCATCGGCGAGTATCGCAACCTCCGCGCTCTCCGCATCGCTTAAATCCAAGGTGAAGCGATTGCGCGAGCTGGTAACGGCGCTCTCTGCAGCATCGCGCGACTGCGACGGCGTCGCCAAGCTGCGTCCTGGCGTAGGCGAACAAAGAATGGTGCTCATGGGAAAAAACAGAGGCATGAGTTTTCCAACGCACTTATAGCTAGTGTCTCCGGCAACTATTTTGTGAACTGCTCTCCGAACTGAGAACGCATCTGCCAGTGATATGCCGTCCACTTGCCCTTTGGACGCTGATACGACGTTCGCATGATTGTAGAATGCGTAAAGCGGGATTAATCCTCGTGAGCTGGAACGGCAGAGAATGTCTGCCTGTAGAGTTTTGGGCGCGCCGACCCGGTGGTCGATGCACATGTAACGTCCATTCTGCCAAACTTTACGGTCCGAGAGGCGCTTGGCCTGAATACGGTAATGTGTGAGGTCGAGACTACCTCGTACACCAATGAACAGATCGAAGTCAGAACCGGTCTTGGCCTCAATCGGTGTATCTATTGATACCTGATGGCCGGGCAGGCGCAGGAATGACGCGATCAGAACGTCGGTCATGCTGTCCTCGCGAAAACGGCGCTTCAAGGTCTTATCAATCTCTATGAACTCTGCGACCCGCCCCGGCATTTCCTGCGCCAACTGGCATGCCGAACTGAACTGTTGCGCAATAGACATACTCGACAACTCTTATAATTGAAAAATTGTTCGGCGTTAGGATCACTGCTGACAGCACCTTCGTAGCGGGTAAATCATAAGAATATCAAGGGAGATGGCTGTGCTGGTAGGTTACTGTCGAACGAGTACGACTGAACAGGTGGCAGGATTTGAGGCGCAGGAGCGAACGCTCCTTGCAACGGGTTGCACACGTTTATTCCGTGAGATGGTGTCATCAGTGGCAGCACGCGCAGAGTTGGACGCAGCACTCGATTTTGTTCGAGATGGCGATGCGTTGGTCGTGACCCGGCTTGATCGACTTGCTCGGTCTACGACAGACCTTCTTGGTATCGTTGCTACGTTGGAACGGAAGGGTGTATCCTTACGTATCCTCGACTTCGGCGGGGCTGACGTCGACACCATATCGCCGACGGGGCGGATGCTTTTGACTATGTTCGCTGCAGTTGCGGAGTTTGAACGAACGACCATGCTGGATAGGCAGCGTGCTGGCATTGCCAAAGCAAAGGCGGACGGACGCTATCGCGGACGCGCACCCACGGCGCGCGCTAAGTTAGCCCAAATGCGTGACCTTCGCGCCGCCGGTTTGGGCGCGTCGGAGATCGCCGAAAAGCTAAATGTTGGACGAGCATCGGTATATCGCGTCCTAGCTTCTGCAGATAGCGTATGACATCCGTTGCTGCATTGTTTGCGGAGCTGACCGGCAAGCTAGAAGACCTGCACGCCATTGCTGTCGAGGGCCAAGCGTTTGACGCGCTGGCGGATATGCGGTTGGCGCTGCTAAGGATGATGATCGAAGGGCTATTCAGCCTTGAGCTGACGGTAAAGGCGTTACGAGAGGCCCTCGACGATGCATAGGTTGGAGACGTCTGACCAAGCGGCGGGCTTCGCCGACATGGAGATACTCGCACGGGTTCAGGCTGCTTTGGCTTCCGGTAAACGATTGCCCCGATGGGGTTGGCCGAAGCCCGCGCCTTATAATGGGGCGTCTGGCAATGAGCGCATCGCGGCGTGGCAGTACCTTTACATTGCCGTGGCGAAGGGCTGGATGTCCCGGCCAACGTGCTGCTCGCTTTGCCCCGCCACGGAAAGGTTGCACATGCACACCGAAAACTACTTCCGTCCGCTCGTGGTCCAAGCTGTGTGTCAACGGTGCCATTTCTGCTTACATCGTAGATTTCGGCATCGGGCGTCGTGGTTGGCGTTGGTCGAAGCGACGTCGGCGGATTGGCCAAAGACGATAGCTTTGTGTGAGTTGACGCGAAACGAGGCCCGTGATCGTGCTGCGCTTCCAATGGACTGATCGCCAGCTATTGCTACTCTGCGGCGACCGGGTCACCAATAGCGATGCGTCGCCATCGCTCCAGCTCCCGCATGAGATCGTTTTGTCGTTCCTGCGACACGGCGTGATGCACCGGGATGTATTCGAACAATCCCCGTGCATTACCCTCGGCTAGCCACGCCACAACAACCGCATGGACAGCGGCAGTCCGGTTAGAGGGGTCACCGTTCCGATAGAAGCGCCATACGGCTAATTCGGCCAGATGCACTGCTTCCGCGACGTCACCTTCTGGCCATGAGGGATAGGACCGACGCCAATGCCGTACTCGACGTTCCGCCGCCGCAATGACTTCATCGGTTAGATAGTAGTCACTCCCCCCGATCTGATGCTGCATCCGTTTGGCTTGCCCCGGACGCCAAATAAACCGCCCGTCCTCGGCAACTCCTTCCTGCTTTAAAAACTCGAATGCTCTGGAGAGGTCGTGCCCCTCCGAGTAACCTACCCTAAGCTCCAGCGCCCCGACTTCGAGCGACGCCACGCCTTCTCTGATGCGGTCTATACGCGCGTTCACCTCGTGTTCTGATCGTCCCATGATGAACAGGTTGTCGGCATACGTGATCGTATCTTGCTCGTTCGCACTAGCTAAAAGCAGGTTGACGATCAGTTCGCCGACAATGGGAGATGTCGCGGAACCCAAAGAAAGCCCCGCCGGAGGGCTGGAGGTAGGGGCAGGCATAGTGCCAACCACGGCATGGACACTAGGATCATCCCGCATGGGCGTATCCCAGACCACGTACTCGACGACGGATGTCGGCAAGGGCCGTAGGTATTCGGCCAATCGGTCAGGCTCGATGCTGGCATAGAAGCCGACTAGGTCGACCTCCACGCCATGTGTCATCTCTGCCTGCTGATAGGCCGTCGCGATGGCCTTTTGGGCCATCGGCATCCCTCCATGAAAAAGCATTTGGCTTTCTGGGAGAGGATGTAGCTGGCGCAGGACGTCGGCGACCAGCGCCTGATGCATCCTGCGACGGGGACCGAAGTCTTGAACGAGGCGGTGACCGCTTCCTTTGCTCACTGCGCGCGTGACGACCCGTTCGCCCCGCGTGGGGACGAACACGTTGCACCCGATTGCCAGTGCATTGATCGAAGCGGGCGTCGCCGTACCAAGCTGCCCCAGTCGCCGGATCGTATGGTACGCGTAAACGAGATGAAGCCGCCGATCTCGCAGTACCTGTCTGACCATCGAATGGCGTTCGCGCGGTGCTGACGCGCCAAGAGAAGCGAGAACGTGTTTCCGATAGCGTTCGCCTTCACGGATTTTTTCAACGAAATTGGGATAGCTGGCGCGAAACCGCTCATAAGGCAGAGGCGTCCGCGCGGGCAGAGGCATGACCGGCAACGGCCGCCGTGGCGTGGGGATGATCGTCACCCGTCCACCTGTTTACCGGCATCCAGCTCTGCTGGGTTATCAAGCAACGAGCCCGTTCGAACCTTCAACGCAACCGCGAACTTCTCCACCACGTCGATGGTCGGATTTCGCCTGCCGCGCTCCACGTCGCTGACATAGGTGCGATGAATGTCGGACATGTGACCGAACGCCTCTTGCGAGTAGCCAGCGGCTTCTCTCAGCCGCCTCACATTCGCACCTAGTCGTTCCCGCACGTTCATCGACGCTGATTGGCGCGAACGTCACTGATCCGTCATCAGACGATGAGTGTAGTTCGGCCTTTCTCCGACTTCCGCGTCCGGTTAGTGTAACTCATCGGATGCAACGCGTTGCAGGATTTTAGAAGGAGGGCTGGGTGCGGGTCACGCGTCTTGGAAGTTTGAAGGCTTATGGTCGGAATGAGTACGCGGGGTGCCTCCGGTGAGCCGTCCTGCAACGCGACAACTGGATTGGCCGGAAAAGTTCGCCGTCGTCGCGGTTGTCATCGCACTAATCGTCCTCCTTGTTTACGGCGGCAGCATCTCGGCCATCGCCTTTGCTCTCTGCGGTTTCATGGGGTGGACGCGGATGTTCGAGCAGGTTCGTGCGCAGGGGAAGCCAGCGCTCTCTGACAAAGGCCGCGTGATCGTCGCAAGCCTGCTTTTCCTTGTGGGAGTGTTGGCCATACCCTCGGATGCGAAGGATGCGTCGCGGGCTACCACGGCCACGGACAGGGACGCCACGAGTAGCGTGGTCGCGTCGGGCAATCAGACCACCGGAGAACCTGGCCGTTCAAACGTCGCCGAGGGCCGAAAGCTGGAGCGTCAGAACACGGTCAAGATCAATAGTTTGCTCTCGGACCTCAAGAGCTTGAAGGATCGCGACTACGAGGCCCGTCTGGCGTTTTGGAATGACATCGTGGCCCTCGCTCCCGCGAACGCGGAATATGCCCGCAAAAGGCTCGAAATGGCGAACAAGGTGAAAAGTCTCGATGTGCTTCGCGAGAACCCGGAAGAGGGTGCGGTGGTTGAGAATGTTCGTGGGCGGAAAGAGGGCTTCGGTAACGTTCTCGTTGTTGACATCACCCTCCGCAACGACGCTCTCTCAAATCTCAAGAACTTTCAGATCACCTGCGAAAGCAAAGGGCATTCCGGCACCGTCGTAGATAGCAATACACAAACACTGTATGAGATCGTCGATGCCCGTAGCACACGCACGTTTCGCAAGGTCAACATGGGCCTACTACATAGTCAGGCCGCTAGTACGCACTGCACGGTTGATCAGGCGGCGATAGCCTGATGATACAAAGACCGTTCTAGGATCGGCGCTACCTGTCGACGAATATGCCACAATATTTGGCAGGGAGGCAACACAAGTAACTGATCTCGCCCCAGTGAATATCAGTAGGATTGAGGGGATCATGTATCGGTCGGAGGCGGCGAAAACCGTAGTGCTAGAGAGCGTTTCAGGGCGTGCTCACCTCGGTAAGAGCCCCTGAAAATCAGAAAAATTGAGGGGACGGTGCGGGGAGGACCGGGCGTATCATTGCCGAAGATGACCGTCTGACCGTTGAGCACGGCATGATGCGAGACAATGCGCCTGCACCCGTCTTTCCGTGATCTAATATGTTACCGCAGCCTTTCTAATCCGTGCCGCGACCTCATCCCCCTCGGCCAACAGCGCGAGAACCTGTAGGCGGATTGCTTCGAGGCGCTCGTGATCTGGCGTGTCGACCACTGTCCGTTCGATGACACTGTAGCGGGCAACGAACGCACCGATCTGCCGTTCATGCTCCGCCCGGACCTCGTCGTTCATTGGCAGGGAGCGGATATGCGTTTGCCAAGGCTTGTTTCCCTTTTTCGAGTTGCACGGCTTGCAGCAGGGAAGGAGGTTGCCCAGCCGGTGACCATGACCGCTGAACCGGCTATTCTGCACTGTCGCGAATATGTGATCCCAAGTATCGGCAGCTTCGCCACAATAGGCGCAATCTAGGTCGCCAATGGGATCGAGGCCGAGGACCAACATTGCCTCAAATACGGTTGCTTCGTCGTATGTGTCGGACGGCGCTACGGCTGCCGCGAACGCGTGATTGACGGTCGTCCGCCGCCGCGCAAGCATGAAGTAAGGTCGGAGGTGGCTGGCGATGCTTCTAATGCGCATGTCGGTCGATTAGAGCGCTGCGCGGGCCGAAGCCAGTCCGTATCAGGGACGTTGCTGCGCATGCATTTTGCAGGCCTTGTATGATACACAGGGGCTGTTACACATGGCGCCGGAACGGCGAGCTAAGTGGTTGAGTTGGTGTGGCATCAAGGGGACTGCTTAGTCTCCCCTCGGCTCCACCAGCGCGACCTTTTCAACACTGTAACCGTCTTCGACAAAGCGGCAAGTGAGGGCGTGTTCGGCGTCGGAGCGGACGGCGGCGCTGATCGAATCTCTATCCTGGGCGGCGGCAGGATCAGCCCGTCACAGCGGGGTCCACAGACGCCAATCGGCCTGCGCATCTGCCGTTTCGGTCTGACGTTCCAACCGCAGATACGTCAGACGATCGCGCAGCTGCGGCTCGCGTGCATGCTGCTCCAGCTTCGCCAGCGAGACGAGCGACGATGGCCCCAGCAGCCCCATATAGCAAAGGTCGCGCGGCGGCCCCGCCTTACCCATTTCGAACGCTGTGCGAACATTCCAAGCCGCCGCAACCGCGCCAAGATCCACAACGCTCGCCGTCACCAAAACAGTCACAGCCGCCAGCGCATTGGCGTTGATCAGCCACGCCGCCGACCTATCGACAAGCAATCGCCAGCCGATCAGCGCCAGGCCCGTGGCCACGAGCCCCATCCGTGCGAGTGCCGACAGTCGCAGCACCGTCATCCCGTAGGCGTCGACATAATCGAGCGTTCGCAATGCACTCGACGCGACCAGCAGCAGGTTCTGGACGAGCCAGACCGTCACCAGCCGCCGCACCAGCGGGCTCGCCGCCGCTGCACTGCCCCGACGTAATGCCAACAGCACGAACACGCCGGCGAGGAGTGCTGTCACGATCAACGAACAGGCGCCACGGTGCGCATAGTCCGCCATCGTCAACCCCGAGGGCAGTCCCGCGCCGCTCGACAGGAACACAATGTCGAGCACATTCTCAACCGCGAAAATCGTATTGAACGTCAAGAGTGAGAGGGTCAGCGTCTCCACCCCCGGCTCGAACACCGTACCGATCGAGCGATCGCCGAAACGCGATGGACCCGTCGTATAAGGACTTGGCCGCAGGCTTGCCCAGATGGTGATCAACACGCAGAGGCCGAACAGCGCGCGCCAGGTCGTCGCCCACGGATCCGGCAGCACGATTTGCGAAAACGCCCGACCGATCAGCGGGTTGGCGCTCGCGAACAGCCCAAGGAACGTCGCGCCGCCTACCAAAGGCAACGCTACGACGGCCCCGATAGCGCGGAAGCCGCTGGAGGGCAGTCCTCGACGCTGGCGGACTATCGACAGCCGCGCCGCATCCTTCAGCGGCGCAATGGCGGCGGATATCGCGTGCCAGCCGAGCCTGCGCGCCCAGGCGAGCGCATCGTCGAACCGCTGCCGCGGCAGGAGTGCGGCAAGCGAGACAGCCGTCCAGAACAGAACCCAGCCGAGGAAGCTTGGATCGTCGACGAGTACCACCGCCAATCCGGCGCCGGAAAGCAAAGCCAATCGCGCCGATCTCGGCCATCAGTCTTCCATGACGGTTCATCTGCGCGCTCCCCGATTATCAAGGATCTGCTTTGCACCGGTCCCGTGAGCGTCAGATCGCGAGGTCCGCGTCCGATCGGTTCGATTGTCGTGCAGATCCTGTGCAGATGATGAATCCAAACCCGGGCGGTGTCCTCAGCGCGCGTTGCGAATGTCTTGGCGCAGGGCTAGCCTCCCTTCGGGGAGCATCGACACATGGAGTTCAAAATCCGGATCGGCCGGCGTTTCGTAACGAAGCGTTGTCGTCTGTCCGCTACCAGTTCGCCGATGCACAAGCAGAGCCCCCAGCAGCGCCACGGCTTATGTTCGCGATCTTCCTGACGCCCGCTTACGCGCCGTTCGCGATCGCGTTCGTGATAATGGTCGGGATCGGGCTGATCGAGGCGATCGGCCTTGGGCTCGGCAATCTCGATCTCGACGCGGACGTTTATGCCGAAACCGATAGCGGCGTGCTCGACTGGCTAGGGCTCGGTCACGAACTGCCGATCCTGATCTGGCTGACCTCATTACTCGGCTGCTTCACGCTGACCGGGATAGCCATTCAGCAGGGCGCGACCGCGTTGACCGGCGGCCCATTGCATTGGGGTCTCGCCTCGGGTGGTGCGCTGGTCGCCGGCAGCCTGCTCAACACACTCGCCGCGAACGGGCTTGCCCGGATCATGCCCGGCTACGAAACCAGTGTGATCTCCACCGACGACTTCCTCCGCCGCCGCGGCACCATCCTCGAAGGCACCGCCCGCCGCGGATCGCCGGCCCGTGCAAAGATCGTCGATCAGCATGGTCAGGCGCACTTCATCATGGTCGAGCCGCACGACGACGCGGACGTGATCGCCACCGGCGAGACCGCCCTGATCGTCCGCCGCGACGGCAAACTCTTCTACGCGCTGCCCGACGCCAACGCGCTCCTGCAGTCGATCTGACCACAATCATAACCGGGGAGGGTTTCATGCCCGCACAGCTTTTGAACGTCCTTATCTACGCCGGTATCGTGCTGTTCGCGCTTGTCGTGATCGGCATCATTCTGACTCGGCTCTACCGGCGCGCAACCAAGGACGTTGCGCTGATCCGCACCGGTTTCGGCGGCGAAAAAGTCGTGCTCAACGGCGGCATCATGGTGATCCCGGTGCTTCATGAGTTGATGCAGGTCCGCCTGACGACGGTGAAGCTGGAGGTCTCGCGCCTTAACAAGGACGCGCTGATCACGCTCGACAAGCTGCGCGTCGACGTCGTCGGGCTGTTCCACATCAAGGTGAAGCCCGACGCGGAATCGATCGCCGCCGCGGCGCAGACGCTTGGCGATTCGGTCAACAGCCCCGACGCGGTGAAGTCGCTGCTCGACGGCAAGCTCGTGTCCGCGCTGCGCTCGGTCGCGGCGACGATGACGATGGAGCACCTCCACGCCAACCGCGCCGACTTCATCCAGAAGGTGCAGGAGGCGCTGATGACCGACCTGGACATGAACGGGTTCCAGCTCGAGTCCGTTAGCATCACGCACTTCGACCAGACGGCGTTCGAGCATTTCAACGAGAACAACGCGTTCGACGCCGAGGGGCTGACCGTGCTCACGCGGACGATCGAGGAGCGCAAGAAGATCCGCAACGACATCGTCGCAACCAACCGCGTCGAGATCGAACAGCGTAACCTCGACGCCAACAACCAGTCGCTCGAGATCGCGCAGGCCGCCGAACAGGCGCGCCTGACGCAGGAGCAGACGCTGTCTGCGCGCCGTGCGGAACAGGCCACCGCGATTGCCACCGCCGAGGCCGAGCAGACCCGCCTCGCCGAGATCGCCCGCATCACCGCGGGCCAGGCGCAGACCGTCGCGCAGACCGAAGCCGACAAGGTGATCCAGACCGCCACGATTGCTCGTGACGGCGCGATCCAGACCGCGACGATCGAGCGCGACAGGACGATCGAGATCGCACGCATCACGACTGCGGTGCAGACCGCGCAGAAGTCGGAAGAGGAATCGACTGCCACCGCTGCAGCCAACGAGGCGCGCGCACTGGCCGTCCGCGCTGAGGAAAGCGTCGCTACTGCCAAGGCGACCGAGATCGCCAACCGAAACAAGAACGTGGCCGTGATTGCCGCCACCCAGCGCGCGCAGGAAGACGCCGTTGGCATCACCGTTGCTGCAACGGCCGAAAAGGAAGCCGCGGAAGCTCGTGCGAGCGCCCTGCGTACTGAAGCAACCGCCGAAGCAGATGCAGAGAAGGCGCGCGCGGAAGGGCGCGAGGCGGCCTTCAAGGTCGACGCGGCAGGTCAGGCGTCGTTGAACGAGGCAACCAACTTGCTGAGTGACTCGCAAACCGCACTGCTGATCCGCCGCGCAATGCTAGAAGCGTTGCCCGCGATTATCGCTGCGGCGAGCAAGCCGATGGAGAACATCGACAAGATCAGCATCCTGGATGCGCGGGGCCTGCACGGTGACAGTGGCAGCGATGGCGCCTCCGGGGGCGGCCAAGGCAACCTCGCCGACGCTGCGGTCGCAGCCGCTATGCGCTACCGCGTCGGCGGCCCGCTCATCGATGGCCTGATGGCGGAACTTGGCATGACCGGCAGTTCGTTGAACGGCATGCTCGCCGGGAGCAGCGCGGATGCGACGCCTGACCGAACCTCCTCCATCGATGCCCACAAACATTCCGCTTCACTTAATGGCGGGACGGGCAACCCGCCGGCCTGATCGGAGGCACTTGAAGGCCCAGCCCTTGAAAATCGATCTGCGCTTCGAAGAATACGGGGCGCAGATCTTCGCTAGAGACGTCCTGAGAGTAAGGACCGGGTCCGCCCCTGCCCTGCGTCCCATGCGCGCGATCGACGGCCCATTGGCAACATTACCGCATCGGCCTTGGGCTCTGCCGCGGATGCCGTTAGAGACGTGCTGTTCGACCCCAGTCCGCAACGACAACGCCAAATTCGCCCGTATCGGATGGATCGTGCGATTCGTCGCGTGGGATGCTGCGATCGGCGCAGGCGTGCGGCGATGGTCTGGACCATTGGGGCACCCTGCGGCATTGCGGTAGTGCCAGGGGGCTGGAGCGTAAACGTGTTCAAGACAATGTGGAAAATGCCGGCAAAACTGCTCCGACGCGCGGTTACCGAAAGCCCTGTCGACGGCGAGGACGCGGTGCCGATCGCGAATGAGCAGCTCGCTACGGGCTCGCTGGAAGACATGATCAAGGCGGCGGACGAACTTGCCGCCGAGGATGCCGACGCATTGATCATAGAATGCGTCGGTCGTGACCGGCCCATCACCTGGGCGGAAATACAGGGACTGCGCCATGCGACGACCTTCCCGGTCGGCGTGTAGCAGTCAGTTGACCCCTTCCTAGCGGCGGAACTTGCCGAGCAGTCGTTCGAGCAGGCTTGGCTGCATCGCGATCAACTGCTGCTGGCGAAATCGGTCACGATCGGCTGCGGCACGCCGGTAAAGGGCGTCAAGCCTGTCCGCACCATAGCGGTCCGACAGGCGTGGCGGAGACTGATCGACGCGGTGAAACGAGGGCTGGTCGCGCTCGGGTCGGTGGGACATAACAGGCATTGATCGGGTTCCGGTGACAGGATGGCAGTTAAAATACACACGCTTTTTACCACCTTTTCAACACGCTTGGTCGTGAGCGGTTCCCGAAAGCGTGCTGAATCGAGGCGTTTTGTCGAAAACCGGCGGAACTTTCCAGCCTTCCACGAGACCCGTTTCCCGGGTCGAGATTCCGGCATTCGGGACCATCGGCAACGTCTGCTGTACAATCACGACGCAGGTCGGGTAGGCGCCGACCATGGGTGAAATCGACAGACTCGTTCCTTCCGGCGTCATCGAACAATGGGTATTCCATCTGCGGCGGCAGCGGGCCCGTGCGGCGGATACCATCTGGTTGATCGATCAGGGTTTCACGCTTCACGATGGCAAGTGCGGCACACCGACGCACGACGCGACGGCACGCTGGCGCGCCGAGCAGGAAACCGTCATCGCGGAGGTCAGCGATCTTCTCAAACTCTATGACGAGATCAATTTGGGTCGCGACGTCCCGGCGGATGCCGATAGCGACCAAGGCCGTGCCGACAGGCGTTGAGCACCGTCACGGACCTGACCGGCTAGGCAGTTACATAGGAGCGCAGCGATGCGGCAGTCCACGACCCAGATCACGATCGATACCCGCCGGCAGGGGCTGGTCGACATTACCGCCCCGATCCGGCGCTGGGTCGATGCGCAGGCGATGCAGTCCGGGTTATTGACGGTGTTTTGTCGCCATACCTCCGCATCGCTGCTCATCCAGGAAAACGCCGCGCCCGAGGTCCGAACGGATATCGAGGCTTATTTCGAGCGCATCGCACCGGAATCAAGTTCGTATCTGCACGACGACGAAGGGCCCGACGACATGCCGGCGCATCTGCGCGCCGCTCTCACACAGGTACAATTGTCGATCCCAGTGATCGACGCCACGCTCGCGCTCGGCACGTGGCAGGGAATCTACTTGTTCGAGCATCGCCGTCGTCCCCATGGTCGCTCGCTGGCGCTTCATCTGATCGGGGAATGATCCTGCGTCGCGGACGACGGCCTATGACGGCGCCGAGGTGGTTTATTCAATCACCGTCATGGACCCGTGGACCAATCCCGTTCATCAACCGTTCCACCACTGAAGGCTAATGTGAGGCGTTTCGCCGCATTCGCCGCGAACGGAGACGACAATCATGTTCATCATGCCTGGTCGCAAGGTCCTGCTGGCAGCTCTCGCCACGAGCACGTTGCTGGTCGCGGGTTGTGCGACCGAAACCACCTACCGCCCGGCCACTGGCCAGGGGTTCAACCGTACCGGCTATAGCGATCGCCGGATCGAGGATAACCGCTTCCTCGTCAGCTTCGCGGGAAACAGCGTCACGTCGCGCGACACCGTCGAACGCTACCTCTTCTTCCGCGCGGCGGAACTCACGCTCCAGCAGGGATATGATTATTTCCTGATGGCGGATCGCGATACCAATCTTCAGTCGCGCACCTATTCGACTCCCGGAATCGGCGGTGGGTTCGGTTATGGCGGCTTTGGTGGCTATTGGGGCCCGTCGTGGCGCTATCGCGGCCGCGGCTTCGGCTGGCGGAGCTGGGATCCCTATATCGGTGGCGGCTTCGGTGGCTTTGGCGGCGGCGGTTTCGGCGGCCCATGGGGCAACGATTTCGACGTCCGCACGATCGACCGCTACGAAGCGACGGCCGAGATCGTGATGCGCAAGGGGCCGATCCCGCGCGACAACATCCGTGCGTTCAATGCCAAGCAGGTCGTCGACAATATCGGGCCGAGCGTCATCCTGCCAAAGTAAGCAGCGTCGCGGCCGCACTGCCGCAACCAAGCTTACAAGCAAAAGCCGGACCGTCCATGTGGGACGGCCCGGCTTTTTATTGCCTGCTATGCTGCCAACCGGTCGCAGCCGATAAACGGCCGGCCCGTGACAGCAGCGGTCAGACCGCGCCGTGGCACTGCTTGTATTTGCGCCCCGACCCGCACGGGCATGGCGCATTGCGGCTGACCACGCCTTCCCAATTCGCCGGATCCTCGCCGATATCCGCAGCCTGGGGCTGCGGGATCTGCATCGGCGGGAGCTGCGACGTGATGTGCCCCGACATGCCCCTCGCCTGGTCGAGGCTGTCATTCTCGCCGGTGAACGGGTCGAAATGCGTCGTGATGAAATCGGGTAGCTCGGGCAGGCCGACCGGCGCCTGGATCTGGAACTGCGCGTGCGCGATCGTCTTCGTCACGTCCTCGCGGATCGTCTCGAGCATCCGCTGGAATAGCGAGAATGCCTCCTGCTTATACTCGTTGATCGGCGTCTTCTGCGCATAGGCGCGCAGATGGACGACTTGGCGCAGCGCGTCGAGCGTCGCCAGATGCTCCTTCCAGTGATGGTCGAGATTCTGCAGCAGGATCGACTTCTCGACCGACGTCCACGTCTCGGTGTCGAGGTCTGCGGATTTCGTCGCGATCGCCTCGTCCGCCATTGCACGGACGCGTTCCTCGACGATCTCGGGATCGATCGCCTCTTCGAGCAGCCACGCCTCGATCTGCGGCTCGAGGTTGAGCACCTCGGCAAGCCGCGTCTTCATCCCCTCGATGTCCCACTGTTCCGGATAGGAATTGGGGGGGCATGCCTCACCGACGATGACGTTGACCGTCTCCGCACGCATGTCCGCCACCACGTCGCCGACGGTGTCGGCATCCATGATGTCCGCGCGCTGCTCGTAGATGACCTTGCGCTGCTCGTTCATCACGTCGTCATATTCGACGACCTGCTTGCGGATGTCGTAGTTGCGCGCCTCGACCTTCTTCTGCGCGGTCTCGATCGCCTTCGACAGCCACTTGCTGCCAATCGCCTCGCCATCCTCGATATTGTTGCGCATCATCTTGGCGAACAGCGTGTCCGGCCCGAATATCCGCAGCAGATCGTCGTCGAGGCTCAGATAGAAGCGAGACAGGCCGGGATCGCCCTGACGACCCGAGCGCCCGCGCAGCTGGTTGTCGATGCGCCGGCTCTCGTGGCGCTCGGTACCGAGCACGAACAGGCCGCCCGCGGCGAGCACTGCCTGCTTCTCGGCCTCGATCTCGGTCTCGATCCGCGCCGCCTCGGCGGCATATTCGGGCGTGCCCTCGACCAGATCGGGATGCTCGTCGAGCATGCGGAATTCGAGATTGCCACCGAGTTTGATGTCGGTGCCACGGCCTGCCATGTTGGTCGCGATCGTCACGGCGGACTTGCGTCCGGCCTGCGCAACGATGTGCGCCTCCATCTCGTGGAAGCGCGCGTTCAGCACCTTGTGCTCGACCGCCTCACCGACGAGGAACTCGCTGAGCAGCTCGGATTTCTCGATCGATACCGTGCCGACGAGCACCGGCTGACCGAGGTCGGCGTGATGCTTGATCTTCTTGGCGATCGCGGCGAACTTGTCCTTGGTGTCCTTGTAGAACTCGTCTTCCTCGTCGACGCGCTTGACCGTGACGTTGGTCGGGATGCTGACGACGTTGATCTTGTAGATGTCGTAGAACTCGGCCGCCTCGGTCGCAGCCGTACCGGTCATGCCGCCGATCTTGGGGTACATGCGGAAATAGTTCTGGAACGTGATCGAGGCCATCGTCTGGTTCTCGGGCTCGATCTGGACGCCTTCCTTGGCCTCGACCGCCTGGTGAAGGCCGTCCGACCAGCGCCGGCCGTCCATCATGCGACCGGTAAACTCGTCGATGATGATGACCTTGCCGTCCTTGACGATGTAGTCGATGTCCGACTTGAACATCACGATCGCGCGCAGCGCCTGGTTGAGGTGGTGGACGACCTGCGTGTTCTCGAAATCGTACAGGTTCGCGCCTTCGAGCAGCCCCGCGGCCTCGAGCATCCGCTCGACCTTCTCGGTGCCGTCCTCGGTGAGGATGATCGTCTTCTGCTTCTCGTCCTTGTCATAGTCACCGGGGAC
This sequence comes from Sphingomonas sp. CFBP 13733, assembly GCF_014841795.1. NCBI lineage: Bacteria > Pseudomonadati > Pseudomonadota > Alphaproteobacteria > Sphingomonadales > Sphingomonadaceae > Sphingomonas > Sphingomonas sp. CFBP 13733. The sequence continues at coordinate 467,648 of NZ_JACYUP010000001.1, forward strand.
GAGTTGTTTCACGACCGCATCGACCTTGATATACAGCTCGGACTTGTCGTCGGTCGGCCCCGAGATGATCAGTGGCGTACGCGCTTCGTCGATCAGGACCGAATCGACCTCGTCGACCACCGCGAAGTTGAAGCGGCGCTGCACCATCGAACTGCGCTCGTACTTCATGTTGTCGCGCAGATAGTCGAAGCCGAACTCGTTGTTCGTGCCGTAGGTGATGTCGGCGGCATAGGCTGCGCGACGCTCCTCGTCCGACAGGTTCGGCACGATCACGCCGATCGTCATGCCAAGGAAGGTATAGACCTGCCCCATCCACTCCGCGTCGCGCGCCGCCAGATAGTCGTTGACCGTGACGACGTGGACGCCGTCGCCCGGCAGCGCGTTCAGGTAGGTCGCGAGCGTCGCGACGAGCGTCTTGCCCTCGCCGGTACGCATCTCGGCGATCTCGCCGCGGTGAAGGACGATGCCGCCGACCATCTGCACGTCGTAATGCCGCTGGCCAAGTACGCGCTTGGCCGCCTCGCGCACCGTGGCAAATGCCTCTGGAAGCAAATCGTCGAGCTTCTCGCCGTTTGCGAGTCGGGCGCGGAACTTCGTGGTCTGCCCGGACAATTCCTCGTCCGACATCGCGACGAGCGAAGGCTCGAACGATGCGATCTTCGCGAGGATCGGGTTGAGCGACTTGACGTAACGGTCGTTGGACGATCCGAACAGCGATTTGGCAAAGCCACCGAACATGGGCTGATTTCCTGATTATAGGGCGCGACGGCACGCGGGGGCACGCACGCGCAAAGAGGAGGAGTGGCCCGCAGGCCGAGAGATCAGGCGCGCGACGCTATTCGCGCCGACGGTCCATCCAGATAGGGGCCGTGATGATCGCGACGACGGGCAGCGTCGCCGAGGTGGCAACGTCGTCGAGCGAGGCGAGCGCGGCGACCGGTCGTACCGCAACCTTTGCCACCGCCACCGCGGCGGTCTGCGCGCAAACGCTGCCCTGCGCCACTGCCTGTGCGGACTGCCCACGCACACCCGGCACCGCGCCGGTCAGCGCGGACAGGAGGGCAGAAAGGAGAAGCAGCAGGTTCATGCGGGACCGGCTGTATGCGAGCTTGCGTGTAAAATCTACCATTCGTCGGACTGCGGCACCCGGCGAACGCGCGGACGCTTGATCCGTAAGGGGACGGCATGGTGCTTAGGAACGACGACCCCGACGGACGCTCGTCGACCGTCGAAGCGCGCAGATGTCATGCGATAGCCCCCAACCGCACGGGACACCGGTCGACGGGCGGCTGTCGGACGCAACCCGCGATCTTGCGGGCCGGACCGCAGCGACTATGAAGGCCGGATGCAGATCTCGCCGCTCGCCTTGCCCTTCCCCGCCGCCCCCTTGATCGACGGGGTCGTGCCGCATGTCGCGCGTGCCGGCTACAAGGCCTGGGACCGGTGCGACCTGACGTTCGTGACGCTCGATCCGGGGACGGTCGTTGCGGGCGTCCTTACGCAGAGCAAATGTCCGTCGCCCGAGGTCGAGTGGTGCCGTGCGGCGCTGACGCTCGGTCAGGCACGTGCGCTGGTCGTCAATGCGGGCAATTCGAACGCGTTTACTGGTGCGCGTGGCCGCGCCGCAGTCGAGGCGATCGCCGCACGAACGGCCGCGCATCTCGGCTGCCAGCCCTCGGACGTGTTCGTCGCCTCGACCGGCGTGATCGGCGTGCCGTTGCCAATCGACAAGGCCGAAGCAGGGCTCGACGCCGCGTTTGCGGCCGCACCGTGCGGCTGGGAGGACGCCGCCGCGACGATCATGACCACCGATACCTTCACCAAGGGTGCGGTGACGACCGCGGTGATCGGCGATCGGACCGTCACTTTGGTCGGCATCATCAAGGGCTCGGGGATGATCGCACCGGACATGGCGACGATGCTCGGCTTTATCTTTACCGATGCCGCGGTCGAGCCGGCGTTTCTTCAGGCGGCGCTATCCAAGGCCAATGCGCCGAGTTTCTCGTGCATCACCGTCGACAGCGACACCTCGACCAGCGACACGGTGCTCGCATTCGCGACGGGCAAGGCCGGCAACGCCCCGCTCGGCGACGACGACAGCATCGGCGCGGACGCGTTCCGCGCGGCGCTGGCCGATCTGTGCCATCAGCTCGCCCTGCTCGTCGTCCGCGACGGCGAAGGCGCCCAGAAGCTGATCGAGATCCAGGTGACCGGCGCGGACAGCGACCGCAGCGCACACCGGATTGCTATGAGCATCGCCAACTCGCCTCTGGTCAAGACGGCGGTCGCCGGCGAGGACGCCAATTGGGGTCGTGTCGTGATGGCCGTCGGCAAGGCGGGAGAGCCCGCCGACCGCGACACGTTGTCGATCCGGTTCGGCAATACGCAAGTGGCTGAGGGCGGGCTTGCGCTCAGCGGCTATGACGAGGCGCCCGTTGCAGACCATCTGAAGGGGCAGGACATCGAGATCGGCGTCGATCTCGCGCTCGGCGACGGTGCGGCCACGGTGTGGACCTGCGACCTGACGCACGGATATATCTCGATCAACGCCGACTATCGAAGCTGAGCTCACCTCTAACCGCCACCTCAAAGAATCTGAGGTGGCGGTAGCGGTACGTACCGTCTTAGGCGAGCTCGCCTTCAAGCCACGCCTTGAGCTGGCCCTTGGGTGCTGCACCGACCTTGGTTGCTGCCGGGGCGCCGCCCTTGAACAGGATCATCGTCGGGATCCCGCGCACGCCATACTGGCCTGGCGCATCGGGGTTCTCGTCGATGTTGAGCTTGGCGATGGTCACCTTCTCGCCCAGTTCCTCGGAAAGCTCCTCGAGGCTCGGCCCGATCATCTTGCACGGGCCGCACCACTCGGCCCAGAAATCGACGAGCACGGGGCCGTCGGCGTTCAGCACGTCGGCATTGAAGCTCGCATCGGTGATCTGCTTGGTCGCCACTGAAATATCTCCTTCGTTATACCGTAATCTAGGGTCCGGCTGCACGCGTCTCAACCGTCGACAGCCTAGCTTTGCTCCGTCATCGCATAGCGCGGCTTGTGCCTGTCGAGCATATCGGCCGATATCGCGATCAATCGGGGTGCAGCGGTGTACAGTAACGCCGCCTCGATCGTCCGCCCCGGAAAGATCACCCGCAATGCCGCCGCATAGGCCGCCATCTGCTTCAAGTGATAGTCCGGCACCTCGTCGAGTCCGCGCGGTGCACGCCGCCCGGTCTTGAAGTCGATCACCCGGATGGTCTCCGCACCGATCAGCAGCCGGTCGACGGTTCCCGATACCACGATGCCATCCGCCAACGTCGCCGCGATCGGCGCTTCGGCAAGCGAGTCGATACCGAACAGGTCAGCGAAGCGCGGATCCTCGATCACGCCGATCGCGCTCGCTGCAATTTCCGCACGCGCGGCGGGATCGGACACACCGCCGGCCTGGCCGAGCCAGCGATCCGCCGCCGCCGCACGCGAACCGCCGTCGACCGCGGGAAGGCGCTCGAGCAGCTTGTGGATCAACGCGCCGCGTTCGGCAGCAAGCCGCATCTCGGGGGTTGGCGGCGGGTCGGACACCGCATCCTCGCCGAGCGCGGACGGTGACAGCGGGCGCGACGGTCGTGACTCCTTCGGTGCCGCGTGCCCGGCCCAGTCGGGTAGCGTCCGGGAAGGCACGACAACGTCGTTCGCCGCGGGCTTGACCGGTACCGGAAACTCCGTCCCGTCGCCGACGAAGACCCGCTCGCCCTCGGCATCGGCCACGCCCAACGCCGTCAGCGCGCGATCCGCGGCGCCATACCAGCTCGTCACCGGCGCAACGCCCTGCGCCCGCGTACCGAGCGCACCCGCGATCACCAGGCGTTCCTCGGCGCGGGTCGCGGCGACATAGAACAGCCGCCAATGCTCCTCCAGTTCGCGCCGCTCGGCTGCCGTCACCACGGCGTCGAGAGGGCCCCCCCGCTCGCTGCTGCGCGGACGGAACACCGGCAACGGGGCGACCATGTCCTCGGGAGTCCATTTCAGGATCGATCGCGGTGCGGCGGCGGGATCGGCGGTCGCGTCCGCGAGGATCACCAAGGGTGCCTGCAGGCCCTTGGCACCGTGCGCGGTCATCACGCGCACTGCATCAAGCGGCGCCGACGGATCGCGGACGATGTCGACATCGCCGCGATCGAACCAGTCGAGGAAGCGCTGCAGCGACGGTGTCGTATTGCTCTCGAACGTCAGCGCAGCGTTGAGTAGTTCCTCTATCGGATCGCGCGCTTCGGTCCCCAGTCGCAGGATCAGCTTGCGCCGCCCGTCGAGCGGCCCCGACAGGAGCTCCTCGAGAAACTGATAGGGGGTCGCGATGTCCGCACGCGCGAGCATCGCGAGCAGCGGCGCGAGGCGCTCGGCAGACTGCGTTCGCTGGAGATGCCGCCACAGGGGACCGGCCTCGCGCGGCGCTGCCGCCATCAGCTCGTCCTGCGTCCAGCCGATCAGCGGCGAGACGAGCAGCGATGCCAGGCTCAGATCGTCTTCCGGCTGCAACACGAAGCGGATCGTCGCGAGCAGATCCTGGACCGCGAGCGGCGCATTCAGACGCAGCCGATCGACACCCGCGACGGGCACGCCCTCGGCATAAAGCCGCGCGACGATCAGCGACGCGAGGTCGCCGCGCCGCTTCACGAGGATCATCACGTCCTCAGGGCGCAGCCGTCGCCCCTTGCTCTCGAGCATCAGCCCATCGGGCGCGAGCCAGCGTCGGACCGCCTTGGCGATATCGCCCGCGAGCTTGCGGACCGCATCGTCGACCCAGCCCTCCTCGTCGTCCTCGCTTCCCCCTGCGATGACCGGTGGCCACAGCGTCACGCTGCCCGGGCCCTTGACCTCGCTGGCATGGACATCTAGCTCGCCGATCGCGCCAAGCCCCGGCTCGTCCGCCGCGGCGACCGCGGCATCGACGAACGTGAGGATCGGCCGGGTCGACCGGAAGGAGTGGGTCAGCGACAGCCGCTCGAGCGGCAGGCCCCGCTCCGCCTCCGGCCATTCGTCGTCGCCCGCAACCTCGAGCGCACGCCGCCCGAAATGCAGCTCTGCGGCGGCGAAGTTGAACGGGTCGGTTCCCTGGAAGCCGAAGATCGCCTGCTTCCAGTCGCCGACCGTGAACAGCGTGCGCGTCGACGGCGCATAGATGCCGCGCCCGACGAAGAATTCGTCGGCGAGCGCGCGGACGATCCGCCACTGGTCGGCATTGGTGTCCTGCGCCTCGTCGATCAGGACATGCTCGGTCGCCTGATCGAGCTTGTAGCGGACCCATTCGCCAATGCCGGGCTGGTCGAGCAAGGCAACGGTGGTCGCGATCAGATCGTCGAAATCGACCCCGCCGACGCGCCGTTTCGCGAGTGCATAAGCACGCGCATAGTCGCGCCCGACCTCCAGCCCGTCGGCGAGAAGATCGGCATAGGCGACGCGCTGGATCATCGATGCGATGTCGGCGCAGGCCGCGCCGACATCCTGTGCCAGGATCTCATAGTCAGGTTCGAGATCGACAAGCTTCTTCTGTGCCTTGCGCGGCTCCCCCTTGGCCGTCAGCACGACGCCTGCGAGATCGGGGAGCATCGCCGCACGGTCCGGCGACGCGAGCCACGCCTCGACCACTGCCGCCTGCTTCAGGCCCGTCGCGGTCCCCCACGCCCGGTTGGCCGCGCCGATCCGCGTGATCGCGTCAATATCCAGCGCCTCGCACCAGTCCGCGACCGCCTCGTCGATATCGCCGGCGGGCAGCTCGAGCGTCCGACGTAACCAAGGCCGGATACCCGACGGCAACGCCGCGAGCGCGGGCAGCGCGCGGGCGCAGGCCATCAGGAACCCCTCGGCACCGCCCTCCCCCATCCGCAGCGACAAGCGGCCGACGATCTCGACGGGACGCTCCCGCCCCTCACGCTCGGCGTCCGCGAGCATCCCCGCCAGCGCCTCGCGCGCAAGCCCGGCTTCCTCGCGGGCCTCCAGGGGGCGAAAACCCGGGGTCAGCCCCGCTTCGACCGGAAACGCCGCCAGCAACCCCTGACAGAAGCCGTGAATCGTCTGGATCCGTAACCCGCCCCCCGGCGCGTCGAGCACCTTGGCGAACAGCGTCCGCGCACGATCCTGCAGTCCCTGGTCGGGGACCTCCCCCAGGGCGATCAGATCGGCACCCAGCGCGGGGCCGGGCATCCGGACCCAGGCGGCGAGCCGCCCGTTGATCCGCTGCGCCATTTCGGCGGCACCCGCCTTGGTGAAGGTCAGGCACAGGATCGCGCCCGGATCGACACCGCGGAGCAACAGCCTGAAAACGCGCGCCGCCAGGACCTGCGTCTTGCCGGTCCCCGCCGATGCTGACAGCCAGACATGAGCGCGGGGGTCACTCGCCGCCGCCTGCGCGCCCTTGAGCCGGGGTAAGGTGCGGAGCTCGCCGCTATTCACGGCCATACCATTCATCCCGGCGCATCAGCTGGTCATATTCGGCATAAGGCGCATATTCCGGCACGAGCTTGGCGGTGAAGGCGGCGCTGCCGGTCAGCCAGTTTCCCGCGACCTCGGTGAAATTGTGCGCGGCGGTCGCGGTGAAATCCGCGGTCGGGATCTTATCGCGTTTGCCCTCGGGATCGACCGGACTCTCGACATAGCCAAACGCATCGCGCTTCTTGCCAAGCGACCAATATTCGAACGCGCCAGCCTTGCCCGCGACATCGGCAAACCCGCCGCGCTCGGCGATCAGCCCCAGCAACCCCAGCTGCAGGCTATAGCCGGCGCGCACCGCGGTCGCCGAGGGCGGCTTGCCGGTCTTGTAGTCGATGATCGCCAGCTCGCCGCCGGGCAGCCGGTCGACACGGTCGTACCGTCCGCGCAGCGTCACCCCCGCAATCGCGATCTCGCCCTTGCCTTCCGCACTGGCGACGACCCGGCCATCGACGGCCTGCGCCGCGATCGTGCCCGCGATCCAGTCGATCGCCTCGAGCAGCCGCGGCTGCCAGAGCGCGCGCATCATCGGGTGCGTCCGCTCGTCGCGCAGCATCGCCTCGGCCCGCGGCCGCAATGCATCGATCGCGCAGGCGTCGTGCTTCCACCATTGCTCGAGAATGTCGTGAACCGCGGTGCCACGCCACGCCGCGCTCGGATCCGCATCGACCGGGTCGAGCGGCATCAGGCCGAGCACCCTGCGGGCATAGAAGGCATAGGGGTCGGCCTTCAGCCGGTCGACCTCGGTCACCGAAATCAGCCTTGGCCGCAGCGCAGCGATCGGCGACGGTGCCGGACGGTCGGAGGGCCGGTGCGCCCGCGGATCGTCGAGATCGCGTGTCCACGCCTCGAGCGCCTCGGCGCGTTCGAACCTATCCCCCGCAAGCGCCTGCAGTCGCAGCCAGAGCCGCGACGCCAATGCTGGCGACTTGGCGTCGCGGCGCGCGCGCGTGACGATCGCCCGCGGCGCGCCGAGCGCCTGGGCGAAATCATGCGCCGACGTCCCCACCTGCCGCTCCAGGCCCGGCAGCCCGAGTTCGGCGCGGATCCGCGGCGCGAGCCACGGATCCGGCGCGGGACGCCCCGGCCACATGCCTTCGTTCAGTCCGCCCAGGACCATCAGGTCGGCGGTCTGCAATCGCGCCTCGAGCAGACCATAGATCGCCAGACGCGGATGCGCGCCCTGCAATGGCCGCACCGCAACCTCGTCGAGCAAGGTCCGCAAGAGCTGCGCAAGTTCGCTTGGGTCGACAAGCGGCGGGCCGGCATCAGCCTCGATTTCGAGATCGGCAAGGCATTGCGCCGCGGCCCGCCCCGCGGGGCCGGCCCAGAGTTCATCGCCGCACAGCGCCGCGGCCGTCTCGCGAACGGTCGCCAGCAACGGGCCGAGCGGCTGGGCGCCGCGTTCGAATACCGTGGCGATCGGCGTGAGCAGCGCTTGCGCCTCCGGCCACCAGCGCTTCGCCGTTCCGGCGCGCAGATGCTCATCGACAGCATCGAGCCCTGCTGCAGGCCGCGGTCCGCGCAACGCGCGATCGAGCGCACGAACGCCGTCGAGCCACGCCAGCCGGGTATCGCCACTGCGGACCAGCGGGTGCTTCAGCAACGCCAGCAACGCGAGCGGTGCGAAACGCTGTGCCGCAGCCTCGACCAGCGCGAGGATGAGGGTCCCGGGCGGGAGGATCGACAAGGGCCGGCCCGCGCTGTCGTCGATCAGGATCTGCCAGCGCCCAAGATGCGCCGCGACACGCCGCGCCAGGGCGCGATCGGGCGTGACGAGCGCGGCTGTCCGTCCCGGCTCCTCCAGTACGCCGCGCAGGGCCAGTGCGATCGCCTGCGCCTCCTCGGCGGGGGTTGCCAGTTCGGCGACCGTCACCCCCTTCAGGCGGCGATCCTCCGCGCCCAGCCGGGTCCACTTTCCGGTGAAGTCGGCGGGGGCCAGTGCATTGGCGATCGCGCGGCTTCGCGTCGTGTCGGCGTCATGGCCACCGCCCTCGCGCCAGGTCGCGACCTCGGCGCGCCCGACGCCCATGCGCTCGAGCAGGAGCTTCAGATGGAATTGCGGATGCGTTTCGATCGACCGCCGCGTCAGCCCGGTATCCGGGTTTCGCGGGTGGGGGCCCAGCGCATCCCACTCCTCGTCGGGCAGGTGCAGATCGAGATCCGCGAATACCACCATGCCGCCGGGCAGGTCCGCGACGCAGCGCAGCGCGCGCGCGACCGACGGCGCGGAGTCGGTTACGCCCGCGGCGCAGACCAGCCCGGCCGGCGGCGCCGCACGCCATCGCGTCACCAGTCGGTCGAGCAGCGCGGCGCGCCGGGTCGCCGCGTCGATCCGCCCCAGGCGGGCCAGTTCGCCCGGCCATCGCTGCAACACGACGTCGAACGTCGACAATGCGCGCTGCCAGTGTTCGGTCAGTTCGGGACCGAGTTCGATCTCGTGCAGGCGTGTCGGCGCAACCTCCTCGACGAGCAGCTGGTCGAGCGTCTTGGCGAGTTCGCCTGCAAGTCGGACCGCCTCGGCCGCATCGATCGGATGCCCCCCACGCCGGCGTTCTTCCGACACCAGCCGCGCAAGGATCATCCGCCGCTGATAGGGCGGCACCGCTGGCAGCGGCGGATCGACATCGTCCGCAGGATCGAGCGCCGCGCCGACCGCTTCGCCCAGCCCAGTGTCGCCCAGCGCGATCATCCGCGGCAACACCAGCCCCCCGCCGCTCGCCCGCACGAACGCATCGGTCACCGCCCGGATCGCGCGGTTGTTCGGCAACAGGATCAGGGCGCGTGCAAGCGCCAGCGGGTCCTGCCCTGCCCGCCGGAGCAAGCCCGCGACCAGCGCATCGGCAAAGGCCCGATGGGCGGGTATGGTGTAGAGGGTCGGCCCCGTCCGTTCAGCCACCGGCGAGGATTGCCTCGGTCCTTGGAATCGCCGCGGGGGTGCCCACGTCGAACCACAGGCCCTGGTGAACCTGGCCAAATGCCCGGCCCGCAGCGATCGCACGGTCCCAGAACAGGTTCGTCGAAAACGGTCCCTCGGGCCAATCCGCGATGACGCGCGGGTGGAGGATCTGAATGCCCGTAAAGGCGAAGGGTGCGACCCGGCCCGGCTTGCGTCGTCCGGTGATCCGGCCGTCGGCTGCGAGATGGAAGTCGCCGGGACCGCCATGATTGTGCGCGCGGGCGAGCGGCACCATCAGCAGCAGCGCATCCATCGTCGCATCGTCCCAGCGCGACGCAAGCAGGCGGATCGCGTCGACCGGTCCGTCAATCCAGAGATTGTCGCTGTTGACCACCAGAACCGGCGCATCGCCGAGCAGGGTACGTGCCTGAACCAGCCCGCCGCCCGTCTCCATCAACCGGCGACGCTCGTCCGAAATCACGACCTCGATATCGGGGTAACGATCGGTGACATGCGCCTGCAACGTATCGGCAAGATAGTGAACATTGACCACCGCGCGCGCGATCCCGGCACGCTGCAGCCGATCGAAGACATGGTCGATCAGCGCCTTGCCCGCCACTTCGACCAGCGGCTTGGGCCGCGTCGCGGTCAACGGCCGCATCCGTTTGCCGAGCCCGGCCGCCATTACCATCGCCGTCTCGGGCACCGTCCCGCGCGGGATCGGACGGATCATGCGCTGCCCGCTCATGCCGCCAACGCCAGCGGGTCGCCGCGCCGAGCGGCCGGCACATTGGCATCGAACCAGGCCGCGACCGGCGCCATCACCGGCTGGGCCAGGTCACGCTCGAGATAGGTCCAGACCCGGGGACACAAGGTTGGATAGCGCGGTTTGCCGTCGCGCTTCCACAGCCGCGTGAAGATGCCGAGGATCTTGGCGTTCCGCTGCGCGCCGAGCACATGATAGGCGTCGAGGAAATCGTCACCGACGCCCGTTGATTCGCGGTAGCGCGCGAGCATCGCTGCCTCGACCACCGGATCGACGTCGCGGCGGGCATCCTGCAACAGCGACACGAGGTCATAGGCCGGGTGCCCGGCGAGCGCATCCTGGAAGTCGAGCAGGCCGAGCGCTCCGTCCGGCGCGAGCAGCATCAGGTTCTCGGCATGATAATCGCGCAGGACAGTAACCGGGTCGGTCGCGATCCCGTGATCGAACACGGCGTCCCATGCCGCATCCCAGCCCGCCCGGTCCGGGACGATCCCGATGGCCGGGCAATACCAGTCGACGAACAGCGCGGCCTCGCGCGCCAGGACGGCACGATCATAGGGTGCGAATGGTCCGGCCGGGTGCGAATGAAGACGGCCGAGCAGGTCGATCGCGGGCGCGTAGAGCGCCATGCCCTTGTCGGACGATGCGTCGATCGCCTCGCGCAACCGATCATCGCCAAAATCCTCGATCAGCACGAGCCCCTGCGTCAGGTCGCTCGCGAGGATCGCGGGTGCCCGGAACGTCCGCTCGACCAGCCACTGTGCGACCGCGATGAACGGGCGCGGGTCTTCATGTGGCGGCGGCGCGTCCATCAGGATTGCGTGGCGCGGCCCGGCGACGACGCGGAAATAGCGACGGAAGGAGGCATCCCCCGCAACCGGCAGGAGCGTCGCCCCCGTCCAGCCATGCGCGTCGAGAAATGCGGCGGCGCCCGCCGGGGGTGTCATATCGGCCATCGCCGCGTCCAACCCTCCGGCACTCCGGCTGTCAAGCCGCGCGTGCCGTCCGGTTCGATCGTGAGGTCGAGCCGAAGCGCGTCCGGCCAATAATCTGGGCCCGCCCGCTCTGGCCATTCGACAATCAGCACGGAATCATAGCGCGCGTCGTCAAGCCCGAGCTCGACGATCTCGTCCGGATCATCGATCCGGTACAGATCGACGTGCAGCACGGGCAGACGCACCTCGGGGGGTGCATAGGGCTGAACGATCGCGAAACTCGGCGATGGCGCTTCGCCGATCAGACCGAGCGCGGCCAGCAGGCCGCGTGCCAGGCTCGTCTTCCCCGCGCCAAGCGTCCCCGTCAGCGCAATCACGTCACCCGCCTTGACGCGCGCTGCCAGTTTCGCGCCGAACGCCTCGGTCGCGGCGGGATCCTCTAACCGCAGCACCGTCATGCGCTGGAACCTGCGTAGCGTGCGTGTCTCTTCAAGGCGATGATCATCTCCGCGGCAGTTCGACCGTGATCAGCGTGCCGTTTCCGGGTTCGGATACGAGATCGATCGTGCCGTTATGCGCCTCGACGAACTGCTTGGCGAGCGGCAGGCCGAGCCCGAGCGCACGATCGCCGATCGTCTTGGATTCGGCGAACCGGTCGAACGCATGCGCGACACCTTCCGCGCTCATCCCCGCGCCGTCATCCGACACGACGATCCGTGCATGCGTCGCGTTACCGTCGGCGTGCAGGAGGATCCGCCCCCCCTCGGGCGTACCGGCCACTGCGTGACGCAGCAGATGCTCGACGATCTCGCGCAATCGCTTGGGATCGCCGCAGATGCGCCCGGTCGAGCGCCCGATCTCGATCGCGAAGTCGAGCTTGCGGCGCCGCGCGGTGGCCTGGATCGAACCTGCCGCGGCGCGGGCGACCACCGCCAGCTCGACATCGGTGCGCACCATCTCGGTGCTCTCGCTCTCGGTCCGGGTCAGGTCGAGCACGTCGTCGACCAACAGCCCGAGCCGCTCGACCGATTCGAGAATGGCCTCGAGATACCCCCCGGCCTGTTCGCTCATCGGCCCGGCATAGCCACCGTGCAGCATCTCGGCGAAACCACTGATCGACGTCAGCGGCGTCTTAAGTTCATAGCTCATGTTCGCGACGAACGCCGTCTTCACCTTGTCCGCCGCCTCGAGCGCGTTCGCTCGTTCGCGCAGGGCCTGCTCCGCACGCCGGCTGTCGGTAATGTCGAGCATCGTGAACAATGCGTTGCCGTCGGGCAGCGGGACGCCCGCAAATTCGAAATGCCGGCCGTCGGCAAAGGCGACGCGGCCCCCGCGCTGCTGCCGTCCGGCGGTCGCCGATCGCACGAGATCGGGGATCAGCGCCGACCGGTTGGGCGTCATCAACTTGCCCGCGGCCGCATCGGCAAAGACGTCGACACGCGGATGACCCGCAAGGAATTCCTCTTCGAGGCCCCACAGCACCCTGAATCGGTTATTCCACAATTGCAGCCGGCCGTCGGCGGCGAACACGCCGAGCGCCTCGAACAGGTTGTCGAAGGTGGCGGTACGGACGCGCAGCAGCGTGTCGCGCGCGCTGGCGAGCTGGACATGCTCGGTGCGGTCCTCGAAGATCAGCAACAGCCCGCCATCGGGCAAGGGCTGGGCGACAACGCGCAAATGCGTACCGCCGCGCAGGTGCCAGATCTCCTCGCTCGCGCCGCCGTTCGGCATGGTCCCGGTCTGCATGAACCATGCGCGACGCTCGGCCTTCCATGCCGGAAAGTCGCGGACCTCCGGGAGCCTGTCCGCTTCGCGCATCCGTTCGAGCACGCGGTCGAATTCGGGACGGTCGGCGAGCCACTCCGCCCGCATCGCGAACATGCGCCGGAACGGCTGGTTGCAGAAGACCAGGCCGCGGTCGCCACCGAACTGCGCGACCCCCGCCGACAACCGGTCGAGCATCGCCCGCTGCGCCTCGGCAAAGCGCTTGGCGCCCGAGCGCGCCTGCTCGAGATCCTCGATGTCGATCGCAAAGCCCGCCACCCCGCCGGTCGGGAGCGGCACGTCATAGATCTGGAGCGACCGACGGGCCCCGTCGATCGTCGCGGGCAGGACCTGCTGGTGCGGCCGCCCCTGCTCGCGCGCGGCGGCGGCACCAGCCAGCGGCCCGCCGCGCCCCGATCCCTCGACGAGTTCGAGGCCGCGCGCGACCACGTCCTGCGCATCCTGGCCCTCGACGGCCGCGACATAGGCGGAATTGACCATCGACAGCCTGAGATCGCGCGCCCGGTACCACATCGGCAGCGGCGCTGCTTCGATTAGCCCGGTCAGCGCCTCATAGGCGGCACCAAGCCGCGCCGTCTCGGTGCCGAGGCGCTTGATCTCGGATTCGCTGTCCGTTGCATCGAACGCCCAGATCAGGATGCTGCCAGTTGCCCCCATCGCGCCGGGCGCACGCGCGCCGCGCAACGTGATGGCCCGCGTCGAACCGACGGGGCGGACTGCACGAACAAAGGGCCGGCCCGAACGCTGTGCAGCAGTCACATCGGCGGTCAGCGCGGCAGCATCCTCGGGTGAGAGCCCGGATTCCTGACCCGCCAGATCCATCAGATAGCGTGGCGCCGGAATACCCAGCCAGTCCGCCATCCGCTGCGGCATCTCCACTCGTCCATCCGAGCGGACGACCGTCGCGACGGCTGGCGACCCATCGAGCAACGCGCGCATCGTCGCATTCTCGGCAAGGGTCGTCGCGACCCCGGCGCGCGCGCGCAATCCCAGGAACAGCAGCAGCCCGCCAAGCCCGAGCAGCAGCAGCGTCGCAACGCCCGCCAGAACGGTCGCCCATGTTCCGGGGACCGTCATGTCCCGGAGACACTCTTCGCAACGGGATCGGGAAACACGGTAACCGCCATGGCTCCGTCTACGCCAACAGCGCCCCCCGGGGGAAGACGGCGATCGGGAAATCGCATGCGGCTGATCGGGTGCCTCACCTGCACGCTTGGCGGCTCCGGCGCGTCAGCCCGAGGCGCTGGAAACCCAATCCCTCCAGACTGTTGCAAGGATGAAACACATTGTAAAAAAACGATCCTATTCGTCTCAATCGAGTGGATCGGGCCGCGCCGCGCGGCCTAACGGCGGCGCATCGACGAAGGTCAGCGGCTTTGCCCCTTCGGCGGAATGTTTCAGTCGAGAGTATTAAATGACCCCAGCCTATCGTCGCAGTCTGCTCGCCACGAGCCTCCTCGTTGCGGTTTCCACGCTCCCCGCTGCCGCGCAAACCGCGCCGGCGACGCCTGCGGCCACGCCCGAGGCAGCCGCTCAGGCAGAGGCCTTGGAGCCGGCAACCCCGACCCAGGCCGCGACGGATCAGAACCCGCAGGGTGCTGCAGAAGCGCCGGCAGACGAGATCGTCGTGACCGGCTCGCGCATCGCGTCGCCGTCGGCCACCGCCGCCTCGCCGCTCCAGAGCGTCGGCATCGCGCAGATCCAGCAGGCCGGAGCGATCAACGTCCAGGACGTCCTGCTCCAGAATCCGGCATTCGGCACCCCGGGCGTCAGCCGCACCAATTCGAGCTTTGCGACGCAGGGCGCGGGCGTGGCGACGGTCAATCTGCGCAACCTCGGCGACGACCGCACGCTAGTCCTCGTCAACGGCCGCCGGTTCGTCGCAGGTCTGCCCGGCAGCAGCGCAGTCGATCTCAACGTCATCCCGACGCAGTTCCTCGAGCGCGTCGACGTCCTGACCGGCGGCGCGTCCGCGGTCTATGGCTCGGACGCCGTCGCGGGCGTCGTCAACATGATCTACAAGACCAAGTTCGAAGGCATCCAGCTCGACGGCCAGATGGGCATTTCGCAATATGGCGATGGCGCCGATCGCCAGGTCAACGCGCTGGTCGGCAAGAACTTCGCCGATGGCCGTGGCAATATCATGCTGTTCGGCGGCTATTCGAAGCAGGGCACCGTGCTGAAGAAGGATCGCTTCACCGAGGCGGGTTCAAGCGCGGTGGATTCGAGCAGCCTCGCCTTGACGACCGGTAACGATGCCGACCTGTTTACGCGTAGCACGCTGCTGTCGGGCTTTGCGCCACAGGGACGCTATGTCACGGGTACCGGCGACAACCGTCGCGGCTTCAGCTACAACCCCGATGGTTCACTCTTCGAATGTTCAAGCGCCGCGTGCCCCGACGCGCCTGGGTTTAATCGCTCGGACTTCCGCTATCTCGCGGTGCCCGTTGAGCGTTATACCGCTGCGGGTCGTGCGAACTTCGAAGTTTCGCCAGCGCTCAACCTGTTCGTCGAGGGCAACTACGCCAAGACGAAGGTCAAGACGGTCATCGAAGCGTTCCCGCTGAGCTCCGACCTCGTCGATATTCCCAATGACGGCCAGATCGCGATCGAGAGCATCGTTGGTGGTGTTCAGTACCGCAATCCGTTCGTGCCGGATGCGATCTTCAACGCTGCCACCGACACGAACGGCGATGGTCTTCGCGACATCAGCTTCGATCGTCGCCTCAACGACTTCGGTCCGCGCACGAGCTCGTCGAGCCGAGAGCTGTTCCGGTTTGCGGGCGGCGCCAACGGCAAGTTCCTCGAGGACCGCTTCAACTACGAGGTTTATGGCATCTACGGCCAGACGGTCGAGAACCAGACCGGCAACGGCCAGTATAACAGCCTGAACTTCACGCAGGCGCTCAATGCGTATCGCGATCCGACGAGCGGCCAGATCGTCTGCGCCGATCCCGCCGCACGCGCAGCCGGCTGCATTCCCGCGAACATCTACGGCGCGGGCGCACTGACACCTGCCGCCTCGTACCTCGCGGTGCCGACGACGTTGTCGACGAAGGTCACGCAGACGGTTGGCGGCGCCAACGTCTCGGGCAAGCTGTTCTCGCTGTTCGGCGCGGATCCGGTCGGCGTCAGCATCGGCACCGAATATCGTCGCGAGACGAGCAGCAACGTGTTCGATCTTCTTACGCAGCAGGGCCTGAATGGTAACAACGCACTGCCGTCCACGCGCGGCAGCTTCGACCTGATCGAGGGTTTCGCCGAGACGATCGTGCCGTTGCTCCAGGATCGCCCGTTCTTCCACTCGCTGTCGGTCCGCGGTGCGATCCGCGTGTCGAACTATTCGACGATCGGGACGACCTACAGCTACAATTACGGCGGCGAGTGGGCGCCGATCGAGGACGTCCGCTTCCGCGTGATGCAGGCGCGTTCGGTTCGCGCCCCCAACATCAACGAGCTGTTCCAGCCGAACCAGCAGGACTTCCCGAATGGTCTGGTCGACCCCTGCGCAGGCGTGACCGCGGCCGCGACCGGCACGCTCGCCGTCAACTGCCGCGCAGCCCCCGGTGTTGCCGCGAACATCGCACAGAATGGTCAGTTCACGATCGGACAGGCGGATCGTCAGGGCATCACCAGCTTCGCCGGCGGCAATCCTGACCTGCAGGAAGAGAAGGGTGACTCGTTCACCGCCGGTGTTGTCGTCAACCCCCGGTCGATCGATGCGCTGCGCAATCTGGTCGTGACGGTCGATTACTTCAACATCCGGATCAAGGGTGCGATCACCACGACGCCGCTGCAGTTCATCCTCAACCAGTGCTACAACGCGGAAGACTCGGACTTCTGCAATCTGGTGGTGCGCCGCGCTGCCGCGCAGGGTGCGAACAGCGCCGGTTCGCTCGACGAGGTCAACAGCAGCCCGCTCAACAGCGGCGGCATCAAGACGTCGGGTATCGACACGACCGTCGCCTATCGCCAGAATCTCGAGAGCCTCGGGCTTGGCGGGACGCTCGGCATGAAGGTGTCCTACACTCACCTGATCAGCGGGTTCACGGTGCCGCTGCCGGGTTCGGAGCGCGACTATTTCGCCGGCGAGATCGGTGCGTCGCGGGATCGCTTCACGACGAACGCGTCATACGACATCGACGGCGTCGGACTGACGATGACGGGCACATGGATCAGCCAGGCAAGCCTCGACGACCAGCTGACGGGCGCCCGCCCGGGCAGCAACCCCGACTACCGCGTGAAGCCGCAATTCTACCTCGACTCGCAGCTCCGCTTCCAGGCCGGCGAAGGCTTCGAATTCTATGTCGGCGGGTCCAACCTGCTCAACAACAAGCCGCCATACCTCGCCGATATCGGCGCGTCGGCCGGCCAGGATACCGATGCGGGCACCTATGATCCGCTCGGCCGCCGCTATTACGCCGGTGTCCGCGTCAGCTTCTGACCGGACCACCATCGATAGAGCGACAGGGGAGCCGGCAACGGCTCCCCTTTTTTGTCCGAGTGACATGGACAAAAAAAGGGCGCGGGCCGCGGGAGAATATCCCGATGCCCGCGCCCTTCACGCCTTGAGGATGGCGATCACGCCGCCATGAACATCTCCGGGGGCAGCGCCATCAGCGACTCCGCGCCGCCCTCGATCTTGCGACGCAGCGCGCCCGCGTCCGGCAGGATCCGCTCGGCATAGAAACGCGCGGTGATCAGCTTGGCGTCGAGGAACGCCGCCTCGCCCTCACCGGCCGCCTTCAGCTTCGTCGCGGCAACCGCCATCCGCAGCCACATCGCGCCGACCGCGACGATGCCCATCAGATGCATGTAGCTGACCGCACCGGCGCCGACATTCTCGGGGTTCTTCATGCCGTTCGCCATGAACCACATCGTCGCCGCCTGAAGCTGGCCGTTCGCCTTTTCCAGCGCCTCGGCAAAGCCCGCGGTGGCTGCGTCGCCCTTCGCGGCAGCGACGTCGTCCGCGACCAGCTTGAAGAACGCCTGGATCCCGCGACCGCCGTTCTGCGCCAGCTTGCGACCGACCAGATCCATCGCCTGCACGCCGTTGGTGCCCTCGTAGATCATCGCGATCCGCGCATCGCGCACATATTGCTCCATGCCCCATTCGGCGATGTAACCATGACCGCCATAGACCTGCTGCGCGTTGGTCGCGATCTCATAGCCCTTGTCGGTGCCATAGCCCTTGATGACCGGGGTCAGCAGGCTGATCATGTCGCCCGCCAGCTGACGCTCTTCCTCGGTCGCGGCGTTATGCTCGAGATCGCCCTGCAGCGCGGTCCACAGAATCAGCGCGCGCAACCCCTCGGTCATCGCCTTGCCCTCCATCAGCATGCGGCGCACGTCAGGATGGACGAACAGCGAGTCGGCCTTCTCCTGCGGCTCCTTCGGCCCGGTCAGCGCGCGGCCCTGGCGACGGTCCTGCGCATATTGCACCGCATTTTGGTACGCGACCTCGGCCACGCCCAGCCCCTGCAGGCCGACACCCAGGCGCGCCGCGTTCATCATGATGAACATCGCGGCGAGGCCCTTCATCTCGTCGCCGACGAGCCAGCCGGTCGCCGAGTCATAGTTCATCACGCAGGTCGAGTTGGCGTGGATCCCCATCTTGTGCTCGATCGACCCGCAGGTGACGCCGTTGCGATCGCCGAGCGACCCGTCAGCATTGACGAGGAACTTCGGCACCACGAACAGCGAGATGCCCTTCGAGCTGTCCGGCGCGCCCGGCGTCTTGGCGAGGACGAGGTGGATGATGTTCTCGGTCAGGTCATGCTCGCCGCTCGAGATGAAGATCTTCGTACCGGTGATCGCATAGGACCCGTCCGCCTGCGGCTCGGCCTTGGTACGGATCAAGCCCAGATCGGTGCCGCACTGCGGCTCGGTCAGGTTCATCGTCCCGCCCCATTCGCCCGACACCATCTTCGGCACGTACATCGCCTTCTGTTCGTCCGATCCCTTGGCGACCAGCGCGGCAATCGCGCCATGCGTCAGGCCGGGATACATCGCGAACGCCATGTTCGACGAAATCATGTATTCCTGGAAAGCGGTCGAGACTACGTGCGGCATCCCCTGCCCGCCATATTCGGGC
This sequence comes from Sphingomonas sp. CFBP 13733, assembly GCF_014841795.1. Taxonomy (NCBI): domain Bacteria; kingdom Pseudomonadati; phylum Pseudomonadota; class Alphaproteobacteria; order Sphingomonadales; family Sphingomonadaceae; genus Sphingomonas; species Sphingomonas sp. CFBP 13733. The sequence goes on from NZ_JACYUP010000001.1 coordinate 486,599, forward strand.
TGGTTGCCAAGCGTAGCCCAGCCGCTCTCGACATACTGCTTGTACGCCTCCTTGAAGCCGTCGGGCGTCGTGACCGAGCCGTCCTCGTGGCGGGTGCAGCCCTGCTGATCCCCCGACAGGTTGAGCGGGAACAGCACTTCGGCGACGAACTTGCCGCCCTCTTCCAGCACCGCGTCGACAACGTCGGGGGATGCCGCATCGAAGCCCGGCAGGTTGCTGTAGCGGTCGAGGCCAACGACCTGTTCGAGGACGAAGCGCGTGTCGCGGACGGGGGGCGTATATTGGGGCATGGTCTATCCTTGCTGGTCATTGGCGCGGCCGACTTCGAGAAGGGCCACGAAATTGGTGAGTTCGTCGATGGCGGCGTCGATATCCCGCTTCTGGGCGGTCAGCAGCGCGATCCGCGACTGGCTGCGCTCGATCACGACCTGACGCTGCGCACGACGCCCGTCGCCGACGTCGTAAAGGTCGATCATCTCGCGAATCTCGCCAAGGCTGAAGCCGACACGCTTGCCGCGCAGGATCCATGCGAGCCGTGCGCGGTCACGGTGCGAGTAGATACGCTGCGTGCCGCGTCGCTCGGGCGCGATCAGCCCTTCGTCTTCGTAGAAGCGAAGTGCGCGCGCGGTCACGTCAAACTCGCTCGACAGATCCGATATCGTGAAATCGTCGCGATCATGCCGCGGTTCGATCACCGCATAGGATTCGGGAGATGCCCGTTCTGCCGGGGATGCTCTGGTCGCCATGCCGGAACATTTAGCTCTCGTTTACGTCAACGTCAATCTCGGCATAGAAATTTGCCCGCCTTCGAGCGCAGCGTGGCCGCCTCGGACCGCGACTCGCTCAACCGATCGACCGTCACCGCGGCAAGCGAGGCACGTCCCGCACACAGCGCTTCGCACGCTTCGGGCATGTCGGCGGGGAACGTGATGCGATCCCCGTCGAACCGCGCATCGAATGCGCATTTGCCGAACGTCATCTGCAGCCGCTCGCCGGAGCGCTCGACTGTCCCCGATGCAGCGCAGCTCTGAGCTTCGCCATAATCGACGCTGACGCCGATCCGGCTGACCCGCTCGGTCCCGATGATGCAGATCCGGTCGGTATCGCGCGCCCAGGAGCCCTGAAGCGCGGCACCGGGATCACCAACGATACCCGCGCTCCGCGCCGCCGACTCGAGCCGCGAACCGGGCGTGCTTTCGGTATTGGTGATGCTGGTCGACGCACCGTCGCATCCGGCCAGCAGCGACAGCAGGAGCATGAGCCCGCCACGCCAGTGGCTCATTCGGCGGTCACCAGGCCATCACCCTCTATACGCCGGAAAAAACAGGTACGTTCGCCGGTGTGACAGGCCGGGCCCGCGGCATCGGCGATCACCCATATCGCGTCCTGGTCGCAGTCGATCCGGAGTTCGGCGACGCGCAGCACATTGCCCGACGTCTCCCCCTTGCGCCACAAGGCCTGTCGGCTCCGCGACCAGAAATGCGCTTCGCCGGTCGCCTGGGTCTGCGCCAGCGCATCAGCATTCATGTGCGCCACCATCAAGACATCGCCCGACACGCGGTCGGTGACGACCGCCGTCAGCAGGCCGGAGGAATCGAACTTCGGATCGAGCGTCAGGCCCGTGTCGCGGCTGTGTGTCATGCCCGGGGACATACCAGAAAGCGGGCGCGAAGCGACGCGAGAGATCAAACCCATTGCGCAATGTTATTACAAGGAGGCGACAAACGTGTGAACCGCGACTATAGGGCATGCTCCGCACGACGTGAGACCCGGCATGCTGACCACAAACCCTTATGATGACGACAAACTCCGTGAAGAATGCGGGGTGTTTGGCGTCTCGGCCACCGACGGCGCGGCGGCGCTTGTCGCCCTGGGCCTCCATGCGCTGCAGCATCGCGGGCAGGAAGCCGCCGGCATAACGACGTTCGATGGGGCGCATTTCCATACGCACCGCGCGATGGGGCATGTCGCCGGGAACTTCGATCGCGACGACGTGATTCGCGCACTGCCGGGCACGGTCGCCTGCGGGCATGTCCGCTATTCGACGACGGGCGAGACCGCGCTCCGCAACGTCCAGCCGCTGTACGCCGAGTTGTCGACGGGCGGTTTCGCGATCGCGCATAACGGCAATATCTCAAACGCGATGCGGCTGCGTCGCGAGCTCGTGCGTCGCGGCTCGATCTTCCAGTCGACCAGCGACACAGAGACGATCATCCATCTCGTCGCGACGTCGAACTATCGCACGCTGCTCGATCGCTTCATCGACGCGCTGAAGCAGGTCGAGGGTGCCTATTCGCTCATCGTGATGACGCCCGAGGGGATGATCGCCTGCCGCGATCCGCTGGGCATCCGGCCGCTCGTCATGGGCAAGCTTGGCGACGCGGTGATCTTTGCGTCCGAAACGGTCGCGCTCGACGTCGTCGGCGCGACCTTCGTCCGCGCGGTCGAGCCGGGCGAACTCGTGATCGTCCAGGGGTCCGAAATCCGCTCGATCCGCCCGTTCGCGCCGATGGCGGCGCGGCCGTGCATCTTCGAATGGGTCTATTTCTCGCGCCCCGATTCGATCGTCGACGACCATTCGGTCTATTCGGTGCGCAAAGCGATCGGCGCGCAGCTCGCGATCGAATCGCCGGTCGATGCCGATCTCGTCATCCCGGTCCCCGACTCGGGCACCCCCGCGGCGATCGGCTATGCACAGCAATCGGGGATTCCGTTCGAGCTCGGGATCATCCGCTCGCATTATGTCGGTCGCACCTTCATCTCGCCGGGCGACAAGGTCCGCCATCTCGGCGTGAAGCTGAAGCACAATGCCAACCGTGCGCTGATCAAGGGCAAGCGCGTCATCCTCGTCGATGATTCGATCGTCCGCGGCACGACCTCGCTCAAGATCGTCCAGATGATGCGCGAGGCGGGCGCAGCCGAAGTCCATATGCGCATCGCCAGCCCGCCGACCCGCCACTCCTGCTTCTACGGCGTCGACACGCCGGAGCGCGCCAAGCTGCTCGCGGCCAAGCTCGATCTGGGCGGCATGACGGGCTTCATCCACGCCGACAGCCTCAACTTCATCTCGATCGACGGGCTGTACAAGGCGCTCGGTGAGGCCAAGCGCGCGGATATCCGACCGAAATATTGCGACGCGTGCTTCACTGGCGATTACCCGACCACGCTGACCGATCATGACGAGGGCGCCGAGGTCGATCAGTTCGCGATGCTCGCCGAACGCGTCATCTGACAAGTCCTGGAGCTAGAATGACCGACAAGCCTCTCGAAGGCCGGCTTGCGCTGGTCACCGGTGCAAGCCGCGGCATCGGCGCCGCCACCGCGATCGCGCTCGCTGCAAAGGGCGCGCATGTAGTTCTGACCGCGCGCACGCCGGGCGGCCTCGAAGAGGTCGAGACGGCGATCCACGACGCCGGCGGGTCCGCGACGATTGCGCCGCTTGACCTCGCCGAGAGCGAAGCGATCGGCCGGCTCGCAAGTGCGATCGGGGATCGCTGGGATGCGCTCCACATCCTCGTGCTGAATGCGGGCATGCTGGGATCGCTGTCGTCGGTCCCGGCTATCGATCCGAAGGAAATGGCGCAGGTCCTCACGCTCAACGTCAGCGCGCAGGCGGCGATGATCGCCGCGTTCGATCCGATGCTGAAGAGGGCGAAGTCGGCGCGCGTGATCGGCGTCACGTCGAGCGTCGGCCGCAAGCCGCGCGCTTATTGGGGGCTCTACGGTGCCTCGAAGGCGGCGTTCGAGACGCTGCTCGACGCTTACGGGGACGAGATGGCCGAGATCAGCGGCATCCGCACCGCGATCGTCGATCCCGGCGCGACCCGTACGAAGATGCGCGCACGCGCCTATCCGGGCGAGGATCCGAACTCGGTCAAGGATCCGCAGGTCGTCGCCGACCGCATCGTCGCGCTGGCTGTCGACGGGTTCGAACCCGGCCATTTCGAGCGCGTCGCCTAAATCCTTCCCTTGCGGGGCGGACGATCAGCGTCGCTTCACCAGCGTCACCTGTGCGACGTCGATACCGCCACCGCGGAACCCGCCCTCGCAATACATCAGATAATAGCGCCACAACGCGACGAACTTCGCGTCGAGCCGTGCCGGCAGGCGCCCCTGCGCGACGGCGGCGTCGAAAGCGACCCGCCAACGCCGGCATGTCTCGGCATAGTGCAGGCCGAAGCTGCGTGGATCCTCCCATATCAACCCGCGTGCCCCCGCCAGGGCGCGGAACCGCGGCTCGGACAGCAGCATGCCGCCGGGAAAAATGTAGCGCTGGATGAAGTCGACGCTCGTCGAATAGGCATCGAAGATCGCATCGTCGATCGTGATATATTGAAGCGCGGCACGGCCTCCGGGTTTCAGCGCTCGCGCGACAGCGTCGAGATAGGCCGGCCAATAGGCCTCACCCACCGCCTCGACCATTTCGATACTGGCCACCGCGTCATAAGTGCCGACGACGTCGCGGTAATCGGTCAGCGAGACGGTCACCCCGGTCAGCCCTGCCTCGGCCATCCGCGCGTCGACCTGTCGCTTCTGCTCGGTCGACAGGGTGAGGCCGTGCACGTCGACACCGGACTGCGCGGCCAGGGTCGCGAAGGACCCCCAGCCGCAGCCGATCTCGAGGATTCGATCACCGGGCTGCGTACCCGTCCTGTCGAGGATGGCCTGGAGCTTCGTCGTCTGGGCGCGCTCGAGCGGTTCGGCCTCGCTGATCGGCTCGGCAAACAACGCGCTCGAATAGGTCAGGCTGGGATCGAGCCACGTCTCGTAGAAATCGTTGCCGAGATCATAATGCGCGGCGATGTTGCGCCGGGATCCCGTCCGGTGGTTGCGCCGCATCCAGTGCCATGCACGAGCCGAGAGTCGCGCAACCCCACCCGATCGCGCCGTCCGGCCCAACGATATACGGTTGCGCATGAACAGGTCGAACAACGGGACCGGATCCGGGCTCGACCAGTCGCCCGCGGTCCAGCCTTCATACCAGCCGACCGATCCGGCCGTTGCCAGCCTTACCAATGCCCGCCAGCGATGGACGGTAACGATCGGCATCGGCCCGGGTGCACGCCCTCCCAGCAAACGGCGGGTGCCGTCAGGCAAGCTCGCCTCGATACCGCCGCTCTCGAGCCCTGCATCGATCCGGTCGAGCAGGCGGTGGAATAGCGGCGCGGTCAGGCGTGCGGCACTGGTTGCGCGCCCTGTAGCGGCGTCGTCAAAGGCATGGGCGGCGGTCATCGCGGCGCTCCATGCAACAGCGTCGCCACCTAGGAAAGAGGCGCGTGCCAAAAGGCGTCAGCGCGCGTGCCGCCCGGCCTCCAGCGCGCGCTCGCGTGCCTCGCGGTGACCGATGATCTTGGCGGGATAGTCGCGCGGCCGGCACCCGGACTCGTCCGGGTCGTGGATCGCGTCGCCCGTAACCCCGGCGAGCTCGGGCACCCATTGGCGGATATAGTCGCCCGCATCGAATTTTTCCGATTGCGACAGCGGCGCCATGATCCGGCCGAACATGTTCGAATCGACCCCCGTGCCCGCGACCCATTGCCAGTTGACTGAATTATTGCCGTAGTCCGCGTCGACCAGACAGTCCCAGAACCAGCGTTCGCCCTCGCGCCAGTCGAGCAGCAGATGTTTGACGAGGAAGCTCGCCGTGATCATCCGGACGCGATTGTGCATCCAGCCCGTCGCCCAGAGCTGCCGCATCCCTGCATCAACGATCGGATAGCCTGTCCGACCGGTCTGCCACGCTTTCAGATCGGACGCCGCCGCCTTGCCGGTGCGCCATGGCAACGCATCGAACGCCGGCCTTCCGTTGCGGCGGGCATAATCGGGGAGCGCCAGCACCACGCCCTGCGTGAAATCACGCCACGCCACTTCCTTGCGGAACGTCGTGACGCCGTCGCCGTGTCCCGAGACGGCATGCCAGACCTGGCGAGGACTGATCTCGCCGAAATGAAGATGCGGGGACAGCCGGGACGTCCCCTCGGTCGAGGGTCTGTTGCGGTCGTGGTCGTAATCGTCGGCGACGTCCGCGAACCGCGCCACCGCCTTCCGCGCGGCGTCCTCACCGGGGCGCCAGTTGGAAAAGCCACCCGACCAGTCGGGCTTGGTCGGCAACAGCTTCCAGCTCTCCACCGCGTCCGATTCCGGCCACGTCTCCGGCGCATCGATCTTGCGCGGCATCGCCACCGATTCCGGTGGCGGCATCATCTGCGACAATGCTTTCCAGAACGACGAATAGACACGGAACTGCCCGCCTGCTCCGGTCGTGACGCTCTCGACCCGAGCCAGCTGGTTGCCATCATGGAGGCAGATCGCGTCGCCGAGCGCATCCTCGGCCTTGCGCCACCATGGCTCATACTGGCGTGTCGCGAACACCCGCTCCGCGCCCGTCTCCGTCATCAGCGACTGCAGCGTCGCAACCGCATCGCCCCGCCGCAGGATGAGGCGGGAGCCCTTCTTGTCGAGCGACTTGGCGAACGCCTCGAGGCTGTGATGGAGCCACCAGCGCTGGGCACCGCCGATTGCCCAGTCGCCGGGCGCGTCGTCGTCGAGGATATAGACGGGGATCACCGGCCCTTCCTGCGTGGCGGCGACGAGCGCCGGGTGGTCATGCAGGCGAAGGTCCTGGCGAAGCCAGAGAAGTACGGGTGTTGTCATCGCCTGCTGCTACACTTTGGAGGCCATTGCGGTTCCCTTGGCATCCTCGAATGCCGCACCAAGTGTCATGAGCGCAGTGACATGGCGCTCGGCAATGGCGAGCGCATCGTCGCCATAGCCGCCGCCGACGGTGCTCGCGAGCGGGATGCCGCGCTCGATCGCCAGCCGCGCGATCAGGCGTTCGCGTCGTACCAGTCCGTCGAGCGTCAGCGACAGCCGGCCGAGCCGGTCTCCTGCAAAGGGATCCACCCCAGCCTGATACAGGATCAAGTCCGCGCCAAAGGAATCGAGCAACGGGACCAGCGTCTCTTCCAGCGTCGCCAGATACTGGTCATCGTCGACGCCGTCAGGCAGCGGTACGTCGAGCGTCGACTGCGCTTTTCGAACCGGAAAGTTCTTGTCCGCATGGATCGAATAGGTGGCGATCCCCGGCCGGCCCGCGAGCAGAGCGGCGGTGCCATCGCCCTGATGGACGTCGCAATCAACCACCAAGACCCGCTCGACGCTGCCCTCCTCGACCAGGCGGACCGCAGCGACGGCGAGATCGTTGAACACGCAATAGCCCGCGCCCGTATCGGCAAGCGCATGATGACTGCCGCCCGCGGTGTTGGCGGCAAAGCCGTGGCGCAAGGCGAGGACTGCTGCGACCCAGGTGCCGTCAGGAACGATCGCGGCGCGGCGGGCAACGGCGGCGCTGACCGGAAAACCGATCCTGCGTTCTTTCAAGGGCGGCACGCGGGCTTCAAGAACCTCGGCGACATAGCCCGGCTCATGGACCGCCTCGAGCCATTCGCGCGGCGTCGCGCGCGGCTCGTGCCAGGCCACCGCGCTGCCATGCGCGCGCAGCAGATCGCGGATGAGCCCATTCTTGTTCCAGCGATAGGTCGACCGGGCGGGCGCCGGGGTCACATAATCGGGATGGTGGACGACATGGATCATCGCGACCGACCGCACGATTGATCCGCGCCGATCGTCGACGGCGCGGACAAACCCCGCCACTTCACCAAGGTCCGCCTCATCCCCCTGCTCCTATCATACGCGACCACCATGTCCTGCGCTCAACGCGGAGTCCTTTCGGAGGATGCATGATCGCGTGGCGCGGCTCGACCGTCTTCGGGCTTGCGGACGGTCAGGAAACACTCGAATGGGCAGGGATGACCGATCCGACCACCCTGCCCTATCGTCCCTGCGCGGGCATCATGCTGATCAACGGAGCGGGCCGGGTGTTCGTCGGCCGCCGCAGCGACTCGACGCTCGACGCGTGGCAGATGCCGCAGGGCGGGATCGACCCCGGCGAGGACCCTGAGACCGCGGCCCTTCGCGAACTGGGCGAGGAAACCGGCGTCTCGCCCGACAAGGTCACGCTGATCGCGCAGGCCCCGGGCGAGTTCGTCTACGATCTTCCCCCCGAACTTCTCGGCAAGGTCTGGAAGGGCCGTTGGCGCGGCCAGCGGCAGCGCTGGTTCCTCTACCGCTTCCACGGCGGTGACGGGGATATCGCGATCGACACCGAGCATGCCGAATTCGACGCCTGGCGCTGGATCGACCCCGCCGAACTCCCCGCAGTGATCGTTCCGTTCAAGAAACGCCTCTACGAGGAGGTGCTGGCCGCCTTCGCGCCACATCTCGGCGCAAGCGGACCGCGCTGAACCGTTCCCAACGCGGCGTGGTGACGCTACGGAACGCTGTGTGCCGATCCAGCCCCTCCTCCTGTCGCGATTTTGACCCGATTATGCGCTGTTTCCGTCTCCCGCTTCTCGCCGGCCTCCTGGTGACGGCATTGTCCCCCGCGGCCGCCATCGCCCAGACCGTGATGATTCCGGAAAATATCCGGGCGATGCTCGATGCCGCACTCGATGCGGGTAACGAGAGCGATGTCTCGACGATCGTCAAATATGCCCGCGCGGCCGACCCGCTCAGCGGCGACGCGGTTCTGGCAATCGCAGAAAAATGGAAGGCCGATCGCGCCGCCCAACGCACACAGGTCATCCGTCAGGCCAGCTTCCTCGACCTCTGGAGTGGCCGGGCGGAAGTCGGCGGCTATCTCACCACCGGTAATTCGGACACGGCCGGCGGTACTGCGGTCGTCGACCTGACCCGCGAAGGCCTGCGCTGGCGCCAGAAGTTCCACGCCCAGGCGGATTACCAGGAAAATCAGAATGTCGCCGTGCGAGAGCATTATCTCGCGTCCTACGAACCCAACTACAAGATTGACGACCGCGCCTATATCTATGGCGCAGCGCAGTATGAAGGGGATCGGTTCCTCGGCTATAACAACCGCTATTCAGTCTCGGTCGGCGGCGGGTACAGCGTGCTGAAATCGGCAAGGACCAAGCTCGATCTCGAACTGGGGCCGGCATATCGGAACACCGACTTCACCGACAACACCAACCAGAGCGCGATCGCCGGGCGCGGGACGCTGAACTTCAGCTGGCGGATCACTAACGGCCTGTCGGTCACTCAGGTCGCATCCGCCTATGTCCAGCGGTTCAACAGCACGCTCGGTGGAACCACGTCGCTGACCGCGAAACTGATCGGTCCGCTATCGGCGTCGCTGTCCTATGCCGTTCAATATGAAAGCGAACCGCCGGCGGGATCGATGACGACCGACACGACCAGCCGTGCCGCGCTGGTTTACAGCTTCTGACGGTTCCCCCCCGCGCCGCGCGAGGCTAGGGTCGGGGGATGAGAGGACTTTCGCACGACGAAACAGGCGCGGTCGCCAGGCTTGATGCGGCCGCGATGCTGCAGCAGGTGGAGCGCTGGGCCGCGGTCAACAGCGGCACGCGCAACCTTGAGGGGCTGGCGACGATGGCGGGGCTGCTCGCCGACGCGTTTTCGTGTCTTCCCGGCGATATCACACTCGTCGAGCCCAAACCGGCCGATAGCGTCGCGATCGATGGCACCGTAAACCCGCTGGACCACGGCCGGCATCTCCATCTTCGCGTTCGCCCGGATGCCGCGATGCGGATGCTGTTCACCGGTCACATGGACACGGTCTATCCGCGCGACCACATGTTCCAGACATTGCGGAATCTGCCGGATGGCACGATCAACGGACCCGGCGTCGCCGACATGAAGGGCGGGCTTGCGGTGATGCTGGCCGCGCTCAAGACGATCGAGGCCAGCCCGCTGGGTCGACGGATCGGCTATGACGTGGTGATCAACTCGGACGAGGAGACCGGCTCCTTCTCGTCTGCCGCCCTGCTCGCTCGCGCGGCGCAAGGGAAGATTGCAGCGCTGACCTACGAGCCGGCGCTTGCCGACGGCACGCTGGCTGGCGCACGCGGTGGCACGGGCAATTTCTCGATCACCGTCCGCGGCCGGAGCGCACACGCCGGCCGCAATCCCGAGGAGGGCCGCAACGCGCTGGTTGCGGCCGCCGATATCGCGGTCCGGCTGTCAAAGGTCCGCAGGCCCGGGCTGTCCGTCAATCCCGCAAGGATCGATGGCGGCGGACCCAACAACGTCGTTCCCGACGTCGCCGTTCTTCGCATCAACTTCCGCCCGGCGACGCGCGAGGACATCACCCAGGCCCGCGCGCATATCGACGCCGTCGTCGCGACGGTGGCGGCCGAGCATGACGTCCAGATTGCGGTCCATGGCGGCTTCAATCGTCCGCCCAAGCCGATCGATACGGGGGCCGCGCAATTGTTCGCGCTGGTCAAGGCGAGCGGCGCGGACCTGGGCCTGGACATCGCCTGGAAAGCGACCGGGGGCGTGTGCGACGGCAACAACATCGCGGCCGCGGGCGTGCCGGTCGTCGACACCATGGGGGTCCGCGGCGGCGCGATCCATTCGCCGGACGAATTCATGATCCCCGAGAGTCTGACCGAGCGGGCGGCGCTGTCCGCGGTCACCATCCTGCGAATCTGCGAGAACGGCTTATGAGGACGCATCTGTGAGTTTCCGGATCCGCGCGGCGGTCGATAGCGACCTCCAGCCCTTGTACGAGATGGCCAAGCTGACCGGTGGGGGCTTTACCAACCTGCCCCCCGATCGCCGCGCGCTGCGCGCCAAGCTCGAACGCAGCCACGCCGCTTTCGCCCGGACCGCGCCCGCCGAAGACGGCGTGGTCAGCGACGAACTGTTCGTCCTTGTCCTCGAGAATTGCGAGACGGGGGAGGTCCGCGGCACGTGTCAGCTGTTCACGCATGTCGGTCAGAGCTGGCCCTTCTACAGCTACCGGATCGGCACGCTGACGCAGCACAGCCGCGAGCTCTCGCGAACCTTCCGCGCCGACATGCTGAGCCTCGCCACCGATCTTGAAGGCTCGAGCGAGGTCGGCGGGCTGTTCCTGCATCCGGGCGAGCGGGCCGGCGGGCTGGGCCTGCTGCTCGCGCGCAGCCGCTATCTCTTTATCAAGGCGCATCGCGCCCGGTTCGCCGACCGGATCCTCGCCGAGCTTCGCGGGATCATCGACGAGGCGGGTGGTTCGCCGTTCTGGGATGGTCTGGCGGGGCGGTTCTTCGGGATGAATTTCCAGGACGCCGACCAGTTCAATGCGATCAACGGGCATCAGTTCATCGCCGATCTGATGCCGAAGCATCCGATCTACACCGCGATGCTGTCCGAGAGCGCACGCGCGGCGATCGGCTTGCCGCACCCCTCCGGCCGGGCGGCGATGCGGATGCTCGAGAATGAGGGGTTCGCATTCGAGAATTATGTCGACATCTTCGACGGCGGGCCGACGATGACCGCGCGCACCGACAAGGTCCGGTCGATCGCGGATGCGCGCACGGCCCAGGTCGTGACGATCGCCGACACCCTGCCCGCCAGCGACGTCACGACCGAAGCGCTGGTCGCGACGGGCACGCTGGCCGACTTCCGGTGTGCGTTCGGCGATATCCGCCCGGTGGCCGATGGCATCGCCCTCTCGCAAGGCTGCGCGGCGGCGCTGGACGTCAGCGAAGGCGCATCCGTCCTCCACGTGGCGCGCCTCTGATGCGCGGCGCCAACCTCGTCGAGATCAATTTCGACGGCCTGATCGGTCCGAGCCACAATTACGCAGGGCTGAGCCCCGGCAATCTGGCCGCGACCCGCAATGCAGGCGCTGTCGCACGGCCTCGCGCCGCTGCGCTGCAGGGGATCGCGAAGATGCGCGCGAACCTCGACCTCGGGCTGGTGCAGGGGATCCTCCTCCCCCACCGCCGCCCCGATTATCGCTGGCTCGATTCGCTCGCGACCCGGTATGCGGACGCACCAAGGCATCTGCAGGCCCAGGCGATGTCGGCCTCGGCGATGTGGGCAGCCAATGCCGCCACCGTATCGCCCGCCCCTGATACCGCGGACGGGCGCTGCCACCTGAGCGTTGCGAACCTCGGCACGATGCCGCACCGCAGCCACGAATGGCCAGCAACGCTCGCGCAGCTGCGTATCGCCTTCGCCGACCCGGCCTTCGCGGTGCACCCGCCCGTCCCGCTACCGTTCGGCGACGAGGGCGCGGCCAACCATATGCGGCTGTGCGAAACCCACGGCGCACCGGGCATCGAAATCTTCGTCTATGGCGAAGCCGGCGGCCCGTTCCCCGCGCGCCAGCACCGCGAAGCCAGCGAGGCGATCGCGCGCCGGCACGGGCTCGACCCCGCACGAACCCTGTTCGTCCGCCAGTCGGATGCGGCGATCGCGGCAGGCGCGTTCCACAACGACGTGGTCGCCGTCGCAAACGAAACCGTTTTGTTCACGCACGAGCAGGCCTTTGCCGACGCCGACCGCTTCTATGAGGATCTGCGACGGCAGATGCCCTCGGTCGAGATTGTCGAGGTGCCCCGCGCCCGCGTCAGCTTGGAGGATGCGGTCAGCTCCTATCTCTTCAACGCGCAGCTCGTCTCGCGCGCTGCGGGCATGACGCTGATCCTGCCCGAGGAAGCGCGCGGCAATGCACCGGTCTGGCGCTGGCTGGGCGAGCATGTCGCGGGCAACGGACCGATCCGCGCGCTCGAAATTGTCGACGTCCGCGAATCGATGGCCAATGGCGGCGGCCCCGCCTGTCTGCGCCTGCGGGTCGTCGCCGATCCCGGGACGGTCGATCCCCGCTTCCTCGTCGATCACGCCAGCCTCGACCGTATCGCCGGCCTCGTCACCGCGCACTGGCCCAAGACGATCGACGCGAATGCGATTGGCGACGCGGCGCTTGTCGCCCGGATCGAGGCCGCGCATCGTGCCTTGCTCGAGGCCCTCGATCTTGTCGGGTTAATTGACAAATAACCCGAGTTGGCGGAATTGCGCGAGTCGCGAGCAGAGTTTTCCACTGTTTGTAAGTTCACGGTTTGCTCTCCCACCGCGCAAGGGCGGCATCGGCGAGCGTCGACTGGTTGCGCTGTCGGGCGTAATGCTCGACCATCTGCAGCGATTGGCCGCTGACCGATGCAGTCTCGGCTGTTGAGCATCCGGCCTCGAGCAACGCGATCACGGCGTTCTTCCGCAGGCCGTGCGGCACGCTGGGCGCGCCGGCGGCGGCCGAGAAAGCCTTCAGCATCTTCCGGGCATTGTCGTCCCGAAGCGGCGCGCCGCGCGGCGTCCGGCATATCGCGCCCTCGACGCGCTCGTGCTTCGCAAGCTCCGCGCTTAGCGCGCTATGGAGTGGGATGCTCAAGCGCTTTTTCGTCTTGTCCTGGCGGACCTCAACGCGATCGGTGGCAACATCCGACCATGTCATCTTGAGCACGTCGCCGAGACGCTGCGCGGTGTAGTAGAGCAGATGCGCCAGCAGCCGTACGATGGGGTCCTGGGCCGCGAGTACCGCGCGCAGGACATGCGGCGGCCAAGGCTCGTGCTCCCCGCCATCCATCATCGTGATTCCGTCGCACGGGTTCTTCGCGATATGCTCGCGATCGACGGCCCAGGCGAATAGCGCGCCGCTCGTCCGCAGGAATGCGTTTGCCGCGCCCGGCGTCGCGGCCATCTTGTCCAGCACCGTCCGCATGTCGCCGCGGGTGACCCCGTTGACCGGGGCGGTCGGCAGCGCGCGCTCGAGGCGGCGAAGGTAGATGTCGTACAGCTTGCGCGACGACGGGGCCAAGGCGCCGTAAGCGGCCCCGCGCTGGTACATGTCGACGAGAACCGGGACCGTGACAAGCGTCGCCTTCGTCTTCCGGTTGCGGTGGCCCATCAGCGCCGCGTAACTGCCCCCGAACTCCATTGACCGCAGCGGCGGCAGGCGCGTCATCAGGCGCTTGCCGTCGACCACCTTGCCAGTGTCGAAATACAAGTACTCGCGGCCCTTCGACCGCACTCGCTTCACATATTTAGGCAGGTCATGCGGCAAGGCCCGGCTGATCCTTCCGCCAGTCGTTGGCCCCACTCGACATCTCGTCGAGGCTCGCGTCGAGTGCGGCGCGATCCCAACGCGGCCCGCCCGACATCGCGACCGACCCCGGCAGCCGGCCGGCGAACACCTCCGCGTCGAACTGCTGCGGCGTGAGCTCGCAGTATTTCGCGGCGTTCGCCCGCTTGAGCATGCGCGGCCAATACGGAGCTGCGCTCATCGGTTCTGTCCTTCTTGATCTGTAAAGTGAGCTTTCACGGCGAGACCAGCGGCTGCGGGACCCAGCGGTGAGGGTTTTTGGGTGGCATGAACAAGGCCCGCCCTCCGGGGCGATAAGCGCACCATGTCAACTGCACGCCACGAGGTGCAGCGTGTTACGGTGCTGAGTGTTCACCGGCGAAATATGCCGTCTCCGATCCTTTGTATGATCAATGGCATAGCGGCGCCGATGTGGTATGATGACCAAACGCGGGACGTTTTTAGGAATACAATAAATGGATTTCCCGTGGACCGAGGCCGCAACATTGGTGCGGATGCCAGCAGCGCAAAAAGACGACGAAGGAAACGAGCTTCTGTTCGAGGGGTCGTTGCTATTAATGGCCCAAAAGGTTCGGGCTATGAAGCCGCTTGAACAGCGCCATCTAAAAATCTCCCTTCCTGATAGAATTGTGCGACCGCACACCTTCAAAGACGGTTCGCTCGCCGCCCTGATTGACGACATTCCCGTGGTGGGGTGACAATGTGCGTTTTCGATTGGCGCAACGGCGATTTGATTAATCGCATTTGAAGTGCCTAGCGAGCCGTCACATGTGCCGAGCCTGTCCTGCCATCCAGCAGGAATCGTCTCGAGGTCGTCATGTTTTCTTTGATTGCACTTTATCTGGAATATCGCAGGACGAAGGCGCGAGGCGGTACAACTCGTGTCGTATCCGCGACTAAAACAGCTGTTGCTGCCAATGACCGCGGCGCGTCGCAAACGGCCGCCGACGCAGCGTAAATCTCGACGGACGCTGACGCGGCGGTTCCGCGGCGCTAAAGCCGCTCTTTGGACGACCACAGAGGCACTACCATGGCAGCGACGATCATCACTCCCAGCGGCACTGGTGCGATGGAGGCCGGACTCGTACTTGACGAGGAAGGCAGCCGGTTCGTCGTCCTGACGTTCAAGGAGCCACAGGGCGAACCGACGCTCGTCACGTTTACAGTTCCGGTTTTTCAGAACTACGTCGAGCATCTTGTTCGAACGGCCAAGGCCGCTAACGAGGATGCCAACTGGGGCATTCCGGGCTGAGTATCTCCACCACAGTATCGTGCCGCGATCTTTTCGAAACAGCGTGACGGTACGGCGGCCTGCAACGGCCTTCGCAGTACGTTTTTTGTCCTCCGGGCTCACGCTGCCAGTATTCGCTGCTCGATCGCCGCATTCTCGGCTCTCACCGGCGACGCTACTCGGGATCAGCGCGCGCGCGGTGCGGATGCTGCCCTCAAGCATGGCCTGGGCCACGTCGTTTATTCTTTCGGCATCATCAGCCACGGGAAACTCTCCGATCAATGCTGCGCAGCTGGGCGCGGATGGTGCTCAGGGCGGCGCTGCGCTCGGCGGATGGCGGCTGGTGCATGAGGCGGTCGCGGCGGCCGAGGACCTCGGCTTGGTCGAGCACACGCTGGCTCTCGCGGGGGCCGGCTGAGTTGCGGCCGATCTGGCTGTGCATCCTCATGCCGATCACATCGTCTTGATGAGTTCGAGGGCCTGCGCTTCGGCGAAGCCCTCAGCGACATAGGCTAGGAACATCGTGCGGCGGGCGTGCGCGATATGAGAGGCCGCAGCCGCGACGCCCTGCCAGATCTCAACCTGCGCACGGACGGCCTCGGGCCAGTCGGTGCGGGGTGAATCGGATCGAAGTGGTTCGGAGGCCATCAGTAGTCGCCGACCGACGTGCAGACGGCGTCCTCGTCGATGATGATCTGCGTACCGCAGGCGACATAGGCACGCAGCCGCTGTGAAAGGCCGTAGCTGCGGCCGATGTGGCCGGTGTCCTTCAGCGGGCGCTTGTCGAGCCAGCCACCCGAAATGATGCCGTCCTTGCCGATCAGCAGGCGGTGCGACGCTTCCGTATCAGCGCGGCGTTCGTGATGGGTTTCCTCATCCAGATAGATCCAAGTGCTGCCATACTCGTTGTGCTTCACCTCGACGGTGATGACGTTGCCGTACGAGTCCCCGCCCTCGTGCTCCTTGCGCATCTCGTCGGCGATCTCGCTTAGTTTGATCGACTTGGGCGCCAGGCTGAGCAGCTCCTGCATGTCTGCGGACAGGCGGCCGGCGACGAGCGGGGCGACCGTCGCCTCGATCTGGGTCTTCAGGATCTGCAGCACGGTCGAGCCGTAGGAGGGCAGATCCAGCTGGTCGACGCGCAACGCGTCTTCGACAGCCTTCTCGATCAGCTTGCCGGTATCACTGTACGACCGCAGCGCGCGGTCGACGCTCTCGACGATCAGCTTGTCGACGCGGGTCGCGACTTCCTTCTCGATGAATTCGGGGGTCATCTTCGCCGCAACGGCGTCGCTGATCAGGGTGCTGAGATCCATTTTAGGACGCCTTGCGGGTTAGCTGGGGATCGGCCTCGACGATCAGCAGCGAGGTGTGACGAGTCCGGAGGGGGCGGACCGAGGCAGTCGGGGACAGGGGCACGAAGCCGGGCCGATCGTTGCCGCGCAGCGCGGCCATGATCTGGGGCCAGCGGCGATAGACGTCCTCGAAGAAGATGACGCCTGCGATGATGGCGATGGCCAAGAGGCTCATCCAGCCGGCACCGTGCATGATGTTGGTCCAGTTCACGGGCGATCTCCGAGGGTGAGAATGGCGATCATCAGGTCGATCGGGGTCTCCGCGGAGACGACGCCCATCAGATCGGGGATTGGGGGAAGAGGTGCGCGCGTGGCCGCGCCAGCCGGGTCGAGGTAGCTCACGACGTGATCCTGCGGCGCGAGCGGCGCGGGCTGGTCCAGCCGTCGCCTTCGACGAGCTTCTCCGCACCGCTGGGGGCGATGACGCGGACCCGGCCATCGGCGCGGCGCGAAAGGACCGGGCACTCGAACTGGTAGACCCCGGGGAGGCCGGTGCCGTTGCAGATCTCGTGGTCGCCCGCGTTGCGCTGCACCGTCATGGCTTCCGCGGTCAGGATATCCATGCCGCGGCTGATCAGCGCCTCGTTCTGCTGCTCGGTGAACCGCGCGCCTCCGGTGATGCTGTGATCGCCGAACCCGTTCTTCACCGCGCCGCGGATCGCGCCGTACCAGGCGCTCGGCGTCTTCGACGGGGTGACGAGGATCCGCGCTGGCTGGCGGCCAAGGATCTCGCCCATGGGGCGCGGGCGTGCGGCATAGGTCATGCGGCGCTCAATTCGATGTAGCGGGTGACGGCCTCAGCGGCCGAGACGCGGACAGCGAGGGTCCGCATGCGGAATTCCGTCTCGACCTTGTCGGCCTCGGCTTCGACGCGTTCGCGCTCGGCGAGCTCGCCCATGTCGCGCACCATCGCCTTGATCATCGCCGGGGTCGGCTTGCGGCGGGTGCGGGCATGGAGGATCCACGCGACCTCGGTGACCAGCAGCAGCGCGCGGGCGCCGAGGTGGTGATCCTCGGGCACAAGCTGCAGCTTCTCAGCCTTGCCCCGCAGGTTCGCCCACAGCTCGGCCCGCTCGTGCTTGATCGCGGCAAAGTGCTTGTAGCGGTCGACTGCGGCGGTCAGCATCTGCTGGTCGAGCGTCCGCAGGCGCTGCGCGACATAGCGAAACTCGGCGATCGCGGAGTCGAGATCGGGATCGCAGGTCATGGTCGGGCCGGTCATGCTGCGACGCCCAGCGCACGCTCGGCCTGCGCGGTCAGAATCTCGCGGCGCAGCGGGCTCGCCTGAATAAACTCGGCGATAAGGCGCTCGTAATCGACGCCAGCCCAGAACGACCGCTCGCCCATGGTGTGCTGCGCGTCAGCGTGCGGCCCCCTGTGACAGGCAAAGCAGAGGCTTACGGTGCGCCAGTCATCCGGCTTCTGACCACCGCCAGCGCCCGACCCGATGCGGACGTGCGCTGCCTCGACGGACTTCATCGAGCCGCACTTGCAGCACGCATACGAGGCCACGAATGTCCGATGGCGCAGCGAGACCCAGCGACTGGCGCGCTTGGGCTTCTTCGGGATCTTGCGCGGCAGCGCCATTACGCGACCACCCGGCAAGCTACGATGTCAGACTTGGCCCCCTGATGGACCCAGCAGTCACTATAGACATGCGCCGGAACGCCGATGGCGGGGTTCGCAAGTTCCGCTGTGCGGCGGTCAAGATCAAACCGAAACTGCACATGGACGCGTGCAAGATCCGAGACAGGGCACCCCGTCCCATCGCACTCGATCCAGTCTGTGGAAGCCTGCTCGGCCACGATCGTCTCCCGACAAGCCGGGATGGCCTGCTGGAATCAATCTGTAGGATTTACCCTACTGCGTCAATCCAAAAGTAGGGAGCGCCCTATTTAATCATCCGGATATATCTCATCAGGCCAGAAACCATCGGCGCCTGCCGCAGGTTTCGAGGTAGTAAGCGGCGGCAGAACCGGCTCCTCGCCGTCAAATGCAACCCGGAGCCATCCGACTTTCGCCTCTAGCGCTTGAAAGATAGCGCGAGTCTGTTGCCCCTGCCGCCACAACGTTCCGATGAAGACAGCTCGCTCGGACGCCAGATAGCCCAGCTGGACACCGCGGCAGGAGAATACCGCAATCGCGTGTTCGTCGAATTGATTGTTCGGTTCGGGTCGTAGCTCGATTGGCTCGCCGGGGCGGCATATCTCAAGCTCGAAGCGGCGCCCCGGACCGCGCTTGTTCGGGTAATCGATCCCAACGATGGCAAGGCTCAGCGCTCTCAACTTGCAAGCCCCCCGGCTTCCTGCATAGGGTCGCTTGTGAGACAGCGCCGACCAACAGGAGCACGACGCTCGCGACGCGCTTGGTTGAGTGGCTTGGCGGTAACGCTCACGACGATCATCAGCTACATGGCCTTCTGGCGGTTGTCGCCTGGCGTGACTTTCATAGTAGGCTGCCTTGCGCTGGTAGGGCTGACAGTAGCGGGTTGGGTCCTCGGGGGGAGCAGTCCTCCTAGCCGACGCGTGGCGAAAGAACCTTGACGACGGATCGTCCACGGCGAGCTACTTTCCATTCGCCGTCTATAAGGCGCTGCTTGATCTCCAGTTGAATCGCCATAGGGATGTTGGATCGTAAGGTTTCCCTCACGCCCTCCCGGTCGAGAGCGGCCAGGAAGTCCTTGTCTTTCATCTGGGCGCGAAAGTTGCCTGGAATGCCCTCTTGGCGAAATTCCCATGATAGTTGGGCATTCTGAAGTCTCGGCGTCACGAGTACGACGTCAAGGTTTTGGTAGATAGTCCGCTCATGTGCATCCGGCACCTGAAGTTCAAACAGGCCATCCTCGATAACAAATTGGTCTGATCTAACGACGTGCTTGGGCTTCCAGTCTGGGCTGGAGGCGATCCCCGCCCCGAGGCCCGTGATATGCCGATCGCGCTGTGCTGTTTGATACACTCGCTGCCGTTGAACGCGTACGGTGGGCTCCGCCTGAACCTTTCGCATCACTTCGCCAATCTGCTTAATCTGCTCCTCACTGAACGACTCGCCGGCAAACCAATACTCGTACGTCGGTTTTGCCGTCGTCGGAACGACGATCGCGAGCGCTGCCACAGTCCGCAGTAGCAACGGCACGCTTTTCCACCCCCTTAAAACTCGTTCGGCGGCTTGGTTGAGAGCCGACGCTTCAATTGCCTGCCGTGTTCGTTCTAGGCGGGCGAACCACTTCGACGACCCTGGCTCTGCAACAACGAAGCTGACACGATACTCGTACCTAGGGTCCATCGCGGCCGCCGCAGCCTTCATGCCCCTCGCCCATTCGATAGCCGTAGCAGCGGCGACTTCGAGGTCTACCAGCTGGTCGGGTTCAAGGGCGAAGTAGAGCGCTACTAGGTCGCGCTTGTCATCTACTGCCAGCAATAAGTCGTCCAAGCCGCCCCCTATTTGCTTAAAGGTCTCTCGCGAACCGAATGACCCGACCCCAGATTTTCACCTCGTTCGCGTCCACCTCGTAGGAATCGATCGTCTTGTTATCGGAGATCACGAGCACCCGAGCCCCACCAGCGATCGGCCTGAGTCGCTTGATCGCGGCACCACCGTTTATCGAAGCAGCATAAATCCTGTCCGCATGAACCAGCTGGTTCTGCGTGGTGTCGATCCACACCAAATCGTTTGAGACCAGCGTCGGAAACATACTGTCTCCTACTCCCATCGCGATACGTAGGCGGTGCATCGGTGTCCGAGTGAACGACTGAATATATGCTAGGTCGAACCGAAGGGGCTCATGTTCGACGTAGTCTTCAACGGTAGCGCCAGGCCCCATCGGCAGCGAAAGGTCTAACCGAATGATATCCGCCGTCTCCCCGGCGTCGGCCGATCGCACGACAGGCTGATCTGCTATCTGTACGGGAGTTTGCCCCGGGCCTTTCGAAGGTTTAGCCTCGTCGCGCGGGTGCACCAAATCGACCAAATAATCAGTTTCGTATCGCAGCACCTTTTCAATAGCGCGTAGCGTCTTGGGGCCGGGCTTCTTCGTCTTGCCGCGTTCGATGTCCCACAGGGGCTTGCCCGAGGTTTGCAACGCTTTTTGCAGAAGGCCATCATAGTGATCGCGCGTGCTTCCGGAGCGCGCAATCGCGTCAGCAAGCTCGATCTGCAAAGGCGTACGGTCGGGCGTAGACATGTAGGGTTCCTCCCACATGGTCGCAATCTCGAAAAGGCTAGGTTTCTCCCTACCGCAATGGCTTGACTGTAGGGCGCGCCCTACTGTACGTTGCTGAATATGCAAAATGACGCCCCCTCGCTGCTCGACGCCATCGACGAGTTCGTCGTGTTGCATGGCATGTCGCCGATCACATTCGGCAGGCTTGCAATGAAGGACCCGCATTTCGTCCGTGACATACGCGGCGGACGCCGGGTTTGGCCGGAGACCGATGCGAAGATCCGCGCCTTCATGGCAAACCACGTCGCGACGGCCGAACAGAAGGAAGCAGCATAGGTGCTGCTCACCCTCCCCTTCGAGCTGGCCGCGCGCGTCGCTGCGACGCCGTCATTCATCATGCTCGACAATGGCAAGGCCGTCGCCGGCTTCCGGGTGGTCGAGCCCGAGTTTTCTGAAATTTCCGCGATCGTCGTCGCGACCGCCTCCCCTGATCGAAAGGCTGCCTGATGCGTAAGCTTGGACTGATCGTTGTTGTTGGGCTGCTGATCGCGCTGATCGCCGCGGCTGTGATGGGCCAATCCGTCCGCCAGATCGGCACCGGCTACATGCTGGGCGCCGCGTGGATGGTCCTCGTTTCCATCATCATGAACACGGCGAGCGGCCGCGTCGGTGACCCGGCTGAGTACGGCGACGAGCTGTCCTGGATGGGCGCTGGCAACATGGAGGGCTTCGAGCTTCATGCTCAGTCTTCTACGCGTGACGCGGGACAGCATCATGTCCGCTGAGTCGCGAATTGCTCAGGAAGTCGCGGAACGTCAGGTGATGATGTTCTCGATGTTCGTCGGGCCGGGCACGCCGATGACGCGCGCCGCGCTGTCGGTGCGTACCGGGATCCCCGAGAGCACTCTCAAGAGCTACGCCAACGGTGCGGCCATGCCCCTCCACGTCGCCCTCGTGCTCCGCAAGTTCCTGCCTCGTGAAGCGATGAACATGCTGACCGAGCCGGGCGACGCGCGCTTCACGCCGATCGAGCACTCGGAAGCCTGCTGGGACGGAATCGCTGCCGCTGCATCGGGCCTCGTCGCCGAGGTCTGCGTCGCACGGTCGGATGGCAAGATTGATCACGTCGAGGCAGCCAAGCTGAAGACGCGCGCCCGCGCTGTCATCGCCCAGCTGTCGGACGCGGTCGACGAATAACTGACGAATATTACACGGAAAACCCCGCAACGGAGATGACTATGGACGCGCTCAATAGCGCAGTGCCGGTTGAGCCCGGTTCTGCGAGCGAGTTTGCACGTGTGCCTGACACGTCGCCTTCGGTGGCGGGTGGCAAGGCATTCTCGCGTGCGCAGACCGATGACCCGGTGAACCGCGAGACGCATGACTTCTATCCGACGTGGCCCGCGGCGACGCGCGCGCTGCTTGAGGTCGAAAAATTCGACGGGGCGATCTGGGAGCCTGCATGCGGCGATGGCGCAATCTCCGATGCGCTGACTGCCGCCGGCTATACCGTCGTCAGCACCGACCTGATCGATCGCGGCTATGGCGAGGGCGAGCTCGACTTCCTGATGCAGTGGCAGGCGCGCGCGCTGAACATCTTCACGAACCCGCCGTTCCGCGATGCCCTCCAGTTCATCGACCGCGCGCTGATGCTCACCACGGGCAAGGTCGTGATGTTCCTTCGCCTCGCGTTCCTGGAAGGCGTCGAGCGGGGCAAGTGGTTCCCGAGCACACCGCTTGCCCGCGTCTACATCATGTCGCGGCGTGTGCCGATGGGCCGCGGCAAGCTTGCCGGCGAAGGCGAAGGCCATGGGGTCATCGCCTTCGCATGGTTCGTCTGGGAGCACGGTCATCAAGGTCCGCCCGCGCTGTTCTTCCTCGATTGGAAGACCTCGGCATAATGACGAAGCCCCGCCGCACCGCTGCGCAGTCCCGCGACGTCGTCTACGATGCGCTGCTGCGCGCCGCGCGCGCAGGTGCCCGCTGTCCGACGAACCTCGCCTTGGCGGCGCTGCTCGGGGTGCGATCCTCCTCGATCCCGCAGAAGGCTCTGGCTGACCTCATCGCGGCGGATAAGATCGTGGTGACCACCACGCCGTTCTCGCGTGCGATTCTCATTCCCGAGCTGGGCGCAACGATCCGCGCCAGCAAGGCTCCGGATGGCTCCAAGAGGGAGACGGACCGCGCTGAGGCAATCGCCCGGGCCGAGCGGCGCGAACCCCTGCCGCCGGTGCTCGATCGCACCCCCTGTTTCCGCTGCGGGATTCGCGCCGACCTCGGCTGCGATCATCAGCCCGCATCGGCCCCCTACATCATTGACCTGGAGTTCGCGGCATGACGCGCACCTGCATGGACTGCCCGACCGAGCTCGGGGCGAGGAATTTGACCGGGCGCTGCAAGTCCTGCGCGACCCGCCACAACAATGCCGACCCGGTCGCCGCCGAGAAGCGGCGCCAGGGCATCGCCCGGCGGTTCGCGGATCCAGAATATCGTGCCGCGCATGCCGCGCGCTGCGCCAACATGAATCGACACATCAGCCCTGAAGTGCGGGAACAGCGCCGCCAGCACGGGCACCGGATGACCGCGACGCTGCGCGCGGCGAACGACAAGATCACGAAAGATCAGCGGATCGCGGCGGGCGCGGCGCGATCGGCAACTGTGCTCGCCTGGTGCCCGCCTGAGTGGCGCGAGAAGTACCGTGACCTGAAGCGCCGCGGCCGCCGCGCCGCTGACGCCAAGCGGGTCGTGCTCGATCTGATCGCCGGGAAGCCGATGCCGACGCCGTATGCCAGGCAGCGCGCGGCGCTAAACTGGTGCCCGCCCGCCCGCCGAGCTGAGTACGCCAGCGCGCGGGCCGCCCTGGGTGCCGCCGAGGCCCGCCGCATCATCGAGGCAGACATGACGCCGTTCGAGCGCCAGATGGCCCGCATCGCTGCCGGCGCCCAGCTCGTAGCCGCTCCTGACACCCGCACCGGCGGCCCGGCTTATACGCTCGGCGGCATTTCGTCGGGGGTGCTCTGACATGCAGGCCGACACCCTAACGTGCACCGCTAAACCGGCTCACCTCTCCACCGTCGAAGATCTTGACGCGGTCATGCGCGTGCGCGGCGATCTCCGGCGTCAGCAGGAGGCGGCCGACGCGGCCAAGCGATTGGCATCTAAGCGAGCCGCCAAAGCGGCTCACACGTCGCACATGCTGTCGGTGCCGCGGATGGCCGGGCTGATGAAGGCTGGCGTGCTGCTGGGCAGCGCCGCGGCGCTCGCGGAGGCGATGAACATCGAACCCCGCAGCCTGCGCGCGAAGACCGGCGCCGAGCGCGGGATCTCGTGTGACGATCTCCGTGCGGCGGCTGACGCACTCGACGCGCGCGCCGCCCTGATTATCGAGCATGCCGCCAAGCTGCGCGCCGAGGCCGACGCATAATGGACGGCACCGACCCCCTCTTCGCCGTCTTCGCGGTGCTGTATGCGATCTGGCAGCTGATCCGGGTCGCCAACGGCGTGCATTCGATCGCCACTGAGCTTCGCGCCCTGCGCGCCATGGCCGAGCAGAACCGCCGATGAGCGTCCGGATCATGACCGCGGTGTGGAGCGTGACACTGCCAGACAGCGAGAAGATCGTCCTTCTCGCGTTGGCCGATTGCGCCAACGACGAAGGCCTCTGCTGGCCCTCGATGGCAACCTTGGCTGCGAAGTGCAGCAAGAGCGACCGCACCGTCCAGGCTGCCATCAAATCCCTCGTAGCTAGCGGCCACATGAGCCGGCAGGAAATCGCAGGGCGCGGATGTCGGTACATCGTGCACCCAACCCCCGAAGCAGTTTCGCCCCCGAAGCCGCTTCACCCCGAAGCCGCTTCACCCCCGAAGCGAACAGCGCTGACCCCCGAAGCCGCTTCGGACAAACCATCAAGAACCATAACCTCTCTGGAGGCTTCGCCTCCTTCGAGGCGCGGGCGGGTGCAGGCCGTGAAGATCAAACCGTTCCGCCTTCCAGAAGATTGGGCGCCGGTTCGGTTCGCAGACGACACCGTTGCTCGAGCAATCGTCGATCGACGGGGCAAGGATTGGAGTCTGCGCGCACTCGAAAGCTTCCGGAATTGGGCCGCGAACGCCGCCGACAAGGACGGGCTGGGCCGGAAAGCCGACTGGCAGAAGGCGTGGAGCAACTGGATAATCGAACAGGATAACCGAGATGGACAACGATCAGGCAACGGACGTGTGGGCGGAAACGGGCAGTCGCGGAGCGGTCACGGTCGCACGGTCGATGCGGCCGAGCGATTCAAGGCGCGCCGCGGACTATCGGGACCTGGAGCCGGCGTCTGATGACGCGTTCATCACGACTCTGCTCCCATGCCTCCAGCTCGTCGCGCCAGTGGGCATGGACGAGGACAGCCAAGACACCTGGTTCGAAGCTGCCCGGATCGCGCTCGACGGCATCCCGATTGGCCTGCTTCAGCGCGGTGCAGAAGCAGCGATGCAGAAGGCTGACCACCCGTCGAAGGTTGTTCCTGCCATCATGGCTGAGATCAGCGAGGCTTGGGCTCGTCGCCGGCGGCTGGCCACGCCGGCTGTCGGCGTTCAAACGCCCGCGCTGCCCGAGCCTGCCCGCTGCACGCCGGCAGAGGCGGCCGAGATAATCGAGCGCTTCAAGATAGGTCGCGGTGCGGGCCCGGTTCGCGACGCATCGCGGCCGGTATCAGTGCCAGGCGCCTCCGGCGCGCCCAGCCGCAAGCCGACCCGGGCTGATTACATCCGCCTCTTCGGCATCGATCCCGGCGAGTCCTGTGACGAGCAGATGGCAGCATGACACATACCTATAAGAGCGAGGGTTGAGACGATGGGGCGTGCAGCAAAGGCAAGCACGAAGATCAAGCGGCAGCCGAAGACGCTGGCGCAGCGTATGGCTGAGGCAGTGACGGCTAAGGGAGAGGCGATTGGCGCCCCGGCGATTCAGATCGCGCGCGGCATGCACGCTATCGTGGACGTGCCGCTGCGGGATGCGGGCCGCGTTGTGACCGAGCACACGCTGATTAACCGAGGCGGCACGCCGGTAGCGCGATGGAAGGCTGCCAAGCTGCTGTCCGATAGTCAGGTTGCCGCGATCGACCACTGCGAGACACTATGGTCCCGCCTGGGTGGGAAGGCGCTCGTCATGAATCTCGCGCGCATCCCCGGCGCTGGGCAGGGCAACGGATGGTCAGAACAGGAAGCCCTCGACGATCTGAAGCGGATCAAGGGCTATGTACCCGCCAAGTGGTGGGACGTGTTCGAGAACGTATGTCGATTCGATGAGACCGCTGGTTTTGCTGGTTCCGCCCTGACGGACTGCAGAAACGATCAAGTGGCTGCCGCACGCACCACGGTTCAGTTTGTCGCTGACATTATCGCGATGAAAGAGCGTCTGCTTTAGAGAGCGGATGAATATTTCCCCGGCGCGGTGCACGCGCCGGGGAAATACTGTTGTTAGTTCTTGATCGGCACGCCGGACTGAACTGGTACTGCAGCAACCGGAGCTACGACCATCGGCGCAGCCGCTGGAGCGATTGCCACTGAAACGTCTTCATCGACAAAAGCGGTCACTGGCGAGCCCAATGCAATTTCGGCGCTCGTGCCGGTCATGAAGAAACCTGCGACTGGCAGAAGCGCAACCGCTCCGACTACGCCTGCGGTCCCTGTCGTACCCTTATCGTCAAGGCTGCCCGTCATGCGGATCTGGCGTCCGTTCGCACGGACATAGAGCACCCGGGCACCAATACGGCCAGACTTGCCCCACATGCCCTTATTACGAACCTCGGTAATTTCGCCAACAGCAGGGCTGCCTGCTGGGATGACGACATTGCCGTCAACCAGCACTGGCTCGGCAGTCTCAAGCTGGAAGCGTTGCCCGACCTTAAGCTTTTTGCCCTTGGTCGTAAGTGCTTCAGCCATTTTGAGCGGGACTGATACGCCAGCACGCAGCGTGCTCATCGTGGTCGCTGTTGCCGCTACGGGCGCCGTTTGAGCAATCGCTGCAGGCGCAGCAAACGTGAGGGCACACACGAGCGCCCCGAGAATCGTCTTCATTATTGTAACCCCTCTGTTCGGCCTCCCCAGGCCGAGGCGCAAAGACTGTTGTAAATCCTGAGCGAGGTCAACTCGATAGAAGAACGACAATGAACAGTTCGTAAAAGCAGTTGACGGCATCACCCCCGCATCGTACGCAGATGACCAGGTGTTAGAGCCGCGCCCGCAAGGGTTGCGGCTCTTGCTGTATGTGAAGGTCTAGATGGCCGCACCGCAATTGCGGCTCACCGCAGCTGACCATGCCGAGGCGATCGTCTCGCGGCTATCTCGGTTTCCAGAAATGTGCGCAGCCCATCGCGTCATCTTGGTCGCAGCAATCCGCTTATCGAGGATGTCGAGCAACTGGCGCAGAATCTTCGAGAGCGCGTTGGCTAGCCACGCTCATCCCCTCACGCAGGGGCCATGCTCCGAGCGATTGTCCCACGGTGTGGTCAGATGCGACGTTACTTTGTGCGTTGATGTGGCCTAAGCTTGTAGGCCCACTACGCTCAGGAACTTTGTATGAAGAACGTCGTCAGTCTGGTTCTCGCATCCATCTTAGTTGCCGCTCCGGCGCACGCGCAGACGGTTAACGACGATGTCCGGTGCCTGGTTGTAACCAGTGCCGTCGGCGAGCAGGCCGAGAACGAGCCAACGCGGAAGGTCGCGAATTTGACGGCGGCGTTCTATATGGGGCGGCTGGATGGACGAGTTCCCGCAACTGTTGCTGCAGCCCTCAAGTCTCAGCCGGCTGTCGCTGGAACCGCCGCGCTGGGAATTTTTAAAGCCTGCGCCGCGAGGGCACAGGGCGCACAGGCGCGCTTGCGCGCAGAATCTCGGTGATTTGACGGCGCCAAGTAATTGAGCGTGAGATGAGGTGCGGAATGGGAGGAGCGGCGCGAGGCGCCTTCAGCTTCACCACCGCTGACCATGTAGAAGCTATCGGCATACCCGTGCTGCGGATCGCCGAGGAGATGTCGAGCGGGTCGCGCCATCAGGGGCGCAGTGAGCGCTTGATCGACCAAGCAGAGCAGGCAGCAATCGACCTGCGGGCCGCCGTACGTGGGCGCTAATTAGTTACGGAGCGAGAGTGCATATGTCGCTGCTTGTGATCCGCTGCCACCGCTCGTTCAACTTCCTCGCGAGGAATGGGCGATGCTGCCATTAAACGATGAGCAGATCGGCGTCGGAATCTTTAGCCGAGGCGGATCCTTGTATCTTCAGAAGTGGGCTATCCAGGACTTCCCAAATTCGCTCTTCGGTATCCCAAATCTCGAAGATGCCGGGTCCCTTGATGTTTACATGCGTGCCGTCAAGAAGCTGGTACACAGTGCTCTCTCGATGCGTAATGATGCCGCTGTCGAGGTCGTGAAACCTAGTCATGTTAATCCATCGTATGACGGTGTACCGTCCTCCGCTATCGCCCTGAGCCGCAAAGCGTTCCATTTCTTTCATCTTGTGCCCCCGAGTCGCAAACTGACTCAGTATATATTGCACGTTTTCCAAGCACGTAGTTACTGATGAGCAAGCTCAAAGCTTTACCCAGCCGCCTCACATCCCTGCGGCCCGGGCTTGGTTCTTTGCCGCCTATCGAGCGCACCCGCGACGAGGACCGCATGCTGCACGCGCCTTGGCGCAAGCTCTACAAGACGGCGCGCTGGCGGGCGTTGCGCATGGTCATTCTGACCCGCGACATGTTCACCTGCCAGTGGCCCGGGTGCGGCTTTATGACTGCTGACACGTCGCAGCTTGTCGTCGACCACAAGCGGCAGCATCACGGCGATGAGGTCCTCTTCTGGGACGAGCGCAACCTGCAGTGCCTGTGCGCTCCCTGCCACAACAGCCGCAAGCAGCGCGCTGAGCGCGCCCAACGACACTGACCACGCCGCCCCACCCCCGGGGGGGAGGGTCGAACCATCGGCAGGGCACGCCCTGCTGGACCCCATAGGCTCTCACGCGCATTTTACTTTTGTCTGTTTGATTATTTATTCAAAGGTGCCTGGTGCAAATTATCCGTGCCGAGCGCTCGATCACGGCAACCTGCCGCGTGTGCAGCCAAAGTTTCTCGTACGTCACATCGGGTTCTGGGAGCCGACGCAAATTTTGCTCGGATGATTGCAGGGCGACAGGCAAGCGGAATAGGATCACTCTCATCTGCTGCCTGACCTGCGGCGAGATGTACGCTCCCCGATACGGCCGGATAGCTGGCTATTGCTCAATTGCCTGTCGTCGGTTTCCTGAACGCAAAGTCTGGGAGACCCGAGCCGATAGCATTCGCCATTCACGGCATAAGCGGCGGGCTGAAATAAGAAGCCGGCCGCACGAGCGGTTTTCAAGCCGTGAGATATTCGAGCGCGACGGCTGGTTGTGCGGGATATGCCGGAAGCCGGTCAGCAAGCTGCTGAAGTTTCCTGATCATCATTCGGGCAGCCTCGACCATATTCAACCAATTGCCTTAGGCGGCGCCCACACGCGCGCGAATGTCCAGTGTGCGCATTGGATATGCAACGCCCGCAAGACGCATTTAGGCGTCGGCGACCAGCTAAGGCTCAGTCTTTGAGGGACGTTTCATGCCTAGAGGGGGAGCACGCCCGGGCGCTGGTCGCCCGCGCAAAGATCGAGGGGCTAAAGCTGATCCCGTTCTGAAGAAGCCTGGTTCGTCCGCTGCCAAGTCGAAGGACCAGACTCCTCTTGAATTCATGCTGTCGGTCATGAACGATGCAGCCGAAGATCTGAAATTCCGCGCCCAGATGGCACAGGCGGCAGCACCTTATGTGCATGGCAAGCCTGGTGACGAAAAGAAGGGCAAGAAGGAAGAGACCCAAGAGCGCGCGAACGCGATAGGCCGCCGATTTGGCGCCATGGGTCCGCCAACGCTGAAAGCTGTGAGCTAGGGTGCCGACCTGGTCGACGGCGCTGCCGGACTGGAAGGCCCGGATCCGAGCGCGCGGCACCCTGATCCCGTTCTCGCCGCTGTTCCCGGCTTCGACCGAAGCCAAGATGGAGGTCTTCTCCTCGCTGAGCATTGCCGACCTCGGCATCAACCCGGCGACGGGGCGCACATGGACGATCGGCGAGAGCGCGGACACATGGCTGCTGGACTTCGCCGCGGCGATCTTCGGCGCCTATAACCCCGATACGGGGCAGCAGATGGTCCGCGAGGGTCTGCTGCTGGTCTCGAAGAAGAACACCAAGTCGACGATCGCCGCGGGCATCATGCTCACCGAGCTGATCTGCGGCTGGCGCCCGTCCGACGAGAACCTGATCCTCGCGCCGACCATCGAGGTGGCCGGCAACAGCTTCAAGCCAGCCTGCGACATGATCCGCGCCGACGAGGAGCTCGGCGATCTCCTGCATATCCAGGAGCATATCAGGCTGATCACCAACCGCGTCACGAAGGCGACGCTCAAGGTGGTGGCGGCGGACAGCGCGACTGTGTCGGGTAAGAAGGCCAGCCGGGTGCTGGTCGACGAGCTCTGGCTCTTCGGCAAGAAGGCCACGGCGGATGCCATGTTTCGCGAGGCCTCGGGCGGCCAGGTGTCGCGGCCGGAGGGATACACTCTCTACCTGACGACGCAGTCCGACGAACCGCCCGCTGGCGTGTTCAAAGAGAAGTTGGCCTATGCCCGCGACGTCCGCGACGGCGTGGTCGACGACCCCGAGTTTCTGCCGGTGCTCTACGAGTTCCCGGAGGATATGATCGCCGCGGACGAGCACCTCGACCCGGCGAACTTCTACATCACCAACCCCAACATCGGGAGGTCGGTCAGCCAGCAATGGCTCGAAAGCCAGTTCCGCAAGGTCGCCAACGCTGAGGACGGCACCAAGCAGGTCTTCTACGCCAAGCATTTGAACGTGGAGATCGGTGTCGGCCTGCGCCACGATGCGTGGATCGGCGCTACCTATTGGGAGGGCGCGGCTGCACCGGCGGCGCTTTGGGACGGCACCTTCGAGCATTTGCTCGAGGTCTGCGAGGTGATCGTCGCCGGTGGCGACGGTGGCGGCCTCGACGATCTTCTCGGCCTTGCGCTGCTTGGCCGGCACAAGGTCACAAAGCAGTGGCTGCTTTGGTGCCGGGCCTGGGCGCAACAGGACGTTTTCGATCGGCGCAAGGATATTGCGAGCCGCCTGAACGACTTCATCGGGCATGGCACGCTCGTGAAATGCGTCACTCCGACGCAGGATCTCGTCGACGTCGCCGATCTGCTCGAGCGCGTGAAGGACGCGGGCCTGTTTCCCGAGGAAGCGGCCATCGGGCTCGATCCCCAAGGGGTAACGGCACTGGTCGACGAGCTATCCGGGCGCGGCTTCTCCGCTGAGCAGATGTTAGCCGTCAGTCAAGGCTTTCGCCTCTCCGGCGCCGTGTGGGGCACGGAACGCAAGCTGAAAGACGGCACGCTTGTCCATGGCAATCAGGAGCTGATGGCGTGGTGCGTCGGTAACGCGAAAGCGGAGCAGCGCGGCAACGCCGTCCTGATCACCAAGCAGATCGCCGGCAAGGCGAAGATCGATCCCCTCGTCGCCGCCTTCAACGCGGTGATGCTGATGACCCGCAACCCGGAAGCCGCAGGCGCCGGTCTGCAGGTCATGTTCCTCTGAAAGGCTCAATCATGCAGAACCGCGCATTCAGCGTGCTGACCATCAAGTCGGCTGACGACGACGCCCGCATTATCCGGGGCATCGCTACGTCGCCCAGCGTTGATCGCGTCGGCGACATCATCGAGCCGCTCGGCGTCAAGTTCGCCAATCCGATCTCCCTGCTGTGGCAGCATAAGCATGACCAGCCGATCGGCAGTGTGACCTTCGAGAAGCCGACCGCCAAGGGGATCGTGTTCGAGGCCACGGTCGCCAAGCTGGATGAGCCCGGCACGCTGAAGGACCGCCTCGACGAGGCGTGGCACTCGATCAAGCTCGGCCTGGTCCGTGCGGTCAGCATCGGCTTCCGGCCGATCGAGTACAGCTACATGGACAACGGTGGCATCCGATACACGGAGACCGAGGTTTACGAGCTGTCCGCGGTCACGATCCCCGCGAACAGCGATGCCATCATCAGCCAGATCAAGTCGATCGACGCCGCCCTGCGCAAGGAAGCCGGCGTTCCCGACCCCGAGATTCCCGCCAACCCAGAACCTGCCGCGGTCGGCAAATCGGTTCGCGTGGTGAAGCTGGATAACCCCGCCCGCGATCGGGCGAAGCCATTCGTCATCAACACCATTCGAAGGATCTGAAGTGACCAAATTCGCAGAGCAAATCACGGCGTACGAGGCCAAGCGCGCCTCGGTCGTCGGTGCCATGGACGCTATCATGACCAAGGCCGCCACCGATGGCGCCACCCTCGACGCTGCGCAGTCGGAGGAATATGACGGCCATTCCGCCGACGTCGTCGCGATCGACAAGCACCTCGATCGGCTGCGCACCGCCGAGCGTACCATCGCCAAGACGGCAAAGCCGATCGAGGACGTGCGCGACCCCTCGGCCGCAGCCGCGCAGCGCGGCGGCCTGACCCAGGTCAAGGCGCAGCCGAAGCTCGCTCCCGGCATCGCCTTCGCGCGCTATGCCAAGGCCCGCGCCGTCTCGCGGCTCGATAACGAGCCCGTGATGACCATCGCCGAGCGCATGTACGGTCCGGACAGCGACGTCGTCGGGACCATCAAGGCAACCGTCGCGGCCGGTTCGAACCAGCCTGGCAGCTGGGCAGCGGCCCTGCACAGCCCTGAAGGCGCGGCGTTCGTCGACTTCGCCGAGTTCCTCCGCCCGGCGACGATCCTCGGCAAGTTCGGCACCGGCATCACTCCGTCGCTGCGGAAGATCGGCTTCGATGAGCCCGTCATCCTTCAGACCGGCGGCGGCAAGGGCTATTGGGTCGGCGAAGGCAAGCCGAAGCCGCTGACGTCGTTCGACTTCACGCGCAGCGTGCTTGGCCGCCTGAAGGTCGCCAACATCGCCGTGCTGACCGAGGAGAACGTGCGCAGTTCGAACCCGAGTTCGGAGGCGATCGTTCGCGACGCGCTGAAGGCCGCGCTGGTCGAGACGCAGGATCTGGCGTTCATCGATCCGACCAACGCCGGTATCGATACCGTCCGCCCGGCATCGGTCACGCACGACGCAACCGCGGTGGCATCGTCCGGCCGTGATGCTGATGCAGTGCGCGCCGATGCGCGCGCAGCGATGGCGGCGTTCATCGCAGCAAACAACTCGCTAACGACCGGCGTCTGGATCATGTCGGCGACCAATGCCCTTGGCCTGTCGATGATGAACAATGCTCTTGGGCAGAAGGAATTCCCCGGCATGACCATGCTCGGCGGGACCTTCGAGGGCCTGCCGGTCATCGTGTCGGAATATGCCGGACAGACCGTAGCTCTTGTCAACGCGGCCGACATCTACGAGGCCGACGAGGGCGATATCGCGGTCGACATGAGCCGTGAAGCGTCGCTCGAGATGAAGGATAGCGCCCTCCAGCAGGACGGCCTCGCCGGGACCGGCACGCAGCTGGTCTCGCTGTGGCAGAACAACCTGGTCGGCCTGCGCGCCGAGCGCACCATCAACTGGCGTCGTCGCCGCGCGACCGCGGTCGCGTACCTGACGGCCGTCCGCTGGGGCGAGCCGGTGGCCGCAGGCGCGTAAGCCACCAGTGAGCAGACGGATCGGCGGGCAGCAACCCTGCCCGCCGATCAACTGAGGAGACACCTATGCCTGACCTTATCGCCACCCGCGACATGAGGTACGCGACCCGCGCGCTTCAGGCGGGCGACCCATTCCAAGCGAGCAACCAAGACGCTCGCATCCTTATTGCGATCAAGAAGGCGCGCGCAGCTGACGCGTCGGCAGATCCGTCCGCCGCGGCACCGACGCTCGACGAGCTGCGTGACAAGGCCGCCAAGCTCGGCATCACCGTCAGCACCCGCTGGGGCGACAAGCGCCTGCTCGAAGAGATCGCCAAGGTCGCGAGCGCCTGATGCGGATCCTCGGCCGGGAGTTCGGGCGCTCCCGGCAGATCACCGCCGGGCAGGCCGAACCCGAAACCGAAGGCGGCCTGCCCATCATTCGCGAGAAGGCGGCACGCATCGTCAGCACGCCGTCGGGCCCTTGGATGCCGATCGTTCGTGAAAGCTTCAGCGGCGCGTGGCAGCAGAACGTCGAGGTCAACCAGACCGCCGTGCTGGCCTTCCACGCCGTCTTCTCGTGCATGACGCTCATTGCGTCGGACATCTCGAAGCTGCGCGTCAAGCTGGTCAGCCAGGACACGCATGGCATCTGGGCCGAAACCACCCGCCCCGCCTATTCGCCAGTGCTGCGCAAGCCCAACAGCTTCCAGACCCGGATCCAGTTCTTCGAATCGTGGTTCCTGTCGAAGCTCAGCAGCGGCAACACCTATGTCCTCAAGCGCCGCGACGCGCGCAACGTTGTGATCGCGCTCTACGTGCTCGACCCTCACCGGGTGAAGCCGCTGGTCGCCGACGACGGCAGCATCTTCTACGAGTTGCAGCAGGACGATGTTTCGGAGATCGCTGGCCCGATGGTCGTGCCGGCCCGCGAGATCATCCACGACCGGTTCAACTGCCTGTTCCACCCGCTGGTCGGCGTATCGCCGATCTATGCGAACGGCCTCGCGGCGACGCAGGGCCTGCGCATCCAGGACAATTCAGCGGTCTTCTTCGGCAACCAGTCGCGCCCCGGCGGCCTGCTGTCGGCGCCGGGCAAGATTAGCAAGGAATCCTCGGAAGAGCTTAAGGCCAACTGGTACGACTATTACGGCGGCAAGAACTCCGGCCGCGTCGCCGTGCTCGGCGATGGCCTGAAATATGAGCACATGGCCGTCACCGCCAAGGATGCCGAGCTGATCGACCAGCTGAAGTGGACCGCCGAGGTGGTCTGCTCCACGTTCCATGTGCCGCCCTACAAGCTGGGTATCGGCAACCTGCCGACGAACAGCAACGTCGAGAGCCTCAACCTCGAATATTATACCCAGGCGCTGCAATCGCTGATCGAGGCCGCCGAGCTATGCCTCGATGAGGGACTCGGCATCGGCGAAGGCATGGGCATCGGCACCGAGTTCGACCTCGACGGCCTGCTGCGCATGGACACCAAGGCGCTGATCGAAGCCGAAGCGCTGGCCACCGGGGCTGGGATCAAGAAAATTGACGAAGCGCGTCGGCGGCTCGACCTCGGGCCGATCCCCGGCGGCGACACGCCGTACTTACAAGAGCAAAATTACAGCTTGGCGGCGCTAGCGAAACGCGACGCGCGAGAAGATCCGTGGGCGAAGGGTCAAGGCGATACGACGCCTGCGGCGGCGCCTCCGGCTGATCCCGCAGAAGTTGCTGAGCAATCGCGCGCGACCGCCGCCCTGTACAAAGAATATTGCCGGGAGTTGCTGAATGCTTGATGCCAAAGCGATGGCCGAGGCCACAGCAATCATTGTCCGTGAAGCTGTCGACAAGGCTACCACGCCGCTGCTCGCTCGCCTTGCAATTGTCGAGGCACGGGATGCGTCTCCGGATGAAGCAAGCATTCGGCGAATGATTGACGATGCGATCGCCGCCCTGCCCGCGCCGCGCGACGGCACCAGCGTCACGGTCGCCGACGTTGAGCCCCTTGTCGCCGCGGCCGTTGCGCGGGCTGTCGGCGATCTGCCCCCTGCCAAGGATGGCGTCAGCATCACGCTGGACGACATGAAGCCGCTAATTACTGTCGAGGCCGAGCGGGCCGTTGCCGCGCTACCGCCGGTCGACGTCATTCCGCCGGTTGAGGCGGCAGTCGCTGCTGCGATCGCCGCGCTGCCTGCGCCGGCCGATGGCAAGAGCGTCACGCTTGACGACGTGAAGCCGCTGATCGCTGCCGAGACGGAACGAGCTGTAGCGGCACTGCCGCTGCCCGACTTGGTCGCACCGGTCGAGACCGCTGTTGCTGCGGCAGTGGCGGCGCTGCCGCCCGCGATCGATGGCAAGAGCGTCACGCTCGACGATGTGCGCCCACTGATTGCTCAGGAAGCGGAGCGCGCTGTCGCCGCACTGCCCCCGGTCGACGTCATCGCGCCGGTCGAGGCGGCGGTCGCGGCCGCAGTCTCGGCGCTGCCGGTGCCGGTTGATGGTAAGAGCGTCACGGTCGCTGATGTCGAGCCGATCATCGCTGGGGCCGTAGCATCCGCAGTCGCGGCGCTGCCAACCCCTGCCGATGGCAAGAGCGTCACGATCGCCGACGTCGAGCCGATCATCGCATCGGCCGTCGAGCGCGCTGTTGCTGCGCTACCTGTTGCGAAGGACGGCGTCGGCCTTGCTGGCGCGATGATCGACCGCACGGGTGCGCTGGTCATGACACTGAGCGACGGCAAGATGTGCCCGCTTGGGCGCGTAGATGGGAAGGACGGCGACCCCGGCTTGGGCTTCGACGATATGTCGATCGAGCAGACCGGGGAGCGCCAGGCGACCCTGAAGTTCGTGCGCGGTGAGCAGGTGAAGACCTTCGACCTCAGTGTGCCAGCAGTGATCGACCGCGGCGTGTTCAAGGAAGGCCAAGCCTATACGCTGGGCGACGCTGTCACCTTCGGCGGTTCGCTCTGGATCGCGCAGAAGGATACCGGCGACAAGCCGGACGGCCCTGACACCGGCTGGCGGCTTGCGGTGAAGAAAGGGCGCGATGGGCGCGATCTCACTCGTGGCTGAGCTCGTCACCCTCGCGGATGTGAAAACGCACCTTCGTCTAGGCTCGTCTGATCGTGAGGACGCTTATCTCGGCATTCTCATCGCGGCAGCTGTTAGAGCGATTGAGGGCGCAACAGGGTGCGACTTCGCCACTGACGTGTCGCCGACGGCGTTGCGCGGTCGCGCCGTTGCCGCACAGGCAGTGCTGCTGCTCGTCGGACAATGGTACGCCAATCGCGAGGCGGCGGGGCAGAACCTGACGGAATTGCCGCTGGCGATCACCTTCCTAATCGCTCCCCTGCGCAAGTTCGTCGTATGACCCAGCTCACTGCCGGCGAATTGCCCGACTTCATCCGCATCGAGCGCCCCGTAGCCGATAACAGCCTCGACGGCGCCGGGTCAGGCAACTGGGTGCTGGTCGACGAGGTCTGGGCCGGCGTCGTCGACATGCTGCCGAGCCGTGGTGAAAAGCTCGCCGGAGGGATCAACGTGGCAGCGCGTCCAGCACGGGTGCGTATGCGGGCGCGCGACGATGTGACGCCTGACATGCGCTTCGTGATGGATGGGCGCATCATGCAGATCGTCGCCGGGCCAGCACTGATCCGCCAACGCTCGGGCATCGAGTTCATGGTCGAGGACTATACCTCGGCGGGCAACGCGGCCTGATGCCGAGCGTCAAAGGTCAGGCAGAGGTCGACCGTTTCATCGCCGGCCTGCCTGCGCAGATTGAAGCCAAGCTGCTGCGCGGCGCGGCGCGCGCCGGCGGCAGGGTGTTGCTTGACGAGACGAAGAGCCGCTCCCCGGCAGCCGAGGTGACCGAGGCGCTTACGCTGCGCACCAACAGCGAGCCGGGGCGGATTGTGGTCAAGGTCAGCGTCAAAGGTCACTGGCCTCGTTCGCTCGCGATCTGGGCAGAATACGGCACAGACCCGCATTTCATCACGGTCGATGACAGCCAGCGAGAGGGCAAGAGCGTCCGCCGCATCAATGAAACCGGCGGCGGGTCGTTGCGAATTGGCGGCAGCTTTGTCGGCAAGACGGTCCACCACCCTGGCGCCAAAGCCAACCCGTTCATGCGTCCCTCGCTCGATCTCAGCGCCGCAGCCGCCCGTGCCGCGATGCAGACTTACGTCAATGCCCGCGTCACCCGCGGCGGCATCATCGGCAGCGACGAACCGGAAGGGACCGACGAATGAGCGGTGTCGAGATCGTCGGTGACCTGCTGCGCGCTTACGAGCCGCTGACCGAGCTGATGGAGCCAACAAGCATCAAGGCCGGCAAGCTTCCCGATAACGTAGTGCTACCCGCCATTCTGATCCGCAGCGTGACCCTGGTCGATCGCCAACGCCTGAAGCGGGAGCCGCTCGTCCGTTCCGTCGAGCGCGTGTCCGTGGCGGTGCGGGCGGCGAACTATCGAGATCAGAAGGCCGCAATCAAGCTCATCCGGCAATGCTGCCGGGACGTGATCGGCGATCTTTCGGGCTGTTTTCGTGTCTCGATCTTCACCGCTGGGACCGGCCCTGATGTCGGCGGTCCGGCGAACAGCTTCGAGCAGACCCAAGACTTCCGCGTCAGCTTCGACGCGGCAGCGTGAGAGAAAAGGAACCTACCATGTCCGACACCAAGCCCAAGACGATCCGCGCCAAGGCGACCCGCGATTTCACCGACGCTGGCACCGAGCGGCGCTTCGACGCTGGCAAGGCGCACGATTTCACCGAGGGCGAGTTCGTCAACTTCGCAGCCGCTGGGCTGGTCGAGGCCGTCGACACTGCCGCTGACCCGAAGGCCAAGACCGCCGCCTAACCCGCGTGCCCGCCGCCCAGCGGGCGCCACCCCGCCGGCCCTGCCGGTATTAAGTCACGAGGATCATCACCATGGGTTCACAGACCGCCGCAGGCTCGTCGCTTGCGATCTCCGTTACGTCGCCGGCGACTGCCGACGCCACTGGCTACGCCGCCCTGACCTTCACCGACGTCGGTCAGGTCGAAAAGCTCGGCTCGATCGGCGCCAGCTTCGCCAAGGTCGAATTCCAGCCGCTCAAGGGTGCAAAGCAGAAGTTCAAGGGCTCGGCCGACTATGGCGCCCTGCAGCCGTCGATGGCGCTCGACAGCTCCGACGCCGGCCAGGCGATCATGCAGACGTCGGCCGACGACGAGAGTCAGAAGCTCTATTCCTTCCGCGTGACCTATCCGGACGGTGCCAAGCGCTACTTCGGTGGCCGCAACTTCGGCATGCCGGAGACCGCCGACGGTGCCGACAGCATGCTGACCGGCGCTCCGACGATCGAGATCTGCACCAAGATCGTCAAGGTCGCTGCGCCGACCACCTGACCCCTTCCCTACCCGGCGCCCGCGACGCCGGTCCTTATGCGCCAGCTCGGCCCGTCGTCGCGGGTCGCGAGCCGGGCTGGCGCACCATCCTCCCGCGAAGGACTATCTCATGACCACGCTGCTCAACATCGCCTCGCTCGCCGTCGCTGCCACCGCCGCCCTGCACGTCAAGGGCCCCACCGGCGAGCCGCTCTATGCCGACGAAGCGGGCAAGCACCCCGTCCGCATCCATCTTCACGGCCCCGGCAGCCGCGCTTATGGCGCCGTCGAATCCCGCCAGTCCGCGCGCGCGCTGAAGCGCATGCAGGACAATGATGGCAAGATCACCGCGGCGACCCAGGAAGAGCGCATCGCCGAGACGGCCGAAGACCTCGCCGCGATCACCGTGTCGTTCGAGAACTTCGACTATCAGCCCGAGGGGGCCAGCCTCGCCGGGCAGGACATGTTCCGTGCCGCATACGCCGATCAGGGCATCGGCTACATCACCCGCCAAGTGGCGAAGTTTGTCGCCGACTGGGGAAACTTCAAGGCCGCCTCGAAAGCGGCCTGACCCTCTATATCCGGATGATGGCGTGGCTTCAGGCCACGCCAAAGCCGGACCCTCGATCACGGCGAGCGAAGTTCGTAGAAGAGTCGCCGGCTCCTCTGCTCAGCCGCATCGAGAAGATGAAGCGCGACAAGATCGTGCCGCCTATGCCGCACAATCCCGCGCCGCATATCACGGACCGGCTGATCGAAATTGGCCTGACTCAAGCGGCCGGAATGGGCGCCGTCCCGCTGTCATGGCTCGAAATCAATGCCTGGTGCGAACGCACTGCCGTTGACCTTGAACCATGGGAGGGGCGGCTAATCCGCCGCCTCTCTGCTGCCTACCTCGCCGAAAGTCGCAAGGCTGAAGTTGAAACCTGCCCGCCCCCTTGGCGCGCAGAGGTGACCGCACGCGAGCGTGAAATCGAAGAAGCCAAGCTCCGCGCCGTGCTGGGCTGATCAAACGGGGAGGATGACGCATGTCCATACACGATTCCTCCCCGAGGCTTGAAGTCGGCTTTGTTATCGACACCGGCGACTCCTTCGGTGGTCTGACGCAGCTGCAAGCCGCAATGGACTCTACCGAGGCCAAGGTGCTTGCCGACGCCACCCGCATCGAGCGCGCAACCCGCGGTATGGTCGACGTCTCGGCCGCGACATCGAATGTCGTCATGTTCGGCAATGCCGCATCGCGTGAAATGCAGACGGCCCGGCAGGCGATGGCAAGTACCGAAAAGGCCGGCGAGGCCTTGTCCCGCCAACTTGATCGCCAAGCATCAACCTTCGGCAAGACCCGTGAGGAGATCCGGGCGATGAAGGTTGAGACGGCGGCGCTTGCCGCTGAGGAAAACAAGCTGGTCGAGCTGTCTGGTCGCCTTCGGGGGCAGCAACAGGCACTGGCAAACACCGAAGCTGATGCCGCTCGGACGGCTGCTGCCGCGATCGAAGCCGAAGCTCAGTCCGTCCGCTCCGCAGCCCTGGCGCATGGGCTGTTCGAGGCAGCCGCACGTCGCGGCGTCGCTGCGATGCGAGAGATGGAGGCCGCCCAAAATGCAGCCGCGGCGACTGCCGAGGCGACGCGAGTGCGCGAGGCGGCGCACGCATATGCCATGTTCGAAAGCGCCGCGCGGAAAGGCGCCGCGGCGCTGCGAGAGCTGGAGGTCGCCCAGGCGGCTAGCGCCAGCGATGCCGAAGCTCAGCGCCTTCGCTCGGCCGCGCTCGGTCATGCGCAGTTTGAAGCCGCTGTGCACCGCGGCGCGCAGGCGATGCGGGAACAGGAGGCCGCAGCAGCAACCGATGCCGCATCGCTGGCACGACTGCGGGCTATGCTTGACCCTGCGGCTGCCGCTCAGGCTCGATTGAACAGCGAGATCGCCGAGGCCCGTCGCGTTATGACCGCAGCGGGTGCGTCCGCGGAAGAACTGGCCCGCGCTGAAGGCATGTTGATCGATCGCGCGAACGTCGCGACGCAGACGCACGTCGCCATGGCCGGGGCTGCGGCTAAGAATGGGACTGCGCTGAAGAGCATTGCTGTCCAGCTTCCCGATATCACGCAGGGCCTGCTCGCCGGGCAGAAGCCCATGCAGGTCTTCATCCAGCAGGGCGCACAAATACTTCAGGTCGCCCAGATGGGACAGGGCGGATTGCGCGGCTTCGGCAAGGAGGTAGCGGTGCTGGCCTTGCGGTTCTCGCCGTTGCTTATCGGCCTTGCCGCAGCCGGCGCGGGCTTTGCGCTCTTCAACCGGTGGGTGAATGAAGGGGTCAAGTCCGACCAGCTGACGCGCGATCTCGGGCAAATCACCGGTGGTGCCAATGCGACTAAGGCCGAACTGTACAAGCTGAAAGAGGAGACGATCACCTGGGCGGATACGTCCAAGGCCCTCTTCAGCGTGGTCGGCAAGGACATCTCGGATTACTTCGTCGGCGACATGAAGGGCATGTCGAAGGGCGTGAAGGGCGTGCTCGATGACCTGACGTCCTACATGCGTTCGACCCTCGCCAGCATCTATGCGGGCGTCGCAGGGACGAAGGCCTATCTCGCCGAAGTCGAAAAGGGCGGCGCCCTCGGCATCGGCAAAATGCTAATCGGCCAGGGCGATCCCAAGCTGCTCGAGAA
Organism: Sphingomonas sp. CFBP 13733; assembly: GCF_014841795.1. NCBI lineage: Bacteria > Pseudomonadati > Pseudomonadota > Alphaproteobacteria > Sphingomonadales > Sphingomonadaceae > Sphingomonas > Sphingomonas sp. CFBP 13733. Next base: position 527,960 of record NZ_JACYUP010000001.1, read on the forward strand.
GACCTATGGCGCGGCCTACACCGCTGCCGACACCTATCTGACGAAGCTCGGCAAGCGCGTGAAGACCGCGGCGATCGACAACGCCCGCGAGCGCATCGCAAAGTCGATCGGTTACAACAACATCCCGAATCCGAAGACCGACAAGCATGCCGAGCAGCTGGCACGCGACGCCGCGGCGATCGAGGCGCAGATCCGCAACCTCTATCAGTTGGCCGATGCCTATGGCGTATCGGGCGCCGCGGCGCTGATCGCCGAGGCACGCGTGAAGGCCGAGAGCAAGGCAATCCGCCAGCGTGGTGACATTGAGGCGGCAGTCGCTCGGGAGGTCCGCCTGGCGGTCGCGCAGCACGTTTCCGATGCCGCCAAGAGCACCGCAACGATGCGTGAGCAGGCTGATATCCAGGATCAGGTCAACGCATCGGTCGCAGCAGGTATCACGCCGACCGAGAAGGCCGCGGAGCTGCTTCGTGATCGTATCACAGACCTCCCATTGCTGGCTGCGATCGAGGCGGCGCAGCTGACGGAGGATGTCGACGGCGCAGCGCGTGCGTCGAAGGCGCTCGACGATCAGCGTGCCGCGCGTGATCGCTTGACCGATTCCGAGATGAAGGCGGCTATTCAGCTCGCCATGCCGGCCGGCGATCGCCGACTTGCCGAGCTTGCGGAAGAAATCAAGCTTATCGACGCGACCGATGCCGCGCGCGTCCACTCGCTTGCCATCCTGCGCGCTACCCAGGAAGCGGAGTCGAAGGGCTGGACCGGCGCTGACTCAGCCGCGTGGATTGCGCAGCAGGTCAAGGTCGCTGACGAAGCGGAACGGCTCGGCGCGATGCAGCGCAGCTATAACGACTCGCTGACCTTCACCGCTGACAAGTGGGACATCATCGCCGGGAAGGTTCAGTCAGCCGGTCAGGGTATGGCGGACGCATTTGGCGAGGCCGGCCGCGCGATCGGTGACATGGCATCGATCTACGCCAGCTATCAGGCTGACCGGACGCGCGCCGAGGCCGAGCATCTAGCCGCGATCAAGGCGGCCGGTGCTGACCAAAGCCAGATCTTACGTGAAAACGCACGTTTTGCGCTGCGATCCTCCGGGGCCCAGGTCCAAGCATTCGGCGACGCAACGTCTGCTGCCAAGGGGTTCTTCAAGGAAGGGTCGAGCGGCTATCAGGCGCTCGCGACTGCCGAAAAGGCATTCCGCCTCGTACAGTTCGCCATGTCGGTCCGTGCGATCGCGCAGGATGCGATCGAGACGGGCAGCAAGATCGCCAATAGCGTGGCGCGTATCGCGGTCGGGGCGACCGAGGCGGTGGTCAACGCCATCAAGAGCCTGCCTTTCCCGCTTAACATTGCCGCGGGCGCCGCGACCGTCGCCGCGCTGGCGGGGATCGGCGTGTCGCTCGCCGGCTCGTTCGGATCATCGAAGAGTGATCTCGCGCCGACCAACACCGGCACCGGCACCGTGCTTGGCGATCCGTCGGCGAAGAGCGAGAGCATCCGGAACGCGATCGATGCCCTGAAGGACGTCGACACCGTGATGCTGTCCTATTCGCGCGACATGGCCGCGTCGCTGAAGTCGATCGACAGCCAGATCGGGGGCGTCGCGACCCTCGTCGTCCGTGCGGGCAACATCGATGCGAATGCCGGGGTCACCACTGGGTTCAAGAGCAACGCCACGGCAACGATGGCAGGCATCGGCATGGCGATCGGCGGCCCGATCGGTGCGGGCATCGGCGCGGTGCTGACCAAGATCCCGGTCATCGGCAGCCTCCTCAGTGGCCTGTTCGGCACGAAGACCTCGGTCATCGGCAACGGCCTGTCGGGCGGTCCGCAGTCGGTCGGCAGCATCCTGAACAGCGGCTTCGACGCGTCCTATTATTCGGACGTGAAGAAGAAGTCGTCGTTCCTCGGGATCTCGACCGGCACGAAATATTCGACGCAGTACGACGCGGCGGATGCCGGTCTGGAAAATCAGTTCACGCTGATCCTGCGGCAGTTCAACGATGCGATCGTAGCGTCGGCCGGGCCGTTGGGCGCCGCGACCGGCGACATCCAGAACCGCCTCAACAGCTTCGTCGTCAACATCGGCAAGATCGACCTGAAGGATCTGACCGGCGAGCAGATCCAGGAGAAGCTGACCGCGATCTTCGGCGCTGCGGCCGATGGCATGGCGGCCGCGGCCTTCCCGGCCGTCGCGCAGTTTCAGAAGGTCGGCGAAGGCACCTTCGAAACGCTTGTGCGCGTCGCCTCGACGGTCGAGGCGGTCGGCGCGTCGCTCGACCTGCTCGGTACCAGCGCGCAGACGATGGGCATTGCGGCAAAGCTCGGCCTCGCCGACCAGTTCGACAGCGTGTCCGCGCTGACGTCGGCAGCCGACGCCTATTTCGAGTCCTTCTACACCAAGGAAGAGCAGGCAGCCGCGAAGACCGCGCAGTTTGCCGGCGTCTTCAGCAGCCTTGGCATGGCGATGCCCGAAACGCTGGCGGGCTTCCGCCAGCTGGTCGAGGCGCAGGATCTGACGAGCGCAGCGGGTCAGGCCACCTATGCGACGCTGTTGCAGCTCGCCCCGGCCTTCGCCGACCTTCAGGCGTCGATGGAAGGCGCCAAGAGCGCGGCGGACATCGCGAGTGAGCGTCAGGATTTGCAGCGTCAGCTGCTCGAGCTGCGCGGCGACACCGCCGCTCTTCGTGCGCTCGACCTGGCAAAGCTGGATGCGAGCAACCGCGACCTGCAGCAGGAGATCTACGCCGTGCAGGACGCCCAGGCCGCAGCGTCGGCCGCCAAGACGCTGGCGGACGCATGGACGTCGGTCGGCGACAGTATCATGGACGAGGTAAATCGCATCCGCGGCGTCACCGACGCTGCCGGCGGCAACGGCTTTGCGGCGTTGCAGGGGCAGTTCAACGCGGCCAGCACCGCCGCGCGCGGCGGTGATCAGGATGCAGCGAAGACCCTGCCGGCGCTCAGCCAGGCACTGCTGACGGCCGCGGCTGAGCAGGCGACCAGCCGGCAGGAACTGGAACGCGTGCGCGCCATGACCGCCGCCAGCCTCGAGGCAACCTATGGCGTGATCAGCGCGCTCGGCAACGGCGCCACCGCGCCGACCGCCGAACAGACGACGAGCCGACAAGAGCTCGACCGGGTGCAGGCCATGAACAACGCCAGCCGCCAGGCCGCCTATGGCGTCGTCAGCGCGCTGGCTGGCGGCACCGCCGCGTCGGGCCGCGCCGCCACGCCGATCGATACGATGATCACGGCCGCGGACGCCGCGACCGGCAAGGCGCCCGCACCGGCCAACGACGATCTGATCGTCAGCGCCATCGAGGCCTTGCAAGAAGAGGTCGCCGGTCTGCGCCGTGAAAATGGTTCGGCGCAGACCGAGATCGCCCGCAACACCAAGGGGATCGATCGCAAGCTCGACGACGTCACGGCCGATCATAACGGCATGGCGTTCAGCGTCGGCAATGCGAGCGCCGCCTGATGAGAGTCGTCACCGACGCAGGCGCGATCGAGCTAGGAACCGTCGAGACGGCGCCGACGATCGGCGTCATCGACCGTAGCCGGCGGGTCACCGACGAGTTCGGGGTGACCACGGTTGTGCAGCGCGGTTTCGCGCGTCGCATGTCAGTGCGTCTCGCCGTGCCATTCGACGACGTCGACACGATCCAGCGCCAGCTCGCCGAGCTTCGTGCCACCTCGGCAACTTGGATCGCCGACGATCGCTTTGGCAGCCTCACGGTCCGCGGGTTCTACAAAGAGTTCGAGGTCGACCATGCGACCGCGCCGCTCAGCTATTGCACGCTGACGGTCGAGGGTTTGACCGGCGAGGAGGCGTTTACGGATGACGGCTCGGATCCGGCGCCGGTCGGGCAGGCGTCCAGCCTTCAGCTGCTCCAGCCGATCGCGATCACAGAAGCTGTTCTGACATCCAGCAGCGTCCCCGAAGATGATGCCATCGAGTGGACGGCGGCCGGCGGCTACGCCTTGGGGCAGCGCGTCATCCGGCGGCAGACGCACCGCGTCTGGGAAAGCCTGATTGATCGGAACGTCGGTCATGATCCGGCGACCACGACGGGGGCATGGCTCGACGTCGGTCCTACGAACCGCTGGGCCATGTTCGATCAGGCGCTTGGGTCCGTCACCACCGACGAGGCGCCAATTGTTGTCACGCTGCGGCCTAGTCTCGCTGCGTCCGGGCTTGCGATCCTTGATTGCAACGCCGCGACTGTTCGCGTTCAGGCCCCAGGATATGACCGCACCGTTGCGCCGTCGGGCGGCTCCGGTGGCGCGCTGTTCCTCGATCTGTCGCTAGCGGCCGGCGCCAGCATCACGGTGACGCTGGCACCGTTCGGCAAAGTCGCACAGCGTGTCGTCTGGGACGATGGTTTCGCATGGGACGATTCGGTCGCGTGGCAGGACACCGTCGCTGGCACCGCCACGGTGGAACCGCCAAGCTGGGCCGATGCCGAGGCCGTAAGCGACACCACAGAGTGGCAGGACAGCCGCGGCGGCGATGGTATCGTATTCGTCGGCACCATGCTGCTCGGCATATTGCGACCGCTCGGTATCACCGAAGGCTCGGCGACGTCGGGCATTACCGACTATAGTCGGCGCGAGACGGACGAATTTGGCGAGACGATGATCGTCCCGCGCGCCTGGGCGAAGCGGATGGCGGGCAAGGCGCTCATCCGAACTGATGCGGTCGATCAGGTCGTTGGGCGGATCGCAGCCGTCCGCGCAGTGCCGTCGCTGTGGCTCGGCGACGCCGGTCTCGACAGCCTTATCGTCTACGGCTTCTTCAAGGACTTCAGCGTCGAGGTTGGCGAGACGCTGAGCAAGCTGACGCTTTCGATCGAGGGCTTCAGCGAAGCGAAAACCCCGGCACCACTGACGATCCCTTGGGAGAATGTCAGCGGCACGAAGCCGACCGAGAACGCCGACAACACCGCTGAAAACACGTCGAAGGACACTGGCGCTGTTGCAGGGGTGCCGGCGAAGCAGGTCATTGCAGATGCGGTCTCGGTGAAGCAGCGATCAGATATTCTCGAGAACATCACGATCCCCGCCATCAACAGCGCGGTCGCGGCGGCCAATGCCCTGATTAGGACGGCCGAAGCGAAGGCAGATGCGGCGCTCGCCGACCTCAATGCCAAGCTCCTCGCGTCCGGTATCGTCCTCGACGCAGCCCTCGCCAATGCTGATAGCAAACTGGTCGAGGCGCGCGTCACGGCCGACCTGGCTGTCAGCCGGGCAAATAACCGCATCGACGCGGCAATGACCGACCTCAACGCTGAAGCGAACCGGGCGCAGGGCAAAGACGAGCTGCTCGATCGTCGCATCGACAGCCTGACCGTCGTCACCAACAAAAACGACGGTGAGGTCCGCGCGCTGATCGAGACGGAGCGGCTGGTCCGCACCGATGACGTCCGTGCGATCGCGCAGCGGATCGACACCGTCGTCACCGATTATACGAGCCGGGACAGCGTCACCAACACGCGGATCACGACCACGATCACCGCCCTGTCCGCTGCTGACAGGGCGCTTGGTGAGCGGATCGACTCCGTCACCACTGAGTTCAAGGCGGCAGACTCGGCGACCAGCACGCGGATCACGGATTCGGTCGCGGCCCTGTCGGCGGCCGACGAAGCGATCGGTAAGCGCGTCGACTCCATAGCGACAGACGTCACGACCAAGGACACCGCCACCCGGGCCGAGATCAGCCGGATCGAGTTGGCCTCGTCGACCCGCGACACCGCCCTTGGGCAGCGCATCGACACCGTCGTGACGGACTATACCGGCCGCGACACCGTCACCAATACGCGGATCACCCAATCGATCACTGCCCTGTCGGCCGCGGACAAGGCGCTCGGTGAACGGATCGACACCGTCACTACCGAGTTCAAGGCGGCGGACGCGGCGACCAGCACGCGGATCAGCGATGCGGTCACTGCCCTTTCCGACGCAGACACGGCGATCGGCAAACGCGTCGACTCCATCGTCACCGACGTCACCACCAAGGACACGGCTACTCGCGCCGAGATCGAACGGGTGGAGACTGCATCGTCCACCCGTGACACCGCGCTCGGGCAGCGGATTGATACCGTCACCGCGGATTATAAGTCTGCCAACACCGCCACCAATACCCGGATCACTGACACATCACGCGCGCTCGCCAACGCGACGACGGCCGTAGGCGAGCGCGCATCGGTGCTCGAATCGCAGGCCAGCCCTTCGGGGGGCAACCTGGTGCCGAACAGCAGTCTGAGCACGCTTGATGGATGGGTTCTAACATTCAATCCCGAGCTTACGTCGAGCATGAGCCTGAACCGAGCGGCTCAGCCTTTCATGATTGGCGGCATCGAGAACAACCTGACCCTGCACCGCCCTAGTCCGGGCGCTGGACTTTGCAGCGAAGCTCAGAGCGCTCCCTTTGCAGTCCGCCCAGAATCTAACATTCAGCTGTACGCTATGACCGCGTCTCACCGCTGCCGAGCATGGGTCACCGTCTTCTTCTTCAACGACAGCGGCTACGTCGGCTACGCCGGTGAAAACTCGGCATTGAGGATCAACGCCGGCGGGCAGGATCTGAATGCGTGGGATCAGACCGGCGTGAAGGAATTCGTCGTGCCAGCTGGTGCGGTTCGCGCGACGATTGCGCTCCGCTCGTACGATGTCGAAAACGACGGCTATGCATGGTTCTCTCGGCCATTCGTTACCGAAGTAAAGCCGGGCACCAAAACCTGGGTTCCGTACAGCGCTGGCAATGACCGGACTGTAACTGCGAGCACGCGAGCACTTGTCAGTTCGACGGCAACGACGTTGGCTGATGCCGACAGCGCGATCGGGCGGCGCATCGACACGATCACCACCGACTATGTCGGCCGCGACAGCGCTACAAACGCTCGCGTCGACCAAACGGCGAGCGCGTTGAGCGAGGGTGATCGCGCGCTAGGCATCCGGGTTGACGGTGTCGTTGCCAGCTTGGCGACCACGGACAGCGCCGTTCGCGCGGAGATTGGCCGGGTCGAGCGTACATCGGTTGATCGGGATACGGCGCTAGGGCAGCGTAGCGACACGATCACGGCATCGCTAAACGATGCCCGCGGTCGCCTGTCGACGGTCGAAATGGCCGTAACCGATGGGCGTTTCGCGGCTGCCCAACGCGTATCGAACCTCGAAGCGCAAGTCGGTGCCGACCTGTCCGCAAGAATCGATCAGCGGGCAACTGCGATCGTCGATCCCAAGATCGGCGTCGTGACGCAGAGCGTGACGGATCTGCGCAGCGCTTACAATGGCACAGTAGCTACCGTGCAGCAGCAGGCTGGCACGCTGGTCGACCTTGCCGGCAAGGCTACCGCCTATGTCAGGTTGCTCGCCGATGGCGGCAACGGTGTCGCACGGCTCAGCCTCTGGTCGGACCAGTTCGGCGGTGCTTGGGAGTTGATCGGGGACGGTAGGATCGGCGGAAATCTTGTCGTGGATGGCACGATCACCTCGACGAAGATGGGTGCCTCATCGGTCCAACAGGCCATGTTCCTCACGCTGCCTGGCAGCATGTCGATCCCCTATGGTTGAGGAAGCGGCATGGCGATTCCGTATCCGGTATACGAAGACGACCCAAGCACTGGCGGTGGCGGCACGGGCGGTGGTGGTGGCGGTAGCGGAGGCGGCTACGTGATCGGCACAACGATATTTCAGGCCACCTTCAACAAGGCCGAAGCAAACAGCGCGTTGCGCATTCTCGCCTATGCCAGTCTGCAAAGCCCCGACGATCTACAGTTCGCCGGCTACATCACGATCGACGGCGCCCTCTATCAAACCGGCACGGTGAATATCGTGCTCGATCTTCAGCGCTCGTCCGGCGCGATGCCGATAACTCTGCCTGCTTTCGTCACCGGCCTGGCGGCAGGCAATCACACCATCATCTTCTCGATCCGCAACCTTGAGCCAGACGGTGCCCTGACCGTGCTCGCGGGCTCGACGATGGAAATCACCGAACTGAAACGCGCAGCCGTCTGAAAGGACAGGTCATGGAATATTGGATCGTTTACGACCTCGCGACTGGCGCCGAGCGCTGGCGCGGGAGCGGTGTCACGAGCGCAGCAGCGGCGCAGGTATTGCCTGAGGGCCTTGGAATTGTGCTGGTTCCCTCGCAGGCCCTTGAAGGCGAAGCACTCGATCTGGACGTGCTGCGCAATACCGCGTCCGCCAGCATCGATGCCCAAGCTGAGGTGATCCGGCAGAGCATTCTGACGCCCGGCGCCGGGCAGGCGATGACGTATCAACGCAAGGAAGCCGAAGCGCGCGCATGGTCCCTCGACAACGACACCACCACGCCGTTCCTGTCTGCCGAGGCAGGCGCGCGCGAGATGACGATCGCGGACCTTGCGGCCGAGATCATCGAGCTTGCCGATGCGTGGGTGGCGATCGGCGCTGCGATCGAGGGGCTGCGCATGGGAGCCAAGGCCGCGGTGGGCCGCGCTGCGAACCTCGGCGCCATCGTTGCTGCCGGCAAGGTCGATTGGTCCGTCCTCAATGGCTAAGCGCTTCTGGCTCGGGCTGCGCCAGCTGCTCGTTGCGGTCGACCAGCTCGCCTACATCCTGATCGCCGTGCCGATCTATGTCGTTGCGGGCGGGCCAACACCATCGGCCGACGAGACGATCTCCAGCCGCGTTGGCCGCGCCGCGATCAAGGGGCATCGCTGGGGGGCTTTTCCTCGAAGCGATCATCGACCGCCTCTTCGTCCTCATCGGCGCGGCGCCAGAACACTGCCGGCGCAATGTCGAAACCGCCTTCCTGGGCTGCGCGCCCAAACCCTAAGGGATCATACCATGAAGAACGCAAGCAACGCGGCCGTCCCGGTCGCGGGAAGGGATGACGCATGAGCGTGACAGCCACGAGCAACTACATCGGCGAGGCGATGCGGTCGACGGCCGCGCTGGCGCCTCCCTCCCTTGCAAACAACCCAGGTCTGCTGGCGTGGAACCTGTTCGTCATGACTGCGGCCATGTGCCTCGGGTTGATGATGGCGGGCAAGCAGGCGCGTTGGATCTGGGCGGCACGCGCGTTTGACCATCCGACCGATCCGGTCTCGATCTATAGATTCGTCATTTTCCTTGCCGGGTGCGCGGTCGCCAGCCGGGGTGGCGCCGAGGCTATCAGCCTCTGGTCGTGGAGCTCAGGCGACGCCCATACCATTGAACGGGTGGCGGAACTCAAGCGATGGCTCGATCCCGTCTCAGTCGGCTGTGGCTTCCTGTGGATGGCCTTGCATATCCTCGCTGAGCCAATGCTCGAGTTCCAGCTGCGCAAGGCTCCCCTGCCCGTCGACATGTGGTCACGCTGGCCGCAGCTGCGCCGGCCGATCGCCATTCTCGTCGTGAGTCTTGCAATGGCGACCGCTGCCGTCGGGCTGCGGTAATGCGAGAGGGGGCTATCGCGGCGGTACCGGGCGTATCGGTACCGGTCATCTGGTCTTTTCTCGGCTACAGTTTTCCGGCCGGATCTATGATCGTCGGACTTCTCGCCTGCCTCATGATCCGCCTGTTCATCACGCTCGACACGCCGGGTCCGAAGCGCTGGCTGCTCGATGCGATCGTCACTGGCATCGCGATGCTGGTCACTGCGGTCTGGATCGCAGAACATCAGGTCGACCTCTTCGCCGCGCTCGGCACAGGCGGCGCGCTGGGCGCGATCGGAACCGGCATCATCACCTTCTTCAAGCGGCGCGGGCAGAACGCGATCGACGCGCTCGACGCCGCGCTCCTGGGCAAGCCCAAAGTCCCCGCGGACATGACCGCCACCCTGCGCGAACTCGACAAGTAGGGAATTACGGCCCGCCCCCAGGGTCAGCCAAGGACGGGCCGGCCAGGGCACGGTGGGTGTGGACCCTAGCGCATCGCCAACGAGCGGCCTGGCAGATCGCCTCACCTCAAAAGAAAGAAAGATGATGACGGCATCAGAGCTGGCGTGGCTCGCCGTGTCCGGGTGCTTCTACGAAATCGTACGAGGCTTCCAGTGTCAGGCAGTCACACCGTCGCGCCCTACTCCCTGCTCGCCGTAGCTGGGGCGGCATCGTGACGAGCAGGGAACCCTTCACGGGGAGGCAGAGCCTCATCTGCAAAATGACTAATTGTGGTTAATATTTTGTTAACGGCCCGCCTCAGCGACAAGGGGAAAAGCGCGAGGCGGGCCGGCCGGAGCTTTGAAGAACCCTCTGGCCCAATCTGAACAGCGCCAAGCTCGAAAACGCCTCACCATTGTTAGGAATTAAGCATGACGACGGCATTAGAGCCGGCGTGGCTTCGCCATGCCCGGTCGCTTCTTGGCACCCGCGAGGCGCCGGGGGCGGCGAACAGCCCGACCATCATGGAGTGGGCGAAGAAGCTCGGCACGAAGGTGCTGGGCATGGTCTACAATGCCGACAGCGTGCCGTGGTGCGGGCTGTTCGTAGCCAACTGCCTCGCCGCAGACGGCATTCCGGCCGCGCCCGTCGCGGTCCGCGCCAAGGCGTGGGCGACCTGGGGCGCCAATCTCGCGGCGGATCGAGTCGCGGCCGGCGCGGTGCTGGTGTTCGAGCGGCCGGGCGGCGGTCACGTCGGCTTCTACGTCGGCGAGGACAAGACGCACTATCACGTCCTTGGCGGCAATCAGGGCGACCGGGTCAGCATCATGCGAATGGAGAAGTCGCGCTGTATCGCGCGGCGCTGGCCGACCGGGCGCGCGGTCATCGGCGGACCCCGGTTGATGACCTCGACCGCGGGCGTCCCCTCATCTTCGAACGAAGCATGATCTGGGCGGCGGGCCTCGCCCTGCTGCGGCGCTTCTGGTGGGCGGTGCCGATGATCGGCCTGCTCGCCGGGCTTCTGGTCACCCGGGAGACGCTCGCCGACCGCACGGCCACGCTGAAGGTAGAGCGGGCGGCGTGGAGCGCTGAGATCGCGAAGGCCGAGCAGCTGCGCAGCGATGCCAAGAAGCTGTTCGCCGTCCAGCAGACCACAGCGCTGACGACCTTCGCCGACCGCCTCGCAAATCGCGAACCCATCATCCTTCGATCCACTGACACCGTGAGGACCTATGCGCAAACTGCTGCTAGCCGTGCTGCCTGCCTTCCTGCTGACCGCGTGCGCGGCATCGACGCGCTCGACGCTGAGCTATTCGCCGGTGATCCCCCCAGTGCCGGCCGAGGCGAAGAAGCCTTGCACGGCAACGCCGATGCGCCGGCAGCCGGACGGTAGCGCCAACAGCGCGGACGCCGAGGGCTCGCTGCGCGACGCGCGCGCCGACCTAGCACTCTGCGACGTCCGCCGCGGCCTCGCGGTCGATGCCTGGCCGCGCTGACGCGTCGCTTCCCTGATGAACGACCAACCCGCTTCCCTGAATAGGAGTGTCCACGCATGGCCGTGCTGACAAATATCCCAAACAACACGTCCGCGCGTGACTGGCGCGACACGGTGAACGCGTTGATCAAGCGTATCGCTGCGCTTGAGGCAGCTGGCGTCCCGGTAGAGATCCCTGCCCCTGCCTTCACGACGCAGCCAAGCATCAGCCCGACCAGCGGCACGGCAGGCTCAACGCTGTACGCAGCGACGCCGGGCACCGTCAGCAATGGCGCTGTCGTTTCCCGGGTCTGGCTGCTGAATGGCGTCGCCATCAGCAACGGCGTAACCGCCCTGCCGGCGTCGTCCGGTACGCTCGCCTATCAGGAAACGGCGTCAGGCCCGAGCGGTACGACCATGTCCACGGTTCAGGTGGCAGCGGTGACTGCGGCCACCGTCACCCCTGCCCCGGCACCGTCTTTCATTTCGCAGCCGAGCATCAGCCCGAACACCGGAACTGCCGGAGCAACGACATTCACCGCGACCGCGGGCAACATCAGCAATGGCTCGATCACCTCGCGGTCGTGGACGATCAACGGGACGGTAATCAGCACCGGCACGACGGCGTCTCCGGCATCGTCTGGCACCTTGACCTACCAAGAGACGGCGACCGGACCAGGTGGCACCACGCAGTCAACGGTACAGCAGGTGACCGTCGCAACGGCAGCAGCGGCAGCGCCGGCCTTCACTACGCAGCCGACGGTCACCCCTTCGACTGGCACGGCGGGGACGATCTACACCGCGACGCCCGGCGCAGTAAGCAACGGCACAGTCACGTCGCGTGCCTGGTCGCTGAACGGCTCGGTCATCAGCACCGGCCTGACCGCCACCCCCGCTTCCGCTGGTACGCTGACGTATCAGGAGTTTGCGACAGGTTCGGGCGGCAGTGCTTCGTCGTCGATCTCGACGCGCACGGTATCGGCTGCGGCATCGACCCTCGCCCTTTCGCCAAATGCCCTCTCGATCACATCGAAAGCAGCCGCAGGCACACTTGTATCGAACATCTCGAACGTCCCGGCTGGTGTCACACCCACGATTACGCCGAACGACGGTCGTTTGATCATCGCAGGTGATGCCGCGTCAGGTTGGAAGGCTGTCGTTGGCATGTCCCCGCTGTCGGCGGGGACGATCAATTACGTGGTCGCCGCGGCGGGCGCGACGAGCGCGAGCGGTGCTGTGACCGTATCGGCCGCTTCGTCCGCATCCGGCGCCTTTTTCACCGATCCATTCTTCACCAACGGCATGTTCGCCCGCTCGTAAAAGGTAATTCGACATGACGATTTTACGCAAGTTTGACTCTTCGACCGCGGCCGCTGATGCGATCGACACGCTGAACCAGATCCTCCCGGGCCGCGGCTTGATTGGAGACACGCCCGTGGCGCAGCGAACCCCGATCAACCTCTCGCCGACGATCACAGACGCGACCATGACGGCATTCGCGCCGCTCGCCGGTCTGCCTGGCGCTACCATCTATGTCGACGGGACCGAGACCTATCAGCAGATGCACGGTGCGGGTGCGTCGCTCACGGAAAGCTCGTGCTATGTCCTCCAGACTTATTGCACCCCCGCTCAGCGCAAAGCCAATCTGACGACGGCATTCGGAACGGATGGCTTCTCGACTTGCCGCATCTGCATTGGCGCTTCGGACTTCACGCACCGCGGGCAGAATGGGTATTATACCTATTGCGACGACTGGGATGGCGCCGACGTCACGATGCCGACCTTCACGATTCAGAAGGATCGCGAATACATCATCCCGACGCTTCGTGAAGCGCTGGCGATCAATCCCAAGCTAAAGTTCATTGCGTCACCGTGGACGCCACCCGCATCCATGAAGTCGACAAACTCGCTGATCGGCAGGCCGAACGGCGTGACCAGTCTGTTCGTCGGCAATACGACGAACTACACGGCCTATGCGAATTACTTCGTCAAGTTCCTCAAGGCATACGCCGAGCTTGGCATTCCCATCTGGGCCGTCACGACGCAGAACGAAGCCGGCTATGGGCCACCCAGCTATCCCGGTTGCGTTTGGACCGGCGCGCAGATGGCGGCTTTCGTCAATATCCTGAAGCCCGCATTGAATGCCGCTGGCTTCGGACATGTGAAGGTGCTCGTCGGCGACCACAACTGGCACAACCTTTCGAACTACACCGGTGCCAACGGCGGCCATCTCGTCCGTGATGTTTTCGCCGAAGCATTGGCGGGCGACTGGGTCGATGGTGCCGCTGTTCATGGATACAGCACCACCGGCAAGAATGAGTTCGAACAGGTCCGGTCGTGGAGCCGGAACGCCAAGGAAACGCATTTTACCGAAATGTGCCTGGTCGGCAATCTCTCGAACAAGGTGTCTCTCCAGCAGCATCTGGCGAATGCCATCATCGGCGGGATTCGCGCGGGCCAGAACTCGGTCACGTTCTGGAACCTGTTTCTTCAGCCGCTGTCTGGTGGTCGTTATCAGCCGTTCGCGCCATCCTACGCACAGGTTGCGCCTTGCGCGACGATCTCGACGGACGGCAACGGCACGATGGTGAAGCGGCCGGAATACATGGCCTTGGTGCATCTGCTCAAGGTCATGAAGCCCGGCGCTCGGCGGTGCTACAGCACGACGATCGGCGTGGGCGAGGCAAGCCTCGAAGTTCAGAACGTGGCATTCGCAAACCGCGATGGGACGACCGGCGTCCTGCTTTACAATAACGCAGATACCGCCAAGTCCATTTCTCTGATCGATGGCCCCTCCGGCCTGGTGTCGTTCCTGACGCTCGCGTCCGGTGATATCGTCTCGATCAATTACACCGCGCCCAAGGGCGTCCCGGCGACCGGCACCGTGTCGGCGCCTGGTCCGGTTACGGGGCTGGGTGCTTCGTCGGCAAACAACGCCAACACACTGGCATGGACTGCGGGGACCGTCCCGGATGCGGGCGGGCTTGGCGGCTACCTCATCAAACGCGGCGCGACTGCGGGGGAGGTAAATCTTGTCGTCGGTGCTGCTGGTCCAGGGGAGACCAGCTTTGTCGATATCGACGTCGTGGCCGGTACCAACTATTTCTATCAGGTGTTCCCGCTCAGCGCGGGTGGCTTGGCCACATCGAGCCCCGTGACTTCCACTACAACTGTGGGTGCATCGTCTGCGGTTCCTGGCGCTCCTGCCATCTCCGTCACCCCCGGCAATGGGCAGAACGTGGTTGCTCTGGCGTCGGTACCGGCGGACAATGGCTCCGCGATCACCCGCTACAACCTGTATCGCTCAACGACGTCCGGTGGACAGGGTACGACGCCAACCGTGCCGGGGGTCACGCTCCCTTACACTGATACAGGCCTGACGAACGGCACGCCGTATTACTACACCCTGGCCGCTGTGAACGGCATCGGACAGGGTCCGCAAGGTGTCGAAAAGTCGGGCATTCCGTCTGTCGCCAGCGCGAACGTTAAGCCGGGGCCGGGTATCCTTCTTTCTGATGACACCGGTCAGGCTGTGCAAACTGCACGGGGTGGAAATCCACAGGGTTGGTCGAACACCAGCTTCACGTTCTCGCCAGCAACGTCGGTATCGAGCCAGCGCAATGCGGTTGTGGGGCCTGACGGCGTAACGAAAGACTCCAGCACGCAGACGTTCACAAACACTGGCGCAACCGGCGGCTATGGTAGTGTCGAATGCGGATCGACTGTCTTTGTGAGTGCGAGCCCCATTTCGGCGTCCATCTGGCTTCGCGGCAAGGTCGGAGGGGAGCTTGTCGTGTTGACGCTGATGACTGAGAAGCACGCTAACACGAGTACGGCGGCTGTTACACTTACGACTGAGTGGGCCAGGTATACTGTTAATCATCCAACCCCGACCTCCGGGACCGGTGCAATTCTTAGCGTCGCCTATCGACCAAACACATTCAACGGCTCCATGTCGTTCGACAGTGCTTGGCCGACCATGGCGCAGTAGAAGGAAAACGACTATGATCCGCTATCTATTCGCCTTTGCTGCGCTGCTCGCCTCCCCGGTGGCGACGCAGACCGAACACATCGTCACCGGAGCCAGTCCGCCCGCGCAGATCAAAATCTGCGCGGAGGACACGCTGGTTTTGAAAAAGGCGCTGGGCCGCGAGTGGGTACGAGCGGACGGCTCGCGTGCTCCTGGTTGGCCCGCATGGAATGACCGCGCTCGATCGAACGCGGCCGGTAATCTGTTCGAGACGGTCGGGGCCACCAAGCTTCGCTTTGTCGGGAACGTCCAGGGCAAGGGTTGGGTCTATGCCCCGGTGAACGCGCGACCTTGCGCCGCTCCGGTAGCGTCAGCGGCGGTTGTGGCACCCGCAGCGCCCGCAGCGCCCGCAGCACCGGCGCAACCCGCAATCCATACCGCGCGCGTCGGCCCTCTGTTTGGGGCGAACTTGTCGGGCGCCGAGGCCAGTGGCGGTGACGCGATCCGACCGTCGCTAGAAGATTGGAAGGGGTATATCGAGCGGTACGGTTTTAAGCTGATCCGCTACCCGTTCAAGGATGACCGGATGACGCCGGCGCGCATCGCCGAGCTCAAGGTCAACGTCGCTTATGCGCGCGGTAAGGGCGTGCCGGTGATCCTGGACAACCATACCTACCGCTGGGATGCGCCGGCCAAGGCGATCGCTTTCTGGACCGGCTTCGCACAGAATTTCCCCGATGACGGATCTGCGATCCTTGACCTCGTCAATGAGCCCCGTGGCTTTGATGATCCGGTGCTGACGAACGACTGGATGCAGTGGGTTCGCGATTCCAAGATCATTATTGCGGGCCTTCGCGCCAACGGGATCAAACATCCGATCGCCCTGGAATGGCCGCAGTGGTCGGCGACCTTCCGCTTCGACAAGAAAGAGGGAGCATGGAAGGCTTGCGAGAGCGCAGGTTGTGCGCTCGATCGTGATACCAACGGCCCCCTCGATCCGCTCAATCGCACCTACCTCAACGGCCATCGCTACTGGGATAAGGGATCCAGCGGCTCCAGCCAGTCGTGCGACATCACGTGGGGCGAGGGCAGCGGCCTCGACGACTTCGCCGCGCAGCTTCGTAGACGTGGCTTAAAGGGCATCATCACCGAGGCCGCATTCGGTGCGCACTTCGGCATTAAGGACAACTGTAAGACCATAGGCAAAAACGCCATTGCCGACATGAAGGCTAATGCTGACGTGCTTTACGGCATCACGTGGTGGGGCGGTGGTCGGGTTTGGCCGGAAAGCTATCTGTTCAAGATCGATGGCAAGAAGGCCACCCGCTACACGATGCCCCTTAATCCGTATCTGATGCAGCTGACGGGTCGCTGATCTAAAATAATTCAGCATGAAAGGAGGTGATGCCCATGACCGGGTACACCGAGTTTCGCCAGTCCGGCCCCTGCCTGATAGCATGGCAAGGGCCGACACCCGTCGCGCAGATCGCGTGGGATGCCGCTGACAGCGGCTGGTACATCAACTTCTTATCCGTCGAGCAACCCCAGCTGCTTGCGCCGCTTCTGTCGAGATTCCGGAAGCTATGGCGCCACAGCGGCAAGCCGACTCTCTCGTTTCATGCATCCCCCGATAACCAGGTCATCGGGAGGCTTATAGGGATCCTCGGAGCCAAGTGCTCTGCGGGCCTCTATACCATTGTCGACCTGGATCACTCTACCGAAGGAAATCACCATGGGTGACAAGGAAAACCGCGCATACAAGAAGCTCTCGGCCAAGGGTAAGACCGAGTACGGCCGCGATCGTGCGAAGGACGCTGATGCCCATGGTGGCACGTTCGACGCCACCCTGGCGAAGCTGCACGCGGGCTTTTACGACAAGATGTGACTAATGCGCCCGGTTCGAAAGAGCCGGGCGCATCCGCAACAGGTCGGCCTAATCGACTTCGTGCTTTCGCCCGGAAAACCACCGGCCCGGTGATTTCGAGTAATTCTTCGGTCGCTGGCGCCGGGGTATCGACTACGTAAAATCGAGGTATGCCGGCGCCCAGAGAAGTGGAAAACCGTGCCGGCGGCGGAGGGCACCTCCGCCGCATATTTCCCGCCAGCCATACCCTTGACGGCTATTAAATGGCACCGGTGCCTGAAGGACTCAAAGTTGTGCCGACGCCTTCTGGAGTTATAGAGGTCGTTGCAAAGCCGTTGATGATAGCTTTGTCCTCGGTAGACATTCTCCTGATCTCATTGATAACAATCTGTCGGCGTTCGTCGATGATCCCCTCCACCGCCCGCAGGCCGTGATCAATCACTTGTTGCAAATCGATTAGGTTCTTTTCCCGGTAGTTTGCCCGATAATGTTCATGGGTTAAAAACGGACCGTCCCCGTGATCACAGACGAGTACGCGATCTTGCGCAAGTGCTCCTCCGGGATGGTCAACTGTGTGACCAAAATGGCCGACGCCTTTATGTCTCAGTTGAACGATCCGAGCGTGCGCTTCTTTGATATGTTGAGGTGCGCCTTCGTCTACAGATACACGACCACGATCATCATTATTCGTGACTACCCTCACGTATAAAATCAGTGCGTAACTGAACGCAGCGCCAGCCAGCTGCGCCATACTTTCATCTTGAACTAAGGATGTCGCGAGCGGTTGCGTGCCTCTGACCAGGTTCGAACCGGACATAAGCAGACCGAGTGCTATTTTAAGGTCACATTTGGCTGACTCCGCGTCGTTCAAGCGGCTGACCTTCTTGATGAAATTTCGCTGTTCGCTTCGTTTCCCAAAGTCCTTCGCTGCCGCTGTCAAATCAATTGCGGGTCGACGGTTTGTCGAGGGGGCACTGCCATTCATGCCATCCATAATGCCACGATCGCATGCGGCAATCGACTCATTCGATGGCGCTTGCCCGATGGTAAACTTTACGAGGAAAATCGATGCTGACGAATGCCGCGGTTAGAGCCACGCGGCCGCGCGCGACCGCCTACAAACTGTTCAGCTAGGGCGGCCGGCGACGGCCCATCCTGTCGAGTCCGCAGTCAAGGTCGTGAGCAAGCCTTAGCGGAGCAGCAGCGCCTCGTCCCCGGGCAGGTAGCGCTCTTCGGTCAGGTTCATTGATCGGATCGTCGTCGCCGCCCCGGCCGGGCCACGGTGCAGCCGCCCAGGCCGCGCGGTCTTCGGGCGCTTGCCGCACTCCCCGCACCGGAAGAACCGGGTCATCGACGGCACAGCCTCAGTGCCTGGGTAGGCGTCGACGTTGACCTCCTTATGCCGTCCACAGCCACAGATCAGATCTATGGTCCGGATACCGAGGGACCGCATGGTTCGATTTTAAGTTGTTAAACGTCGACGGAGCGACAGGGCGGCAAATCCAATAAAAGCCGCCTTTATCGAGTCACATTTAACGTCGGCAACGTGTTTCATCACGCGATCGAGGAACCCCCCTCCGTCACAAAGGTCGTTTTCGTCTCGATATTCCGTTGACCACCAATTAAATTGGCGATGATCCGTCTCGATCGGTTTGAAGTAGCTAATATTGTCATGACGTGAATCGTTGGCAATCCGGTCCATTACGAGCTGCACAGCGGCAGTGTCTCCCTCCAACGCCTGTATAAAGCGGGTGCCGTCAAATAGTAGAAGACCGGTGATATTTAGAGAACGGTTTCTGGCGGCAGCAAGGTCGCGAAGGTCGGCCAAGTCTGGCGCCGTGAATCTGTGTTTGGCTCTGCTAATGTAAATAACAATTCGCATTAGGTCCCTCGAACCGAATTGCAGGAGAAACATGTCGATCGACGGGACTCCGGCCGAGAGCAAATTTTCACATTGTTTTGGTTAAAAAGTATTTAACGGCCCCTGATTGAGCTTCGGCAGGGATGACTTACGTCGGTCAGATTGCGTGATCGAGCTCCGATCGTTCCGGTAGCGTGAGTGCCTGTCGGGCAGCGACAGCCATCTCACGAAACGCCGTTTGCCAGGTAGCGCCAGCCTGTTCCCACGGTGTCCGGTCCTCGACCCGCTCCATGCGGCTCTCCCACATGTACGCCGCGACATACTCTATAACCGCATCTTCATCGTTGCTAGTGCAGAGCCGGCACCGTCCCGTCATATCAAATCCTTGCAACTTTGTTCCCTATACGTTCCATAGGCGGATGCATCGCCAAACGCGAATCACAGTCGATCTGGCGGTCCAGGTTCTGAGGGGCACCCTCAGCGATACCGCTAATGGCCGCGTCGACACGCCAGCGGTGCGCTTAGCCCTGCGATGCCTCTGGCATCACTGCCCGGAGCGCTGGCCACTCGTCATGTTCTGGGAAGGTGCGCAGCAAGGTAACGAGATCGGCCGCAGCCAGAGCGTGACGGCCTCATTCAACGGGATAGTGCGCCAGTTGCGCCGATCCGGCGCATATTCCGAGATCAGCAATTCGCAGTAGGTCCGTAAGTGCCTTTGATAACGTCGACTGCAGCGGCGATACGGTGCCAATCCTTTACGGCGACAGGGTCGCCGATAGCAGCGACCATCTGATCGACGATATAATCTGGGGTATGTTCGCCGTGTTCGGCAAGGATCACGCCAGCCTGTATCCAGATCTCTCGATCTTCCATCGGCCAAGCGCGCGCCATCAGCCAATCATGACCACGCTCAGTGGCTCCGTCGTGCCGTCCTTGAAGTGGACCACCACCCGGTCGGGAAGCACGTCGGCTCGCATCTCCAGTACGCGGCCATGCTCGCTGCGGACCTGAACGATCACGTCAGGTCCAAGGTCATGCTCGAACACGGCGACGTCCTTCGTCTTATCCGCGGCGATCGTATGGACGATCTTGCGTACGCTCACTTGTCGAGGTTACGTCGCTCGATCTCGGCGAGCAGTGCTTCAGCATCCAGGCTGTCTCGTTCGCCATCGGTTTCTCTATAGGCCTTGATCAGGTCCTCATCCGTTGCCCCGACGACTAGTTCACCAATCTGCTGCTGCATATCGACGATCGCGACTGCCGACATTGGGTCCGCCCACATCGATCCGACCGACGTGTCGATCCCCGGGGTCGGCATGAGCGCGATCACATCCTGCGCAGCCAGAAGCCGCTGCAGTTCGGCTAGGAGGGGTGAAGCAATCAGGGGCTCGGACATATCTCCAACCTAGGCGTGGCCAATCGATTCGGGCAAACTATCTTCGTGAACGGACTGACCGCCTCCATCGTTGGCATCGACGTCCCGAATGAGGACAAGAGCAAGAGCAACCGGCACGCCTGCACGCCTGCACGCCTGCACGCCGCCCCGGCTGATTCCGCTAGGGTGACAGCAATAGATCAAAAACTTCCGCCAACGCGGTGATGCCGGACGTTTTTCTTGGCGGCGGTGCCGGAACGAAGCTATTGGGACGCGTGGCCCTCGGTCAGTCCAGTGATCCCAATGTTTGTCAGCACCGAAGGGCTTGATCCCATCTCGTATCTGTCCGGCCTAGCCATGAATGTCCCCACCGCGTTTGCGCAACCGCCTATCTGGCGACCGCGCGGCCTGCCCCGATGGTCGCCGCACTTGAATTCTTGCGAGCCTGCGACCATCGATTACGCGTAGAGCCGCCGGCAGAGCGCCGATCAATCACTACCGATATAGCCGAGCTTCAAGCCTGATGGGCTTTCAGGGCGTCGGCACCCCCCAAACCATGAATACCGGGCCCTATTCGCTGCCGGATAGGGCTTGCTTAAGGGCCTTGAATTATGGACGTCGCATCTGATCACAAGGGGCAGGCGCCCGGCTCCATTCGCCGTTCATTCCTGTGGGCGGCAATCGGTCAGACGGGGATGCTCGTCATACAGTTTGGCAGCTCGGTCGTGCTGGCGCGGATCCTGACCCCGTACGAGCTTGGCGTGTTCGCGATTGCGCTTGCAACGGTCGGCATGATCACCGCGTTTCAGTCGCTTGGCCTTGGCAACTATCTGATCCGTGCCGACGTCGTGGACCGCGATGTCCTGTCGTCGGTCTTTAGTGTCAACATTCTGCTGTCTATCGCTATCAGCGCGATCATTGTCGCATTCGGCCTGCTAGGCCAGGCGCTGTTCAAAGATCCCGGGGTTCAGACGGTGCTGTTCTGGATCGCCTGGACGCCGCTGATCAATGCTCTGTCGCTGGTCCCAACCGGACTGCTCCAGCGAGAGGGAAACTTTAAATCGATCTCAACGATCCGCCTGATAAGTTCTCTGACGGGGACGATCTGCACAGTCCTATTCGCGATCGCGGGCTTTAGTTACATGAGCCTCGCCTATGGCAGCGTCATAACGGCCGTCATGGGTTCAGTTGCGACCTGCCTCGTCGCCCCGCGCCACGTCCAGTTCCGCCTGGGCACCCGTCACTGGCGCGACATCTACAAGTTCGGCTCACGGATGCTGATGATCAATGGCGTCGTACAGATGCAAAACCAAGTATCGAATTTTGCGCTGGGCAATCTTAGCGGGCTGTCGGCCCTCGGTCTCTATTCCCGCGCGAACAACCTTTTCAGCATCCTGTCGGATAACGTGCATACCGTTCTCGCGCGGGTTCTAATCGCCGACTTTGCCCAGATCGCACGCGACGGCGCACCGTTGCGGTTACGCTACCTTCGGGTGCTCGAATTCATGACCGCGATTCTATGGCCGGCCTTCGCCGGCATGGCCGTTCTGGCGGGACCAATGGTTTACATCCTCTACGGCGCGAAGTGGACCGCGCTTGCGCTTCCGCTGGCGGTGCTGTGCTTCAACGGAATCCTGTGGGTTTCGGTTACGATGGCGTGGGAGCTCTTTGTGGTCGCGAAGGAGACCTCGAAACAGGCACGGTTCGAAATTATCCGGGCGACTGTTGGGGTTGCGCTGTTCGTGACCGGCGCACTGTTCAGCCTCACCGGCGCCATGGTGGGCCGCGTCGCCGAAGGCATGTTCGCCGTATTCCTCTATCTGCCGCACATCAAGAGAATGACAGGAAGCCACGACGGAGACTTTCTCCCTATTTATAGACGCAGCGCGGTGGTCACCATCGCAGCGATCTGCCCGCCGCTCCTGCTGATGATGTGGCACGGATGGGATGCCCGGACCCCGTTCGTGCAAGTCGCGATGTCGGTCGTGGCCGGTGGTCTGCTCTGGGCGCTCGCGCTTCTCTACTACCGTCACCCGATCATCACCGAGCTGCGCGGCCTAGCGGCTCGACGCCGGTCCGCCTAGCCAGCCTATCGTCCCGGGTCACCGCCCGACGAGCGTCTTAACCCGGGTCCGCAGCGTGCTCGGGAGCGCGACGCGGAACAGGATTCGTGCCATCACGGTCGGCAGGCGCTTCGCCGGCGCCAGCACCAGCGCCTCTGCAATCAGCCCCTTGATGGCGAGGCGCACGGCGGTTCCAATTATCAATTCCTGCAGCGCTATGCGGTTGTCCGGCGTCATGATGTCGCCATGCGCGTTCAGTGCATCACGGATAAAGCGGCAATCCTCGACCGATGGCTCGAACGGTCTGTAAAAGCACAGCTCGACGAGTTTTGCGGACAGTGCAACTGCAAGCCAGTCCTGCTCCGCCGCGGATAGCTGCGCGCATCCCACCGTGTAGAGGTCCGTCATCGTCGTCGCCTGCTTGATTGCGTCGTACAGCGCGAGATCGAACACCAGATCCGGCACGGTTCGCGTGCGACGCTGCGCCGAGATTGCGACGAGCTGCGCGCACAAGGCCCCCCGACGCCCGGCAACGACCGACTGGCTCGTAATGCTGCCGTCATGCATTCGGTAACTGCCCAGCGGTTCGGTAAGATTGTGCAGCCGACCGAAGCCCTGAAGCCGCCAATACAGATCAGAATCCTCCGCGATCAGTAGAGGGCGATAGCCACCGGCCGCGTGAAAGCTTTCGGCACGCACCATCAACATCGGCTGAAGCAGGTAGGGCTCGGTTGCAGGGATGCTGAACGGATCAGCGCGCGCGAGATCGCGAAGCCGCGTCAGCGTGCCGAGCCAGCGCCCGTCCGCGTCGATTTGCCGTGCCGCGCCCGCGACCGCAACACAGTCGGGGTTTGCCTCGAGATAGCGGATCTGCCGCTCTAACCGGTCTGGGTTCGACAGGTCGTCGGCATCATGCCGGGCGATAAAAGGGGCGGTGCAGGCCGCAAGCCCCGCATTGAGTGCCGCGACGATCCCACCATTGGCCTGCGTGATGACGTGGATGCGCGGATCCTGTCGCGCGGCTTGTGCGAGCAGTTCCGGTGAATTGTCAGTCGAGCCGTCATCGACGATGATGATCCGGATGTCCCGGATCGTCTGTGCTTGAATGCTAGCCAGGGTCTCGGGCAGGAACCGGCCGGCATTATAGGTTGACATGAGCACGTCGATTTGGGCGGTCAAGGGGGCGTCCTTCAGGCGAGTTGCTGGCGGTCGTTGCTCTCGCGGCACGGTCCGGGTCAATGCATAACGGCAAATTATCTTGTTAAGAACTCAGACGGCGAAATCGACCGTCGCTGGCGCGTCAGCCTGAACAAATCCCGTCTTAGTCTCGAGCTATGTAGAACGGCTGTCGGGGCGCTAATAGTCTAGCAGCGCCTCGTCCCCGGGCAGGTAGCGCTCTTCGGTCAGGTTCATTGATCCGACTGTTGACGCGCCGGTCGGGCCACTGTGCAGCCGCCCAGGCCGCGCCGTCTCCGGGCGCTTGCCGCACTCCCGCACCGAACGTGGCCGGCATCTGCCGCAGCGCAAACGCACGAACAATGCTTTTGTAAACAACTCACCCTGCCTCTTGAGGACACCGGATCGTCGTAAGGTCGTCAATACACTGCGAGCAATTAGTATTAATGAAATATTAACCTTTTAACGTCGGTTACGCCGAGATGGTCGGCGTTTTCTATCAGCCCAGAAGGGGACCGAAAATGCGTTATTGGATCGTCGACAAGCCGATTAAGTGATCAGGGCGCCCGGTTCGAAAGAGCCGGGCGTTTCACCGAAACCGCAGCGACCTGTCTGCGGGCAGGTAGAGCGCTTCGGTCGGTTCAACGACTGGATGATTAAGGCGCCGGTTGCGAACTAGTGCAGCTGTGCTGCCTGCAGGCTTCCGACACTAACCCGCGCACGACGTTACGATGTAGTCGGCACTGGTTTGGTTTCGCGACCCCCTCGCCCCCTAGAATGAATTTGTAACTAGTCGCGATCAGTATTTCTGCCATCATTCTCGCATGATGATTCTGTATGGCGTACTCGCGATCGTTTGGGGCCTCCCAATCGCTATTATCCTGGCGACCTCGGTTGGCTATGGTGTCTCTACTCGGTTCGCCCGGTTTATGCGGATACACCTTGGGCTCTGACGCCACCGATTAGAGGCGGTCGCATTCATCGCTGTGGCGACGCCCGTTCGATCATCAGGTAAAGCCTGGGGCTGGACCTTCGCCTGCCTGTACGGCCATCGCGATGATGTGTTTGATAACTGGCTCCGGAATGGCGTTGGCCACGTCAAGCCCGAATTGATCGCGATAAGACCAAGCTACCCAGCCCGAGTACGTAGCGAGCCCGGGTATATCGATTGAGAGAAACCGTCCGACAGTGACCCCGTATTCTGAGCGAATCTTGAAGCCCAGGGTAGACACGTTTTGAATGATTGCCGAATGCTTATCTCCGAGAGACGTTATGAGTACGGCCGGATGACTCATGGCCGTTCGGTTTGAGCACCGCCGATCAAGCGGATTGTTGCCGGCATTAGCCATCGAGCGGCGATAGGTGTTCATGTGGCTATCGTCCGTCAGGGTCGCTAAGATCTCGTTATGTCTGGATTTAACCCCGTCCCGTGGCGCATTGCAAAGGCCCACCGCCCCTTGCAAGTTCTCGTTATGACACACTTGTCACAGCAGCGTTTTATGAACGATCGCTCCACGGGTCGGGTTAATGCATCCGCCCGTTCTTGATCGTGTCGACAGCGGCAGCAACACGCGCCCAATCGCCGATGTCGGCTTCGGGGCCCACGATGTGCAGCAAGGTATCGACCATCGGCTCTGATACAAATAGTCTGCGTGCCTCGACGATCGTCATCGCCTTAAGCCAAACTTCTCGAGTGCTCATCATAGCCCGAGCTTACGCCGCCTAATCTCGATCGTCAGCGCGTCCGCTATCGGATCGCCGTCATTCTTATCGGTTAGCTCGTATGCCTGTAGCGATCTACGGTCATCGCGGAACTTGATGACATCTGGATGCACTGACGGTGTAGTCATATCCTAGGACTATGCGCGGTTGCCCACGCCAGGCAAGGCATCACGCCCCGCGAGCCAAGGCACGTTCTGCATAGCGTCCAGCACAGCAGCGGAGCGCCCAGTCGTCGTGACGATGTTAAGCAGCGTCTCCATGACAGGGCCTCAGAATGACGCTTCGAGGCCTGCGTCGCGGCCTGAAATTACCTATAGGATATGGTGTCGTTATGAGGCACATTTACTGCGTTCATAGACCGTTAGTACGTGCTAGGTACAACGAGACGCGAAATTAAGACGTCGAATTTAGGTGCGCGTCGTCTTGCACGCATTCTGTTGGGACAGTTTTTTGCAGACCTTTAGTGGCCCACTTTCGCCGATGCTTGAGAAGTTTGCTTTAAACTCAGCCTTAGCGGACGATGATCGTGCGGCCATAGTTGCGCTCCCGTTTTCGTTATATTCATATAATCCCGGTAGGCATATAATAAAGAACGACGCAACGTGTACGGAATTCCAAGTTATTGTCTCAGGTTTTGCTATTGCATATAAAGTTACGAGTGATGGATTTCGCCAGATTGTCGGTTTTCGACTGCCGGGCGACATAATCAACATTCAGCATATGCAATTCGCGTATAATGATTGCAGCGTGCAGGCGACAGCGCACTGTATGGTAGCCGCGGTAGACGAGACGTTAATCCGCAACTTGACCTGCGAGCGCCCGATCATTTCGAATGCGATAATGGCAAGCGCTCTGATCGAGGCCTCAATTTCTCGCGAGTGGATTGTGAATATCGGACGCCGTAATGCCCGAGCGCGGATAGCGCATCTGTTCTGCGAGCTTGCGAGTAGGCTCAATCCATGCCGGCTAGCAGAAGATCAGCCATTTAGGTTGCCTTTGACGCAGCAACAGATTGGCGATGCTGTCGGATTGACAGCGGTTCACGTCAATAGAACGATCAAGGGTCTGATAAAGGACGGCCTTCTCGAGCAAGACCGCCACCTGATTTCGTCTCCTGCCTGGGACCAGCTCAAAAGCGTAGCAGGCTTTAACCGTCGCTACCTCCAACTCGATCAGAAGGCCGCTGCACTCGGACATTCCCAATGACGGATCGAGCGACCGGCGCTGAACGGAAAATACCCGCTGACATGGACGCGCGCATAGCTTGGAGGAAAGCAGCTAGATTTGATAGTTTTCCATTGAAGGCTCGCCGTAGCGCGGAAACAACGCTGCTGGAAAGCGTAATGCGAAAGTCTGCACGCTTAAGCCCTATGTCCGCTCTCGCATGGATAGCGCCGATTTGGGTTGGGCTTTTTGTCCTCGACGCTGTGACGGGCCCGC
The DNA here is from genome assembly GCF_014841795.1 of Sphingomonas sp. CFBP 13733. Classification (NCBI taxonomy): domain Bacteria; kingdom Pseudomonadati; phylum Pseudomonadota; class Alphaproteobacteria; order Sphingomonadales; family Sphingomonadaceae; genus Sphingomonas; species Sphingomonas sp. CFBP 13733. Next base: position 554,750 of record NZ_JACYUP010000001.1, read on the forward strand.
TCTACTCGTTTAATTCAGTGTACCTTGTACCTCTATGTTTAACGACTTGGTGCTTTGGACGGATCGCTGGCCTCATAGCCGGCACCTCGGCAATTTTCACAACGCTACATTTAAATGGCTTCGCTGATCAACTGTCAGCTAGGGCAACTTCTATTACTGCCGCAGCGGCTGTTTGGAATGCCTCGATGCTTGTCCTCGGAGTGATCTTTATAATCCTCCTCGTGAGTGCCTTCCGTCGAGCGTTCGACCACGAGAGCAGGAACGCGTTGATGGACCCACTCACGGGGCTGGGCAACCGAAGGTCCTTTCAACGAGAGGGCAAGCGACAGGAGTCTTCGGCTGCTCGAGATCGCAGGATCCTATTGTGTGGCGTAATAGACTTGGATGGATTTAAGGCGGTCAACGACCAGTATGGACATGCCGCAGGCGATGAGGTGCTGCGTATCGTCGCCCATGCACTCAGCGCCTCCGTTCGGCCTTACGATATCACTGCACGCCTTGGAGGTGATGAATTTGCGTTCTGCTTAACAGTTCGAGACGAGGCCGCGGGTGAGCGAAAGTCTAGCAGCATCCATCAGGCGTTGATAGCTGCGCTTGAAACCTCACAGTGGCGTGCAACGTGTAGCTTGGGCGCTGCCACAGGAAGCGACTTTGAGCAGGCCATTCGAATTGCCGATAAGATCATGTACGAAGCAAAGTCGATCAAAAAGTCTACGGCATCTTAGTGACAATCAACACGAATATGATGAACTAATAACAAGCGTTGTCGTCGAAGCGAAATTGAAAGCGGGACTTTACAAAAGTCTGCTTCAGAGGCTCAACGCCTATTGTGGTTGACCCGTTCTAGTATCTCGCAACGCACACCTTCGCACCATATACAACCAGTGCGACAGCTGAAGCGCGAGCCTAAAACAATCAATTCATACGGTGTACTTTTCAAGTGTGATTACAATCAGTCAGGCTTAAGTCGCAGCCCAGCTTCCTTCATCGCCACCTGCCCTAGGGCCACAGCGCTCGCGTCTATAAGCGAATCCGCGAGTTTGATGGCCGCTGCGGGGGAAAGGGTCAGCGTGACTCCTGCTCCTTCAAGCCGAACGCAGCTTTTCCAGGGCGTCGCGGTAAAGCACTCAGTATCCAGTACGACGACCATCCATCTCCTATCGTCAAGCCGCAGGTGCCTGAATGGTCTAACGTATCATATTATAGATTGATTATGCGATTTATCTTAAGGGCATAGCGACGTTGTCTGGATCTCAGCAGCATCCGATGCACAGGCCTGGTGGTCCAAGCCTCCGAGCCACGCTCGGTGAGACAGCTAACGGTCGCGTAGACACACCAGCGGCCCGCTCCGCCCTGCGCTGTCTCGGGCATCACTGCCCCAAGCGCTGGTCCGTAGTGATGTTTGGGAGGGCACGCAGCAGGATAACCAAATCGGTCGGAGGCAGAGTGTGACGGCCTCATTCAACGGCATTGTGCGGCAGCGGCGTCGATCAGGCGCATATACCGAAGTCAGCAACGCGCGGGCAGCATCGGCAGCAAAGATTTGCAGTTAATTGACTTTAACCGCATTAAGTCGCGATTACTCAACAGTTCTAATGCATAAATCCCCTTGTCGAAAGACGAGCACTTTTAACTTAGGGGGGTTCAAATGCGCTACTGGCCAATCGGCAAGCCCATCCGCGGGTAACATTGTCATCAGCCTGGTAATAACTATTGTTATCATTGACACATCCCGCTGGGTGTAAACAAGTCCGTGACTAAGACAATGGTGAACCTTACAACGGCTGAAGTTAAAAATGCCCGGCTTTCCGAGCCGGGCATTTTTTCCGTTCGCGACCGCGTCATATGTCTAACTGGCATCTCATCGCTGCAGGCCCGAGGAGCAAGACCAAGGGGTCTCACTGCTTTTCACAAAGCAGTGTGCGCAGTTTTAAACAGCCCGCCTACCTTATAACTAATCCTAGGCGTTCGTTACGCCACACTACTGCAGCGGCCCTTCATTGATCGCATCGACAGCTGCAGCGACGCGCGCCCAATCGGAGTGGTGGGGATCATCGCCCATTATATCAAGCAAAGTGGCGACGACAGGTGCCGACTCCAGTACGCCATGCGTCCGGACAACGTCCCACGCCTTCAGCCACACTTCTCGGTCGCTCATCATCGAGCAAGGCCATGTGTCAGCGGCCGATCCGGGTAAACTATCTGCACAGCGCAATGAGCTGCCTTAAGGGTCCAGTCTTCCGACGAGTGCTCCAACGGCAATCACGGCCGCAATGAGTGCCCAACCCTCCCACGTTCGCGGCGTCCATCCTATTCCGACAACCTTTGGCTGAAACCATGTTTTTAGATCGTTCATCTTAATTCCATCGATGTCGAGTCGCCGTTGCACAGAGTAATTTAGACCGTCCGATACGAGGGGCAAAACCTTACATCCCCACAATGGACGAACTGACCACCTCCATTGTCGGCATCGACATCCCGGGCGAGGACAAGAGCAAGAGCACCGGCATATGTAGTACGCGCGGTGTTCGCCTGGACCAGCGGTCGCGTTGCGCCTCAAGCCGACCAACCCGTACGACGAGCACACCGTTGCCATCTTCAACGAGCGCGGCATTCAGATGGGCTATGCAAGCGCTGACGGTGCGCCGCTGATCGGCAAGCAGATGAAATCGCCGTCTTCCAGGCGATACACAAAAGCGGCACCGACATCCGGATCCGGTTCGGAGGCGGGGTGCTTACTCTGCCCGACCGGGTCCCCGCTGTTCTAAAACGCCCGCCTCCCCGCAAGGCGCGGCCGGCCCAGCGACTGGTCGACGACCCCATGCATTCTACCCCGACCAACTGGGCCCGAGTTCAGCGCTTAACATTGGTCTTCGAGTGCGGTTTGACGTATGTTTGCAATATGAAGCCCAGCAAGTTCGTCCCGTACTATGAGCGACTGTTAGGGCGAGCGCTTGGGGCTGACGAACGCGACGCGATCACTGAGGCCCGCGGCAAAAGTGTTGGGAAACGGGACGCCGTAAAAGCAATGCGTGCGGCACTGCTCAAGATGGTGCCTGAAGCGCACGCTAAAACCCGGATTTTTGATTTAACTCAACGCTCGGGAGACAACGCACCCGCGTTCCAACCTAGTGAATTTGCACCAGTGGCGGCGCAAGATCCATAGGCACCATCTTCGGCATGGTGAAGTGCATCGGCCAAAAAAGAAGCCACTAGCGGATTGTTAGATGCGTCGGCGACATGAAGCGCCCATGCGATCGCGGAACGCAAAATTTCTGCGTCGTGTCCAAAGGGCGTATTCATAGGTGGTTTTGTTACAAAGTAGATCGGCAGAGGCCAAGCCATCCTTCGACAATCAGGGTTAAAATCAATGTATGTTCCTTTTTGTCAGCGCGTACGTTTGTCGGGAATGCGCGTATTCCCAACTACCCTAGGCATAACTTGGCCGACTAACTGTTCCCACGCACAGCAGCCTGCCGTTTGGCATGAGCGGACGCGGCCAACAGATCCTTCGCTGAGGCCAAAGCTGCTTCGCGTGTCATCGCCATAGCGTATCCACCAGCCTCCACTAAAACCGCGCCCTCGACGGCAATCGCAGTGAACGGGTTAATGCGCAGCGTGTCAGCCATTTGTAGACTCCTAACTTATCAATAGGAGAATACATTATCATCGGTCGGCCATCCTCGATTAGATACCGCGTTCACAACATACGTTAATTCATGTAGCTATCTGTGCGGACGGGACTGATTTTGACAGTTCCGCCTCGTCATCGTGATGCGGCCGTTAACGGACCATGGCGCAGCCGACGAGATGTTGATTGGACAGCGGAAACGCCGCTTCGACTTTGAGCGTGGCAGCAGGTCAATCACATGGATCAGCACCATTCGCCAACACGCTCAAACCAAGGAACCGTATGCTCTCGAGTTCATGGGGTTCGGATCGGTCATTGCGGGGTGGCCTCGGCGATCTCGTCGACGGCAGCGGCAACCTGGAGCCATTCGCTCCACCTGGGCTCCTCGTCGAGACTGTTCACGATGGCGCGGATTGCCGAGCCCGCCTCTCGCGTCCCATAGGTCTCGACGATCGCCATCGCCTTGAGCCAGACTTCTCGGTCAGTGATCATACGCGAAACCTATGCGGGGCGGACCGATTAAGGCAAACCATCCTTATGGACGAATTAACCACATCCATTGTCGGCATCGACTTTCCAAACGAGGACAAGAGCAAGAGCAACCGGCGCATGGAGTGCATGCTTTGCGCGCCGGGCGACGCGGTCGAGCTGCGCCTCGAGCCGGCCAACCCGTTCGACAATAATGCCGTTGCCATCTTCAGCGATCGCGGCACCCAGCTAGGCTATGTCAGCGCCGAGCGCGCGCCGCTCATTGGCAAGCGGATGAAGGAAGGCGAGATGATCGCCGTCTTCCAGGCGATGCACGGAAGCGGCGCTTACATCCGAATACGGTTCGGAGGCGGTGTCCCTACCCTGCCCGACCCGATCCCCGATGTGCCGAAGCGCCCGCCTCCTCGCCAGGCGCGGCCAGCGCAGCGACCGGTCTACGATCCCCACGCGTTCTATCCTGACGAGGAAGGACCCGAGTGGGGAGCGTGATCAGCCAAACATATCCCGCTGGACCTCGTAGTCGGAGATGCGGAATCGCCGGCTGATGAACTCAATAAGCTGTTGACCTGCTTCGGTCGGAGCCAATTTGTAACCTTTGCAGACTTCACAATGAAAGCTCGCCCTCATTTGACCAGGTTGGGCTGGCGATGAATTTCCCGTTCCTCCGCACGCTCTGCAGGGTTCCTCAAGGTCCGGTAGACGATCGTTCTGGATGCTCATGTCGGAGGTCCTATCTAGCGCCATTGGATCCTCGAAAGTGAGGAACTGCCGCACAACGACAGCATCGACTGATCCGCTCTCCGGTTCAAGGACAGGGCTTTTTGGCAATGCTATCATGCCGGCTATTTGGCCGGGTTGCGCCCAGAGCCTACGCAGCTTCGATTAAACAAAATTGGTTTGGCATATCGGGACAGTTGCTCTACCCCATTCCTTGCCTGCTGACGGAATTCTCTCGGCATCGGCATCACCCCTTACCTTGGGCGGCTCAGGCTGCCCTTTTTTTGTGCGCTAGCTATGTGAGCGCCCGTTCTAGCCGAACGAGCATGGGTCGGAGTGGGGTGCCTGACCGATCGCTGCCCGCTGTTGCTGCCGAGCCAAGGTGCATCCGGCAAGCAGCTGATCGGACAGCGCTGACGCCGCTTCAATGTCGAGTGTGACAGCGAGGCCAGGGCCGTCGATCAGCACCAGCCCCTCATTGGCCGAGACGCATAAAACTTCAGCTCGCAAGGTGATCAGCATGCCGATTCTCCCACCGGCAATCAGCGGCCAGTGGCTGCGGATCGTTCCAAGCATTGATCCACGGCAGCACGAAATTAAATGAACTTGTCGAGTGCGGCTCTCTCGAGAAGGAGGGCCCCGATCGAGAACGGCAAGCCCCTCGCGCATATACCGATCGGCCGTGGCTAACGTATGCCCACCGCCAAACGCTGGAACGAGTTACCTCCCGCAAGACCGTTTAGGTTGATGTTTGTTAGGGCCTTATAGCTTGCCCGCCTCAACCTGCGTCAATTTCACAATATCAATCAATGTGCTTTTTAACCACGTCAAGACGGGCGTTTGAGCGTTGATCCAGTGATTTCACATAAATTCCTCATGGGGCGCGGACGCGACCAGCTTTCGATCGAGGAAATAAGAATGATCGAAAGTAAAATTGCCAACGTAATCGAGGTTCCAGCGCGAGAGCCGTTAGCATGCCGTGGGGAAGAGGTCGTCAAAAGCACACTGCTTCTAGAAGGCTTTGCATGCAGATATAAAAACGACCAGACCGGTGCGCGCCAAGCGGTCGGAATACATGTACCTGGCGACTTTGTTGATCTCCACGCGTTGCCGTTAAAGCAACTTGATCATGACATCGTAACTATTAGTGAGGTTAAGGTTGCCACATTTGACCGTCAAGACTTGACGGATATAACACAAAAATCGCCCCGCCTCGCAAATGCTTTTTGGTTTAGCACTTTGTTAGACGCCGCAATACATCGGAAATGGATATTTTCGCATGGACGACATCGTGCAGAAGCACGGATTGCAAACTTTTTATGCGAGATATACGTGCGCCTCGACATGGTCGGCCTGGTCACGGATAACGCGTTTCACTTTCCATTGACCCAGCCTGACATTGGCGAGGTGACAGGGCTTACAGGCGTTCACGTTAATCGTGTACTGCGATGGCTCCGTAATCGAGGCCTCTTTGTAGTAGACAAACGCCGTATCCAAATCCTTGACTATGACGGACTTGCTAGGCTTGGGGAATTTGACCCGGACTACCTGTTTCATTCGTTTGCCAGACCAGAGCATGCTCCTTAAACGGAGGAAAGGTTGAGCGGACGCGATGCCGTCTTTTAGGCGATGCACGGAAGCGGCGCATACATCCGAATACGGTTCGGAGGTGGTGTCCCTACCCTGCCCGACCCGGTCCCCGATGTTCCGAAGCGCCCGCCTCCCCGTCACGCGCGGCCGGCGCAGCGACCGGTTTACGATCCCCACGCGTTCTATCCGGACGAAGAAGGCCCCGAGTGGGGAGCCTAAACCGGGCCGCTACTTGCCTACCGCTTGCGCCCGCTTGGCAGAAACAGAGACCACGTCAATCTGAAGTAAACCACTAGTTCGATGGTCGCTATCACCCAAAAAGTTCTCTTCGTCGCTATCACGCATGCCGCATGTTTCGGGCCTTCTAGACAGTCGCCCATCGTGAAGAGGGATAGCACGATAAGGCCGCCAAATACGAACCCGACGCTCCAAATGATTAAAACGACGATCTTCAACGGGTTCACTGGACACTCCATCCCCGGCTACCCAGCTCGCGCACCTATGCGCCGTTCAACACGCAAAGTCTCGCGGATGCTATCCTGATGAGGAAGGCCCCGAGTGGGGCACTTAGGGCTCATACCCTTCTAAAAACGGGCTGCCCCGACCTGCGACAGGACTAAATCCTGTGAGGTAAGTTCGCGTCCAGTTTAGCAGTTCCAAGCCGTTCAGGTCGTCAGAATCGTTTCTTATCTCGGCATAGGCAAGTCCGAGCCGTTCACGAAAGTCCGCTTCAATGCCTGGCATGTGCTTTTCCAGCACCTGAACGAGCACCGTAACCATCACCGCCGTCGCGTTCTTTGTCGTCTTCAGACTCTCGTCGGTCACCATTGTCATTCTCCTTGTTCGGAGAGACTATGTGCCGCGACCGGATCGGTCCAGAGGCGCACCGAGCGGTTTGAATCTCCCCTGTGCCGACCATCTGGTCGAGGTAGGTCCAGCGCTTCCGGCCGCTCATCGTGACGAGGACTGCGGCCGATCTCCGCGGGGACTTGATATCGCATGCCGTGGAGCAATCTGCTGGCTGGGCACCTTGGCCGGCCAATGCACGATGCCATCACCATGAGGCTTGCATCCGAGGGCTTGGAATAGGTCAGCACCGTCTGTGCGGCGGGGTGCTACGGACAGCATATCCTGCTGGATGACTGCGCAACGGGCAATATTTGCCTGTATATCCTTATCAGCGGCGGCGCCTTCATATATTACTAGCCCGCCAACGGCGATGGTCAGTATAGTCGCGATTGCCGTTGCAAGTTTGCCCTTGCCGTCGTCCGCTAAAGCGACAGAATGCCCGGCAATTATTGCGAGCCCGGCACCAAGGCCTATCGTTGCAAGGTGGACAGGGTTTGCAAGCGCCATTTCCCCCTGGGCAAAGAAGCCGACGACAACGGCCGCGAGTCCAAAGCCTCAAAAGTGCAAGATCCAACGATCATGTTTATCTTTTAGGTTCATGCGGATAAGTTATCCCGTACCGATCCGAGTGTCCATGCACTGCCCGCCCTCGGATCAGCCACAGGCGTTCTCTAGACTGCCCTGTGCGCGGGCAAAGTCGAGCAATGCTTGGCCTTCGGCGGTAGGAACCCAGACCATGTCACCGTCGCTGGCCTCGATGCCGAAGTCGTTGGCTGGGTCGTACAGCCGCTCTTTTGTCAGGCCGATCTTTTTGCACGTAGCCTGCAAGTCGCAGCCGTCCCAGTCGTAGCCCTCCTGCATGTGTTCGATTGCGGCGGCAAAGAGCCGGGCGGCCGCGATCATAGTTTCATCGGTCATGCACTCGCGCTCCTGTATCGGGGATTGAGGGTGTCGATGATCATGCGCGCTCCCGCGCGGCGGCTTCGCGGCGCTTGCGCTCTTGGTCGACGATGTAATCGGCGGCATGTTCGTCATCGGGGTGAATGAAGCACCCGTCGTAATCGGGCGCTCGCCGGTGGCGGACGCCCGTGCCTTTGAAGGTGAACGCAGAGTCCGATCGCCACTGCCAGCGTGCGCCGCCGATCGTCCGATACAGGGCGGCGCCTTGCTTAAGCTTCGTCATGCGGCGGCCTTCCGGATGAATCGCTGATGCACCGCCATCGCACTGACGATCGCGACCGATCCGGCGAGGGCATAGACGAGGGACTCGGCAGCGCCGGCGTCCGGGCCGGTGATCCGCCGCCAGACCGCCGCCTGCGAGATCCCAATGAAGAACGACGTCCCGGCGGCCCATCCATAATTGCCGTGGTTGACGTTCTTGCTCTGGAACCCGAGGGCGAAGACCTGGACGAAGCTGACCAGCGCGAGGATGACGAGGGTCATGCGGCGAGCTCCCGAATGTATTGCAGACGCCGCTTCACGCCTTGCGCGGTACGCCCGATCCGCTTTCCGATGACGGAATAGGCCAGACCGCTCGCCCGCAATGAGATCGCGGCGTTTGTCTCCTCGGCTGTCCAGTCTGGCTTCATGCCGCCATCCTTTCGAGTTTATCGGCATATGCCCGCACACCCGACCACTCGTCAGGCGTGCCGGCGAACAGACGAAGTCGGTAGCGGTGATGGTTCTGAGCGAGACTGGTGCTGTCACAGCTCACGAACGGGTAGTCTCCACCGACCGCGACACCGCGGAGCATGTGGAGGGGGTGCCAGTAATTCCCCAGAAGCGCCGCGACCTCGTCCATGCGCCGACGATACGCATCACATCCGACAGGCTCACGCTTCGGGTCACCTATCCAACCAAGGCAGACCCGATCGTACCGCTCGCATAGGCGCGCCAAGCGGTCGAGCGGGCCATCCATGTGCCAGACTGGCGCGCCTCGCGACCGACCGTATGGCCAGTCGTTCAATAAGCCGTCGTTGATCTGGGACGGTGCGGCAGGACGGTCAGGGATCACCGCCCAGCGCCCGGCTTCATAGAGCCTGCCCGCAAGCCAATTATAGTACGGGGTCCAGTCGGAGCGGCCTGCCTCAATTGGGTCAATGCCAGCCCGCACGGCCTGCATCCAGAAGCTGAACGCTCCGTTGTCATACATGATATGCGGCGCCATCGCCTCGACCGCCTCGACACTATCGGGCCGATAGTAGCTGACGCAGAACGATCGGCCGGAAACGGCGTCTAGCGCGGGAGCGGGCGTCACCGGCGTGCCGTGATAAACGGTTGCCATCAGCGTTCCCACCGCGCGTAGATACGCTCGAGCGGGCGAGACACGTCCACCTGCACACACATGCTATCGTTGACCCGCTCGGCTATCCGCTGAGCGATGTCTTCACCCCACGAAAGCTCAACGCCAAGCTCGGTGTGATCGAGACGGCGTAGGATCGCGGCAAGCTGCTCTTGCCGATGCGCCGCGTTCGGCCGCCCGGTGAACCAAGCCGTCACTTCCCAGCTATGACCGTGGAGCGCACCTGACTTGAGGTCGCGGTGGGCGGCGCAGAATATGCCGCCGACGCCGGTCAACGTCCTCACGACGGACACCGCGAATTAACTGCATTGAGGCTCTGACGGTTTTCCATTTCACACCCTTCGTCTCGGTGGAAACAGCGGAGGTTTTCCGGTATTCTCGCGTCAGAAGCGCAGAGTTCTGCCGTGTCGGGTTAATTGACAGTTAACCAAGCCCGACCCTGCGCAAACGGTGCAATTCCGCGCTTGGCACGAGCGTTGCTAGGTTGCTGGAATGTGGAAACGTTTCTGCCGCCTGTTCGTGATCAAGACCAAGTTCGAGGCGTATCTCGTCATCTACGGGCTCGGTCTCGGGGCGGTCGAACGTGGCAGCCATTATCTGGAGCAGTATCCCGGCTATGGCGGCTGGCTGCTCGCGGCGGCCTGTTCGACCGCGGTGTTCATGGCGGGCGGGCGGCTGATCGACTCGGTCGACCAGTCGCGCGACTGATCGCGCTTTTGCGGCCAACAGTATAAGTTCGTCGCACACCGCGTCCGCGGGCCTATCTAGGACGCAATGACCGGGCTCACACATCTGCAACGCCTCGAAGCCGAGAGCATCCACATCCTGCGCGAAGTCGTCGCCGAGGCCGAGCGCTCGGTGATGCTCTATTCGGTCGGCAAGGATTCCGCCGTGATGCTGCATCTGGCGAAGAAGGCGTTCTTCCCCGCGCGCCCGCCCTTCCCGCTGCTGCATGTTGACACGACGTGGAAATTCCGTGCGATGTATGATCTGCGCGATCGCGCCGCGGCGGAGGCCGGGATGGAGCTGATCGTACACACCAATCCCGAGGCGCGAGCGCTCGGGATCAATCCGTTCGACCATGGCAGCCGCCACACCGACATGTGGAAGACCGACGGGCTGAAGCAGGCGCTGACTGCGGGCGGCTATGATGCGGCGTTTGGCGGCGCGCGGCGCGACGAGGAGAAGAGCCGCGCCAAGGAGCGCATCTTCAGCTTCCGCTCGGCAAGCCACGGCTGGGACCCGAAGGCGCAGCGCCCCGAACTCTGGCGCCTGTACAATACGCGGATCGCCAAGGGGGAAAGCATCCGCGTCTTCCCGCTGTCCAACTGGACCGAACTCGACATCTGGCAATATATCCTCGCCGAAGGGATCGAGATCGTCCCGCTCTACTTCGCCGCACCGCGGCCGACCGTCGAGCGCGACGGGATGCTGCTGATGGTCGATGACGAGCGGTTCCGCTTCCGTGAGGGGGAAGTCGCTGTCGATCGGTCGATCCGCTTCCGCACGCTCGGCTGCTACCCGCTGACCGGCGCGGTCGAAAGCGAGGCGGCGACGCTGCCCGACGTCATCCAGGAAATGCTGCTGACGACGACCAGCGAGCGCCAGGGCCGCGCGATCGATCATGATCAGGCGGCGAGCATGGAGAAGAAGAAGCGCGAGGGGTATTTCTGATGTCCGCCTATACGCCCGAGGCGCTGATCGCGTCGGATATCGACGCCTATCTCGATACGCATGCGAACAAGTCGATGCTGCGCTTCATCACCTGTGGCTCGGTCGACGACGGCAAGTCGACGCTGATCGGCCGGCTGCTCTATGATTCCAAGACGATCTTCGAGGATCAGCTCGCAGCACTTGAGGCGGACAGCCGCCGGGTCGGCACGCAGGGTCAGAATATCGATTTCGCGCTGCTGGTCGACGGTCTTGCCGCGGAGCGCGAACAGGGCATCACGATCGACGTCGCCTATCGTTTTTTCTCGACCGAGAAACGCAAGTTCATCGTCGCGGACACGCCGGGGCACGAGCAATATACGCGCAACATGGTCACCGGCGCGTCGACCGCGGACCTTGCCGTCATCCTGATCGATGCGCGCAAGGGCGTGCTGACCCAGACCCGCCGTCACAGCTATCTGGCGCACCTTGTCGGCATTCGCGAGATCGTGCTCGCGGTGAACAAGATGGATCTGGTCGGCCATGACGAGGCGCGGTTCGACGCGATCGTCGAGGACTATCGTGCCTTTGCCGCGTCGATCGGTATTGACCGCTTCACCGCGATCCCGCTGTCGGGGCTGACCGGCGAGAATGTCGCGACCCAGGCGGCGACGATGCCCTGGTACACCGGACTGCCGCTGCTCGCGCATCTCGAAACCGTGCCGATCGATGTCGACGCGCGCCAGGCGCAGCCGTTCCGGCTGCCCGTGCAATGGGTGAATCGCCCCGATCTCGACTTCCGCGGATTTGCCGGCATGATCGCCAGCGGCATTGTGCGCCCCGGCGACAGCGTGCGGATCGTCCCGTCGGGAAAGACGACGACCGTTGCGCGGATCGTCGCGCTCGGCGGCGACCTGAGCGAGGCGGTCGCCGGCCAGTCCGTGACGATCATGCTCGCCGACGAGGTCGATTGCTCGCGCGGCGACGTGATCGCCGCCGCCGATGCGCCGCCCGAGGCCGCCGACCAGTTCCTCGCGACCATCGTCTGGATGTCCGACACGCCGCTGGTACCGGGCCGCGGCTATCAGCTCAAGCTCGGCACCCAGGTCGTCGGGGCGACGGTCCAGCCCCCGCGTCACGTCGTCGACGTGAACACGCAGGCCGAATTGTCCGCCTCGACGCTCGCGCTCAACGATATCGGGGTCGCGGAGGTCTATGCCGACCGGGCGATCGTGTTCGAGCCTTATGCCGACGGTGCCGATCTCGGCGGCTTCATCCTGATCGACCGCGCCACCAACGCGACCGTCGCGGCGGGGATGATCGGATCGGCGCTCCGCCGTGCGCAGAACGTCCACTGGCAATCGATCGACGTCACGCGCGAGGCGCATGCCGCGCAAAAGGGTCAGTCGCCAAAGATCCTCTGGTTCACCGGCCTGTCGGGCTCGGGCAAGTCGACGATCGCAAACCTGGTCGAAAAGAAACTGTTCGCGCTCGGCCGCCACAGCTTCCTGCTCGACGGCGACAATATCCGTCACGGACTCAACCGCGACCTCGATTTCACCGAAGCCGGCCGGATCGAGAATATCCGCCGGATCGGCGAGGTCGCAAGGCTAATGGCGGATGCCGGGCTGATCGTGCTGACCGCGTTCATCTCGCCGTTCCGCGCGGAGCGGGACATGGTGCGTTCAATGGTCGCGCCGGGCGAGTTCGTCGAGATCTTCGTCGACACGCCGCTTGCGTCTGCCGAGGCGCGCGACGTCAAAGGGCTCTACGCCAAGGCACGCGCGGGCGAGATCGCCGACTTCACCGGTATATCGAGCCCGTATGAGGCGCCGCAGCGTCCCGATATCCGGATCGATACGACCCGCGAGAGCCCGGAAGCCGCGGCCGAGCGCATCGTCGAACATGTCATCGGCGTCTGGAGCTACGACCTGTGACGACCGACCTGACCGATGCCGGACTCGCGCGCTCGGTGGCGCTAGAGGCAGGCGCACTCCTGCAGGAAATCCGGGCGCGAGGGACGATCGCGGGTGCGGCAATGGGGGCTGCGGGCGACCGCGAGGCCAATATGCTGATTATCGAGCGACTGCGCGCCGAACGCCCGGACGATTTCATCCTGTCCGAAGAGTCGCTCGACGATCGCAGCCGCTGTGCGGCGCAGCGCGTCTGGATTGTCGACCCGCTCGACGGCACACGTGAATATGCCGAGGGCCTCGATGACTGGGCGGTGCATATCGGCCTTGCGATCGATGGCGTCCCGCGCGTCGGTGCGGTTGCGGTGCCTGCGCGCGGTGCGGTCTTCGCGACCGACGATCGGGCACGGCCCTGGGCACCCGCAGGCGAACCGCTGCGGATCGTCGTCAGCCGCTCGCGTGCGCCGGACATCGCACGTCGGGTCGGTGTCGCGATGGGGGCGACGCTGGTGCCGATGGGATCGGCGGGTGCCAAGGCGATGGCGGTCGTCGATGGCCGCGCCGACGCCTATCTGCATGACGGCGGCCAGTATGAGTGGGACAATTGCGCCCCGGCTGCGGTTGCGATCGCCGCGGGACTGCACGCGTCGCGGATCGACGGCAGCCCGCTTGTCTACAACTGCGCCGATCCGCTGCTCCCCGATCTGCTGATCTGCCGTGCCGAGCTCGCGGCGTCGATCCTTGAGGCCTTGGCTGCCGCGCGCGACTAGCCGGCCTTTGTTCGCAGGTGGAGATAGCGGATCGAAAAGTCGGCGACCTCGCGCAACGCGGTCCAGCTCGGTATCCCGATCCATCGTCTGGTGCGGACGATCAGCCCTTCGCTTTCGAGCAGCTTCATCGTCCGGTTGACATGGACCGCGGTCAGCCCGAGCGCGTCACCGATCTGTTCCTGTGACATCGGCAGCTCATAGCCCCTGACCCCGTCGAGACCCTGCGCGTCGAGCCGCGCTGCGACTTCACACAGGAAATGCGCCAGCCGGGTCCGGGCGTCGCGCCGCCCGACGTTCAGCGCCCATTCGCGGAAGATTGATCCCTCGACCAGCGTGTTGACGAACAGCGCATGCCCGATTGCCGGATGCGACAGGGCCAGGCTCTGCAGTGCCGCGCGCGGGATGATCGCCACCTCGGCGCGCGTCAGCGTCTGGACGTTGTGGTCCGCGAGATCGAGAAACAGATGCTGGAGATCAAGCGGCTCGCCGGGAATGTGCAGCGACACGATCTGCCGCAACCCGTCGCCGGTGACCTTCTGGCGAAACGCATAGCCCGAGACTAGCACCGAGCAATGCTGGAGACTGTCGCCCTCGCGGACGAGATAGGCGGATGCATCGAACGTGCGGACATGGTGCGGCAGGGCCCGGATCGCCTCGCGATCACGTCGGTCGAGCGTCGCATGGGTTTCGAGCTTCCGGATCATCAGCGCGAGAGGCGATGATGCAATCTTTGCGGGGGTCGGGGACGATGGAGCGATGGCCAACGCAGTTCTCCAGTCGGTGTGACGGGAGCGCGCGCATCTCTCTGTCGTCGGCGGTCAGGAACGGACCAACGATGGTACCGCTATAGCAGGCTGGCGCGCCACGACCAGCACTGTCAATCAGGGGTTGGTGAAAGGGCCTAGCGCTCAGCGCGGATGCAGGCGGGCCAGCGCAATCCCGGCGAGGTTGTGGGACCGGCCGACATGGCGGATCTTCACGGTCTCGAACGTCGCCGCGAGCGTCTGAAAGGCGTCGCGGTGCGCGCGAAGCTCAGCCGATCGACAGCGTGCAGTACCACGCGCCTGCCCCACCACCAGCGCGGAGTCCCCGCGCAGATCGACCGAGACCGCGCCAAGTTCGCGGGCGATCCGCAGCGCATGGATCGCCGCCAGCCATTCCGCATCGCTATTGGTGCCGTGGCCGCAGTCGTCCAGGATATGGGTCACGCCGCGAACGACGACTCCGATTTCGATGCGCCCCGGATTCGGACGACAGCCGCCGTCGAAGAACAGCTTAAGCGGAACGCTGGGCATCGTCGTCACCCTCCGGGGACGTCCGGCCCGCCCAAGCGAGCGCGCCGCCGACGACCAGCAGGATCATGCCTGCCTTGCCGGAACCTCGACGCAGCGCACCCAGCCCGCCGACCGCGAGGAGAACCGACGGCATTGGCGCGCGCGCGGCCCGCGATGCGGCCGCGGTCTGCGCGGTTCGCACGCCATGGCGCGGTTCTGCCACATCGGGCGTGTGTGAAGGCGGGGGCGTCGTCACGGTCGCATCGGCAACGGCGGCGCCACGCGCACCGGCTGGGCGTTCGGGCCCTGTGGTTGTATCGCGGGTGGTGCGATGCTCGAGCTCCGCGTTGAGCTCGGCGCCGAGCAGAAAGACATAGGCGGACAGCCACAGCCAGGTCAGCAGCACGATCACCGCGCTCAGCGAGCCGTAGGTCGCGCCGTAATTCCCGAAATTGGCGACGTAGAAACCGAAGCCGATAGTCGCGGCGAGCCAGATCAGCGTCGCTGCAAGCGACCCCGGGGTCAACCACGCCCATTTGGCATGCGCGCGGTTCGGCCCGTACCGATACAGGCACGCCGCTGCTGTGACGGCGAGCATTGCCAGCACCGCATAGCTGGTAAGCCGCAGCAGCGTCAGGACGAAATCGGGAGCCCCCGGTATCATGCTGTCGAGCAATGCGAAGGCCGCGGTCGACAGTGCGGCGGTCAGCGCCAGCACCACCGCGCCCGCGGTGATGGAGAATGCAAGGATGTACAGCGCGAAGAACCCGCGGGTCTCGCGTTCCTCATAAGCGATGTTGAGTGCGGTGACGATCGACGATGCCCCCTTGGACGCACCATAGAGCGCAAGCGCGAGCGCGAGGATCAGTCCGAACCCCTTCTTGCCCTCCGACGTGCCGACCACGGTGGCGAGCTGGTCGCCGATGACCTTGGCTGCGTCCGCCGGCAGCACCTGGAACAGGCCGCGGATATTGGCGACGACGGTCGCCGTGTCCGCGACCAGGCCGTAGATCAGCACGATCGAGGCGAGCAGCGGCACGATCGCAGCGAATGCGTAAAAGGCGGTGCCGGCGGCGATAAGCCCGATATTGTCGTCGCTGGCTTCCGCCCAGCTGCGTTTCAGCACCGACCACCAGGTGGCCATCGACATCGACCACGGGCTCGTCGCGTCGACGGGCGCGTCGCCGTTTGCCACTGCATTGCTCACTCAAAAATCCCCTTGGCCGCCCATCGCGCCGTCCCGATCCTTTGCAAACGCCGCGGCCGCGATTTCGTGCCGCGACCGGAACAGGTCAGAGGTCGCGCAACGCCCGGGCTGGCCTGGCGCTGAGGATCGGCCAGGCCCCGATCAGCCCGATCGCCATCGTCAGCCCCGCACCTACGATCAGCGTCGCAAACACCGCCGGATAGCTCGGCAGCCATGTGAACGCGAAGACCTGCGTGACGACATACCACGCCCCCCCCAGCCCCAGCAGCAGCGCCACCGCGGACAGGATCACCGTCAGAAACGCATATTCGAGCGCTTGGACGCCGAGCACTTGGAGACGGGTCGCGCCGAGCGTGCGCAGGATCACCCCGTCATAGGTCCGCGCTTCGCGCGCCGCGGCGATCGCGCCGATCAGCACAGCGATACCGGCAAGGATCGCGACCGACGCCGCCGCGGTGATCGCGGTCGCCATCTGCCCCACGATCGTCCGCAATTGCCCCAAAACATCGCGGACCTCGATCACCGAAACAGACGGAAACCGCGGCAGCAGCGCGCGCATCACCGCCCCCTCCTCGCCACGGTCGAGATCGATCGTCGCCGCCAGGTTATGCGGCGCGTCGGCGATCGCGTTGGGGGAAAAGACCATGACGAAGTTGAAGCCGAGCGTATCCCAACTGATCCGCCGGAACGAGGCGATCCGCGCGCTCCGTTCGACACCCAGCAGGCTGTACTGGATCGGATCGCCGATCTTCAGAGCCAGCGCCTTGGCCAGCCGCTCGTCGATCGACACCAGCGGCGGCCCGGCATAGCCGCGCGGCCACCAGCGTCCCGCGGTGATCTGGCTGCCGTCCGGCAGCGTCTCGGCATAGGTCAGGCCGCGTTCGCCACGCAGCGCCCAAGCGCCTTCGGGCAAGGTCTTGAGATCGGCGACACGCGTCGTCGCATAGCCCGTGATCGTCCCGCGCATCGCGGGCACGGTGGTTACGACCGGCTTGCGCGCGGCCTCAGCGACCGTGCGGCGGAATTCGGCTTCGCGCTGCGGCGGGACGTCGAGCGCGAACAAGGCGGGCGCGCGCTGCGGAACGGTCCGCGCGATATTCGCGTCGATGCTCGTCCGGATCGCGGCAAGTAGGACGAACAGCGTCAGCCCCAGACCAAGTGCAACGACCAGCGTGCCGGTACGAGCGCCGGGACGGTGCAGTGCTGCAATCGCAAGCCTGAGCAAAGGCTGGCGCGCCCGCGGCAATCGCGCAGCCGCGATCCGGATGAGCCAGCCGAACCCGGCGAGGAGGAGCAACACTGCCGCGACCGCCGCAAGGAACCCCGCGCTGAGCCCGGGCTGTTCCGCGGTCAGCAGCGCGAGCGCAACGAGCGCAAGCCCGCCACCGGCGACCCAGGGCAGCGTCCGGCGCAACGGTACGCGCCGCTGACCGGCATTGCCACGCAACAGCACGACCGCCGGCACGCTTCCGGCTTCGACCAGTGCTGGCGCGGTAAACGCCAGCGCGATCACCATGCCATAGGCGGCGGCGAGCAGCAGCGGCACGGGCTGCACTGCAAAGCTCGGCGCGACCGGCAGCACGTCGCCCGCGAGCGCGACGATCAACGGCACCGCCGCGGCGCCGGCGATCAAACCGGCTAGAATGCCGATCCCGGCGACGACGACGATCTGGATCAGATAGACCCGGGCGATCATCCCGGACGTCGCACCAAGCACCTTGAGAGCGGCGATGCTCTGGCGCCGTGCGCCGAGATAGGACGAGACGCCATTCCCGACGCCGATACCGGCGATGACGAGCGCGGAGAGGCCGACGAGCAACAGGAACTGGCCCATCCGTTGGACGAAGCGCTCGGCACCGGGCGCTGCACGGTCGCGGGTCTTGCTTTCCCAGCCCGCGGACGGGAATGCCGCCTTGATCCGGTCGACGGCGCGCGTGGGCGCGAGTCCCGACCGGAGGCGGACGCGATATTTGGTCTCGTACAGGCTGCCCGGCTGGATCAAGCCGGTCCGCGCAATCCCGGGCAGCGAAACGATCGCGACGGGCCCCAGCGTAAAGCCTTCGCCCAGCCGGTCAGGCTCTTCGGCGAGGACATGGTCGACCACGAACTCGGCCGTACCCAGCCGGACCCGGGCGCCGCGGCCGACGCCCAGCCGGTCTGCGAGCGCGGGCGCGATCCAGATCCCCAAGTCACGGGGCGGTTCCGCTGTGCCACCATCGGCGAACCGGACGGTGCCGTACAACGGATAGGACCGATCGACGCCCTTCAGTTCGATCGGGACGCTGGCCGCACCGCGAACCGCCGTCGCCTGCATGCGCACCGTCTCCGATACGGTGCCGAGCGCGGCCATCGCGCGGCGCTCTTCGGGCGTCGCGGCGCGTTGCGACGTGGCGAATTCGACGTCGCCACCCAGGATCGTGCTGCCGCGACTTGCCAGTTCGCCGTCGATCGCGCGGGTCAGGCTGCCGATCGCTGCCAGCGCGCCGACCCCCAGGAACAGACAGGCCAGCAGCAGTCGCAGGCCGCGGAACCGGAGATTGAGCTCGCGCCTGGCCAGACGCCAGGCGAGCCGCCAGTCGGTCATGCCCCCGCGCCCGTCACGGACCGCAACTGGTCGCGGACGATACGCCCGTCACCAAGCTCGACGACCCGGTCGCACCGCGCCGCAAGGACCGGATCATGCGTGATGATGATCAGCGTCGCGCCCGTCGCCGCGCGTCGATCGAACAGCAGGTCCATCACCGCCGCACCCGTCGCGGCATCGAGGTTGCCCGTCGGCTCGTCCGCGAAGACGAGATCCGGCCGCGGTCCCAGCGCGCGGGCGATCGCGACACGCTGCTGCTCCCCGCCCGACAGCTGGGTCGGATAATGCCCGGTCCGGTGGCCAAGCCCGACCGCCTCCAGCTCGTCGGCGGCGCGTGCGAACGCATCGGCCATGCCGGCAAGCTCCATCGGGACGGCGACGTTTTCCAGCGCGGTCATCGTCGGCAACAGATGAAATGCCTGAAGCACGATGCCGATACGACCGCGCCGCGCGCGCGCCAGCGCATCCTCGTCGAGCGCGCCGAAATCGAGTCCCGCAACCTCGACCTCTCCGCCGCTCGCCTGTTCGAGCCCGGACAGCACCGCCATCAGCGACGATTTGCCCGACCCTGAAGGCCCGAGCAGCGCCACGCTGCTGCCCCGTGCAATGTCGAGATCGATCCCCTTGAGGATCGCGGTCGCGGCACTCGCGCTGCCGAGCGTCAGCGTGACATTGCGGGCCGATATCACCATATCGTCGGAGGTTGATCGGGACATGGAGCACTTTACGTTGGAGCGATACAGGCCTTCATATGTGGCAGTCGCCGCAGTTCTCCAAGCGCTGGTCCTCGTGGGGTGCGATCGGGTGGCGGATAGCTCGGCCCCTGTGGCGGCCACCCGCGGCGCGGGCAACGACACGGCCGTCGATGGTACGGCGGTCGCGATGCCTCCCGCGCCGGCCGGTCGCGAGCGCCTGATCCTGGCCTTTGGCGACAGTCTGTACGCGGGGTACGGCGTCGCGCGCGGTCACAGCCTGCCCGACGTTTTGCAGGCGACGCTCCGCCGCAAGGACGTCAACGCGACGATCGTCAATGCCGGCGTCTCGGGCGACACCAGCGCGGCCGGGCGCCAGCGATTCGCCTTCGCGCTCGACAGCCTGCCCCGCAAACCCGATCTCATCCTGCTCGGACTGGGTGGCAACGACGTGCTGCGTCAGATCGCGCCCGCGGAGACCCGCGCCAATCTGACCGCGATGATGGACGAGGCGCGCCGCCGCAAGATCCCGGTCGTGCTGACGGGCATGCGGGCGCCCCCCAATCTCGGCCCTGAATATCAGGCGGCGTTCGACACGATCTGGCCCGATCTTGCCAAAACCTATGAGGCGGGACTCTATCCGTTCATTCTGGATGGCGTGATCGGCGACGCCGCGCTGATGCAGCGCGATCATGTCCATCCGAACACACGCGGCATCGATCGGATCGCCGATCGATTTACGCCGATCATTCTGGGACAGCTCGATAAAGGCTGATACGGACCAATCGACCTGTTGACGACCGGACGAACCGCATGGTTGAGCATGGGGTCGCGAGCGGCCGCAACGGGCAGCCGAGATGGGCAGCCGACAGGGGCCGCCGACAAGGGCGAATGCAGGGGCGGAACGATGCATCGAAGTGGGTTGATCGCGCGGCTCGAACGCCATCTTGCGCTGACGGAAGAGGAACGCGCCGCGATCTCGCGTGCCGAGCAACGCGAAATCCGGCTCAAGCCCGGTGAGATCCTGATGGCCGAGGGCGGGACGAGCCATGCGCTGTTCGTCGTCCATTATGGCTGGCTGCATTCGGCGGCGAGGCTCGCGGCCGGCGGCCGCCAGATCCTGCGCTTCCATTATGCCGGCGACCTGATCGGCACGTCGAGCATCGCCTGGTCGCAGGCCTCGGCGACGCTGACCGCGGTGTCGGACTGCACCGTCACCGAACTGCCCAAGGCCGATCTGGGGCAGATCTTTCGACAGCAGCCACGGCTCGCCGGGCTGCTCTACGCCATCGCCGCGGCCGAGAATGTCGCGATGAGCGACCGGCTCACCTCGATCGGCCGCAAGGGCGCGGCGGAGCGGCTAACCACGCTCCTGCTCGATATCCTGGCGCGTCTTCGGGTCACCGCGGGTGGCGTGATCGACTCCTTCGACCTGCCCCTGACGCAGAGCGATATCGGCGATGCGCTCGGCTTGACCAAGGTGCACGTCAACCGGACGATCCGCGCGCTCGAGCGTGACGGTGTGATCGAGCGCAACGGTCGACGGGTCCGGATCCTCGACCCGGAGCTTCAAATGCGGCGGACGGGCTTTGTCGACCGCTACGGCGAGATCGAGACGGCGTGGCTGCCGCCGGCGCCGTAACCACGGCGCCAATCCGTTTGGCGGTCAGTTCGGCTCGACGACGAAGAGCGTCACGCCCTCATATTTGATGTCGTGCGGGTTGAAGACGGCGTCGGGGCGGAACCCCTCGTCGATCACGACGATATCCTTCAGCCCGGCGAGCTTGAACGTGCCGAGCTTGATCTCCTTGGGCGGCTGCCCGTCGCGCTGCAGCGTGACCGCGTCCACAAACACGTCATCATGGCGCGTGAACAGGATATGCGGCGCGAGTTTGACATGCATCCGGTTGTAGACCGCGGTCACGCACTGGCGCAGCGCGATCGCTTGCAGCAACAGCGCGTTGGCGTTGCTCGGGACGGAACCGGGTGTCGAAGAAGCAGGCATATGGTGCATCGCAGCATTGTTTAATGGTGTCGCGGCGTTCGCACGAACGCCGGCGGGGTGACAAGCGTAAACCGACGCTGCGGCGGGCTCAAGCCGCCGCGTCGACGCTGTCGGTGTGGACGTCGAAGCCCACGAGCCGCGCTGGCCCGAACGTCGTCGTGAGCGCGGCATCGGTCGCATCGCGGCCGCGCGCCATCAGGATCCGGCCGATCCGCGGCTGGTTGTGTCGCGCGTCAAACGTATGCCAGCGGCCGCCGAGATAGACGTCGAACCACGCCGAAAAATCCATCGGCGCATCGACCGGGGGAATGCCGATATCGCCGAGATAGCCGGTGCAATAGCGCGCCGGAATGTTCATGCAGCGGCACAGCGTGATCGCGAGATGCGCGAAATCGCGGCACACGCCCTGCTGTTCCTGATGCGCATCCCAGGCGGTCTTGGTCGCCCGCGCATGATGATAGCCGAATTCGATATGGTCGTGCGTGAACTGCACGATCGCCTGCACGCGCGCCCAGCCTGAGGGCACATGCCCGAAGAGCGACCAAGCGGTCTCGGACAGCCGGTCGGTCTCGCAATAGCGGCTGCCGAGCAGGAAGACGAGGATCTCGTCCGGCAGATCCTCGACGGCATGCTGAACGGCATCGGGATCGACTGGGTCGGGCTGCCCGTCATCCTCGATCGTGAAGTCGCACGACAGCGTCAGGCCGCCGGCGGGGACGGTCATGCGCGTGCAGACATTCCCGAACGCGTCGAGATAATCGTAGATCGGGACGTCGGGGCTTGCGACGATCCGATGCGGGGTGACCAGATCGCGGTTGCGCGACGGGTGAAGGCTCAGCATCGCCATCAGCGGCGTCGGAACATCGGCTTCGAAGCGAATATCATAGCCGGCGCGGATCAGCATGCGGTCGTCTTTCTCATGCCCGGACCGGCTGCGGCGCGAGCGGGGTTGTGGCTGTAGGGGCGACGTCCGGACCGTCGACGGCGATGTCGACTGAGACGGTCATGTCGAGGAAGCTGCCGGGGAAGCCCGCCCAGCTTCCCGAGATCGGCACGGCCTGATAGATGTCGCGGGCGATCGCGACGCGGATCAGCCCGCGACTGCCGATGATGCCGTTGGTCGGATCGAACTCGACCCAACCCGATCCCGGCAGATAGATGCGGACCCAGGCATGCGTGTTGCCGCCCCCCGTCCGCTGCTCGCGGCTCGATGGATTATAGACATAGCCCGACACGAACCGCGCCGCGAAGCCGAGCGCGCGCGCCGCTTCGATCATCAGCATCGCATAATCGCGGCAGGTACCCTTGCGCCGGGCAAGCGTCTCGATCGGCGACTGCGTCCCCTTCTCGGGGCGCGGCACATAGGTGAAGTCGCGCCGGATCGCCGCGGTCATGTCGGACAGCATCGCCAGCGTATCCGTCCGCCCCGAGGGATCGAGGAACCGCCGCGCCCAGCGATCGATCTCGCGGTGCGGATCGTGATGCTGGCGCTCGATCGACCGCAACAGGTCGGGCATGTCCTCGGACGAATAGGTGAACGGATAGGAGCGTGCGTACTGCTCGATATCGACCGTCGCGAGTTCGGCGGGGCTGTGATCAAGCCGCACCCGGCTGTCGAACACGAGTTCGCGCGCCCGGCGATCGAAGGTCGCGATCGCCACCGAATTGCCGAACACGTCGTGCAGCCAGCGCACCTCCGACGGTTCCGGCGTGATGCTCAGCTCGGCCGAAATCAGTTGCTGGTCATGGCTTTCGCGCGGACGGACCATGATACGGTGCTCGCCAAATGCTACCGGTTGCCGGTAAGTGTATCTCGTCACGTGAGAAAGTGTGAGAAATGGCATTCAGGATCCGTATCGCATGACCAACCGGACCGAGGGACCGCTGATCGCGGCAGGAGACAGGCCTCCGACCGTCATCGTCAACCCGAAAGGCGCATCATCGTTCCTCCTGATCGGCGATCATGCTGGAAATTCAGTGCCCGTGTCCCTCGGGTCGCTCGGTCTCGACGATGCCGAGCTGGGACGGCACATCGGCTGGGACATCGGCGTCGGCGAGGTCGGACGGTTGCTGGCGAACCGGCTCGACGCGGTCTTCATTCATCAGACCTATTCCCGGCTGGTCGTCGACTGCAACCGGAGCGAGACGCAACCCGATGCGATTGCCGAGACCAGCGACGGAACGCCGATCCCCGGCAATCGCGACCTGAGCGAGGCGGATCGAGCCGCGCGATATGCGGTGATCCATGCGCCCTATCATGCGGCGATCGCGTCCGAGATCGCACGCCGGGATGCCGCCGGACAACCGACGATCCTGGTTGCGCTGCACAGCTTCACCCCGGCGATGCGCGGCGCGGACGGCGCGGCAATTCGGCCCTGGCATATCGGCATCCTGCACGATGGGGGCGACACGCGCTTCGCCCTCGCGATGCTCGAGGTCCTGGCGGGCGAACCCGACCTCGTGGTGGGTGACAACGAGCCCTATCGGATGGACCTGATCGATTATACGATCCCGCGGCACGCCTATCCGGCACGGCGCCTCTATGCGGAAATCGAGATCCGCCAGGACCTGATCGGCGCGCCCGATGGCTGTGCCGCCTGGTCCGAACGGGTCGCGTCCGCCCTGACATCCGCCAGCGCGCGCGTCCGTTCCGCATGACACCAAACTTCCCGGGGATCGACCACCGCCTGTCTCGCGTTTGACGACCCGGGTCCAGTGACGCCGGCTGCATGGCTGGTCGTATGCCGGACCCGAGTTGGTGTTCCTGCGAGTAGAAAATTCGATGCCCTCGAGTCCGAACAATGTCCCCGGGAACGACCGTCAGCGCGTATCGGCACGTCCCGGCGAAGGCGACTATCGCGAAGTGTTCACCGCGATCGATATCGGCTTCGGGCTGGTCGATCTGATCTTTGACGGCGATCGCGTGATCGATTGTCGGTTCCTCGAGGCGAACGCGCAATTTCTCCGGCAGACGGGCTTGCGCGACCCGGTCGGACAGACCTGGCACGCGCTGCAGCCCGCACTGGATGGCGACTGGATGGGGACGTTCGGCGAGATCGCCCGGACCGGGCACGCAACCCGGTTCGAGACGCGCGTGGCGCAGGGCGATCGGCGCTATGATGCACAGGTCGCGCGGATTGGCGAGCCGGGCTCGGTCAGGATCGCCGTGCTGCTCAGCGACGTGACCGAGCGGCACAGGACAGAGACGCTCGCCCGCGAGGCCGAGGAACGGTTGCAGCTGGCGCTTTCGGCCGGGGGCGGGATCGGTACCTGGGACTGGGACATCGCCCGGGATCGCGTCACCGCCGATGCCCGGTTCGCTCTGCTGTACGGGGTGGATCCGGCGGCGGCATTGGCCGGCGCACCGATAACGACGTTCTTTCAAGGCATTCATCCGGACGACCGCGCGCGCACCGAGCAGGCAATCGAGATGGCCGTCCAATCGGGCGGCCCCTTCGAAGCCGAATATCGCCTGCTGGAGCGCGACGGGACGATCCGCTGGGTGATCGCGCAGGGCCGTTGCGAGCGCGCGGCCGACGGGACTGCGCTACGTTTTCCCGGGATCAGCTTTGAAATCACCGCCCGCAAGCTCGCCGACGTGCGGCAAACCGCGTTGCTGGCGCTCGGCGATGCGATTCGCGATCTGACCGACCCTGCGGCAATCGCCTATGCAGCGGCCGAAATCCTCGGCCACGCCCTGCAGGTCAGCCGGGTCGGCTACGGTGTGATCGACACCCTTGCCGAGACGATCACCGTCGAGCGGGACTGGAATGCGCCGGGAACACGTACCCTGGCGGGCATGCTGCAGTTCCGCGACTATGGGTCCTATATCGAGGATCTGAAGGCAGGGCGCACGGTCGTGATCGCCGATGTCGAGCGCGACCCGCGCACCGCTGCGGGTGCTGCCGGCCTGAAGGCGATCAGCGCATGGTCGTTCGTCAACATGCCGTTGCTCGAACAGGATGCCTTCGTCGCGCTGCTCTATGCCAATCACGATCAGCCGCGAGTCTGGGCGGACGAGGAACTCCAGCTTATGCGCGAGGTCGCGGACCGGGTTCGTGCGGCGACCGAGCGGCTGCGTGCGGAAGCAGCACTCCGCGAGAGTGAAGAACAGTTCCGCGTCTTCGCGCAAGCGGTGCCCAGCCTGATCTGGGCGGCGCGTCCCGATGGCGAGATCTACTGGGTCAACCAGCAGGTCTATGATTATGCCGGTATTTCGCCCGGCGCTCTAACTGGATCCGGCACCTGGCTGTCACTGGTTCACGCCGACGACCGCGAGGCCACGGCGACGACGTGGCAGGCCGCACGCGATACGGGCACTACCTATGCCGCCGAGTTCCGGTTGCGTAGTGCTGATGGTGGCTACCGATGGTTTCTTGTTCGCGCCGAACCGGTACGGACCAGCGGCGGCCAGATCACGCGCTGGGTCGGCACCAATACGGACATCGACGATGGCCGCCGGCATGCCGCCGAACTGCTCGCCTGGACTGAAACGCTCGAGGATCAGGTCGCCGCGCGCACCCGCGAGCTGATGGATGTCGAGGCCGCGCTGCGCCAGAGCCAGAAGATGGAAGCCGTGGGCCAGCTGACCGGCGGGCTGGCGCACGATTTCAACAATCTGCTGACCGGGATCATGGGCAGCCTCGAATTGCTCGGCATCCGCATCGCGCAGGGACGGCTGGGCGATGTCGAGCGATATTCGCTCGCTGCCCAGGGTGCCGCCAAGCGTGCCGCCGCGCTGACCCACCGCCTGCTGGCCTTTTCGCGGCGGCAGACGCTCGACCCCCGGCCGACCGACGTCAACCGATTGATCGGCGGGCTGGAGGAGCTCGTGCGCCGGACGGTCGGGCCCGACAGCGCTGTGGAGGTGGTCGCCTCCGCCGGGCTGTGGTCGACGCTCGTCGATCCCAACCAGCTCGAAAACGCGATCCTCAACCTGTGCATAAACGCGCGCGATGCGATGCCCACGGGCGGACGGCTGACGATCGAGACGGCCAATCGCTGGATCGACGCGCGGATGGGCCGCGACCGCGATCTCGATCCCGGTCAATATGTCTCACTCTGCGTGTCCGACAACGGCACCGGCATGCCGCCCGAGGTCGTCGCCAAGGCCTTTGATCCGTTCTTCACGACCAAACCCTTGGGTCTGGGCACCGGGCTCGGCCTGTCGATGATCTACGGCTTTGCGCGCCAGTCGGGCGGACAGGTCCGGATCTATTCGGAGGTCGGCGAAGGCAGCAATATCTGCATCTATCTGCCACGGCATTTCGGTCCGTCGGACGAGGACGAACCGCAGCCCGATTTTGCCGAGGTCCCGCGCGCTATCCGTGGCGAGACCGTCCTGATCGTCGACGACGAGCCCACCGTTCGCATGCTGGTCGTCGAAGTGCTCGAGGAACTCGGCTATGCCGCGATCGAGGCCGCGGACGGGCCTGCCGGCTTGAAGATCCTCCAGTCCGACACGCGCATCGACCTGCTGGTCACGGATGTCGGCTTGCCGGGGGGGATGAACGGGCGGCAGATGGCGGATGCCGCGCGCGTAGGCCGTCCGGACCTCAAGATCCTCTTCATCACCGGCTATGCCGAAAATGCGGTGGTCGGCAACGGCCATCTCGATCCGGGCATGCACGTGATGACGAAACCCTTTGCGATCGACGCGCTGGCCGGCCGTATCCGCGATCTCATTCGCCTGCCCTAGTCCACATGCCAGGCCACCCCTGCCCAGGTTGTGCCAGGTCATGACGGAAAGTTCATTTAAGGGGTTTAACGCCGTTTCGGCCACAGCTAGAGGATCTGCTCAAAGGGGAAGCTAAGGCGATGATGCGGAAGGCAAGTTTACTTTCCGTCTGGGCGTTCCTGCCGGCGCTTGGCGCCTGCAACCGGCACCAGTCGACGCTGGCTCCGTTCGGCGAACAGGCCGATCAGGTGCTGTCGATCACTATCGTGCTGGTCGTCGGCGCGGTCGTCCTGGCGCTTGGCCTTGCGCTGCTGATGCGGCACGCGATCCGCGCGCCCGAGGGGCGGTTGACGCACAAGGGCGGGATGAAGATGGTCCTGTGGCTCGGCGGGATCGGCCCGTCGATTCTGTTGCTCGCGCTGCTGCTCTACGCGTTGCCCGCGATGCGCCCCCGACCGGTCGCCGATGCCGACCTGCGGATCGGCGTCGATGGCGAGCAGTTCTGGTGGCGCGTACGTTACGCCCCGCCCGGCGGTGCGGTCGTCGAGGCGGCGAACGAACTCCGCCTCCCCGTCGGCCGTACCGTCGAGCTGTCGTTGCGCAGTCCCGACGTCATCCACAGCTTCTGGGTGCCGGGGCTCGCGGGCAAGATGGACATGATCCCCGGCCGCACCAACCGCCTGGTCGTCCGCGCGACCAAGGCTGGAACGTATCGCGGGGTCTGCGCCGAATTCTGCGGGCTAGGGCATGCGCTGATGGCATTCGACGTCGTTGCCATGGAGCCCGCTGCATTCGAACGCTGGCTCACCGCGCAGGCGCGTCCGGCTACGGTCACCGCATCGCCCGGTGCTAGGCTGTTCGCCAGCTATGGCTGCAGCGGCTGCCACAGCGTTCGCGGGGTGGGCCCGGCGGCAAAGATCGGCCCCGACCTGACGCATTTCGGATCACGTCCGACCCTGGCCGCAGGGATCCTGCCGATGACCCACGGCAATATCGCGCGATTCGTGCGTGAGCCCGGCAAGACCAAGCCCGGCGTCCGCATGCCCGCCTTCCCGCAGATGTCGGCCGCCGAAGCCGACCAGATCGCCAGCTATCTTCAGGGGCTGAAATGACGACCGACAGTCCAGCCTATGTCGCCCCCGACCAGAACGATCCCGCGGTCCGCAAGGGCCAGGAGGATCGCCTGCGCGAGGTCTGGAAACCGCCGAGCGGCTGGTTCTTCCGCTGGACCGACGTCAACAATAACCGGATCGGCGTCTGGTACACGCTGACCGCGTTCGGCTTCATGCTGTTCGCAGGCGTGCTCGCGCTGATCATGCGCACGCAGCTGGCGGTGCCGAACAACGATCTCGTCACCGCGAACACGTTCAACCAGCTGTTCACGCTGCACGGCTCGATGATGATGTTCCTGTTCGCGGTGCCGATGTTCGAGGCGGTCTCGATCATTCTGCTGCCACAGCTGCTCGGCGCGCGCGATCTGCCTTTCCCGCGACTGTCGGGCTTTGGCTATTGGAGCTTCCTGATCGGCGGCGTGTTCGTCTCCGGATCGATCTTCTTCGACGCCGCCCCCGATGGCGGCTGGTTCATGTATCCGCCACTGACGACACGGACCGATCTGAGCGGGCTCGGCGCGGACATCTGGATGCTGGGCCTCAGCTTCATCGAGGTGTCGTCGGTCGCAGCTGCCGTCGAGCTGATCGTCGGCGTGCTCAAATGCCGCCCGCCCGGCATGCGGCTCAACCTTATGCCGCTCTACGCCTGGTACATCCTCGTCGTCGCGGTGATGATCCTGTTCGCCTTCCCGCCGCTGATCGCAGGCGACGTGCTGTTCGAGATGGAGCGGCTGCTCAACTGGCCGTTCTTCAACGCGGAAAAGGGCGGCGACCCGCTGCTGTGGCAGCACCTGTTCTGGATCTTCGGCCACCCCGAAGTCTATATCGTCTTCCTGCCGTCGATCGCGTTGTTCGCGATGCTGATCCCGACCTTCGCGCAGCGGCATCTCCTCGGCTATCCATGGATCGTGCTGGCGGCGGTCGGCACCGCGTTCCTGAGCTTCGGGTTGTGGGTCCACCACATGTTCACGACCGGGCTGCCAAAGATCAGCCTCGCCTTCTTCGCGGCAGCGTCCGAGGCGGTTGCGATCCCGACCGGTGTCCAGATCTTCGTGTTCATCGCGACTCTGTGGGCGGGCAACGTCAAGAAATCGACGCCGTTGCTCTACGCGAGCGGCAGCCTCGCGGTGTTCGTGATCGGCGGTCTGACCGGCGTGATGGTCGCGGTCGCACCGTTCGACTGGCAGGCGCACGACACCTATTTCATCGTCGCGCATCTCCATTACGTGCTGATCGGCGGGACGCTGCTGCCGCTGTTCGCCGGGCTCTATTATTACTGGCCGCTGGTTACCGGTAAGAAACTCTCGGACAGGCTCGGGCGGATCGCGTTCTGGATCATGTTCGTCGGCATGAACCTGACCTTCTTCCCGATGCATCTGTCGGGCCTGCTTGGCATGCCGCGCCGTGTGTTCACCTACCCCGAGGAGCTTGGCATCGGCGGGCTCAACCTCGCTTCGACCGCGGGCTCCTACATGTTCGCACTCGGCGTGCTGATCGTGTGCATCGACCTCGCGCTGTCGCCTCGCCGCCCAAAGGCGCCGCGCAATCCATGGAACGCGGGCACGCTCGAATGGCTGGCGCTGCCCGATGACGAGGACTGGGGCATCCGCTCGGTCCCGCTGATCGAGAGCCGCTATCCGATCTGGGACCAGAAGAACTTCGTCCAGAAGGTCGACGAGGGTCGTTTCTTCCTGCCCGACGCGGAGGAGATGCGGCGTGAGTCGATCATCACCACCGTGCTCGACGCACGACCGTTGCAGGTCATCCGCCTCGGCACGCCCAGCGTGAAGCCGATGATGACCGCGGTCGCACTGGCAGGCGTCTTCATCCTGACGACCTACCACCTCTATCTCCTGTCCGCGCTCAGTGGCGTGGCGACGCTCGCCTGCGTGCTGTGGTGGCTGTGGACCGGCACCGCCGAGATCCCCGAAAAGCCGACCAAGCATATCGGCCACGGGATCGAGGTACCGCTCTATACCTCGGGGCCATCGGCGCCGGGCTGGTGGGCGATGTTCATCACGATGATGGCGGATGCGACCGCGTTTTCGGGGCTCGTCTTCGGCTATTTCTTCTTCTGGACGATCCATAGCAATTTCCCGCCCACCGGCGCGGGGCTGGACGGACCGGGCGTATTCTGGCCGATGGTCGCGCTCGCGCTGACTTTGACCGGCTGGGCGGCGACCGTCGGCGCCCGCGAGGTGCACCGTCGCGGCAACGTCGCCGCGGGCCGTCTGCTGCTGGTCCTCGGCATCGTCGCAACGCTGTCGAGCCTGTTCGCCGGGCTCGCCGGGCCATGGTATTCGGGGATGGACCCCGAACTGCACGCCTATCCGGCGATCGTGTGGACGCTCGCGATCTGGACGGCGGTGCATGCCGCGATCGGCGTGATCATGCAGGCCTATACGCTCGCGCGCAGCCTCGCGGGCAAGATGACGCCGGTCTATGACGCCGACTTGCGCAACATCACCGTCTACCATCATTTCCTCGCACTGACGGGCATCGTGACGTTCTGCACGATCGGCCTGTTCCCGGGGGTCGCATGACAACGCCCAAGGACAATCGGAAACACTGGGCGCGCGACCTGAAGGTCACGTTGTGGACGCTGATCGTCCCGCCGACGATCTGGGCCGTGCATTTCTTGTTCTGCTATCTGTGGGTCGCGGTGACCTGCGCCAAGTCGCCCACTCCGGCGACAGCGCTGACGGGCTTTCCTGTGGCGACCCTGATCGCGACGATCGTTGCACTGCTCGGTATTCTTGCCGCGGGCTATATCGCACGCGTCCAGTCGCAGACGCCCGGTGACGCCCCGCCGCATGACGAAGGGACCGCGATCGACCGGCTGCGCTTCCTCGCGCTGTCGACCCGGCTGCTCGCAGGCCTGAGCTTCGTCGCGGTGATCTTCACCGCCCTGCCCGTGATCGTCTTCGGCGATTGCCGATGAGGCGCGCGAGCCTCGCGCTCGGCGTCGCGCTGGTGCCGATCGGCTGGGCGTTCGCCGCCGCGCCGCTCGGCATGGTCGGCCACATGACCGGCCACATGATCGCCGTCGCAGTCGCGGCGCCGTTCCTCGCCTATGGCATCGCGGGCAGCCGGTTCGATCCCGCCGAGCGCTGGCCGGCGATCGTCACTCCGCTGGCCATGTCGCTGGTCGAGCTGGTCGTCGTGTGGCTCTGGCACCTCCCCGCGCTCCGGCTGCGCGTCGACATGCAGCCGGTTGCGCTGTTGATCGAACAGGCGAGCTTCCTCGCGGCCGGCCTGCTGCTCTGGAGCGCGGTGCTCGGCACGCGCACCGGTGGCGCGACCGACCGGCGTGTCTCGGGCGTGGCGGCGATGCTGCTGACGTCGATGCACATGACCCTCCTTGGCGCGCTCGTCGGCCTAGCTCCGCGGCCACTCTATACGATGATGGCGATGCATCCCGCCGCGCACGGCCTCGACGCGCTCGAGGATCAGCAGCTCGGCGGCGTCGTCATGCTGATGGTCGGCGCGGCAAGCTATTTCCTCGGCGGGCTCGCGATGCTCGGCGGGGTGTTGAAGACACGGAGCGCGACGGCATGACGATCCGCATTACCTGGGCGCGCGCGATCGCCGCGATCGTCGCGCTGGCGCTTGCCGGGCTGTTGTTCGCCTGGTCGGGCGTGTTTAACATCGCCGCCTCGTCGGGTCATTGGAAGATCACCGACTGGTTCCTTCACTGGACGATGCGCAATTCGGTGCGCACGCATGCCGCCTTCACCGCGCCCGACGATCCCAAGGCGAATGAAGGCCTCGTCAGCGCCGCGGGCCTGTTCCGGGCAAGCTGCGCCTCGTGCCATGGCGCGCCCGGCGTGCGTCCGTTGCCGGTGATGCAGGCGGCAACGCCCCCTGCCCCCGACCTTGCGGTCAACGCGCGCGAATGGACCGACAAGCAGATCTTCTGGATCCTCAAGCACGGCGTCAAATATACCGGCATGCCCGGCTGGGCGGCGAAAGACCGCGACGACGAGATCCGCCGCATGGTCGCGTTCGTCCGCCTGTTGCCGGAGATGTCGCCTGCGACCTATCGCGCCCTGACCGAAGTTCCGGGCAGCGGCACCGCCGGTCCTGACGCAGCACGCATTGCCGTCTGCGCCGGCTGTCATGGTACAGACGGCCGCGGCCGTGGCCAGCCCGACATGCCCGTCCTCGGCGGCCAGAGCCCCGTCTATCTGCGTGCCGCGCTTCAGGCCTATGCGACTGGCAAGCGCCAGAGCGCGGTCATGGCCAACGCCGCCGCGACGCTGACGCCCGGAGAGATGACGCGGCTCGCGCGGCATTTCGCCGCCATGCCGGGTCTCGGCACCACCACAGCCTCGGGCCATCCGAATGCTGCGCGGATCGTCAGCGAGGGCCTGCCTGCCAAGCAGCTTCCCGCCTGTGCCAGCTGCCATGCACCGGGCAAGCCCTATCCAGTGCTTGCCGGGCAAAGCGCCAGCTACATCGCACAGCGTCTGCGCAACTGGCGGGGCGACGAGACGGTAGTCGACGCGCGCAAGTCGCAGGCGACGATGCCGGTGATCGCGCGTCGCATTCCCGAGGACATGATCGACCCGATCGCGGCGTATCTCGCCGGCAAATAAGCTGCGTCCCGCCCTGTGCGGGACGCTCTCCGGATCAGTTGCTCACCGCGACGAAGACTGGTCCGTCCACGAAAAGGTCGGCTGCGCGCTCGCCAGTGGCGAGCCGCGTTTCACCCCACCAAGCCGCAGGAACCGCCGCCCCCGACTGATCGAGCAATTTCGCCGCGCAGCGTAGCGCGACCGCAACCCGCAACGTCTGCCCATTCGCGCGGCGCTCGAAGGCGAGGACGTGCGCGGCACGCGGTCCGGTCACATCGAGAGGGGCGTAGTCACCCCGGGCGAAGATTTCAGGTGCGTCCGCCCGGGTCGCGAGCAGGCGGGCGATCAGCCCGAGCTTTGCAGGCGCATCGTGCTCGAGTAGACGCGCGCGGCGGGCATAATCCACCGGCCGGCGGTTATCCGGATCGACCAGGCTGAGATCCGCCAGCTCGGTGCCCTGATACAGATCGGGGACCCCCGGCACGGTGTAGCGCAGCGCCGTCTGAACGAGCGCATTGGCCTGCGCCGCCGCCGCGGTCGCTTCGACAAGGTCATGCAGCTCGCGCAGAAACCGCGCGGAACGATCCGGGTCGAGCAAGGCGCGGGCGAGTACGTGACAGCGGTCCTCATAGGCCTCGTCGGGCGCCTCCCAGGACGACCGCAGCTTGGCCTCGCGCAGCGACTTTTCCTGCCACCCGACGATGCGCTCGGCAAAAGCGGCAAGCCCTGGGCGGTCATCGATCTGGTGCCCCTCAGGCCACGCCCCGAAGAGCGTCTGCAGCAACATATAGGCGTCGCCTGGATCGACCGCGTCATCGATAGCAGCCGCCGCGGCGACCCAGCCCGTCACGGTCTCACGCCAGCGGCCCGGGATCTCGCTTAATACGGCAAGCCGGGCACGCACGTCCTCGCCACGCTTGTGATCATGCGTCGCCGAGGCCAGCATCGCACGCGGCCAACAGGCGGCACGCTCCGCCATCGCGGCATGAAACGCCTCGACCGGTAGCGCAAACGCGGCGGGGTCGAACCCGACGTCGTTGCGCGACAGCAACCGGCCATAGCGGTAGAAAGCGGTGTCCTCGACCGCCTTGGCCACGATCGGTGCCGAGAGTTGCTGGAACCGCCTCACCGCGGCCGCTGCGAGATCCGGATCGCCCGGCCCTTCACCGGCGAGCCAGTCAAGGATCAGGTCGACGACCGGTCCCTCGCCGGGTGCCAGATGAGTCGCAACCCGCTCGCGCACGATCGCGCGGATCGCAGCATCGGCGGCGGGTGCCGCGATGCCGGTGCCATAGGTGCGATACACCGGGAAGACCCAGAGCATGCGCTCCACCGCCCGCCGGATCATCCCCGCCGTCAGCCCGTCGCCTTGCGGCGTCGACCGTGCCAGCGCGACGAACGCCGCAACGCATCGGCCAAGCTGCCCCTCGAACTGCCAGGACAGCATGTCCTGACGCGCGCGCAAATCCTCGGGCTCGAACGCGGCCGACCGCCCGCTGATATCCGCCCAGAGCTCGGCGAGCGGTGCGGCGCCGTCCTCGTCATGCAACAGCGCGGTGACCTGCGCCATGAAGTCGTACCCGCTGGTACCATCGATCCCCCAGTCGGTGGCGAGCGGTTCGCCCGCTGCGAGGATCTTCTCGACGACGATATAGGCCGGATCCGCGCCAGCTGGCGTGATCGCGTCGAAGTTCGCGCGCAAAGTTCGGCAATAGCCGGCGGGGTCGGTTAGTCCGTCGACATGATCGACCCGGACACCGTCGATCAACCCCTCGGCATAGAGGTCGAGATACAGGCGATGGCTCGCCTCGAAAACCACGGGATCTTCCGCGCGCAGTCCGGCGAGATCGTTGATCGTGAAGAACCGCCGCCAGTTGAGATCGTCGTTCGCGGTGCGCCACGATGCCAGCCGGTAATGCTGCCGATCGAGCAACGCGGTCAGGTCGTCGCTCGTGGCGGTCGCGTGATCCTCCGGACGCAGCGGCAGACGGTGCTCGCCATAGGCGACGAGCATCGGCACATCGTCGACCAGTTCGACGCTGAGCGCGCCCTGCGCGATCGCCACCGACACCGGATCGCCCAGGATCGGCAGCAGGACGGGCTCGCGCCAGTCGATATCGAAGAACGGCGCATGAGTGCTCGACGCCCCGTTCGCGAGGACGTCGTTCCACCAGCCATTTTCGCCGCCCGCCACGCCCATGTGATTGGGAACGATGTCGACGATCATGCCCATCCCGTGCGCCTTCAACCGGTCGACGAGCCGGCGAAACCCCGCCTCGCCACCCAGTTCGGGATTGATCCGGGTAGGATCGACGACGTCATAGCCGTGCGTCGATCCGGACCGTGCCGTCGCGATCGGCGATGCGTAGAGATGGCTGATCCCGAGCGCGGCGAGATAAGGCACCTGCGCCTCGGCGTCCGCGAAGGTGAAGTTCTTGTGGAACTGCATCCGGTAGGTCGCACGTGGCGTCATGATGCGCGCGCCGTTTCGATCAGGGCGATGCGTGCGGCAATGTCGGGGCGCGCGAGCAGCGCGTCGGTGGTATCTGGCATGCGTCTCCGCCAATTGGGGTGTTCATCGGTCGTGCCGGGAAGATTAGGCTGCTCGACGAGACCGACGAGGTCCTCGAACGGGAAGATCGCCAGCCCGCATGGCGTCCGTGCGACATGCGCCAGCGCGGCGTCGACGACCGGCGCGGTGTCGCTTGGAACGGGCTGTGGCCGCGGCGCACCGAGCGCGGTCCACAGACGGGACCGATCCGCAGCGCGGGCGGCATGGTCGGCCGCCTCGTCGGCGGCCTCGCTGGTCCGGCCAAGGGCCCAGTTCCAAGCGATATCACGCCCCTGCCACCAGCCCGCGATGGTCGCGAGGTCATGAGTCCCGCTCATCGCGACCGCATCGACCGACCAGGAGTCGGGGGGAATGAAATTACCGTCACCGTCGCGCTCGAACCAGAGCACGCGCATCCCAAGCATCGCCCGTGCGTCCATCGCCTCGCGAAACCCGTCGGGCACGGTCCCCAGATCCTCGCCGACGACGATCGCGCGCGCGCGGTGCGATTCGATCGCGATGATCCGCATCATGTCGGCAAACGGCATGTCGAGATATGCCCCGTCCGCCGCCGACGCGCCGTCGGGCACGACCCATAGCCGCCGAAGGCCAAAGGCGTGATCGATGCGAAGCCCGCCGGCATGCGCCAGACCCGCACGGATCGTCGCGATGAACGGGGCGAAGCCGTTTGCCGCGAGCGCGCGCGGATCGAATCCGGTGATGCCCCAGGCCTGCCCGTCGGGGCCGAGCGGGTCGGGTGGCGCACCAATCGACAGGCCGTTCAGCAAATCACCCCGCCGTCGCCACGCATGGCTGCCGCCCGGATCCATGCCGACCGCGAGATCCGCGACCAGACCGACCGCCATGCCGCCATCACGTGCCGTATGCTGCGCCCGTTCGAGCCCGGCATCCGCCAGCCACTGAAGGAAGACATAGAAGTCGCACGTATCGCGCTGCTCTGTCATGAACGCGGCGACCGCGGCGCCATCGGGATCCTGATAGGCGGCTGGCCAGTCCTGCCATCCCCGGGCGCCCGACTGCGCAAGAAAATGTGCGTGAAGCGCATCGAACGCGGCGTGGAAGCGCAGGTCGCTGCCTCCCCTTGCCGCGAACGCCTCGACCTCGGCCCGTACGGTGTCCGGCAACATGTCGAACTGTCGACGCAACTGGACGAGGCGATCCGGGATCGCGCCGGCCCAGTCGATCAACGCGGGCGGCGCCCCTGCGTCCGCCGGAGTCTCGCCCGCCATCATGGACGGATCGGCGAGCATGACGTTGAGGAACTGGCGGCTCGACGGGGCATAGGGGCTGAAGCGGGTCGCATCCGCCGGGAACAGCGCATGCGTCGGGCTGATCGCCACCGCATCGGCACCGCGCGTCGCGAACGCGCGCACCGTTTCCGCAAGCGTGCCGAAATCGCCGAACTCGGTGCCCCGACCGTCGCGCAGGGCGGGAATCTGCACCGCCGGACCCCAGAGGCGCCCACCTGCCTCGACGTCCGCGATCGTGACGCAGCGCGGTGGCG
Organism: Sphingomonas sp. CFBP 13733; assembly: GCF_014841795.1. Lineage (NCBI taxonomy): Bacteria > Pseudomonadati > Pseudomonadota > Alphaproteobacteria > Sphingomonadales > Sphingomonadaceae > Sphingomonas > Sphingomonas sp. CFBP 13733. The sequence goes on from NZ_JACYUP010000001.1 coordinate 591,865, forward strand.
CGATCGCGAGCCGGATGTCCCGGCCGCCGAGCGTGAGCAGGTGGTATCCCGGCTCCGTGATGCCCGACAGCTGCCCGTCTGCGATCGTCACGGCACGCGACGCCCCGTCCTCTAACGTCAGGACCGCAGGTCCGTCGCCCGCCCCGACTGACACCGGCGCACCGATATCCGCCGAGACGAACGACGGATGTTCGGCACGCGCCGCGCGTGCGGTAGCCAGGCTCGCGCGTATCGCTGCGTCGCTGTCGGCAGGAAGCCCGAGCGCGTTCAGGATCGCTTGCAACGCCTCGTCGGCCACGGTCTGTGCACGCCCGCCGGCATCCTGCCACCGGGGCTGCAAACCAGCGGCGGCGGCGAGGTCGTGGAGCAGACTCATGCCGCCAGCCACACGGCGACGCTCGCGGGCCGCCCGGGATCCCCCTGCGCGAACAGCGTCTCGCCGGAGGCCTCGGGAAACGCGACCGGATCCTCGCCGAGATTGAGCGCGATCGTGAGCACCGCGCCGTCGCCCAGCGTCCAGCGCGCGACGACCGCCGCCGGCCCGATCGCCTCCGCGCCCACCGCGCGCGTGCCGGACAGGCGCGGTATGATCGCGCGCTGCCGGACCGCGATCAGCGTACGATAAAGATCGCGCCACGCATCGGCGTCGGGACCGGGTTCGGCGACCGAAGCTTCGAAGGTCTCGCGCGCATTCGGATCAGGAATCGCCGCGCGAGCGGATTCGTCGGCGAACGCGGCAAACTTCGCAAATTCCCGGCGCCGGCCATCGCGCACCGCATCGGCCAGCTCGTCATGGAAGTCGGTGAAGAACAGGAACGGCGTCTCGCTCCCCGTCTCGTCCCCCATGAACAGCAGCGGGATCTGCGGGCAGAACAGCAGCAGCACTGTAGCCGCACGCAGCCGCGCGTGATCGGTGAGCAACGTCAGCCGCTCGCCAAGCGCCCGGTTGCCGATCTGGTCGTGGTTCTGCAGAAATGACACGAATGCGGTCGGCGAGAGGTGCGCGCTCGACGTGCCGCGTGGCTTGCCGTCATGATTGGCCGACCCCTCCCCCTGATAGATGAACCCTTCGCCCAGGCACCGCGCGAGACGCTCCGCCGGCCGGTCGGCGAAGTCGGCGTAATAAGCGCTGGTTTCGCCCGTCAGCAGCACGTGAAGGACATTATGGAAGTCGTCGTTCCATTGTGCGTCATAGCCGCCCGGCCGCAGCCGATCGGCGTCGTTGCGCTCGTTCTCGAGGACGAGGTGGACCGGCCGGTCGGTCACCGTCGCGCGGATCTCAGCCGCCATCGCATCGAGAAACCGGTCATTGTCGATCGCGTGGACGGCGTCGAACCGGAGACCGTCGATCCTGTAGTCGGTGAGCCACATCAGGGCGTTGTCGATGTAGTAGCGCGCAACGGGCTCGACATCGACCGCCACCGCCCCGCCCCAAGGCGTATCGACGTCCTTGTGAAAGAACGATCCGGCATAGGCGCCGAGATAATTTCCGTCGGGTCCGAAGTGATTATAGACGACATCGAGCAGCACCGCGACGCCCAGCGCGTGTGCGGCATCGACCATCGCCCTCAGATCGTCGGGCGTGCCGTAGCTCTCGGCGACCGCATAGGGCAGGACGCCGTCATACCCCCAATTGCGCGTACCGCCAAAGGCCGCGACCGGCATCAACTCGATCGCGGTCACGCCGAGCGCGGCGATCTCGGGCAGGCGTGCGGTGACCCCGGCGAAACCGCCCATCGTGCCGGCATGGACCTCCATGATCACCAGCTCCTCCCAGCGCCGCCCGCGCCAGTCGGTCGATCGCCAGCGATACGCATCGGGATCGACGGTGACGCTCCAGCCATGCACACCGCCCGATTGCTGGCGCGACGCGGGGTCGGGCACGACCAGGTCCTCGCCGATCCGGAAGCGATAGCGCACCCCTGCCCCGACATCGGCGGTCGCGGTGAACCATCCGTCGGCCTGCCCGTCCAACGGCTTCGGCGCAGCCCCGTCGATCTCAAGCGTCACCCGGTCGGCATCGGGCGCCCAAAGCCGGAACGCCGTGCCGCCGTTCGCCGGCGTCGCGCCCCACGCGCTCATGCCGGATCCATCGTCCAGGACAGCAGCGCCGCACCCTGTGGTGCGAGGTCATAGCTGTCGGTGATCGGCATCGGCGGCTGATCGGGCTTGGCGCTGTCGATCAGTACCATACGCTCGACCTCGGAGGGCGGTGGCATGGTGAAGGTCAGCGGACCCTCCGACGCGTTCAGTAGCAACGACACGACCTGGATCCTGCCATCCTCGCACAGCGCCGCACGACGCATCGTCAGCGCACGGCCATTGGTGTTTTCCCAGTCCTCAGGCGACAGCTGGACACCGCGCTCGTCCCACCATTCGATGTCCTTCAGACCCTCCGCCGGGGTATCCTCGCCGTAGAGGAAATTGCCCGCGCGCAGTATCGGATAGTCGCGTCGCAACGCGGCCAGCCGCGCGGTGAAGTCGATCAGCGCTTCGCCCTCGGGGGTCTTCGCCTGCGTCCAGTCGAGCCAGCTGATCTCGTTATCCTGGCAATAGGCGTTGTTGTTGCCGCCCTGCGTCCGCCCGAACTCGTCGCCCGCGACCAGCATCGGCGTGCCGAGCGAGGCGAACAGCGTCGTCAGCATCGACCGCGCGACCCGCTTGCGCGTTTCCGCGATCGCTGGATCGTCTGTCGGCCCCTCGACACCCCAGTTGCGCGAGCAATTGTTCGAATGGCCGTCGCGATTGTCCTCGCCATTCGCCTCATTGTGCCGTTCCTCATAGGCCGTCGTGTCGGCGAGCGTGTAGCCGTCATGCGCGCCGAGCAGATTGACGCTCGCCCAGGGGCGCCGCGCACGGCGATCGAACAGATCCGCCGACCCGGTCAGCCGCGCCGCCAGATCCGCGCGCTGCGCATGGTCACCGCGCCAGAACTTGCGGACGGTATCGCGGTACTTGTCGTTCCATTCGGCAAAGCCCGGGGGGAAATTGCCGAGCTGATAGCCACCCGGACCGATGTCCCACGGTTCGGTGATCAGCTTCAGCCTGCCCAGTACCGGATCCTGGCGCAGCACGTCGAAGAAGCCGGCGCCCGGATCGAAGCCGGTATCGGTCCGCCCCAGCGTCAGCCCGAGATCGAAACGGAACCCGTCGATCCCGAAGCTGGTCGCCCAGTAGCGTAGCGAATCCGCCACCATCTGGATCACCCGCGCCTTGGTCAGGTTCAGCGTGTTGCCGGTCCCCGTGTCGTTGATCGAGAAGCGCGGCTGATCCTTGACCAGCCGGTAATAGCTCGCATTGTCGAGCCCGCGCCACGACAGTGTCGGCCCCTGCTCGGACCCCTCGCACGTGTGATTGTAGACGACGTCGAGGATCACCTCGATCCCCGCCGCATGGAGACGGCGGATCGACCGGCGCAGTTCGTTGTGACTGTCGGTCGCGAAGAAGGAGCGTTCGGGCGTAAAGAAGTTGAGGGTGTTGTACCCCCAGTAATTCCGGAGCCCCTTCTCCTGTAGGAACCGGTCCTGCGTATAGCTGTGGATCGGCAGCAGCTCGAGCGCGGTCACGCCGAGCCGCTTGAGATGATCGATGACCTTGGGATTGCCGAGCGCGGCGAAGGTCCCGCGTTCGGAGGGCTGCACCTCGTCGAACAGCTTGGTCAGGCCCTTGACGTGCGCCTCGTAGATCACGGTCTCGGACCAGGGCGTGTTGGGGCGGACGTCGCGCGACCAGTCGAAATGGCTGTCGGTCACGACACCCTTGGGCATGGTCAGCGCATTGTCGCGCCGATCGAAGCTCAGATCCTCGCGCGCCGACTTGACCTGATAGCCGTACATCGCGTCGGTCCAGCGCAACTCGCCCGTCATCGCCTTGGCATAGGGATCGAGCAGCAGCTTGTTAGGATTGAACCGGTGGCCCTCTTCGGGTGCGTACCGGCCATAGGCGCGATAGCCATAGGACAGCCCCGGCTGCGCATCGGGGAGATAGCCGTGCCACACCTCGTCGGTCCATTCGGGCAGGACGTAGCGCTTCAGTTCACGGCGGCCGCTGTCGTCATAAACGCACAGCTCGATCTTCTCGGCATTGGCCGAATAGACCGCGAAATTGACCCCGAGCCCGTCGAACGTGGCGCCGAGCGGATAGGCCGAACCGGCCTCGAGCGTATCAGGCAGTAGATGCAAAGCGAGCCCCCAGATTGACGCCAACCTCCACCATTCTAGCAGCGCGGCGGCGTGTCAGGGCGAAAACCCGCCTGCTCTCGCCAATGTTCCCGGTTCGGTTTCTTTTCCCTGTCGACGGAAAATCATCGGTGGGATCGAGCAGGGCGGGCGACGCCGATCGGCGTCACCCGGTGCGTCGCCGCCGCTATCCGAGCTGCTCGAGTTTCGCCTGTGGCGCTGCGGCCGAGGCGCGGAACCGCGCGACGCTCGCCTCCTCGAACGACTTGGCAACAACCGTCGATACCGTCTTGAAGTCCGCGGTGGCATGGTCCGGCGTCAGCGTCAGGACGATGAACCCCTTGCGATCCTGATCGCAGAAGCGGACCTCGTCATTGGCGTCGGCGATCAGCGTGCCGATCCCCGGGATCAGCGAGCCATAGGACGGGCTGGTGATCGCGGTCGCACCGAATTCGACCGCGACGAGCTTCCCCGATGCATCATGCAGATCATTCGCCCAGCCGGCATGGCTATCCCCCGACAGCACGACCGGTCGCGACCCCGACCGCTTGAACGCGGCATAAAGCCGCTCGCGTGCTGCGGGATAGCCGTCCCAGCTGTCGAAGTTGAACGGCAGGCCCGCGCGATAGGATGCCATGCTCGCCATCAGCGCGGTGCGCCATTTCTCTGGGAGCCGCGCCATCATCGCGGCGAAGCGATCGGGGCCGAGCTGCTTCTCGATATCGGGGCCGGCGACGCGCGCCATCACCACCTGGTTGCCGAGTACCTGCCACGGCTTGCCCGCCGTGACCGACGCCGCCATCGTCCGCTCGATCCAGGCGAGTTGCGGTGCGCCCAGCATTTCCCGACCCGGCTGCGCGCGCTCCGCCATCATCGGGGCATATTCGGCAGGCGCAATCGCCTCGCCCTTCGCCGCGACCTGCCTGCTCCGCGCGAGCAGCCGCGTCTCGACCATCACCAGCGTCGCGAGATCGCCGAACTCGAAACTGCGGTTGATCGCTTCCCACGGCTCGCCGGGCTTCGGGTCGCGGATCGGCATCCATTCGAAATAGGCCTGCATCGACGCGGCCTTGCGCGCCTTCCAGTCGCCCTCGGTCGCCGGGTCATGGTTCTCGGCGCCACCGATCCAGTCGTCATTGGCGACCTCGTGATCGTCCCACACGCAGATGAACGCCGCCCGGGCATGCGCCGCCTGCATGTCGGCGTCGCGCTTCACCTGCGCGTGACGCATCCGATAGTCGGCGAGCGTCACGATCTCATGCGTAGGCTCGACCAGCCGGCCGATCTTCTTGCCGATGTCGCCGCCATAGCCGTCGATGGCATATTCATAGATGTAGTCGCCGAGATGCAGCACCGCGTCGAGCCGGTCGAGTTTGGCGATCGAAGCATAGGCGTTGAAGAACCCGCCGGGGTAGAGCTGGCACGACACCACGCCCATGACGACATCCGCAACCGCGCCGCGGGGCAGCGTGCGGACCCGGCCGACGGGTGAGCGCGTGCCCGCCGCGGTTTCGAACCAGTAGCGATACTCGGTTCCGGGTTTCAGCCCCGTCACCGCAACCTTGGCGGTGAAGTCGCGCGCGGCACGCGCCGCGATACGGCCCGAACGGAGGGGCGTATCGCCCTCGCGCAGCGCGACATGCCAGGTCAGCGCGATATCGCCCGCCTGTTGCGGATCCTGCGGGGTAGCACGCGTCCACAGAATCGCGCCGTCCGCCGAGGGATCGCCGCTCGCCACGCCGTGGTCGAAGCGCGCTGCCCCGGCGCTGCCGTTCGTGCGCGCCGCCGCGGCGAGACTAGGAAGCGCGAGCGCGGAGCCGGAGCCGAAGAGCGTGAGGGCGTCGCGGCGATTGATCGTCATAACAGTGCCTTTTGCGGTGATGCCGCCTGCTAGGGGCGCTCGGCGTCAGTCACGTTGCGGCGGTGTTACGCCTCGATGACAGGCCGTCACGCGCGGGTCATGTATCCGACGCGGAACCGTAACGACCCCGCCCTAGGTGCTCGCTCACTGACAATCGGGGGACTTCATGACGACCATTTCTACGCGCCTGGCTCTGGCCGCGCTTGCTGCATCCTGTTCGACGGGTGCGCTTGCCCAGGCGATCGTCGCGCCCGATCCGGCGACCGGCCCAGCCGCCCGCGCCGACGTGACGGGCGGCGACGACATCGTCGTCACCGCGCAGAAGCGCGAACAGCGGATCGAGGACGTGCCGCTGACCGTCACCGCGCTCACCGGCGCGAAGATGGCGGATATCGGCGTCAACTCGCTGTCCGAAGTCGCAGCCTATATTCCCGGCCTGCAGATCCAGGAGCAGAGCGCGAACAACCCCGGCTTCGTGATCCGCGGCATCACCTCGGACAATGGCTCGTCGCAGCAGGGTGCGCGCGTGACGCTCTATTATAACGGCGTCGACATCAGCCGCTCGCGTGGTGCCTATCAGGATCTCTATGATCTCGAGCGGATCGAAGTCGTGAAGGGCCCGCAGGCGACGCTGTTCGGCACCGCCGCCGCGGTCGGTGCGATCAACCTCATCTCCGCCAAGCCGCAGCCCGGCACCTCGGGTGCGATCACCGGCTCCTATGGCAATTACAACCGCACGCAGGTGTCGGGCTTTATCAACGCCGGCAACGACGTGCTGTCGGGACGGCTCGCCTTCGCCTATAAATATCGCGACGGCTATGTCCGTAACATCGCCGGCGATGCGAACATTCCCAACCAGAACCAGGGCAAGGTCGATCAGGACGATCTGAACGGGCAGGACCAGCGCGGCATCCGCGGCTCGCTGCGCTTCCGGCCGAACGATGCGATCACCGCCGACCTCGTCCTGACCTATGATGGACAGCGTAATCCAGGCACCGCGTTCAAGAGCCGCGCGCATGCCCCGACCGGCGGCCAGACCGGCGATTACGGCAATGCCGAGCTCTCGGGCTCGCCGTTCAGCGCGACGGCGCTCGGTGCGCGCAAGCTCGGTCTCGACCGCAACGTCTACGACGCCAACCTGACGGTGTCGGTCGATCTGTCGCCCGGCATCACCTTCACCACCGTCAACGGCTATCGCCGCTTCGACGCGCTCGAGATTTTCGACGCGGATGGCGGCCCGGCCTGGTATCTCGAATTCGCCGAGGATGCGAAGGGCGACCAGTGGAGCCATGAGAGCCGCTTCGCGTTCGACGGCCCGAAATATCGCGCATCGTTCGGCTGGAACGCCTTCTTCGAAAACGGGTCGCAGCGCGTCCCCTTCTCGACCGAGGAGGGCACCTATATCGCCTGCTCGATCGCTGCGGCCTATCAGCCGTTCCGCACTGCGCTGAATGGTGCCGGCATCCCGACCGGCCCGGGCTGTGTCGCCGCCAACGGCACGATCCCGGCAGCGACCCGCGCCACCGCGATCCTCACCGGCGGCCGCGCGACGCAGATCCCCTATTCGTCCGAGTTCACCAATTACGGCAACAACGACACCTATTCGGTGTTCGCCGACGCGACCTATATCCCGATCCCGGCGCTCGAGCTGACCGCCGGCGCGCGCATCCTGATCGAGGATCGTCAGTCGGGCTATTCGTCGATCCAGCCCAACTCTCAGATCCTCGCCGCGCTGGGCGTCCGCACCAGCCTGCTCGGGACCGCGAACACCAATGGCGTGAAGTTCGAAGCGGACCAGAGCTTCGCCGCGATTCTCCCGCGGTTCAATGCGCTGTTGAAGCTCGACGACGATGTCAGCCTCTACGGCACGATCAGCAAGGGCCGGCGCTCGCCGGTCGTTCAGTTGGCCGCACTCAACGCCGTCAATGGCGTACGCCCCAATCTTCAGATCGTGCCTGAGGAAAATGTCTGGAACTACGAAGGCGGTATCAAGGGGCGCGTCGGTCCGTTCACCGGCGCGGCCTCGGTCTTCTATCAGACCTATGACGGGTTCCAGGTCTCGGTGAACGAGGTCAATCCCGCCAATGGTGCGGTCGTTGCGGTCACGCGCAGCGCGGGCTCGGCAAAGAACGTCGGCGTCGAGCTCGAGGGCAATCTGGCGCTTGGTCAGTATCTGTCGGTGTTCGGGACCTTCGCCTATCTCGACGGCGGGATCGCGGACCAGCCTGCAGGCACCTTTGCCGGCAACCGCTTCCGCCTCCAGCCGAGCACCACGGCATCGGGCGGCGCGACGCTCCGGCTGCCCTTAGGCGGCGCGGTCTTCTATGCGACGCCGAGCGCGAATTACCGGTCGAAGGTGTTCTTCGAACTGCCCAACAGCGCCGCGATCAGCCAGCGTGGCTATACGCTGGTTAACCTGCGTGCGGGTATCGAGCTTGCCGACGGGCGCTACCGCGTCGGCGGCTTTGCGCGCAACCTGACGAACAAGCGGTACCTGATCGACGCGGGCAACACGGGCGGTGGGTTCGGCATCCCCACCTATATCGCCGGCGAACCGCGCTTCTACGGCGTGGAGCTCGGCGCCAAGTTCTAAGCAGCCCTGTCCCACCCTGTCGTTCCGGCACGCGCCGGGACGGCGGGGACCCTCCGCGGGCCTAGGTCAGGTGGTGGGTCGCTTCTTGGCCGGCTCCTAACCCAGCCCCGTGCGTTGACGCGCATTCCCCATCGCATGAGGTTCTCACGATGCGCGCCACTTCTATCGCTTCGGCCGTTTCCGCATGAGCGGCCCGCAGCTCTTCACACCGTTCAAGGTCGGCAAGCTCGATCTCGCCAACCGGATCGTCATCGCGCCGATGTGCCAATATTCGGCGGTCGACGGCTGCATGACCGACTGGCACCTGATCCATCTCGGGCATCTCGCGCTGTCGGGGGCGGCTCTGATGATGCTCGAAGCCGCCGCCGTGACGCCCGAGGGTCGGATAACCTATGCCGATGTCGGGCTCTATGACGATGCGAGCGAGGCGGCGATCGCGCGGACGCTTGAGAGCGTGCGCCGCTGGTCGGACATGCCGATCGGCATCCAGCTGTCGCATGCCGGACGCAAGGCGTCGTGCGAGGTGCCCTGGAAGGGCGGCGGTCAGATCGCACCCGACGCCGACAAGGGTTGGCAGACCGAAGCCCCCTCCCCGGCCGGTTTTCTGCCCGACGATACGCCGCCGACGGCGCTCGATCGCGGGGGGCTGGCGCGACTGCGCGATGCGTTTGCCGCCGCGGCGACGCGCGCGGCTCGGCTCGGGATCGATGCGATCCAGCTGCACGCCGCGCACGGATACCTTCTCCACCAATTCCTCTCGCCCTTGGCCAACCGCCGCGACGACGACTATGGCGGCAGCCTCGAGAACCGGATGCGCTTCCCGCTCGAAGTCTACGACGCGGTCCGCGCCGCCTTCCCGGCGGATCGCCCGGTGACGATGCGCGTATCGGGCACCGACTGGGTCGAGGGCGGCTGGGACGGCGAACAGACCGTCGCCTTCGCAAAGGCGCTCGAGGCTCGCGGGTGCGATGCGATCCACGTCTCGAGCGGGGGCCTCAGCCCGGACCAGCAGATCCCCGTCGGGCCAAGCTATCAGGTCCCGCTGGCGCGTCAGGTCAAGCAGGCGGTCGGCATCCCCGTCGTCGCGGTCGGGCTGATCACCGACTATGAACAGGCCGAGGCGATCATTGGTACCGGTGACGCCGATCTCGTCGCGCTCGCCCGGACCCTGCTCTACGATCCGCGCTGGCCGTGGCATGCCGCCGCACATCTTGGCGGCCATGTGAAGGCGCCCAACCAGTATCTCCGCTCACAGCCACGCCAGTACAAGGACCTGTTCCAAGCCTGACGGGAGCCGCGACCCTCTCGGGTCGCGGCAATGTCTCCAACCGCGGTCAGCCGTTGTCGCGGAAACCGGGATACAGGCTCATCCCGCCGTCGACGGTCAGCGTCGATCCGATGATATAGTCCGCAGCATCGGACACCAGGAACAGCGCCGCACGCGCGACATCGTCGGGCTCGCCGATCCGTCCATAGGGGATGAGCTCAAGCAGCGCGTCGGCGGCATCGCCCTTGGTCGCATCGGCGTTGATGTCGGTCGCGATCGCGCCGGGCGCCAGCGCATTGACCCGGATCCGCTCCTGCGCGACCTCCTGCGCCAGCGTGCGCATCAGCATCCCGCTGCCGCCCTTCGACGCCGCATAATTCGCATGCCCCGCCCAGGGGATCGTCTCGTGCACCGAACTCATGAACAGGATCTTGCCGATCGCCCGGCCAAAGCCGCGATCACCCTGCGCGCGGAAGCGGCGTACCGCCTCGCGCGAAACGAGGAACTGACCCGTCAGGTTGACGTCGATGACGCGACTCCAGTCGGCCAGCGTCATGTCCGCATAGCCCGCGTCCTTCTGCATGCCGGCATTGGCGAACACGACGTCGACGCCGCCGAACCGCGACACGGTCTCGTCGAACAGCCGGAGGACCGCATCCTCGTCCGCAGTATTCGCCTGGCAGGCGAACGCCTCGCCCCCGCCCGCGACGATCCGCGCGACCACGTCGTCCGCCGCCTCGCGATTGCTGTTGTAATTGACGGCGACGCGCGCGCCGGCCTGCGCGAACAGCAGCGCGGCGGCGCGTCCGAGGCCGGAGCTTGCACCGGTGACGATGGCGGCCTGTCCGGAGAGATCGATGTGCATGGGGCTCGCTTTCGCTAGACTGTCAGGAGTTGCGTCCCCAACGCCCGCCTTGCCAAAGCTATCCGTCTGCCCCCACGGGACGGCTAGTCGTCCAGCGTGTCCGCAGTCCGCAGCGCGCGGACATAGGCCTGCGCCGCCTGTTGCTCGGCCGCGCTCTTGAACGCGTCACGCGGGTCCGGCGCATCGCCGAGCGTCGCCAGCACGGCCCACAGCGCAAACCGCCGGCCGGTCTCGCGCTCGGTACCGAACGCGATCCGGACGCGCTCTAGACCGTCATCGATCGCGATCGTATCCAGCGTATCGAGATCGGTCGTACCGAAATAATGGGTGAGCATCGCATCGAGATCCATGACGCAGCGCTGCCCGAGCCGGGCGATCGTGGCAAGTCATGTCGAACGGCCGCCCCCTTCGTGCGAAAGAGTTGCGCAACGGTCCACCCCGACCTAGATGCCGGTCGCACACGCCCCTCCGCCATTGCGGCGGCGCGGATGCGGTGCGGAAGAGTGTCCGAGTGGTTTAAGGAACTGGTCTTGAAAACCAGCGTAGGGGTAACTCTACCGTGGGTTCGAATCCCACCTCTTCCGCCAATGCTTCGTTTCAGCTTGCCTCACACGGGTTCCTAACGACGCCCAAGTCCCGTTTCCGGCGTGTTCGCATCCCCGGAGCACCGAACCGGTTCATAAACAGCGCAAGTAAATCGAGTGACTGTCGGGGCACCGGCGAGCCCGAAGGTCCAGAATGGCAGCAAACATTCTTACAGACGGTGCTTGAAGATCGTCTGTACCGGCACCCTGGTCTTGGAATGACTTGATTTAGGGCTCGGTCAGGCGCTTAGTGCATATCCGAATGCTTGAGGTGATGCGGGGCTTCAAAAAATGAAGCGGTGGTTGCTCTTGATCGTGAGCGTGGCCTTCAGCCTCCCGGCGCAGGCGCAGCTTGCGGCACCGGTGAAGAATGGCGACTCGACCATCGTCGTCACGGGCAACCGAAGCCGCGAATCCAAGGTGGAGATGAGCGACTGGCGAATGGCGGAAACGCCGCACGTCATCGTGTTCAGCCAGGGCGACGAAACTGCGTTGCGGCGCACCGCCCACAATCTTGAAAAGCTGCACTTCCTGCTCTCGGTCCTGCATGGCCGGGTGGATCAGCCTGACGAGACGATCAAGATCGCCGTGACGATGATCGGCGATGTCGCGGCGTTCGAACAGCTTCGACTGACCGACCTGCGCTGGCAATATGGTCCCTTCCCGCAGGCGTTCGAAAAGACGATCTACTATGATCCGCGTGATGAAGGGTCGGTGCTCGCAACGACCGAGGAGGGCGTAAACCTGGTTCTTCAGCCCTCCGTCGGCCGCAAGACGAGCCGCAATTGCACGCGCGGGCGGGATCGAAACCCTCCAATCGTTGATTACTACGTAAGTCCGAGGGTGACGGGTACCGGACAGCCGACGTACGACGTGAACCAGATCCTCGAACAGCTTCCGGTGAACGAGATCGCCTTTTGCCAATGGGCCGAATCCCGCGTCTATGCAGCCTTTGCCCAGAACTACCTGATGACCTATTTTCCGGCAGCGTATCCGCGCTGGTATCTTCAGGGGTTCGGAGAATTGTTCGCGACGATGGAAGCCGGCGCCGACTACGTCGAATATGGCCACCTTCCGCCTGGCTACGCGAAGGTCATGCATCATTACGGTCTGTATCCGGTCACGCACATCCTCGATGGGCGCTATCTCTCGGGCAAGGGTCGGGCCTGGACGCCCTATCACGCATGGCGGCTGGTCCACCTTCTGTATTTCTCCGAGGAGTGGAAGCCGCGGCTTCATGGCTATCTGAACGCCCTGGCACGTGGTGACGACTTGCAGACCGCCGCAAGCGCCCTTGGCGATCCGAGCCAGTTCCAAAGCGCCGTGACCGCGTACCGAGGCCGCAAATTACAGGCTGAGAAGATGGCCTTTCCGGCCAATCGCGCGCCGGAACCTACCATCCGCCGTCTGACCCGGGCGGAGGCCGGGCTGATCCGTGGCCGGCTTGAACTCGGCGCGCGGATCGAGGTGCCCGACGCCGGCCCCGACCGTGAGAAGGCGCTTGCACGGCGCTCCGCGTGGCTCGACCGGCTTCGCGACAACGCGACACGCTTCCCCGCCCTGACCGAAAACCATCTGCTCCTGGCCGAGGCCGAATGCCGCACCGGCAATCCCGAAGCCTGTCTTGCCGCCGCCGAACGGGCGATTGCACAGTCACCGACGGAAACACGCGCGCTGGTGTGGAAAGGCACGGCGCTGACGCAGCTGGCTGTGCGCGCTCCCGCCATCGAACGTCGGCAGCGGCTTGCAAACGCGAGACGTTTCATCGTCAGGGCCAACCGCCTGGACCCGGAGAGCAGCCTCGCGCTGATCGCGTATCACGACAGCTTTGTAACGGCGGGCGAGCAGGCCCCGGATGTCGCGGTGGAGGGGCTGTACAAGATTATCCAGTCTGCGCCCGCCGCGCCCGGTCCGCGACTGAAGCTCGGTGAGGAGCTGATCGCCCGCGACCTTCGGGGTGAAGCGCGCAAAATGCTGCTGCCGGTCGCCAAAGGGGCGTTCTCAACGCCGGAACAGCCCGTCGCCGCCGCTTTGCTGTCGCCAGCGGGGGCGACGGAGCCAGGACGTTAAAGGCTGCTAAAATCCGGCGTTCGCAGACCGTAGCGCATTTCGAAAAATTGCCGGGATCCCGATCCGGACCCCGGCGATCACGTCAGTCGGTCGCGTTACAGCCGCAGCGAGACCCCTGCGACGAGCTGCCGGCCGAGCAGGTCATACCCCATCACGGTATTGCCGCGCAGCAGACCGATCCGCGAACGGCTGTCCGGGATGAGCGGCGGATCGCGGTCGAAGATGTTGTTGGCGGCCAGCCGGAACGTCATCTGCTTGTTGATGTCGAAGCTGAGCGCGACGTCGATCCAGTTGTACGAACCGACACCCGGATATTGATCGCGCCGGGCGCTCGCGTCCTGGGCGGGGATGCCGGTGTCCTCGGGCGCATAGATGTCGAGCGGCATCGCGCCGCGGTGGCGCCAGTTGACCGACAGGCTGGTCGTGCTGTCGGGCGCAGTCCAGGTGGTGCGGAGCTGGTGCTTCCAGCGCGGCATGCTCTCGCCGCAGAGATTGCCGAAATACCCTACGCAGTCGCGCGGTTCGATCGTCGGCGACGATTGCGAGCCGACGCGGGTCATCAGCGTCCCGTTGAAGCTCATGTCGAGCCGGCCAACGCCGCCCAGACCGACATTATACTGCCCCTGGAAATCCCAGCCATGCGACTGCGACTTGTAGCCATTGGCCGAGCCGCGCGCCACCCAACCCGTCGACGGACTGGTCGCAGGCGAGCTCGAGAGCGTGCCGGTGCCGGGATTGCGGACGATGCCGCGGCAGAAATATTCGTTCCCGGTCGCAAGGCACTCGCCGATGATGTTCTGCGGCTGGAGGAAGTCGAGCTGGTCCTTCAGATCGATCAGCCAGCGGTCGATCGACACCGTCAGGCCGGGTAGGAAGCGTGGCCGCAGCACGACGCCGAAGGTCTTGGTAAAGGCACTTTCGGGCGTCAGGTTGAACCCGCCCTCGCGCACGGTGCACCGATCGTCAGGGCAGATCAGCGAAGCGCTGCCATAGAGATTGTCGGCAAGGCCGGTGTTACGGCATTGCTGCAACGTCGCGGACGGCGCCAGTCGCGCGCCGTTGGGGTTCGACGGATCGATCCGCGGCGCACAGGGATCGGCATAGAAGCCCTGGTTCCAGAAGATGTTGGCGGCACCCTGCGCGGTGCTGACACCCGGTGCAGCCTGGGACTTGTTGTACGAGGCGCGCAGCGTGATGTCCGCCACCGGCGACCAGAGCCCCTCGACCTTCCAGGTATCGAACTTCCCGGCGAGCCGGTTGTACTGCGACACGCGGTAGCCGGCGTTGACCTGCAGCAGCTCGGCGAACCGGCGGTGTTCGATCAGCGGTGCCTGGACCTCGGCATTGGCTTCGAGGATGCTTTGCGTGAAGCGCTGGTTCTCGCCGCCGTTATTCTGCTGGAAGATCTCGTTGACGATCGTGCGTTCCATTTCCTCGCGATATTCCGCGCCCAGCGCGATCGCGAGGCCCTGATCCGCGAGTGGCGAGGTAATGCCGTAACGGCCCAGATCGCCGCTGACGGTGCCGACGAACTGCAACAGGCGCGGAATGCGCGTGCTGATTCCGCCGGTCGCGCCACCGTAGAGATACTGGTTGAGCGCCGTATCCTGATTGAACGGCGCGAACGCGTTGAACGGCACACAGGACGGATCGGTCCCGTTGACGACCGCACGACAGGTCGGCGTGCCGTTGACCCGGACGACGTCGAGCGAGCGATTGATGTTCTCGAAGCGCGCGAACGGCACGTCGATGGTGTCGAGCCGCGCGCGCGAGATCATGCCCGCGACATCGTACGACCACACGCCGTCAAAGCCGCGCCCGCGCAGCCCCGCGACGATACGATAGCCCTCGTTGGTGAAGCGCTGCCGCACCAGTGGCAGCCCGTCGAAGCGATAGCGGACGTCGATCGGCGCATATTGTCCGGCGACACCGGCGTTGTCGCCGCACAGATCCCGTGCCTGCGAGGTCGACAGGAACGCGTTGTCGCAATTCACGCGGAACGGGTCCGAGCCGTACGCACCGAAGTTGAAGGTGCGGTTGAGCTGGGTGTTGTAGGACTTGTCGCGGTAGAACAGCCCGTTGCCGTACAGCTCGATGTCATCGGTGATCTTGGCGGTGAGGAAACCGCCAAGGTTGACGCGGTTGAACGCGCGCTGGACCGCCCAATTGTCATAGGGGTTGGCCGACGAGCCCTGCGGCCCGCTGTTGATCGGAATGAAGGTCCCGTTGCCGTTGGGATTGTTGACCAAGATCTGCCCGGCGCGCGGCCCCGACTGCGGAATGATCGTACCGGCGGGCGTGAAGCTTGCACGCGAACAACCGAGCGGCGAGGTGTTGGTCGGCTGGACCGCCTCGCAAACCGAATAGGAGCGATCGACAAGTTCGATCGGATTGGACTGGCGGTAATTGATGAACCCGGTGATGTTCACCCGGTCGTTGAACAAATTGGTACCCGCCGCCAGGCTGACATCCGAACGACCACCGTCATTGGTCAATCCGCGTTTGGCGGCGAAACCCGCGCGACCTGCCGCCTCGGTGACCGCGTTGCTGCCATTGTCGTGATTGTAGAAGCTGTAGTTCGCGTCGAGTCGGATGCCTTCGAAATTCTTCTTCAGCACGAAGTTGACGACGCCCGACACCGCGTCGGATCCATAGACGGACGAGGCACCGCCGGTCAGCACATCGATCCGCTCGACCAGCGCATTGGGGATGATGCCGACGTCGACCGTGTTGGCCAGTCCCATGCGGAGCCCGTCGATCAGCGTCAGCGTGCGCTCATAGCCCAGGCTGCGCAGCTTGATGCGCTGACGACCTTCGGAATCGCTGAAATTCTGTTCCGAGTTCACCTGCACCTGCGGCAGGCGGTTCAGCACCTCCTCGATCGTCGTCGCGCCCTGTGCCGCGATTTCCGCGGCGGTCGTCGTTACGATCGGCGCGGCAGACCGGTTGTTCGGCCGCGCGATGCGCGTGCCGGTCACGACGATATCCGACGCTTCCCGCCGATCGCCGGTGCGTTCGGCATCTGCGGCGAGCTTGGCGGAGGCGACGGGATCGCCGATCGCGGTCTGGCTTTCCTGCGCACCATCGGCCGCGCCTGTATCCGACGCCTGGGCCTGCGCCTGAGCCGGCATCGCAAACAACGCCGCGACGCAACATGTCGTGGTCAGAAACCCTTTGAACAGCACCATTCCATTACCCCCCATGTTGCCGATCGGGTCACATGAACGGTGATGCATCGTATCGATTGCCGCCGACCCTGTTCGGAAGCGTTCGATGAACAACAGGACGCGCTTTCATCGGGATCTGTCGCCCCGTGACCTTGCTGACCTTGTTCGGCATTACCATCCGGACCCTCGGACAGGCACATGCTGTCACGTCCCAAATATCAAAACAATACCAATAATTTCGGAAATGACACGCGGTATGGATTTTGTGTCGTAACGGTCTCAATCGGTATCAATGACAGGACTTTGCGTTCTTCAGGCCGCACCATTCCGCATCGGTTGCGAGTCCGTCCGCCAAGGAACTGTATCCGCTGGGGTCATTGCTATCGGTCGTCGGTCAACGCATCCAAAGCGCAAGCAAGGCGGAGAAACTTGCTTGCGACGCGACGCTCTAGACCCGGCGTGACGTGCTCTCGCCTTCCATCCACTCGCGACCGGCGAAGATCACGTCCAAGACCGGTACAAAGCGGAGCGGCGGCAACAGGACGAGAAGCGACCCGATAAAAGAAATTTGCGAGTGACGATCGCGGTCAATCGGTTAGACCCTGCCGCACAAGGGGGGATCTCTACACCATGAAGCACCGCGCACTGACCGCTATCGCACTCTGCCTCGTCGCCACCGAATTGTCCGCACAGACCACGCCGCCACCGGCCGCCAAGCCCGTCGAACGGACCCAGGCGCCCGAGGATCAGGCGACGGCGCCTACCCCCGTGACGACCCGCGCCGACGCCAATCCGTCGCCCCAGCCCGTCGCCGCAGCCCCGGTCACTGCCGCCGTGCCCGCCAATGCGTCGGCTGCCACATCGAAATCGTCCGCCAAGCCGCCGGTCTGGGACGTCATGCAGCCGCGTGGACTGAAGACGCGCGAGGTCGCCCTGCATGTGGACGAGGGCAGCTGGATGAACGTCGACGTCTCGCCCGACGGCCGGCTCATCGCCTTCGACCTGCTCGGTGACCTCTACACCATGCCGATCACGGGCGGCACGCCGCGACGCATCGCCGAGGGGCTGGCGTTCGAGCATCAGCCGCGCTTCTCGCCCGACGGCCGCCGCATCGCCTTCACGTCGGACCGCGGCGGCGGCGACAATATCTGGGTGATGAACGTCGACGGCAGCGACAAGCGCCAGGTGACGAACGAGGATTTCCGCCTGCTCAACCAGCCGAGCTGGAGCCCGGACGGCCGGTTCATCGCCGCCAAGAAGCATTTCACAACGGGCCGCTCGCTCGGCACGGGCGAGATCTGGCTTTATCACGTCTCGGGTGGCGGCGGCGTCCAGCTCGTCAAGCGCGCGAGCGAGGTGCTGCAGAAGGAACTGGGCGAGCCGATCTACGCGCCCGACGGCAAGAGCATCTTCTACACGCGCAACATCTCGCCCGGTCCGATCTTTGAATATGCGCAGAATTCGCGCACCGACCTGTTCGATATCGAACGCTATGACGTCGACAGCGGCGAGGTCAGCACCGCGGTATCGGGGGTCGGCGGCTCGGTCCGGCCGACACCGTCGCGCGACGGCAAGCAGATTGCCTTTGTCCGGCGCGAGAACAACGTCACCAAATTATGGGTGAAGGACTTCGCGACCGGGGTCGAACGCATGATCTATGGCCCGCTCGACCGCGACGTGCAGGAAACCTGGGCCGTTACCGGGGTCTATCCCGACATGGCCTGGACGCCGGGCGACACGGCGATCGTCTTCTGGGCGGGGGGCAAGCTGCGCCGGGTGGCGCCCGACGGCTCGGGCGCGGCGGTGATCCCGTTCCGCATCGACGATACGCGCGTGATCGTAGACGCGGTCCATCCGCAGATCGCGGTGGCGCCCGACCGGTTCGCGACGAAGATGCCGCGCTGGGCAAGCGTCTCGCCCGATGGCCGCACCGTGGTGTTCGAGACGCTCGGCAAGCTGTGGACCAAGCCCGTTGCGGGTGGCACCGCGACGCGGCTGACGCGCGGCGCGGACGAATTCGAACTGTTCCCGAGCTGGTCGCGCGACGGCCGCCAGATCGTGTTCGTCGGCTGGACGGACACGGGGCTCGGCCAGATCCGGACGATCGCGGCAGGCGGCGGCTCGCCCCGCACCGTCACGACCGTCGCCGGCCATTATCGCCGCCCGCGCTTTTCACCCGACGCGCGCACGATCGTGTTCGAACAGGGCCCCGGCGGCGGGCTGACCGCGGCGCGGGGCAATCCCGACGCCGGGGCCTACCGCGTCGCCGCCAGCGGCGGTGCGCCGGTGCGGATTGCCAAGGAGGCGAGCGGCCCGCAATTCGGCGCCGCGAACGACCGCGTCTTCCTGATGGCGACCGAGAAGGACAAGCGCCAGCTGATCAGCACCGACCTCAACGGACAGGACCGCCGCGTCCATGCCTCGGGCGAGCTGGTCAATGACTATCAGATCTCACCACAGGGCGATTACGTCGCCTTCCGCCAGAATTACGAGGCGTTCGTGATGCCGCTGATGCCGGGACGCCAAGCGGTCGAGACCGATGCCAAGGGCGGCCCCCTGCCCGTCACCCGCGTCAGTGGGGACGGCGCGGACTTCATCAACTGGTCGAACGACGGCCGGCAGATCCACTGGAGCGCGGGCCCGACGTTCTTCACGGCCGAGACCGCGGCGCTCTTCCGCGCGGTGCCGACGCCGAAGGGTGAGGACGCGCCGAAGTTCGTCGCGCCGCGCACCGGCACCTCGCTGTCGATGGACATCGCCGCCGCCAAGCCTGACGCGACGGTGGCGCTGACCGGCGCACGCGTCGTGACGATGGCGAAGGCCGATGGCGGGATCATCGACGACGCCACGATCCTGATCCGCGGCGACCGCATCGTCGCGGTCGGGCCACGCGGCACGGTCGCCATTCCCGCAGGCGCGAAGACCGTCGACCTGGCGGGCAAGACGGTCATACCCGGGCTGGTCGACGCGCATGCGCACGGTCCGCAGGGCGAGGACGAGATCGTGCCGCAGCAGAACTGGTCGGCGATGGCGAACCTCGCGCTCGGCACCACGACGATCCACGATCCGTCGTCGCGTTCCGCCGAAATCTTCCCGGCGGCCGAGATGCAGCAGGCCGGCATGCTGCTCGCACCGCGCACCTTCTCGACCGGCGAGATCGTCTATGGCGCCAAGGCACCCGACGTCTATGCGCAGATCGACACCTATGAGGACGCGCTCGCCGTCGTCCGCCGCCTCAAGGCGCAGGGTGCGCGCAGCGTGAAGAACTACAATCAGCCACGCCGCGAGCAGCGCCAGATGGTCGTGGCGGCAGCGCAGGCAGAGGGCATGGAGGTCGTGCCCGAGGGCGGCTCGCTCTACACGCTCGACATGAGCCTGGTGCAGGACGGCAATTCCACGGTCGAGCACAACGTCCCGCTTGAGCATTTCTACGCCGATGTGGTCGATCTCTGGTCGCAGACGACGGTCGGCTACACGCCGACGCTCGTGGTCGCCTATGGTGGGCCGGCGGGCGATCCCTATTGGCGCGCGCACAGCGACGTGTGGCGGCATCCGCTGCTCGCCCGCCATGCGCCGCCGGCACTGCTCGCGGCGCAGAATGCGCGGCGCGAGATCGCGCCCGAGGAGGATTATGTCGATGGCGCGACCGCGCGCGAGGCGCGCAAGCTCGCGGTCAAGGGCGTGCCCGTCGCCATCGGCGCGCACGGCCAGCAGCCGGGGCTTGGCGCACATTGGGAACTATGGAGCTTCGTCCGGGGCGGGTTCACCCCAATCGAGGCGCTGCGTGCGGGTACGATCGAATCAGCACGATCTCTGGGATACGCCAAGGACGTCGGTTCGCTCGAACCCGGCAAGCTCGCCGATCTGGTCGTGCTGACCGCCGACCCGACAAGCGACATCCGCAACAGCGACAAGGTCGCGCAGGTGATGCTCGGCGGCCGCCTTTATGATGCCGCGACGCTGAACGAGACGGTCACCGGCACGCGCAAGCGCCAGGCCTATTGGTGGGAGAGCGGCAGTGCGGGCGCCGATACCGGCGCACGCATCACCGTCGGCCACGGACACGGGGATGTCGACTGACATCCCCGATCGGAACCGGCGCTGAGGTCGACGGCGATCAGTAGATGTCGCGGCGGTACAGCCCGGCCTCGCTCATCGCCTCGACCCGGTCGTCGCCGAGGATGATCCGGAGTTCGGCATCGACCGCGCCCGCCATCCCGACCAGACTGCCGCAGACATAGATCGCCGCCCCCCGGTCCGCCCAGTCGAGCATCCGGTCGGCCTGTTCCGCGACCAGCGCCTGGACATAGCGCCCGCAGCCCGCATCGCGCGAGAAGGCGCGGTCGATCCGCTCGAGTGTACCCGCGGCATGCAGCGCATCGAGTTCGGCGGCGAGCGGACGGTCGTATGCGCTGCTGCGCTCGCCATAGATCAGCCAGGCGGGCGCGCCGCCGGTCCGCGCCCGCTCGCGCAGATGCGCCATCAACCCGGCGAGGCCCGTCCCGTTGCCGATCAGCACGAGCGGGGTCGCCGGGTCCGACGGTGTCGCAAACCCCGGATTGGCGCGAAGGCGCACCGCGATAGGATCACCGATCGACGCCACTTCCGTAAGCCACCCCGAGCCGATTCCGAGCCCGCCATCGGCTGCGGGACATTGCCGCACGAGCAGCTCGACGCGGCCCGACTCCGGCAGCGACCCGACCGAATATTCGCGGTGCGCAAGCGGCGGTAGCGCCAACGGATCCCGCCCCCCGGCATCGAACGTCGCGGGATCGGGCAGCGTAGCCTTGGCGAGTCCCGCCGCGACCCGGCCGTCGTCGACGATCCCGCAACCGGCCAGGAACCGCGCGACGCGGGCCGGATCGTGACGCGGCTCGATCTCGGCGATCGCACCCGGTGCCCAGCGCGTGCCCGCGGGAATGCCGAGTTCGACCCGGTACATCGGCGCGCCCGGGCTGTCGGGATTGAGCCATGTCCGTGCGACCAGCGGCCAGGCGGCATAGGCCGCCGGCTGCCAGTCGGGCTGCGCCGGATCCGCGCCGATCGCGTGAAGCTGTTGCTGCCACTGGCGTTCGCCGTCCGCATCGGCCGCATCGAGCTCGATCCGGTCGAACAGGCGCTGCGCCCCACTCGCATGCAGCCACGCGTCGACGCGCTGACCAAAGGCGCAATAATCGGGATATTCGCGGTCGCCCAGCGCCAGTACCGCGTAGCGGACACCGTGGAGATCGGCCGGCGCGGCCATGACGCGGCGCTCGAACGCCCGGACGGTGTCGGGCGCATCGCCCTCGCCATAGGTGGCCACGACGAACAGGACGGTGCCGGCATCGCGCAGATCGGCCGGCGAAACCGTCGCCAGCGGCTGGATCGCAGCATCCGGGAACGCCGCAGCGCTGAGGCGTGCGAGACGCTCGGCAGTGCCGGTCTGCGACGCGTGGACGACCAGCACGCCGGGTCGGTCCGCCCCCCCGTTGTCGGCCGAGGCAGGAACCGCGACCGCCGCCAGCGCCCGCTTGGTCCGCCGGCGGCCGAGATACAGCAGCAGGCCGGTGACCGTGAACAGCGGCATCGTCAAGCTCGTCAGGAACAGCGCGATTCGTCCGGGCAGACCGAAGAATGCCCCCGTGTGGAGCGGATAGATGCTGGTTGCGATCGTCTCGCCGACGCCGCGCTCGGCATAGCGCTCCGCCTTGGTCAGCGCGCCGCTCCGCGCGTCGAAGCGGAGTTCGTCGGTCATCCGGTCGGACCGCGCGCCGATCGGCACCATCCGCATCGTCACTGGCGCCGCGCCCTGCGGGACCGTGATCGTCACCCGGTCGAAACGCGAACCCTCGCTACGCTGGAACCCCGCCCAGGCCGGGGCGATCGATCGCGACTCTTCCGCCACCTCACCCCGGTCGCCGCGACGACCACCCGGCGCGCGCCCTTCACGCCCGCCGCGTTCCGGGCGTTCGGTCGTACCGGTCAGCATGTACCGCGCACCCCGCTGATACCAGTCATAGGACCACCAGAGGCCGGTCGCCGCACTCAGCAGGTAGAAGACGAGCACCCAGCCGCCGATCACCGCATGAAGCGCACGGTACAGGTTGCGCCCGGTCTTGCGCAGATCGAGCACGAACCACGCCCGCCAGTCGAGCGGGTGGCGCGGCCAGCGCAGATACAGCCCCGACAGCGCGAAGAAGACGAGCGCGAGCGCGGACAGACCGGTCAGCTGGCTGCCGATGCCGTTGCGTCCGCCCGGCAGCGCGAGCCAGCGGTGGAGGTTCTCGATCGTGCGGAACACCCCCGCGCCGGTGGCGGTGCCGAGCAACCGGCCGGTCCGCGGGTCGATATAGCTGCGCTCGCCACCGCGCTGTCCCTTCTTCGCGGCGAAGCGAACCTGCGCTGCGAGCGTGGGATCGCGCGCGATCGTCAGATCCTGCACCCGCTTGCCCCCGCGCTGCGCGGATGCGGCCCGGACCAGAGCATCAGGTGACAGCCTTGCCGCATCGCCCGCCCCACTTGGCAGCGGTGCGAGGGTCACCACGCCCGGGCTGAGCGCCGCCATGATCTCGTCCTCGAACGCCATCGCGGCGCCGGTCACGCCCATCAGTGCGAGCACGAAACCCGCGGTAATCCCCAGAAACCAGTGCATCTGGAACAGCACGCGGCGCAGCGTCATTGCGCGCAGTCTCGAACGATCATCATCTGCCTTCAGCCCCCCAGATCACGGATTCCGTACTATCACGTATTGCTATTGGTTCTCAAGTGCAGCTTTGAGCGGGTGTTGGCGGACGGTCGTCCTCACGCATCGACGCTTGCCCGGACGTCGCGGATCGGCAAGCATGCACCAAAGGGGAGAGACACATGAAGACCGCGATACTGGTCGCGCTGGCTGCGGCGACCGCGATGCCGGCCAACGCACAAACGGCGCCACCAGCTGTGACCTATATCCAGGCGGGCACACTGCTCGATCGTCCGGGCCAGGCGCCGCGCGGCGCGACCACGATCATCGTCCGCGACGGCAAGATCGTCGCGCTGCGTGACGGATTCGTGGCGCCGGAGGCGGGCGCGACACTCGTCGACTTGCGCACCGCGTTCGTGATGCCGGGCATGGTCGACATGCATGTCCATCTGTGGGGCATCGGCGGCGACCCGATGCGCGCACGGCTCGAGGCGATGACCCGCGACCGGTTCGATGACGAGATGACCGCGGTCGCCAATGCACGGCAGACGCTCGCCGCAGGGTTCACCTCGGTCCGCGATCTTGGCGGCGATCCGCGCGGTATCCGTGCTTTGCGTGACGCGATCGATGCAGGCGCGATCGAAGGGCCGAGCATCACCAATGCCGGCGAGATGATCTCCGTCACCGGCGGGCATGGCGATGGCGGCAACGGCCTCGCCGAGGAATTCGCCGATATGGTGCATGGTCGCGAGGTCAATGTCTGCAACGGGCCCGATGACTGCCGCCGCGCGGTCCGGGCACAGGTCGCACTCGGTGCCCGCGTCATCAAGTTCGCGGCGACCGGCGGCGTGCTGTCGAACGTCAGCGGCGGCCTTGGCCGGGCGATGACCCCGGACGAGATGCGCGCGATCATCGACACCGCGCACATGCTCGGCCGCAAGGTCGCCGCGCACAGCCACGCGACCGAGGGAACCCGCGCTGCGCTCGAGGCGGGGGTCGATTCTATCGAACACGGCACGTTTCTCGACGACGGGACCATCCGCCTCTTCAAGACCAGGGGCGCCTATCTGGTACCGACCGAGATCGCCCCCGTCGCGGCACTGGCGCAGGCACGCGGCGGCGCCTTGCCCGCGGCCACCATCGTCAAGGCGGAGTCCGCCGCGGCGGCCATGGCCGCCAGCCATCGCCGTGCCTATGCGGCCGGCGTCAAGGTCGCCTTCGGGACGGATACCGGCGTGTCGAAGCACGGCGACAATGCGACCGAATTCGCGCTGCTTGTTCGGAACGGCCTTACTCCCGCACAAGCCATCGCTGCCGCCACGAGCGGCGCGGCGGATCTGCTCGGGCGGGACGATATTGGCACGCTCGCGCCCGGCAAGACTGCGGACATCATCGCGGTGCGGGGGTCCCCACTCGAGGACGTCAGCCAACTCACGCACGTCGATTTCGTCATGCACCGCGGGGTCGTGGCGAAGGCGGTCGCGGCGAAGTGACCGTCACGCCGCGGCGGCCCCTGCAAGTCGAGCGCGCCGCCGCCGTAGCGGGTCAGGCGGTCAGTTGACGCCGCCGGATCTCGCCGAGCAGCGCTTCGGCGGCGGGGTCGCCGACCTCGCCCTCCGTCGCGCGATAGGCGGCAATTACATCGGCATCCGAAGCCGCGGCCAGCAGCCCACGGACCTCCGCATCGAACGCATCGACCTCACCCGCTGCAGCATCGGCGGCGTCGTCGCTGCTGATCGCCGGTGCGTCGGCGGGCGACGGTTCATGCGCCATGATCGCGTCCTGCTTGAACACGTCAAAGGCGTCTGCTGCCTCGTCACGCTCGACAAAGGCGATCTTGAGCGAGGTGAGCAGATCGAGCGGCGATGCGATATTTTCCATATCCTCACGGTAGGCACGGGCCCGCGAATGGCAAGCGCGATCGCGTCTCAACAGGACAAGTCCGTCGCTCGCTGGCCACGGCACGCCGCTCGTCCCGAAGCGGGGCAGCCTATTGTACGATCAATCTCGTCCGCGTCTCTTGACGATCGGGCAATGGCCTATACGATAGCGGTAACATGAGTGGAGAGGGAAATTGATGTCGCATATCGCCGCGCCGGTCCTGTCGGCGTTGCCTGCGGACTGGCGCAACGCGCTGCTGCTTGGCCGGGTCGATCTCGGCGAAGGTCCCACGCCGATATTGGTAAGCCGCGGTGAAGTCTTCGACATGTCCCGCGTCGCACCAACCGTGTCCGCGCTCGTCGCGGGCGGCACGTTCGACACGGCAGCCGGCCAGTCGCTGGGCACGCTCGAATCGCTCGACCTGTCCGCGGCGGTCGATGCGCATGCGCGCCTGCTGAGCCCGATCGACCTGCAATGCGTCAAGGCCGCCGGCGTGACGTTCGCGGTGTCCGCGATCGAGCGCGTCATCGAGGAGCGTGCCCGGGGCGATGCCTCCAAGGCCGTCGAAGTGCGCGGCCGGCTCGAGGCCCGGATCGGCGGCAGCGTCCGTTCGGTCGTGCCGGGCTCCGCCGAGGCGGCGGCGCTCAAGGCGGCGCTGATCGAGGACGGGATGTGGTCGCAGTATCTCGAGGTCGCGATCGGCCCCGATGCGGAGATCTTCACCAAGAGCCCGACGCTCTCGACCGTCGGCTGGGGTGGCCCGATCGGGATCCGGTCCGATTCGACGTGGAACAACCCCGAACCCGAAGTCGTGCTGCTGGTCGATGCAGACGGCGCGATCGTCGGCGCGACGCTCGGTAACGACGTCAACCTGCGCGATTTCGAGGGCCGTTCCGCCCTGCTGCTGAGCAAGGCCAAGGATAATAACGCGTCCTGCTCGATCGGGCCGTTCATCCGCCTGTTCGACGACGGCTTCTCGCTCGACGACGTCCGCGCGAGCGACGTGACGCTCAAGATCGAGGGCGAGGACGGCTATGTGCTCGACGGGCATAGCTCGATGCGCGAGATCAGCCGCGACCCGACCGATCTCGTCACGCAGGCGATGAGCGAGCATCATTATCCGGACGGCTTCGTCCTGTTCCTCGGCACGCTGTTCGCCCCCACCAAGGACCGCGACGAACCCGGCCGCGGCTTCACGCACAAGATGGGCGACGTCGTCACCATCTCGAACCCGAAGCTCGGCGCTTTGGTGAACCGTGTCACCACCTCGCGCGATGCGCCCGCATGGACGCTGGGCATCGGCGGACTGATGGCCAATCTCGCGCGCCGCAACCTTCTCGACGCATGACCTACGATCAGACGGAGACTCCCGTGTTGCAGCAGACCAGCGCCGGTGAAGGCCGCGCCATCTATCCCAGTCTCGCCGGCAAGCGGGTCCTCGTGACCGGCGGGGGCTCGGGCATCGGCGCGGGTCTGGTCGAGGCGTTCGTTGCCCAGGGTGCGCGCGTCGCGTTCGTCGACGTCGCCGACGAACCCAGCCAGGCACTGCTCGAGCGCCTCGCGGTCGATGCGGCCCATGCGCCGATCTATCATCGCTGCGACCTGACCGACATCGATCAGCTGAAGACGGTGTTCGGCGCGCTCGAGCAGGCGCTCGGCGGGATCGACATCCTGATCAACAATGCGGGCAATGACGACCGGCACGGCGTCGACGAGGTCACGCCCGCTTATTGGGACGAGCGGCTGAACGTCAATCTGCGACACCAGTTCTTCGCAGCCCAGGCCGTCGTCCCTGCGATGAAGCGAGCCGGCGGCGGCACGATTCTCAACTTCGGGTCGATCAGCTGGCATCTCGCGCTGCCCGATCTGGTCCTGTACCAGACGTGCAAGGCAGCGATCGAGGGCCTGACGCGCGGCCTCGCACGCGACCTCGGCCGCGACGGCATCCGCGTCAACACGATCGTCCCGGGCAATGTCCAGACGCCGCGCCAGGAGAAATGGTACACGCCCGAGGGGGAGGCGGAGATCGTCGCCGCCCAGTGCCTCGATGGCCGGATCCAGCCGATCGACGTCGCCGCGCTCGTGCTGTTCCTCGCGTCGGACGATGCGCGGATGTGCACGGGACATGATTATTTCATCGATGCGGGCTGGCGCTGAGCCATGGATAGCGAAGCCCGCCTGCTCGCCTCGGTCGGCGCCGAGCTCGGTGAAGGACCGGTCTGGTCGGCGCGCGACAAGGCGCTGTGGTTCGTCGATATCAAGGCGCCCTGCGTCTATCGATATGATCCCGTGTCGCATGCGCTCGATCGCTTCGACGCGCCATCGCATGTCGGCTGGATCCTTCCCGCACAGGACGGCCTATGGGTCGCCGGGCTCGCCAAGGGCCTCCACCGCTTCGATCCGCGCGACGGCAGCTTCACGCTGATGAACGGCATCGAGGCGGACCTGCCCGACAATCGCCTCAACGACGCAGCGGTCGATCCCGCCGGCAGGATCTGGTTCGGGTCGATGGACAACAAGGAAGTCCACCCGACCGGGCATATCTACCAGTGGCACCGCGGCGCCGTCAGCATGACTGCCGTACCGGCCGTCGTCATCACCAACGGCCCCGCCATCTCGCCCGACGGGCGCACCGCCTATCTGGTCGATACGCTGGGCCTGTCGATCGCCGCGCACCCGATCGGTCTCGACGGCACGATCGGCGCGGGTCGCCCCTTCCTAAAGTTCGACGCGAGCAAGGGTTATCCCGACGGAGCGATCTGCGACGCCGGCGGTGGTGTGTGGGTCGGTTTCTACGGCGGCTGGGCGGCACGACGGTTCTCGCCCGATGGCACGATGACCGACGAAGTGCGCTTTCCCGTCTCGAACGTCACCAAGATCGCGCTGGGCGGGGACGATGGTCGCACCGCCTTTGCGACGACCGCCCGACAGGGACTGTCAGCGGAGCGCCTCGCCTCGCAACCGCTCGCGGGCGACATCTTCACGTTCCGGACCGACATTGGCGGCATTCCCGTCATGCCGGTCAGCTTGGACCTTTAATCTCTAGACCTTGAACACGCCAACAGAGCGTGCACCATCAGGAAGGACGTCACTAATGAACGGCACGGCTACAGCCAGGGCCACGGGCTCACCCACCGATACGGGGGGCGTCAACAGCGCGCTGATCGCCCTCATCGTCGCGGTGGCGACGATCGGGGGCTTCATGTTCGGATATGATTCGGGCGTGATCAACGGCACGCAAAAGGGGATCGAGGCGGCGTTCGACCTCGGCAGACTGGGCATCGGCATCAACGTCGGCGCGATCCTGGTCGGATCGTCGGTCGGCGCATTCGCGGCGGGCCGGCTGTCCGACGTGATCGGCCGTCGCAACACGATGATGCTGGCCGCAATCCTGTTCATCGTCAGTGCTCTCGCAGCGGGGGCGGCGAATTCGTCGCTGCTGTTCATCATCGCGCGGATCATCGGCGGGTTCGGCGTCGGCGCCGCCAGCGTCACCTCGCCGGTCTATATCTCGGAAGTCGCACCGGCCAATATCCGCGGTCGACTGACCAGCATCCAGCAGGTCATGATCATCTCGGGCCTGACCGGCGCGTTCGTCGCGAATTTCGCGCTCGCCCGTTTCGCCGGCGGCTCGACCGCCGAGTTCTGGCTCGGGTATCAGGCCTGGCGCTGGATGTTCTGGCTCCAGGTGATCCCCGCGACGATTTATTTCGTCGCGCTGTTCTTCATCCCGGAAAGCCCGCGCTATCTCGTCGTGAAGGGTCATGACGCAAAGGCCGAAGTGGTGCTGACCCGCCTGTTCGGCGCGGCCGAGGCCCGCCGCAAGGTGGCCGAGATCCGCTCGTCGCTCGCGGTCGATCACCACAAGCCGCGGCTGTCCGATCTGGTCGACAAGACCACCGGCAAGATCCGCCCGATCCTCTGGGCGGGTATCGGCCTGGCGGTGTTCCAGCAGCTCGTCGGCATCAACGTCGTGTTCTATTACGGCGCGACGCTTTGGGAAGCGGTCGGCTTCACCGAGGACAATGCGCTCCAGATCAACATCCTGTCGGGCGTCCTGTCGATCGGTGCCTGCCTCCTGACGATCGCGCTGATCGACCGGATCGGGCGCAAGCCGCTGCTGCTGGTCGGGTCGGCCGGCATGACGGTCACGCTCGGTATCGTTGCCTGGGCCTTCTCGAACGCCGTGCCCGCCGCCTCGGGCGTCGGCGTCACGCTGCCCGGCAATACGGGGCTGATCGCCCTCGTCGCCGCCAATCTCTACGTGATCTTCTTCAACGTCAGTTGGGGGCCGGTGATGTGGGTGATGCTGGGCGAGATGTTCCCGACGCAGATCCGCGGCTCGGCGCTCGCCGTCGCGGGGTTCGCGCAGTGGATCGCCAACGCGCTGATCTCGGTCAGCTTCCCGTCGCTCGTCCTCTCGCCGGGGCTGGCCTTCACCTATCTCGGCTATGCGATCGCCGCGCTCGTCTCGTTCTTCTTCGTCCGCGCCGCGGTCACCGAGACCCGGGGTCGCGAGCTCGAAGACATGACCGGCTGAGCCGGGCCATGAAAAAGGGCGGGCGGGAGGTTTTCCTCCCGCCCGCCCCATTTCGGCCTATCGGTGGCGCGCTCGGCGCCTAGTGATTGTGCCGCGGCGTCTTCGCGGCAATCCCGCGATACTTCACCGCAAAGTCCAGCACCCCGCCCTGCGCCAGCTGCCCCGTCTTTTCACGGTACAGTTCCTCCCAAGGCGAGTTGCTCGGCGGGATCGGCGGCGCAGGCTCGGTCTTGCGGCGGGCGATCTCGTCTGCATCGACCAGCGCGTCGCAGGTCCCCGCGACCAAATCGATCCGGATCATATCCCCGTCACGCAACCAGGCGAGCCCGCCACCGACCGCACTTTCAGGTGACACGTTGAGGATCGACGGGCTGTCCGACGTGCCCGACTGGCGACCGTCCCCCAGCGTCGGCAACGTCAGGATCCCCTGCTGGATCAGAGCGTCTGGCGGCTGCATGTTGACTACCTCGGCCGATCCGGGCCAGCCGATCGGACCGGATCCGCGGATCACGAGGATGCACTGCTCGTCGATCCCCAGCGCGGGGTCGTTGATACGGTGGTGATAATCGTCCGACCCGTCGAACACGACCGCGCGGGCCTCGAACCGGTTCTCCGCCCCCGGTGTCGAGAGATAGCGCGCGCGGAAGGAGTCGGAGATCACCGACGTCTTCATGATCGCATGATCGAACAGATTGCCCTTGAGCACCAGAAACCCGGCATGCTCCATGAGCGGCGCGTCGAGCGTGCGGATCATCTCGCGGTCCCGCGTCACCCGACCCGTCAGATTGTCGCCCAGGCTCTGCCCGGTGATCGTCAGGCAGCTCGTGTCGAGCAGTCCCGACTCGGCCAGTTCGTGCATCACCGCAGGCACCCCGCCCGCGCGGTGGAAGCGCTCGCCGAGATACTTGCCCGCCGGCTGCATGTTGACGATCAGCGGCACGTCATAGCCGTGCGTCGACCAGTCGCTCATGTCGAGCGCGACTCCGGCATGCTGCGCCATCGCCATGATGTGCGGCTGCGCGTTGCTCGACCCACCGATCGCGCTGACGACGCGGATCGCGTTCAGAAAGGCTTCGCGCGTCAGGATCTTCGACGGGCGAAGATCCTCATAGGCCATGTCGACGATCCGGCGTCCGGTCTCGAACGCCATCTGGCCGCGTTCGCGGTACGGCGCGGGGATCGCGGCGCACCCGGTCAGCGACATGCCGAGCGCCTCGGCGACGGCGTTCATCGTCGAGGCCGTCCCCATCGTGTTGCAATGTCCGGCCGATGGCGCGCTGTCGGTGGCGCGGGCCAGGAACTCCTCCTCGTCGATCTCGCCCGCGGCCAGCTTGCGCCGGCTGCGCCAGATCACGGTGCCCGAGCCGACGAGTTCGCCATCATGCCATCCGTCGAGCATCGGCCCGCCCGACAGGACGATCGCGGGAATGTCGACGGTCGACACCGCCATGATCCCCGCGGGGGTCGTCTTGTCGCATCCCGTGGTCAGCACGACCGCATCGATCGGATAGCCGTACAGCGTCTCGACCAGCGTCATATAGGCGAGGTTGCGGTCGAGCGCCGCGGTCGGGCGACGGCAATTCTCGAAGATCGGGATCGTTGGGAATTCCATCGGGATCCCGCCCGCGGCGATGATCCCGTCGCGCGTCCGCTTGGCGAGCTCGACATGGATGCGGTTGCAGGGCGACAGGTCGCTGCCGGTCTGCGCGATCCCGATGATCGGCTTGCCACAGCGCAGTTCGGCGGGGGTGAGCCCGTAGTTCATGAAGCGTTCGAGATAGAGCGCCGTCATGTCCGAGCGGGCGGGGTCGGCGAACCAGTCGCGCGAACGAAACGGCCGTGCCGGTACGCGATCCAAAGCTTCTCTCCTCCAAGTCAATCCGATAGCGCTACCTTTACCTGCCGAACAGTCAAGCTCGGCGCGACACCTGGCGACGAAACAGTCGCCGCACCGGGATCGCCGTACGACGATTTGAGGTTCGCGCCGATTGTAACACGCGTGCAACATGGCGGATTGACGCTCGATCGTGAAGCTGTTGAAACCGGTACATAATCGTGCGGGTCGGGAGAGCCGGAATGCGACAGGTCACAGGCATGTATGCCATATCGCCACGATCGCCGTCGGGCGAGCCGCGTGTCGGACGCTCCATCCCCGGGCCACGCCGGCCGACCGGCATCCTGGTGAACCTCGTCCGGTGACGCCGCGGCAGATCGATCTCGTCCGCGACAGCTTCGTCCATATCCTGTTCGCGGCGGACGAAGCCTCGACGATCTTCTACGACCGAGTGTTCGCGCTCGCCCCGGAATCCCGTGCGCTGTTCACGAACGACCGCATTGTCCAGGGCCGGCTCTTCATGCAGACGCTTGCCAAGATCGTCACCGGGCTGACCGCGTTCGAGGCGATGCGTCCTGAACTGAGGGCGCTGGGCCGCCGCCATGTCGCGTATGGCGCCAAGGATCATCACTACGCCATCATCGGCGACTCGCTGCGCCATGTCGTCGCGCGTTTCGCCGGTGCGGACTTCGATCCTGATACCGACCGGGCCTGGCAGGACGCCTATGGTCTGGTCGCGCAGGTGATGATCGAGGCGAGTCACGAGCCGCACGAATAGCGGGTTCGGTCGGGCGGGCGGACGGGCCGCGAAGCACGCGCCGCCGGCATCACCCCAGGCGGTCCGGGGGCACCGGCGCATAGCGCGGCACGACGAGGTGGATGACGGCGAGCGCGACGAGATAGGCACAGGCCGCAACGATGAAGATCGGTTGATAGCTGCCGACGGTCTCAAGGATACGACCCGCGAACTTCGCCATGAGCATGCCTCCGATTGCGCCCGAAAGGCCCCCCAGCCCCACCACCGACCCGGTCGCCCAGCGCGGCAGCAGGTCGCCCGGCAGCGCATAGAGATTGGCCGAGAACCCCTGATGCCCCGCACAGGCCACGCCGATCATCAGCACCGCCCACCACATGCTCGGCACCTGGGTCGCGAACGCGATCGGCACCGCACACAGGGCGCAAGCGAACATCGCGGTCTTGCGCGCGCGATTGACGCTGTAGCCGCGCCCGATCAACCGCGACGAGAACCAGCCGCCCCCCACCGACCCGACATCGGCGAGCAGATAGACCGCAATCAGCGGCGGGCCGAAGGCGAGCATCGTCACGCCATATTGCCGGTTGAAGAAGTCCGGCAGCCAGAACAGGAACGTCCACCACACCGGGTCGATGAGGAACCGCCCGAGGATATAGGCCCAGGTCTGGCGTTGCCGCAGCAGCGTCCGCCACGCGACGGGCCGACCGGGTTCGACCGGCTCGCTCTCGATATAGGCGAGCTCCTCGACCGTAACCCGGGGATGCTCGCGGGGGCGGCGGTAGAAGCCGAGCCAGACGATCAGCCAGACGAGCGTGAGCAGCCCAGTCAGGATGAACGCCCAGCGCCAGCCCATCGTCACCGCGATGATCGGGACCAGCAACGGCGTGAGGATCGCGCCGACGTTCGACCCGGCGTTGAAGATGCCGATCGCAAGCGCCCGCTCGCGCCGCGGAAACCATTCGTTGGTCGCGGCGATCGCGGCGGGGAAGGTCCCGGCCTCGCCGAGCGCGAGCGGAATCCGCGCAAGGATCATCCCGCTGGTCGAGGTGAAGAAGACGTGGCCGACATGGCCGAGCGTCCACAGCGCCACCGCGAGCGCGTACCCGATCCGCGCGCCGAGCCGGTCGATCAGCCGGCCGAAGACGAGATAGCTCAGCCCGTAGGCCGCCTGGAACCAGATGGCGAGATCGGCATAGCCCGTCTCGCTCCAGCCATAGCGTTGCTGCAGATCGGGCTTCAGCGTCGGCAAGACGAGCCGGTCGACATAGCTCAGCACCACCGCCGCGAACAGCAGCGCGCAGACGATCCACCGAACCCGGCCGCGCGGCTTTACGACGTCGGCGGGGCTCGATCCGTCGGCGCTCACCAGTTGCACAGCGTGCCGTCTTCCAGCCGCGCGACCGGAAGATAGGCGCGCCGATAGTCATGGGTTTCGGCCAGCGCCTCGTCGATGTCGACGCCAAGGCCCGGCGCCTCCCCCGGATGCATCATGCCCGTATCGAAGCGATAGGCATGGGGAAAGACCGCGTCGGTCTCGTCCATGTGCGGCATATGCTCCTGGATCCCGAAATTGGGGACGGAGAGCCCGAAGTGCAGCGCGGCGGCCATCGCCACGGGAGAAAGGTCGGTCGCGCCGTGGCACCCGGTCCGGATATGATAGAGGTCGGCGAGCGCGGCGATCCGGCGCAGATGCGTGATACCGCCCGCATGCACGACGGTGGCGCGGATATAGTCGATCAGCTGGTGCTCGATCAGGTCCTTGGCATCCCAGATCGAATTGAACACCTCCCCCACCGCGATCGGCGTCGTCGTGTGGTGGCGGATCAGCTTGAACGCCTCCTGGTTCTCGGCGGGCGTCGGATCCTCCATCCAGAACAGATTATAGGGTTCGAGCGCCTTGCCGAGGCGCGCCGCCTCAATCGGGGTCAGCCGGTGATGGATATCGTGGAGCAGGTGGACGTCCCAGCCCATCGCCTCGCGCGCGGCCTTGAACAGCTCGGGGACGACGCGCAGATATTTCTCGGTCGACCACACGCTCTCGCTCGGCAGATCCGCATCGGCGGGTTCGTAGCGCGCGCCATGCTTGGCGACACCATAGGTCGAGGCGAGTCCGGGCACGCCGCATTGCAGCCGGATCGCCTTGTAGCCCTTGGCCTGCTCGGCCTTCGCGACTGCGATCGTGTCGTCGATCGTCGTGCCATTGGCGTGAGCATAGACCATGCACGCGTCGCGCGCGGCGCCGCCCAGCAGCTGATAGACCGGCATCCCCGCCAGCTTGCCCTTGATGTCCCACAGGGCCGTGTCGACCGCGGCGATCGCCGCCATCGTCACCGGGCCACGCCGCCAATAGGCGCCCTTGTACAGAAACTGCCAGACGTCCTCGATCCGATGCGCGTCGCGACCGATCAGGCAGGGCACGACATGATCGCTGAGATAGCTCGCGACGCTGAGTTCGCGGCCGTTGAGCGTCGCGTCGCCGAGCCCGGTGGTGCCGTCGTCGCACTCGATCTTGAGGGTCACGAAGTTGCGCCCGGGGCATGTCACGATGACGCGGGCATTGACGATCCTGGGCATGACGATCCTTCAGGCGATTTCGAGAATAACGGTCTTGAGGCGCGTCGAGTCGGCACCAACGGAAATGTCGAACAGACCCGGCTCGACCACCTCGCGCATCGTGATGTCGAAGAACCGGAACGCGTCCGGGCCGAGCGTGAACTGGACCGTGCGCCGTTCACCGGGGGCCAGCGTCACGCGTTCGAAGCCCTTCAGCTCGAGGATCGGCCGCGCGACGGACGACACCTGATCGCGCACATAGAGCTGGACGACCTCGTCGCCCGCGCGCGCGCCGACATTGGCGATGTCGACCGAGACGGTGACCGTGCCCGCGATCCCGATCTTCGCCGACGACAGGCGCGGCGCACCGATCTCGAACTTGGTGTAGCTGAGCCCGAACCCGAACGGGAAGAGCGGCGCGGTCGTATCGAACAGATAGCCGCGCCGCGCCGAAGGCTTGGCGTCGTAGAAGACCGGCAGCTGCCCCGTCGACCGCGCGACCGTCACCGGAAGCTTCGCACCGGGGTTGATGTCCCCGAACAGCGCCTCCGCGATCGCGGTGCCCCCCTCCTGCCCGACATACCAGCATTCGAGCACAGCATTGGCCTGCGCCGTCACGCTCGGCCAGGATGGCGGACGGCCGTTGATCGCGACCACGATGACGGGCTTCCCCGTCGCCTTCATCGCCGCGAACAGCGCATTCTGCTCGCCGAGCAGGTCGAGACTGGTGCGATCGCCGAGATGCGTCTTGGCATAGCCCTCCCGGCTCGTCTGTTCGGTGTCGCCGACCGCGAGCAGGATGACGTCCGCGGTGCTGGCGACGGTCACCGCCTCGGCGATCAGGTCCCGGTTGCGCGCAGGATCGGCCAGCAACACTTCGTTGGCGGACCGGTCCTCGCTCTGCGTGATGAAGACACCCTGCGCGTGCACGACGTCGGCCTTGCCCTTCAACCGCGCACGAACCCCCTCGAGCAGCGACACGGTCGCCTTGGGGATCGACGAATAGCCGCCGAGCCGCGCGACGGCCGCGTTCGGACCAATGACTGCGACGCGCTTCTGCGCCCCCGGGCTGAGCGGCAGGACGCCGTCGTTGACGAGCAGCGCGATCGATCGCCGCGCCGCCTCGAGCGCCAGCGCGCGCGCCTCCGCATTGCCGGTCATCCGCGCCGCCGCCTGCGGATCGACGATCGCCTGCTCGAACATCCCCGACCGCATCTTCAGCGTCAGCATCCGCCGGCACGCGGCATCGACCGCCTCGATCGCCACCCGACCGGCCCGCACCTGATCGGCGAGCGAGCGATAGGCCTCGCCGTCCGGCAGGTCGGAATCTACTCCTGCCGCCAGTGCGAGGCGCGCCGCTTCAGCCTTGTCCGCGGCGATGTGATGCAGCGATGCGAGTTCGCCGATCGCCGCATAATCACTGACGATCGCGCCGTCGAAGCCCCATTCGCCGCGCAGCACGTCGTTCAGCAGCCAGCGATTGGCGTGGCTCGGGACACCGTCGATCTCGTTGTACGACGGCATCACCGCGCCGATCCCGGTCCGCGCAACGACCGCGCGAAACGGCGGGAAGAAATTCTCGCGCAGTTCGCGTTCAGCGATCGGCGCGGGGGCGACATTCTCGCCGCTTTCGGGCTGGCCGTGCCCGGTCATGTGCTTGAGCGTCGCGAACACCTTGCCGGGTGCCAGCGTCTTGCCCTCGCCCTGCAGGCCAATCACCGCCGCGACGCCCATTTCCCCGCACAGATAGGGGTCCTCGCCGAACGTCTCCTCGATCCGGCCCCAGCGCGGGTCGCGGGCGATGTCGACGACCGGCGACAGCGCTAGCACCGTTCCGTGCGCCCGCACCTCGCGCGCGATCACCGCATTGACCCGGCGGACGAGGTCGCGATCGAACGAACCCGCCAGCGCGATCGCCTGCGGGAAGCTGGTCGCCTCCGGCGCCATGAAGCCGTGCAGCGCCTCCTCGTGGAACAGGATCGGAATACCAAGCCGCGTGCGGGTCGTCGCCCAGCGCTGCGCCGCGTTGACGAACGCGATTGTATCCGCCGGCGCACGCCAGCGGCCGGTAACGGCGGCGGCCGTGTTGGCCGCGGTCGCCGCACCGCCACGGTCGGACGGCCGCGCGATCTGGCCGATGCCGTTGGGATAGGCCGTATCGGCGCGCGCCGGGTCGAAACGCAGCGCATCATCCATCACCTGTCGCTTCGTCGTCGACAGCGTGATCAGCTGCGCGACTTTCTCGTCGAGCGTCATCCGCGCCATGAGATCGCGGACCCGCAGGTCGATGGGCGCGCGCGCATCGCGGTAGACGGGCGACTCGTTCGCGGCGGCTGCCAGTCCGGGGGCCAGACCGGACGTCAAAGTCGCGAGCGATGCCGAACCCAGCCAGCGGAGCATGCCGCGGCGACTGGTCGCGATTGTCCTGAAACTCGTGCCGGTCACCCATCGTCTCCTGTCGTCAAACGCGGCATTGCTGTCGATGCCGTCATCGTG
The DNA here is from genome assembly GCF_014841795.1 of Sphingomonas sp. CFBP 13733. Lineage (NCBI taxonomy): Bacteria > Pseudomonadati > Pseudomonadota > Alphaproteobacteria > Sphingomonadales > Sphingomonadaceae > Sphingomonas > Sphingomonas sp. CFBP 13733. The sequence continues at coordinate 629,172 of NZ_JACYUP010000001.1, forward strand.
ATAGCGATAACATGTTCGACAAGCAGACCCGTTGTCAATGCGGGAGGCTGTGCCGGGAGAGGAAAGAATGATGCGAGTGCGTTGGCTTTGCGTGGCGGTCGCGGTTGCGATCACGAGTACGACCGGGGCGCAGGCAGAGGACGGCTACGACCTCTGGATGCGCTACCGTCCCCTGGCGAAAGAGGCGGCGACGGCGCTCGGTCGGGATGCCGAATCGGTCGAAGTGCGCGGCCAATCGGCGACGTTGCGCGCCGCCGCGGACGAGCTTCGCCGCGGTCTCGCGGGGCTGACCGGGCACGCTTTTGCCATGGGTCCGAGCCCGCATCCGATCCTGCTGGCGACCTCGGCAGACGCTGACGTCGGCCGGCTCGGCCTGCCGCTGAAAGACCTTGGCGACGAAGGCTATATCGTGCGGCAGGTGCGTCTCGGCGGCCGCGACGTCACGCTGGTGACCGCGCGTACCGACCGCGGCGTGCTCTACGGCAGCTTCGCGCTGCTGCGCCACATCCAGACCGGCGGGCAGATCGACCGGATCGCGCTCGCTTCGACGCCGCGGGTAAAGCTGCGCGTGCTGAACCACTGGGACAATCTCGATGGCGTGGTCGAGCGCGGCTATGCCGGCCAGTCGCTCTGGGACTGGTGGACGCTGCCCGACTTCAAGGATCCCCGCTACACCGACTATGCGCGCGCCAATGCGTCGATCGGCATCAACGGCACCGTCCTCAACAACGTCAACGCCAAGCCCGACAGCCTGTCCGCCAGCTATATCGCCAAGGCGGCCGCACTCGCCGATGTCTTCCGCCCCTATGGCATCAAGGTCTATCTGTCGGCCCGGTTCTCCGCGCCGATCGAGCTTGGCAAGCTGAAGACGGCAGACCCGCTCGACCCCCAGGTCGCCGCCTGGTGGAAGGCGAAGAGCGACGAAATCTATCGCGCGATCCCCGATTTCGGCGGCTTCCTCGTCAAGGCCAATAGCGAGGGGCAGCCGGGGCCGCGCGATTATCACCGCAGCCACGCGGACGGCGCGAACATGCTCGCAGCCGCGGTCGCACCGCATGGCGGCATCGTGATGTGGCGGGCGTTCGTCTATGCCGACACCGATCCTGACGACCGCGCGAAACAGGCCTATACCGAGTTTAAGCCGCTCGACGGCAAGTTCGCCGCCAACGTCATCGTCCAGGTCAAGAACGGCGCGATCGACTTTCAGCCGCGCGAGCCGTTCCATCCGCTGTTCGGGGCAATGCCCAGGACACCGCTGATGCTGGAATTCCAGATCACCAAGGAATATCTCGGCTTTGCGACGCACCTCGCCTATCTCGGGCCGCTCTTCGCCGAGACGCTGGGCAGCGAGACCTTCGCCGGCGGCAAGCGCGCGACGGTCGCCCAGATCGTCGAGGGCGGGACCCAACGCCACGCGCTGACCGGCATGGCGGGGGTCGCCAATATCGGCCGCGACCTCGACTGGGCCGGATCGACCTTCAACCAGGCGAACTGGTTCGCGTTCGGGCGGATGGCCTGGGATCCGACGATCGGCGCACAGCCGGTTGCGCGCGAATGGGCGGCGATGACCTTCGGGACGAACCCCGCGATCATCGCGCCGGTGACGGACATGATGATGGGCTCGCGGGAAGCCGTGGTCGATTATATGACGCCGCTCGGGCTCGCGCACGTCATGGCTACGGGCCATCATTATGGCCCCGGCCCGTGGGTCGCCGACCTGAAGCGTCCGGAATGGAATCCGGTCTATTATCACCGCGCGGACAAGGCCGGAATCGGCTTCGACCGGACGCGCACCGGCAGCAACGCCGTCGCGCAATATGCGCCAGAGCTTGCCCGCCGTCTCGCCGATCCCACGACGACACCGGAGCGTGACCTGCTGTGGTTCCATCACGTGTCATGGGACCGGCCGATGGCATCGGGGCGCAGCCTCTGGGCGGAGATGGTCCATGATTATGACCGCGGCGTCGGCTATGTCGCGGACATGCGCCAGCGCTGGGACGGACTGCGCGGCCAGGTCGATGCCGAACGCTGGGCCAAGACCGCGACCTATCTGGACATCCAGGAGCGCGAGGCGCGGTGGTGGCGCGATGCCAGCCTCGCCTATTGGATGTCGGTGAACGGCCGGTCGCTGCCGGCCGGCGCCGCTGCGCCCGCGCATGACCTCGACTGGTACAAGGCGCAGCACGCCGCCTACGCGCCGGGCAACCCGCAATGAGCGGCCTTCGCAACCGAATGGAGAGCGCGATGACGGTAGGATCTTCGGTCGCCAAGCCGACGGCGTGGTTGTTGGCAGCATTGCTCGCGACCAGCGCGGATGCCCAGCGCGCCGCGCCGACTGAGCGGTGGACCGGGAGCTGGGGCTCTGCACAGATGATCGCGACCGGCGACAATGCGCTGCCGGCCGACCGCGCCGGCGCGATCACGCTGCGACAGGTCGTCCGTCTGTCGGCTGGCGGCACGCAGGTCCGCGTGCGGCTGTCCAACGCGTTCGGCACGCAGCCGCTCAGGATCGGCGCGGCGCATATTGCCCGGCCGACCGCTCTCGGCACCGCGCGTATCGCGGGCGGCACGACGCTTCGCTTTGCCGGACAGGTGACCGCGGTCATCCCGGCGGGTGGGGAGATCTACTCGGATCCGGTCGCGCTCGCGCTCGCACCCGGGGCCGACCTCGCCGTAAGCCTCTATCTGCCCGACCCCGCCACGCCGCAGACCGGTCATCCCGGTGCGCGGGCCACCAGCTTCACGGTCGCGGGCAATCACGTCGCCGACCCGCTTCTCGCAGGCGCGACCGCGACACCGCACTGGTATGCGCTCGCCGATGTCGAGGTGGCGGGTCCCCGCGTCGCCCAGGTCACCGGCGCGGCACGCCCAACGACGATCGTCACGATCGGCGATTCGATCACCGACGGCTATGGCGTCGCCCCGGAACGCAACACCCGCTGGCCCGACATTCTCGCCGAGCGGCTGCGCGCGACGCCGGCGACACGCACGCTCGGCGTCGTCAATGCCGGCATCGGCGGCAACCGGATATTGCTCGACGGGCTCGGCCCCAACCTTGTCGCCCGGTTCGATCGCGACGTGATCGCGCGCAGCGGCGTTGGCTGGGCGATCCTGCTCGAAGGGGTGAACGATCTCGGCGTCTTGACGCGCGACGCTCCGGCATCGCCCGAAGACCATGCGGCGCTCGTCGCGCAACTGACCGCCGGCTTCCGCCAGCTGGCCGACCGCGCGCATGCACATGGTATCAAGATCATCGGCGGCACGGTGATGCCGTTCGGCGGCAATGACTATTATCACCCGGACGCCGCGCTCGAGGCCGATCGCCAGGCGGTCAACAGCTTCATCCGCAACTCGGGCGTGTTTGATGCGGTGATCGACTTTGACCGGGTGATGCGCGATCCGCGCCGTCCCGACCGTCTCGCGCCGGCATTCGACTCCGGCGATCATCTTCACCCGTCCGAAGCGGGCTATCGGGCGATGGGTGCCGCGGTGCCGCTGGCGCTGTTCACCACGCCGCAGCGCTGAGCCCCCGCCCGGCATGACGGTCGCGCCGGTCCCCCGCCCGTGCCGCCGGACCGGGCGACGAGTTCGCCCGTTCCTGCGGCTGGTCCGAACCTGCCGGAACAGGCCCCGCCCCGCTTTCCAATGACGGGGCGGGTCTCTCCCTGTCTCAAGTATTAAATAATAATATTTAAGTTATTTTATCGGCTATGGCTTTACTGCCACTGTGTCTAAAATACGCGACACAGAATACAGATTACCGTTGACAGTATTCGTGCCCATGGTAGCCCTATCACACACCGCCAATAAGAGCGGTTTCGAAAGGGCTGCGGTCATGCCGCAAAGGGGGAGAGAATGATGAGGGGTTCGTCCATACTCAATGCACTCGTGCGTTCGAGTTCGATTGCCACAGTTGCCGTTTGCCTGCTGAATCCGGCACAGGCCTTCGCGCAAATGGCGCCAGGCACCGCGACAGGGTCGCCTGCGGCTGCCGCGCAGCCAGCGCTTCCGGCGACATCCACCGTGCAAGACGCAGGGCAGACCGCGAGCCAGGATCCGCAATCGGCCCCCGGGGACGAGATCGTCATCACCGGCATCCGCGCCAGCCTTGGTCGCGCTATCGACATCAAGCGCAACTCGGCAGGCGTCGTCGACGCCATCTCGGCCGAGGATATCGGCAAGTTCCCCGACACCAACCTCGCGGAATCGCTGCAGCGCGTCACCGGCGTCTCGATCAGCCGCGCCAACGGCGAAGGCTCGCAGGTTGCCGTCCGCGGCTTCAGCGGCGGCTTCAACCTCGTCACGCTGAACGGCCGCCAGCTTCCGGCGACCAGCATCGACACGAGCACCGGCAACGCGTTTGCGACCGGTACGGGTCGTTCGTTCGATTTCCAGAACCTCGCATCCGAGGGTGTCGCCACGCTCGAGGTCTACAAGACCGGCCGCGCCAACATCCCGTCGGGCGGCATCGGTGCGGCGATCAACGTCGTCACCCGCCGACCGCTGTCGTCGAGCGAGAGCGGCCTTTCGGGGTCGATCGGTGCCAAGGGGCTGTATGACAGCTCGGTCGAGAAGGCTGAGGGCGATCTGAGCAAGATCACGCCAGAGCTGTCCGGCCTCATCAACTACAAGAACCCGAACGAAACCTTCGGCGTCAACGTGTTCGGCAGCTATCAGCTGCGCGAATCCGCTTCGGTTCAGTCCAACCCCAATTACTGGAACATCGTGCCGCTGGCCGATTTCCTCAACACGGCGGGCGCCTATATCCGGCCGACGACGGTGATCACCAATCGCCCGACGACCGAATATGTCCAGATACCGAACGACAGCCGGTACCAGTTCTCCGAGAACCGCCGCGAGCGTCTGAACGGCCAGGCCAACATCCAGTTCAAACCGTCCGACCGTTTCGAGATCTCGATCGACGGCATGTATGCCCGGAACAAGCTGAGCGAAGAGCGCAGCGAGCAGACCAACTGGTTCCAGCGTCCGTTCACCGAAGTCACCTTCGACGACAACAAGCAGATGCAGAGCGCGGTGATCCTCGCCGAGTCGATCCAGGCGGACAAGGGTTACGAGCAGCAGCGGTTCGCGACCAAGACCGAGCTCTATTCGGTCGGTGGCAATGTGAAGTGGGACTTCACCGACAATCTGCGGCTGACGCTCGACGCCAACCACGCCAAGTCGAAGACCAATCCGGACAACGCGAACGGAACCTCGGCGACGACGATCTCGATCGGTGCGCCGGTACGCTCCTCGCACAAGGTCGATTTCACCACCGGCTTCCCGCAGCAGTCCGAGACGATCAACGACTGCACCGCAACCAACGGTGGTCGCGGTGGCAACTGCAACAACACGCTCGACATCGCGGACCTGGGCAGCCAGGTCGCGCGGAAGATCACGTCGACCCAGGAAGCCCGGATCAACCAGTTCGGCGGCGACGTCGCCTGGGACCTGGGCGGGGGCAGCAAGTTCAACGTCGGCGGCAACTATATCGACGCGAACATGCGCTCGACCACGGTCAACACGATCCAGACGCTCGGTGACTGGGGCATCACGGATACCGGCCGCGTCGCAGAACTCGCCGGCGATCTCGTCGACACCTTCTGCCTGACCTGCAAGTTCGACAAATATGATCCGAAGTCGACAGGCTCGTCACTGGTCGCCTTCCGCGCCAACGCGGTCGATCTGCTCGACGTGTTCGAGCCTTATTATGCCGGCCGCGGCAACGCGGTTTCGCCGAGCCCGTCCTCGGACGATACCGTCGGTGAAAAGACCTGGGCGGCCTATGGCCAGATCACCTGGGCCGGTGAACTCGGCGGACGTCGCGCCAATGCACTGATCGGCGCCCGCTATGAAAAGACGCGGGTCAAGTCGATCGGCATCCAGTCAGTGCCAAGCGGCATTCGCTGGTCGCAGGACAATGACTTCGCGGTCGATGGCGGGCCGCCCAGCGGCGCCGTCACGGTCAAGGCAAGCTACGACAATCTGTTGCCATCGCTCGATTTCAACATCGAACCGATCGACAACGTCATGGCGCGCGCCTCGTTCAGCCGCACGCTCGCCCGTCCCGACTATGGCAATCTGTTCGCCTCCGTCAGCGCCGGGGCACCGAACCGCCCGACCGCGCTCGGCGCAGCCCCTGCGGGCGCAACGCGTCAGGATCCGGCGCTGCTGCCGCTGGTCTCGGACAATTTCGACGTGTCTCTCGAATGGTATTACAAGCCGGAGAGCTTCGTGTCGGTCGGCTTCTTCAACAAGGACGTCCGCAACTTCATCGGCAACCAGGTCACCAGCGGCAATCTGTTCGGGCTGCGTGACCCGGGTTCGGGCGCTGCCGGTTCGCGCTCGGGTACCGCGCTGGCCTATCTCCAGGCCAACGGGCTGCCGCTCAGCGATATCAACCTGTTCTCCTACACCGCGTTGCTGACGCAGAATAACGGCAACCAGGCGGCCGCATCCGCCGCGTTCCAGAACAATATCGATCCCGCGACGGGTGGCCTGAGGACGCAGTTCGTCGTCGATCTGGCCAATGCGGTCGATATCGTCGCCGATCCCAACGATCCCCTGTTCAATTTCGCGATCAGCGGCCCGGTCAACAACCGCGAGGGCAACATCCACGGGTTCGAGGTCGCCTGGACCAACTTCTTCGGTCAGACCGGCTTCGGCTTCGCGGTGTCGTACACCAAGGTCAATGGCGACGTGAACGTCGATCCCTATGCCGATCCCAACGTCAACATCTTCGCCCTGACCGGCCTCGGCGACAGCGCGAACCTGACCGGGATCTATGACAAGAACGGGCTTTCGGCGCGTGTCTCGTACAACTGGCGCGACAAATATCTGTCGGGCACAAACCAGGGCGGCAACCGCAACCCGCTCTTCACCGCAGCCTTCGGGACGCTCGACGCGAGCATCAGCTACGACATCGCGCAGAGCTTCTCGATCTCGCTCGAGGCGGTCAATCTGACGAGCGAGCCGTTCCGCCAATATGCCCGCACCGAGACCAATCTGGTCTATGTGCAGGAATTGAAGCCGCGCTTCTATCTCGGCGCGCGCTACCGCTTCTGAGCACAGGCCGGCGTGCGCCTCGGCGCGCGCCGGACACCGCATCGGGCAATGGAGGGGCCGCAGCACCGTGCCGCGGCCTTTTCCTGTTGTCCGACGCCGCCTGGCTGATAGACCCGGATAAAAAGGGACCGGAGCGGATGAACCCCGTACAGATCAACAATATCGATCATGCCGACCTGCGCGTCAGCCCGCGCGCCGGCGCCGCATTCAATGACGCGGCCAATCAGGCGCTGGTCTTCCCCGCCGAATTCGAGGAACTGCAACGCGAATTCGCGATCGTGTTCCGCCGCCGCGACGAGGGTCTTCAGGCCTATGCGCTGCTGGGTCTCGACCGCGACGAGAATCTCTTTCTCGCCGACGACCGCTGGACCAGCCGCTACGTCCCCGCCAGCCACCGACGCGGTCCCTTCTCGATCGGCATGACCCGGTCCGCACCGGACGATGTCGGCGAGGCCATGCTGCAGGTCGATCTCGACGATCCGCGCGTCGGTGACCCGGCGGGTCTGCCGCTGTTCCTCGAGCATGGCGGCAACACGCCCTATCTCGATCATGTCACCGGCGTATTGCGGCTGCTGTACGAGGGGATGGACACCGCGCCCGGCGCCTATGCCGCTCTCGACGACGCCGGCCTGCTCGCGCCCGTCACGCTCACCATCGATGTCAGCGACGAACGCCGCTACACCGTACCCGACGTACTCGTCGTCGACCTCGAGCAGCTCGCGGCGCTGAGCGGCGCCCCGCTCGAACAATTGCACCACTCGGGCATCCTGCGGCTCGCCATCCTTGCCGCGTCATCGCTCGGCAATATCCAGCAGCTGATTGCCCACAAGCAACAGCGGCTCGCGGCGGTCGGTTGACCCCGGTGCCCGCCATCACCCGCCGGACGCGCGTGATCGAAGGCGCGGACGCGCGGACCCTGCCCGTCGCCGATCTGATCGCGGAGGGCCGCCCGACGATCCTGCGCGGTCTTGCCCGCGACGTGCCGCTCGTCGCCGCGGCGCGTCAGGGTCCCGCGGCCGCGGTCGCCTGGCTCAAGCGGTTCGATGGCGGCCAGCCGGTGACGGCCTATATCGGCGACCCCGCGATCGGCGGCCGCTTCGGATACACGGCCGACTGCACCGCGCTCAACTTCACCCGCGAGCGCGGGTCGCTGTCCGCCTATCTCGACCGGCTTCTCGCCAGCATCGACGATGCCGCCGCGCCCAGCATCTATATCGGCTCGACCGATATCGATCAGTACCTCCCCGGCATCCGGGACCAGGCAGTGCTCCCCTTCGGCGACCCCGAACTCATCGCGCATCCGCCGCTGGTCAGTATCTGGATCGGCAACCGGACGACCGCGTCGGCGCATCACGACATGTCGAACAACATCGCGGTCACGTTGGTCGGGCGGCGGCGCTTCACGCTGTTCCCGCCCGATCAGGTCGCGAACCTCTATCCGGGGCCGCTCGAACCGACGCCCGCGGGCCAGGTCGTCTCGATGGTCGATTTCGACGCCCCCGATCTCACCCGCCATCCCGGCTTTGCCGATGCGCTGGCGGTGGCCGAAGTCGCGGAGATGGAGCCCGGCGACGCGCTCATCTACCCGGCCTTGTGGTGGCACCAGGTCGAGGCGCTCGATCCGTTCAACGCGATGATCAACTATTGGTGGAACCCGACGCCGCGCTTCATGGACACGCCGCAGAACACGTTGCTGCACGGCCTGCTCAGCCTGCGCGACCGGCCCGAGCATGAGAAGCGCGGCTGGCAGGCGCTGTTCGACTATTATGTCTTCGGCGATGCGGCGCGCGCCGGCGCGCATCTGCCGGCAGACGCACGGGGCGCACTCGCGCCGCTGGATGCGATGGCCGCGCGAAGGCTGCGCGCCACGCTGTTGCAACGGCTCAATCGATGAAGGGATATGCGATGGATACCCCGCCGAAAACCCGCGTGATCATCGCCGGCGGCGGCACCGCCGGCTGGCTCGCTGCGGCGCTGCTGACGCGACAACTCGGCGCGCTGGTCGACGTCACGCTGATCGAATCGGACGAGATCGGCACCGTCGGCGTCGGCGAAGCGACCATCCCCACGGTCCAGGCCTTTCACGCACTGCTCGGCCTCGACGAGCGCGCGTTCATGGCCGCCACCGGCGCGACGTTCAAACTCGGCATCGCGTTCGAAGGCTGGGCACGCCCCGACGATCGCTACGTCCATTCGTTCGGCGATGTCGGGCGGTCCACCTGGATGGGCGACTTCCAGCATTTCTGGCTCGAAGCCCGCGCCAACGGGCTGGCCGGCGACTTTGGCGACTATTGCCTCGAACTCCAGGCCGCAGAGGCGCGCCGCTTCACCATCGGTCAGCAGGGTCCGCAGCTCAACTATGCCTATCATTTCGACGCGGGCCGCTATGCCCACTTCCTGCGCGAGCGCTGCGAGACCGCGGGGCTGACCCGGATCGAAGGACGGATCGCCGGGATCGATCGCTCGGCGGAGACCGGCCATATCGATGCGGTCATCCTCGCCGACGGATCGCGTGTCGCAGGCGATCTGTTTCTCGACTGCAGCGGGTTTCGCGGCCTGCTGATCGGCGACGCGCTTGGCGTCGGCTATGAAGACTGGAGCCACTGGCTTCCCGCCAACCGTGCGCTCGCAGTGCAGACGACGTCGGTCGAGCCCGCCCGGCCCTATACCCGCGCGATCGCGCATGATGCCGGCTGGCAGTGGCGGATCCCGCTGCAGCACCGCGTCGGCAACGGCATCGTCTATTCGAGCGAGTACCTCTCCGATGATGCGGCCCGGGACCGTCTGCTGGCGTCCGTCCAGGGTCAACCGCTGACCGACCCGCGCCTGCTGCGCTTCACGACCGGTCGTCGCCTGCGCGCATGGGAGGGCAATTGCATCGCGCTGAGCCTCGCCGGCGGGTTCGTCGAACCGCTCGAATCGACCAGCATCCATCTCGTCATGACCGCGCTGACCCGGCTGCTCCGCGCCTTCCCCTTCGACGGGATCAGCCCCGCGGTCGTTACGCAGTTCAACGCGCAGACCCGGCGCGAGATCGAAGGGGTGCGCGATTTCGTCATCCTCCACTATCATTTGAATCAGCGCAGCGAACCGTTCTGGAAGGCCTGTGCCGCAATGCCGATCCCCGACACGTTGGCGGAGCGCATCGCGCTGTTCGCCGACGCAGCGCAGGCCTATCAATCGCCGGACGACCTGTTCCGCGTCAGTTCTTGGACCCAGGTCATGCTGGGCCAGCGGCTCGAGCCGCGCGACTGGCATCGCCTCGCGCGGATGATGCCGCCCGAACGGCTCGGATCGTCGCTCGCGGAGCTGAAGGCGGGGATCGCGCAACAGGTCGACCGGCTGCCCGCGCACCAGGCGTTCGTCGATCGCTATTGTGCCCAGGCCGCGACCGGGGTCGCCGCTTGAGCGTCGGCAAACCCTGACCCGACGCGTCGCCTCAGCTCAGAGATTGGCCTGTTCATCGGTCGGCAGCTCCGCGTCCGGGCCATAATAAAGCACGGAGCATTCTGCCTTCAGACACCCGCCCTCGATGACGATGTCGTCGCGATAGGCGTCGTGGATGAAGGCGAGCGTGTCGACGTGCTTCGCCTCGAAATACATCGGATGCACGTCGTCGCGGCCAGCGCCATAGACGACGCGCCCGACCTTCGACCAGATCGACGCCATCGTGCACATCCCGCAGGGTTGCAGTGTCGAGTAGAGTGTCGCCCCGCGCAGTTCGAGTTCGCCGGTATCTTCGCAGGCGCGCCGGATCGCCATCATCTCGGCATGCGCGGTTGCGTCGGGAAGCTCGTGCGTCTGGTTGCGTTCGCCCGCGATGATCTTGCCGTCGAGCACGATCACGCAGCCCAGCGGTGAGGTCGACGGATCCGATCCCTTCGACCGTGCGATCGCGATCGCCTCGCGCATCCAGCGTTCATCATCCTGCATCATGGCGTCACCTCCCGGAATCACCGTGTAACGCACGGAAGCAGGTCTTGTTCGCCCGGTCCGGCAGAGCGAGCCCTAAATCGGCGATCAGCCTTTGCCGCCGGGTCAAATTCTTCGAAACGGCTGGGCGAAATCTGCCGATGCGCGTTGTCATCACGCGTTGCAGGACGGCCGAAAGCCCGTCGTGCAGGACCTTTCGCATCCCGAGGAGCCATTGATGCCGACCACTCTCAAAGCCAAGTTCGACACGCGCCGCGAAGCCGAGATGACGGTGGAACGTCTCGTCCAGGAAATGAAGGTCGAGCGGACCGACATCTTCATCACGACCGACGGCGCGGACAACAGCGCCGGCGACGAACGCGCAGGCGCCGACACCGCAGGCGATAATCCCACGCCCGCGTCGCGTGCCGACGCCGCGCTCGAAGGCAAGATCATCGTTTCGGTCGATATCGCGGACGCCGGGCGCGCCAGCGACATCAAGGCCGCATTCGCCGAGTTCGACGCCTCCGAGGTGGCAGAGCGCTAAACGCCGTGAGGGCGGGGCGGACTCCACGGTGACCGCCCCGCCCCCGCAACCGTCCCCCTTTCTTCACCCGACACCATGGAATCCGACATGACCGACACCACCGCCATCATGGCCCGCCAGCGCGAGATCGCGTCCGAACATCTGCTGTTCAAACTGATGGAATATGTCGAGGCGCAGCACCCAGGGCTGCTCGACTTCATGGAAGCCAGTCTCGACCATCTCGGCGACCCGGCGACTGACGAGACCAAGGATGATGCCGGTGTCCGTCAGATCGCTGCGCGCATGATCACCGGCGCGCGCAAACAGGGCGTCGACGCGGGCTGACACGTCCGACGACAGGCTGACGGCGGGGCGGCGAAACGCATCGCCGCCCGCTTTGCTAGCAGGCGTCCTGTCCGCCCAGCACGTCGAGCGCCATGACGTGCGCAAGATGCGACAGGCCCTGCGGCAGGTTCCCGAGAAACATGCCCGTCTTCGGATCGGCCATCTCCGTCATGATCCCGACGCCGCGATCGAGCGCCTCGGAAATGCCCGCAAGCGCCGCCTCTGCCCGATCACGCTGGCCAAGCAGCGCACGAGCCTCGATCATCCAGAAAGTGCACGCCAGGAAACACCCTTCCTCGGACCACACGTCGCTGTAGCGATAGTGATAGGGCCCCGCCCCCAGTTCGCGGTCGATCGCGTCGAGCGTCTTTTCCAGCCGCTCGCGGCCGTCGAAGCCGAACCGCACCGCCAGCGCCAGCGACGCGTCGAGCTTGTCGCTGCCGGGGTAGAAGACGAACGCCTGCTTGGTCTCGGACCAGCATTCATCCTCGATCCACCGCGCGATCCGGTCGCGTTCGCGCGACCAGCGATCGCGGCACGTGGTCGGCAACTGCCCCTGGTCCGCCAGTTCGACCGCGCGCGCCAGCGCCTGCCAGCAGCTGATCTTCGACATGGTGTAATGCTGCGACTCCTCGAGCTCCCAGATGCCGGCATCCTTCTGCCGCCACGCGTCCGCACACCGGTCCGCCAGGTGCGACAGCAACTCGGCGCTCGACGCGTCGAGGATATTGCCGCAGCTGACGAAGCGGGCCGCGGTCTCGAATATGTCGCCATAGACGCCGTGCTGGTTCTGGTCGGTCGCGGTGTTGCCGACCTGCACGGGTTTCGACCGCCGATATCCCGGCACGTCGATTTCGCTCAGATCGGGGACCAGCGCGCCGTCGAGCGTATAGCAGACGCGCGGGCCGTGTTCGGCCAGTCGCTTCAACAGCCAGGTGAACGCCGCCTTGGCCTCCATCTGCGCCCCCGCGGCGAGAAACGCCTTGATCGTATAGCCGGCGTCGCGGATCCAGGCGTAGCGATAGTCGTAATTCTTCTTGCCGCCGATCCCTTCGGGAACCGAGGTGGTCGCGGCGGCTGCGATCGCACCGGTCGGTGAATAGAGCAGCAGCTTCAGCGCGAGGACGCTGCGGATGAACGCCGGGCGCCGTTCGCCGTCATAGTCGATCCGGTGCGACCATTGCCGCCATTCCGCGTCGGAGATATCGATCCGCTCGTCGATATCGGCGATCGTCGGCACGACCAGCGGCTCGTCCTCACCCGCAACGATCGCGACGACCTCGCGCTGCCCCTGCGCGACCGTCAGCACGCCCGTCACCGCCTCGTCGGTGCGTTCCACGACGACGCCATCACTGTGCAGGAACAGCCCCAGCACGCGGTCGACATGGAAGACCGGATATTCGCCAATCTTCGATTGATAGGGGCTCGCCCCGCTGGCCCTGCGTCCCGGGCGCATCTCGATTCTGAACCGGACCGCACCGTCGAGCCCGTCGATCCGCCGTGCAAGTTCGGTCCAGGGCAACCGGCCCGCGGTACCGCTGTTCATCGACTCGGTCAGTCGCGCGCGGCCGCCGTCCGTGATGAAGAGCGTCTCGAGCACGTTGCTGCCGGGCAGATAGCGCCGTTCGACGGTGAACGGCTCGGTCGGGGTGATGCTGAACCGTCCCCCCTCCTCCGGATCGAGCAGCCGGTCGAACAGCGGCTGCGAATCGAGATTGGGCACGCACCACCAGTCGATCGACCCGTCCGCCCCCGACAGCGCGACCGACCGCCCGTCGCCGAGCGCGCCATAATCCTCCAGCCGCAAATAGCCGTCGTCGCGCACCCCCTCGCGTACATCGTTGCGCGCGGGTCGGGTGGTGGCGCGCAGCACGTCGTTGGCCAATGCGGCAAGGGTCTTGGCCATGGAAGTGTCTGTCCGATCGCGTCTTTGCCCCCCACCAGGCCGGGTATTCGACGATGGGGAAGCCTTGGTCGGACATGAACGTCGCGGCGTGCGCCAATATCCCGCCCCGACGCTATTTTCCTGGCAGCCGCCCGCAACGCGCCGACCGGGTCCGCCCGCCGCTCAGAGCGGGGACACGTCCGGCATGAAGATATAGCCGTTGCCACGTACCGTCCGGATCAGTTCGGTGCGGTCGTGCCGCTGCACCTTGCGCCGCAGCCGGCTGATATTGACGTCGATCGTGCGTCCCTTCGCCGGGCCGTCGCTGCGCCCCAGCGTCGCGATCATGTCGTCGCGCGAATGGATCGTCTGCGGTTGCGCCACGAACAAATGCAGCATCTGGAACTCGCCATCGGTCAGCCGGACATTGGTGCCGTCGGGCGCGGTCAGCGTCCGCATCCGGCAGTTCAGCGCCCAGCCCGCAAAGCCGACCAGATCGTGGCTCTGGACGGGACTTGCGGCGCCAACGGGTCGCTCGGCCGGCGCGGGGTCGGCAGGATCGGGCGCCGCGCCGTTCGCAAGCTGCGCCCGTTGCCGCCGCAGGACCGACCGGATCCGCGCGAGGATCTCGCGCGGGCTCGATGGCTTGGTGACATAGTCATCCGCGCCGAGTTCGAGCGCGACGACCCGGTCGATCTCGCTCGACAGCGCGGAGAACATGATCACGCGCGGCGGATCCTGGGTCTGGGTCAGTGCGCGCAGCACCGACAGCCCGTCCTCGCCGGGCATCATCATGTCGAGCACGACGAGATCGCAGGGACGGTGCGCGAGCCGGGTCCGCAACGCGGCGCCGCTCGCCACGGCTTCGGCACGCAGGCCGTGATCGACCAGAAACCCCGTCAGCAACTCTCGCAGCCCGGGATCGTCGTCGACGATGACGATCCGCGCGCTGTCATCCGCCCCTCGCGTGCCGGCATGGAGATCAGGGCCGGGAACGGCGACGGAAACGCTGTTGGTCAAAATCATGCGCCTCGCCTGCAGGTCAGTTCTTTCCGGCATATGTCTGGATGTTGCGCAATCCGTCGCGCCGGCAACGACCGGCGGTGGCGTGGCATGATGCGAAATCGCTGAAACATCGCGAACACATACGTGGCATAGTGGCCGGCGATGCACTGCGCCGCTCCCGAACCCGCCGATACGATGCTGCTCGTGGTCGATGACGACCATGCGATCCGGACGCTGCTCGCGCAGAGTCTGGGGATGCACGGGTACCGCGTCGAAACCGCGACCAATGCGCAGGAAATGGACGTCGCGCTCGCGCGGCATCCGATCGCGCTGATCCTGCTCGACGTGATGATGCCCGGCGAGGACGGCCTTGCGGCCTGTCGCCGCCTGACCCGCAAGGGTGCCCCCCCCGTCGTCATGCTCAGCGCGCTGGGCGACGAACCCGACCGGATTCTCGGGCTAGAGATCGGCGCGAGCCATTATCTCACCAAGCCGTGCAGCCCGCGCGAGATCCTCGCCACGGTCCGCGCCGCACTGCGTGAACGCAATGGCGCGGCTGTCGAAACCGGACGCAGCTACGGCTTTCTCGGCTGGCGGGTCGATTTCGCCGCGCACGAGCTGCTCGACGGCGACGGCATGCTCGTCGACCTGACCGATGGCGAATTCGCGGTGCTGCGCGCCTTTGTCGAGCGTCCGCGCCGGGTGCTCGCGCGCGACGCGTTGCTGGAGGCGGCGCGGGGCCCGGATACCGACGCGTTCGACCGGGCGATCGACGTCCAGGTCAGCCGGCTGCGACGCAAGCTCCGCTCGCGCGGTGACGAGATCATCCGGACGATCCGCAACGAGGGCTATTTCTTCGTTCCCCGCGTGATCCGGCTGTGACCACGCCGTCACGCACGGCCGGCGCGGCACCCGTCGGCGCCGGGGTCGGGCATCCGCGGCGCTGGCCGCTGTTCCTGCGGATCTTCGCGTTCATCCTGTTCACCGTCCTGCTCGTCCAGCTGCTCAATTTTGCCGCCGTGCTGCTCGTCCCGCCGCCGACGCCGGTGGTCTATTCGACCAGCCGGATCGCCTCGGTCGTGCGCGCCGGACGCGACCCGAGCGGGCTGCTGACGATCGCGGTCGCGACCGCCCCGCCGACCGAGCAGGGCGATGCGCGCGACCGCCATCTCGGCCGGGTGATCGCCGCCGATCTTGGGGTGCCGGCACATGCGGTGATCGTCGAGGCGCGGCGCTATGGTCCGCCCCTAATGGCGGGCGCGTTTCGTCCGCCCATGCCGATGGGCATGCCCAAGATGCCGCCACAGTCGGTCGTCGACAACACGCTGTTCGGCGCGTTCGTCGTCTGGGTCCATGCCCCCGACGGCCAGTGGCGGACGATCCGCCCGGCGCGGCCGGCGTTCGGCTTGTGGCAGGCGCGGCTGATCCTGTGGTTCCTCGTCGCGATGGCAGTCGCGGCACCGGTCGCGCTGGTGCTGGCGCGGCGCATCGCCCGGCCGGTGGCGCTGTTCGCCGCCGCCGCCGACCGGCTCGGTCGCGATCCCCGCGCCGATCCGATCCCGCTGACCGGACCGCCCGAGATCATGGAGGCCGCGACCGCCTTCAACGTCATGCAGGAACGGCTCAATCGCTATGTCGAGGATCGCACGACGCTGATCGCCGCGGTCGCGCACGATCTGCGCACGCCGCTGATGCGTCTCGCGCTCAGGCTCGAAAAGGCGCCGGACGAGATCCGCGAGGCCAGCGAGGAGGATATCCAGGAGATGAGCCAGCGGATCGGCGCGGCGATGGCGTTCGTCCGCGACATGACCCGGCATGTCCGCCGCCAGCGGCTCGACCTGCGCTCGCTGGCGGAAAGCATCACCGACGATTATGCCGACCGCGGCGAGCAGGTGGTGCTGTCGCCCGGTACGTCGCTCGCGATCGACGGCGATGCGCCCGCGCTCAAGGCGTTGCTGGTCAATCTGGTCGACAATGCCGTCAAATATGCCGGGCATGCCGAGGTCCAACTCTACCGCGACCGCGACACAGTGGTGATCGAGGTCGGCGATCGCGGTCCGGGGCTGTCCGCCGCCGACGCGTCGCATGCCTTCGAACCGTTCTTCCGGGCGGAGCGGTCGCGCAACCGCGATACCGGTGGCACTGGCCTCGGGCTCGCCAGCGTCCGCGCGGTGGCGCATGCGCATGGCGGTGCCGCGTCACTGGAGAATCGCCCCGAAGGCGGTCTGATCGTGCGCGTCATTCTGCCGGCATGATCCGGCGCCGAAACAGGAGAAGACCGATGTCGATGCGCGCATGGACGGTGATCGCCGGCGGGATGCTGGCCGCGCTGGCGCCCGCCCCGAATGCCGCGGCAACAGCGCAGTTGAGCGCCGAGCCGGCGCGATCCCCCCGGCAGCGCCCGCAACAGGGCCGCGGCCAGCTGTTCATCAGCCCGATGGGCGAGCCGTTCCGGTCGACGCAGAAGGTCGGCGCCGCGCAGGCATTATGGTTCCAGGGTGCCGACCGCGACGGCGATGGCCGGATCACGCGCGCCGAGTTTCAGGCGGATGCGACCCGGGTCTTCGCGCATCTCGACCGCAGCCGCGATGGCGAGATCGATCCTGAGGATATCGCCTGGTACGAAAATATCCTCGTCCCCGAAATCCGCGTCCGCGGTGGAGGGCGTGGCGGATCGGCGGGACGTCCCGACACCGGGCCCCGCAAGCGTGGCAACGCCGCCAGCCGCCGGACCAGCACCGCCGACGCGACCTTGCGGATCGGCGCGGGTCGCTTCGGGCTGTTCGACCTGCCCGAGCCGGTGACGTCGGCGGATCTGGATTTCAACCGCGGCGTCGACCGGGCAGAGTTCGCCAAGGCCGCCGCCGACCGGTTCGCTGCGCTCGACCGCAATGGCGACGGCGCGATCAGCCGTCGCGAAGTGCCGCGCGCGGGCGGCGACACCTGGCGCAACGGCGACGACCAACTCGGGACTCCAACGCTGACGCCCGCGCGCTGACAGGCCGCATCAGCCGGGTGGCGGCCCGGCCCCCAACGGACCGCCCGGCCCACCCGGACCGGGGGGAGCATGGCGAAGCCGCATCAGCGCCTCGAACCCCGCGCGCTGGGGCGTGTCGAGACTGTCGTAGAAGCTGCGTGCTGCGATCAAGCGCGACCGGTCATGCGCCGCGTGCGCGGTCGCCTGCGCTTCGAACCGTTCGAGATGGCGGGCAAAATCCTCGCTACCCGGCATCGACGGGCCCGGGCGCATGTTCGGCCCCTCCCCACCGTCGCGCGGCGGCGGAGACGGCCCCCAGGCGGACAGGAACGTAACGAGCGCACCACGCTGATCGGGCCGCAGATGCAGCAGCAACGCGATATCGTCAGCCTCCCGGGCCCGCACCGCATCGACATTTGCGGGCCCACGCTCCGACCCGCGCGGGCGCTCTGCACTGGCGGTGCAGGTCACACCGAGCAGCAGCATCGCCGCCAGCCAGCGTGCCGAACGCGGTTTCGTCATAATCCTCGTCATCGTACTTTCCCCGTTCCGGCCCCGGTGTCAGCCGAGCATCCCGGATATGATCCAGCGCCGGCTAAGCGCGGATTTGGTGATCGTCGCCCCGCATCCACGGCAGGCGGCGCGCTGGATCGACGCGCCGGCGACGTCGCGGTGCCGCGACCGGGGCAGATGACGCCCGACGCTGCAATCGGTGGTGCGCGGTGATGGCATCGGCATGGCTGGCTCCCCGGTTCATTCCGTCGGACCGGATATCGCAACACCGTTTGTCCCGAATATTTCCGCGAGCTGCCCCCCGCGCGACAGACGCGAAAAAGCCCCGCCATCACGATGGATGGCGGGGGTGTTTCGCGGTCGTACCAGTCCTCGTTCCTAGAACTTCACGTTCGTGCTGACGAAGAACGCACGGCCATAGGGGTCGTAGGTCGACGGATAGGTGTTCGCCTGTTGCTGGTTGTCGCCCAGGATCGGCGGCTGCTTGTCGAACAGGTTGTTGACCCCTACCGACCAGGTGAAGCCGTCCTTGATCCTGAACGCCGCGGTCAGGTCGAAATAATCATAGGCCTTGATCCGCTCGACCGCATAGGTCGTCGCGCTGTCGTCGTCCTTCACCGCCGACAGATGGCGATACAGCACCGATACCGTCATCGGCCCGGTCGAGTAGGTCGCCCGCGTCGACAGCCGCCATTTCGCATAGGGGTTGCCGCAGGTCTGGCCGAACTTGCCCGCACAGTCGATCGTCAGGTCGGGGATCGCCGCCAGCGGGTTATAGTCGAACGCGATCAGCCGCGTACCGCTGAAGCGCAGGTCGAGCCGGCTGGTGTCGCTGCCGAACGCGCCGAAGCCGAGCGGCAGGCCGTAGCGCGCCTCGAAATCGACCCCGCGCGTCGTCACGCCCCCCGTATTGGCCAGCGTGTTGGCCGCATCGGTGATCGCAAAGCTGTTCGCGTCGCGCGGCAACGATCCGCAATAGCTCGCGTCATAGGGCGTGTAGCCATTGTCCGCGTCGCCGTAACAGGCGCGGATCAGGTTGGTGGTGCCGACCGTCGAGATATAGTTCGCGATTCTGATCTTGTAGTAATCCGCGGTGAACGAGAAGCCGGGCAGGAAGCGCGGCTGGAGCACGATGCCCGCGGTATAGGTGTCGGACGTTTCCTCGCGCAGCGCGGGGTTGCCGCCGTTCACCGTCTGGATCTGCGTGCTGCCGCCGTCATAGGCGGTGCCGATTATTGACGCCGCGACACCGTTCGACAGGCAGCTCGCATTCAGATTGGTGTTCGTCAGCGCCACCGCGGTCGTGCACGGATCGGTCGCGGCGGGAAAGTCCTGCGACGCGCCGCTGAACAGGTCCGACACGGTCGGCGCGCGCACTGCCCTCGAATATTGGCCGCGCAGTGCGATGTCGTCGATCAGCGACCAGACCGCACCACCCGAATAGGTGTTCACCGATTTCGCCGCGGTCGAATAATAGGAATAGCGATAGGCGCCGTTGACCTCGAGCTTCTTCACGAAGGGCAGATCCGCGAGCAGCGGCACCGCGACCTCGGTATAGACTTCCTTGACGTTGTACCCACCGCCCAGGCCTTCGCCCGCGTTGAAGCCGACCACGTCGCCCGACGACAGCGAGAAATCGGGATTGTAGCTGCCCTGCTCGCGGCGATATTCGGTCCCGAACACGATCCCGACCGGGCCCGCCCCCAGATCGAACAGCTCGCGGTTCGAGATCGACGCGCTGGCGACCTGCTCGCTGATCGTGCTCGAATTCTGCACGGGGATGGTGATGAACGCGGCGGCCGCGTCGCTGATGTTGCCCGCCCCGAAGATGTTCAGCGGGACGCAGCCATTGCTCGTATCCGAACACACCAGATTGCCGCCGGTGTCATAGGTCGTCCGAAGCGCCTGGAGCACACGGCTGCGTGAGACGTTCCCGGTCTGGCTCTCGATCGATTTGGTCCGCGAATAGCTGTAATAGGCGTCGTAGTTCCAGCCGCCGCCGATATCGCCCTTCGCGCCCAGCACCGTTCGATAGGCGGTGTTGTCGAGGCTCGACACGCGATTGCCGACCTCGCTCAGCCGCCGGTAGATGGTCGAGGTGACAAAGCCGTCGCCATCCGTATCGAGCCCCTGGAGCAGCGCGCGCGATCCTGCGGAGAGAAACGAGGAATCGGCGTCGAGCGAGACCGACCCGGTGAACGGCGTCGGCGCGAGCTGGTTCTTCACGCGGTTGTTGATGAACTGGCCCTCGGCATAGACGGTCAGTGCATCGCTGACGTCGTAATGCGTCTGCGCGCTCATCAGGAACCGCTCCTGCGGGACCTGCAGATAGTTGGACGGCGCATAATTATAGGCGTCGGTCGCGGCGCTATAGGCCGAAAAGCTCCCGTCGGGTTCGAACTTGCGGTTCACCCCGCCGATCGCGAACCGCGTGCCCTCGATCGAGCCCGACCCGCCTGCGATCAGGCCACCCTCGCCGTCATCGACCTGCGCCTGTCGCGAATAGTCGCGCGCCGACTGAAGGATGCCGTTGCGCTTGGTATAATCGAAATAGACCGTCGCATTGCCGCGCCCGTCCTCGAAATTGCCCCCGAGCAGCAAATTGCCGTTGAACGTGCCGCCATCGCCCGCCTCGTTGATGCGGTAATTCGCATTAATTTCCGCGCCGCTGAAATCCTTCTTCATGACGAAGTTGATCACGCCCGAAATCGCGTCGGAGCCATAGACCGCGGACCGGCCACCGCTGACGATGTCGACGCGTTCGATCAGCCCGGCGGGGATGGTGTTCAGATCGACGACCTGGTTCGAGTCATAGGCGACGTAGCGACGGTTATCGACGAGCACGAGCGTTCGCGTCGAACCCAGCCCGCGCAGATCCGCGGTCGCCACCCCGCCCCCGGGGTTGTTCGACGCACCCGTCGTGCTCGGCACCAGCTGCGGCAGGTCCTTCAGGACATTCTCGACATTGGGCTGGCCCGACAGTGCGAAGTCCTGCGCGCTGACCACCGCGATCGGTGACGCCTGCTGCAACTGGAGACCGCCCAGCCGCGATCCGGTGACGACGATCGTCTCGCCATCGGCCGGCGCGGCGTTGTCCGGCACCGCCTGCGTTGCCGGGTCGACGGTCTGCGCGACGGCCGGTGCACTCAAGCCAAGCAGAAGCGTGGACGCCAGAAGGCGTTTGCGAAAGTCCAGACGCATGGTGATACTCCCTGAGCCGCAACACTTTGGGTTGCGCGGCATTTTTTGCGATGACGGATATGGTCCGCCCCGCAAAGCTGCAGGGATTTGACGGGGTCGACAACGGCTAAGTCGTCATCGAACCGTCATACGTTCGACCTGTTGTTACGCAGCCACGGTTTGTTACAAACCGTGTCGCAAGCAAGACTGTATCGTGACTTTGATCGCAGCGCGGACATCAGGCATGCATCACGCCGCCGGTCGGCGGAACACGACGGTCACGCTCCGCACGCGCTGATCCACAGCTCGGCTCTGTACTCGAACGCCAAACCGCAGCGCTTCGATCGCCACGGCCAAGCCGGTGGCCGACGACCCGCGGATACCGGCTGGGGGCGGCACGGTCGCGCGGCTCATTGGAACGTCGACCCGGCGGCCATCGCCTTGCTCGGGCTCAGCCCCTGCTGCTCGAGGAACTGGTTCAGCGCCGCGACCAGATCCTGCGCGGCGCCGCCGGTCAGTGCGACCCGCCCGACGACGACCCGCTCGACCGATGGCGCGTCGCGCGTGTGATCGCACCGCGCGCTCTCCAGCGTCAGCACGATCACGCCCGACAGATTGGCGAGCCCGGCGAGCCCCGTGGCGAAGACTTCGGGCGCGAACGGATTGTCGACGAGCGGCGGCAGCGTCGGCGCGCTGATCGGCGCGGATGACGGGACGGATTTGATGGCGACACGCATGGCGATGGTCCTCGCAGGATGAACGGGCGAGCCGATTGGCCCGCACGGCGCTCTAGCCAGCGACCATGTCCCGAACATTTCCCGCCACTTGCTCCATGTGTCAGCCGGGCCCGGCGACTGCGCGGTCGCGCTCGTTGGTGACCCAGTGTTGCAATCCGGCCGGCGCGCGCCATCCGCCGGAAACATCGCCCGCCCAGGCGCCCGGTCTCACCCGGAGACCTCCCCATGATGTTCGAATTTGGCGCCAGTACGATGGCCCTGGCCTTGGCCGGCACGATCGGCGGCACGGCGGTCGCAGCGCCCGTCCAGCATGCGAAGCCCCCCGCCCCGACGCCACCGGCCGATCCCGCCGTCCGGACGATCCGCACCTTGCGCGTCGAAGGCGCGCAGCGGATCGAGCCCGAGACCGTGCTGAGCTACACCAAGCTGCGCGCCGGCATCCCCTACACGGCGGAGACGCTCGATCAGGCGCTCAAGGACCTTCAGGCCAGCGACCTGTTCGCCGATTATTCGATCGCCGGGGTCGAGGACGGCAATATCGTGGTCCGCATCCGCGAAAACCCGATCATCAACCGCATCGTCGTCGAGGGCAACAAGGCGCTCAAGAGCGACAAGATCACCAAGGAGATCAGGCTTGCACCGCGGCAGATCTTCACGCGCAGCGCGGTGCGGCAGGATGTCGCGCGGATCATCGAGCTTTATCGCAGGCAGGGCCGCTTCGCCGCGATGGTCGATCCGAAGATGGTCAGCCTCGACCAGAACCGCGTCGACATCGTCTTCGAGGTCAGCGAGGGCCCGAAATCGAAGGTTCGCCAGATCAACATCCTCGGCAACAGCGTGTTTTCGGACGCGCAGCTTCGCGGGCAGATGGCGACCAAACAGGCACGGCTCAGCCGCATGCTGTCGTCGGCAACCAGTTACGACCAAGATCGCCTGAGCTACGACCAGCAGAAGCTGCGGCAATTCTACCTGACGCAGGGCTATGCCGACTTCCGCGTGACGTCCGCGGTCGCCGAACTCACCCCGGACAAGAAGGACTTCATCATCACCTATGTGGTGGAGGAGGGCAAACGCTACACATTCGGCGCCGTCACCGTCGACAGCCAGATCCGTGACTTTGACAGCAGCAAGCTCGCCGCGACGCTGCCGCTCAAGAAAGGCGACTGGTACAACGCCAAGCAGGTGGAGGACGCGGTCGACAGCCTGAGCCAGACCGCCGGCCTGTTCGGCTACGCCTTCACCGAGGTCAATCCGGAGTTCCAGAAGGACGCCGACACGCTGACGATGGGGATCAACCTCAACATCGCCGAAGCCAAGCGCACCTATGTCGAACGCGTCGAGATCAACGGCAACACACAGGCCAAGGACAAGGTCGTGCGGCGTGAAATCCGCCTGGCGGAGGGCGACGCGTTCAACAGCTTCCAGGTCAAACGCTCGGAGGACCGGATCAATTCGCTCGGCTATTTCCAGGACAAGACCGAGATCAAGCAAAAGCCCGGCTCCGCGCCCGATCGCGTCATCCTCGAAACCAACCTCGAGGAGAAATCGAGCGGCGAGCTTCAGCTCTCCGCCGGCTATTCCAGCCTGGAGAATTTCATCGCGTCCGCCACGATCACCCAGCGCAACTTCCGCGGCATGGGACAGGAGCTACGGGCCGGGGTCAGCTATTCGAGCTATTCGAAATCGGTCAATCTCGGCTTCACCGAACCCTATCTGTTCGACACCAACATCGCGCTGGGCGGCGACATATTCCGGCGGGATTACAGCTCGTACAGCACCACCGGCGACACCGACAGCACGACCTATGAACAGATCTCGACCGGGTTCCAGATCCGCGCGGCGGTGCCGCTGACCGAATATTGGTCGGCCACCGCACGCTATGGCCTGTCCTATGATCAGGTCACGCTCGACGCGGACACCTATTATACCAACGGCGCGTGCGATCCCGCGGTCGCCGGCCAGTATCTGTGCGACGCGGTCGGCAATCGCTGGACCTCGTCGATCGGCTATTCGCTGGTGTTCGACAGCACGAACAGCCGCACCCGCCCGTCCAAGGGCAGCAAATTCAGCGTCAGCCAGGATTTCGCGGGCCTCGGCGGCGACACACGCTATCTCCGCAGCACCGCCAACTATTCGAAATATGTCGATCTCGGCTCGCGCTTCATCCTCACCGCTCATGCCGAGGGCGGCTATATCAGGGGGCTCGGGCAACAGGTGCGACTGACCGACCGCTTCTATCTGGGCGACCCGCAGATGCGCGGCTTCGATATCCGCGGCGTTGGGCCGCGCGTGACGCGGACCTATTACGACACCAGCACGATCCCTGCGACGATCTCGACCGACAGCAGTTCGAACACGCAGACCGCGCTGGGCGGCACCGCCTATTACCAGGCCCGCCTCGAGGTCGAGCTGCCGCTGGGCTCGGGCGCGCGCGAACTCGGCCTGCGCCCCTCCGTCTACATGGACGTCGGCGCGGTGTTCGGCGGCAGGACGCCGACGCTGACCGACAGTTGCGCCGCCGCGAACGCGACCTCGATCGCGTGCGTCGCCGCGACGCGTCAATACACCGACAGCGCCGGCAACCTGCTCTACCTCGATTCCGCCGGTGCAAGCACCACGACCAACACCGGCACACCCTACAGCTATTCGCTCGGCGCCTATCGCGAGACCTATACGGGCAATAGCGCCAGCCCGCGGCTGTCAGTCGGCATCGGCGTCAACTGGGCCTCCCCGTTCGGCCCGCTGCGGATCGATCTCGCCAAGGCACTGCTCAAGGCCGATGGCGACGACGGCAAGCTGATCACCTTCAATATCGGCGGCCAGTTCTGATGTGCACGGCCTCGCGCTGCGAAATGCCTCGCGCATGGCGAGGCCGCCCGGTTGAGCTTGCTGCGGGGCTGCCCTAGAACCGTCACGCCACCGGCTCGCGTCCGCACATCGCGGCGACGATCCGGGCATGATGGAGAGCGCCGCCCATGTGTTTTGACCCCGCCCCGAAGCGCAAAGCTGCGAAGCCCACGACGGCGGTGACGCGATGATCCTCCTGCTGCTGGCCGCGCAGGCCGCGACGCTCGGCGCGACCAATTACGGGCTCGACGCACCGATGCCGACACCCAAAACGACGCCCGCCTTTGCCGACGAATTCAACGGGCGAACGATCGATCGCAGCAAATGGCGGTTCGACACCTCGCGCAATGCCGAGGGCTGGGCCAATCACGAGCGCCAATATTATGCCAAGGACCGGCCCCGGAATGCACGGATCGAAAAGGGCTCACTGATCATCGAGGCGCGGCGCGAGACGCTGTCCAAGGCGCGCTTCCCCGACTGGGGCGGCCAGAGCTACAGCTCGGCGAAGCTCGTCTCGCGGGTGCCACGCGGCTATGGCTTCTACGAAGTCCGCGCGATGCTGCCCTGCGGTCGGGGCAGCTGGCCCGCGGTCTGGCTGCTGCCAAGCGGCGGCCGCTGGCCCGACGAGGGCGAGATCGACATCGTCGAGCTGGTCGGATGGGACCCGAACGTCGTCCATGCGACGGTGCACAGCGGTGCGTTCAACCACACCAAGGGCACGCAGCGCGGCGCGCAGAAGCGCGTGCCGACCGCCTGCACCCGCTATCATCGCTATCAGCTCGACTGGCGCGCGGATGTCATCACGATCGGCGTCGACGGCCGCGCGGTCATGCGCGTCGCCAATGATCAGCCCGGCGGCAAGGCGGCCTGGCCGTTCACCCGGCCCTATGACCTGATCCTCAACCTTGCGGTCGGCGGCGACTGGGGCGGGCAGAAGGGGATCGACGACACCGCCTTCCCGCAGCGCATGGCGGTCGACTATGTCCGCTACTGGCGCCCTGCCCCGAACCGGTCGCGCCGCTGATCGCCATCAGCCTCAGCGCCGCCCGCGCGCGGCGAGCAGGATCATCCCCCCGCCCAGCGTCAGCACCGCGAGCACGATCAGCACCGCATCGAAATTGCGCGGCGTCGCCAGCGCCCAGGTGATCACCGGCCCGAGCAGCCCGGGCAGGGTGTTGGCGAGGTTGAGCAGCCCGAGGTCGCGTCCCCGGTGCCGCGCGCTCGGCAACAGCTGCATCGCAAAGCCCGCGTGCAGCGCCAGGAAGACGGATGTTCCACCGGTATAGACGCAGAACGCCGCCGCACCGCTGGTGAAGTCGCGCGCCGCCATCATCGCGATCAGCCCCGCCGCCGCGACCAGCGCCGCTGCGAACAGGAACGGCTTGGTCCGCCCGGTCCGGTCGGCAAGCCGGCCGACGAGCACCGCGATCGGCAGCGGCACGCTATAGGCGACGATCATCACCGTCCCCATCCGCGCGGCCAGCACCGGCTCCGGCACCGACGGCGCGACGCTCTCGAAATAATAGAGAAGATAGACGAACAGCGCGCTGCCCGCGATCTGCACGAGCAGCCGCGCGGTCCAGGCGAGCAGCAGATCCCGCCGCAGCATCGACCGCAACACCGGCGGTGGCGCCCCCGCCTGCCGAGTCCCGCGCACGATCACGAGCGGGAGTGTGCACGCAGCGACGGTGACCGCGATGACCACGAACCGCGCCGGCTCGCCGAACCGGCTCGCCCCGACCAGCGCGGCCGACAGCGTCGCGGCGACCGGATTGGCCATCGCCAGCAGGCCGCCCGCGACCCCCTTGCGGCCATCGGGCACCTCTTCGGCGATGATCGCCATCAGCGGCGCGATCACCGCGTTCAGCGCGACCTGGAACAGGATGATCCCCGCCACCAGCAAGGCAGGCGTGGTCGCGGCCGCGAGCCCCGCATAGGACGCCATCGTCGCGACGACGCCCCCCGCCATGATCGCGCGGCGCCCTCCGCCCCGGCTCACCAACCGGTCGCCCAGCCAGCCAAAGCCGATATTCGCCACGCTCGCCGCGATCGCTCCCGCGATCACCGTCACCGTCAGCAGATCGAGACGACCGTCGCCCGCCACCTGATCGACCTTGATCGGCAGCAGCAGCGTCAGCAGCGGCAGATAGCCGACGACCGCCCCCGCATAGGCAAGTGCGCAGACAAGGAGGAAAGCTGGCGGTCGCGGCGTGGGCGACGGTAACCGACTATGCGGGGGAGAGAAAACGGAACGCGGCACGATGGCGCCCTTGTGACCCGCTCGCCGTCGTCGGGCAACTCCGAACACCCCGCCGCCGCCGCGGCAGGGCTACGCCCCGGTCAGGGTTTCATCGTCATCGGCTCGAGCGTCGTCGTGAGCAGCTGCGACCGGTCCGCGGCATCATGCGCCAGCGCGACGCGGTAACGGCCCCCGGCAATCCGCCACCCCGGCAGCGCGGTGTCATATTGCGCGACGACCCGCGGCTCCGCGGTCAGCGTCACGCGCCGCGACTCACCCGGCTTCAGCGTCAGCCGCGTGAACCCCGCAAGCCGCATCGGCGTCGCCGTCCCCGCCCCGTCTGCCGCCGCCTGCGCGACATAGATCTGCGGGACGTCCGGGCCCGCACGGCGCCCGGTGTTGACGACGTCGAACGTCACGCTGAGCCGCCGGCCGCCGGTCACCACGGGGTTGCGATAGGCGAAGCTGGTGAAGCTCAGCCCGTGCCCGAAGGCGAACAGCGGCCGCTGGCGCTGCTTCTCGTACCAGCGATAGCCGACGTCCGCGCCCTCGACATAGTCGACCGGAAAGCTTTCGAGCTGGATCGCGGCGGCGTTTGCCGGATTGGCGGCCGCCTGCGCCTCGACCGACGTCAGCCGGTCGAGACCGACCGGTGCCGGGCGTGGCGCCTGGGTCGCGGCGGCGGGGAAGGTGATCGGCAACCGGCCCGACGGCGACACCCGGCCGGTCAGGATATTGGCGATCGCCTCGCCGCCGCGCTGTCCCGGATACCAGGCCTGCAGCACCGCCGGCACCGCATCGATCCAGGGCATCAGCACCGGCCCGCCGGTTTCGAGCACTGCCACCGTCCGCGGCTGCGCCTTCGCCACCGCCGCGATCAGCGCGTCCTGATTGTCGGGCAGCGACAGCGTCGGCACGTCCTGCGCCTCGGTCGTCCACTGCGTCGCGAAGACGATCGCCATGTCCGCATCGCGGGCGGCGCGCGCCGCCGCATCCGTGTCCTTGCCGTCGACAAAGGTCACCACCGCGCCCGGCATCGCCGCGGTGATCGCCCGGAGCGGCGACGAGGCATGATAGGTATAGCGCGCGAACGACATCGCCGCGCCCGAGGTCAGCGGGATCTCGATCGGCGCGCCACCGACCGAGCGGACCTGGCTCGATCCCCCGCCCGACAGCACGCCGACGTCCGCTCGTCCGCCGATCAGCACGATGCGTTTGGCGGTGCGCGCGATCGGCAGCATGTCGCGGTCGTTCTTGAGCAGCACGATCCCCGATTCCGCCGCGTCCTGCGCAACGGTGGCATGACGCGCATAGGGGATCGGCGCCTCTGCGGCGGGCATCGGCGTGTCATAGGCGCCGGTTTCGATCAGGCCGGTCAGATAGCGGACGATCATGTCGTCGAGCCTTGCCTGCGATACGCTGCCGTCGGCCACCGCGGCCTTGAGCGGCGCGCCGAAGTAGATCGCCTTGTCGAGTTCTTGTCCCGACTGCTGGTCGAGCCCCGCATTGGCCGCCTTCACGGTCGAATGCACCGCACCCCAGTCGCTCATCACCCAGCCGCGATAGCCCCAGTCGCGCTTGAGCACATCGGTCATCAGATGCTTGTTCTCGCACGCCCAGTCGCCATTGACCTTGTTGTACGCGCACATGACCGAGCCCGGTTTCCCGCGCTCGATCGCGATCTGGAACGCGAGCAGGTCGCTCATCCGCAGATCGGCCTCGCCGATCCGCGCGTCGACGACCATGCGACCGGTCTCCTGCGCATTGAGCGCGAGGTGCTTGACCGTCGAGACGATGTGGTTCGACTGGACCCCGGCAATATGCGCGCCCGCCATCGAGCCCGCCAGCAGCGGATCCTCGCCGAGATATTCGAAGTTGCGCCCGTTCCACGGATCGCGCGTCAGGTTGACGCCCCCCGCCAGCAGCACGTTGAACCGCTTCGCCCGCGCCTCCGCGCCGATCATCGCGCCGCCTGCGCGCGCGATTTCGGGGTCGAAGCTCGCCGCGGTGGCAAGCCCCGACGGCAGCGCGGTCGCCACGTCACCCTTGCGCTGTTCGACCTGGTTGGCGACGCCGAGCGACGCGTCGCTCTCGCGGACCAGCGGCACGCCCAGCCGCGCGATGCCGTCGATATGACCCGCCGACGGGATCAGCGTGTCCGTCGTCTTGCCTGCCGCCATTGGCGGGAACAGGCCGTGTGCCAGCTTGATCTTCTCGTCGATCGTCATCCGCGCGACGATCGCCTCGGCCCGCCGTCGCGCATCGGGTCCGGCGTCCTGCGCCGCCGTCGCTGGCGCCTTGGGCGGAGCAACCTTCGCAGGCGTCTCGCGCGCCTCGACCATGGCGGCGATCCCCATCAGCGACACGCCCAGCATCAGCG
Organism: Sphingomonas sp. CFBP 13733; assembly: GCF_014841795.1. Lineage (NCBI taxonomy): Bacteria > Pseudomonadati > Pseudomonadota > Alphaproteobacteria > Sphingomonadales > Sphingomonadaceae > Sphingomonas > Sphingomonas sp. CFBP 13733. Next base: position 658,783 of record NZ_JACYUP010000001.1, read on the forward strand.
CCCGATACCCCGTCGACATCCTCATTCCCTTCCGGTTTTCCGCCTCCCCCTGCAGACTGCGACACGCATCCGGCCGGGCTGTGGCACCATTGTCACTGTTCTCAGCATATTTAGTGAACGTTCACAACCAGCAGTCCAAATCCTTGACACGAATCGCGAAAAGGGAAAGTGAACGTTCACACGGAAGGCGCACTCATAGCGTCGGCTACAGGGAGGATTACCATGCGTGGCTTCACGGCTCGCTCGCTTTCGCGTCTTGTCATCGGCACATCGGCACTGGCGCTGGCCGCCATTCCCGGCGTCGCTCTGGCGCAGGATGCCGCAGCCACGGTCGGCAATCCCGGCCCGTCCGACATCGATCCGCAGGCCGCACCCGCCACGCCCGCCGATCCGAACGCGGTCACCGACGACATCGTCGTGACCGGCATCCGCGCGTCGCTGCGCGAGGCGATCGACATCAAGCGCAACGGCCAGGGCGTGGTCGACGCGATCTCGTCCGAGGATATCGGCAAGTTCCCCGATACCAACCTCGCGGAATCGCTCCAGCGCATCACCGGCGTCTCGATCGACCGCTCGAACGGCGAAGGCTCGACCGTCACGGTCCGCGGCTTCGGTCCCGAATATAACCTCGTCACGCTCAACGGTCGCCAGATGCCGACCTCGACGCTCGGCGACGGGGCCAGCGCGCCCGCCTCGCGCTCGTTCGACTTCGCCAACCTCGCCTCCGAAGGCGTCGCCGCGGTCGAGGTCTACAAGACCGGTCGCGCCGCGGTCCCCTCTGGCGGGATCGGCTCGTCGATCAACATCCGCACCCCGCGTCCGATCGACAAGCCCGGCACGCGCGGCAGCATCGCGGTCAAGGGCGTGCTCGACAGCTCGCGCAACGGCAAGGATCCGATCACTCCCGAAGTGTCGGGCATCCTGTCCACCACCTTTGCCGACGACCGCATCGGCGTCCTGCTCAGCGGTGCGTATCAGCGGCGCAAGGCGAGCAACAATTCGGCGGGCGTCGGCTTCCGCGACGGCTTTCTCGGCGCGGAGAACAACTGGGGCACGCTCGCCCAGCCCGGCACGCCGGGCGGTGCTAACATCACCAACCGTCCCGGCCCGACCGACGTCTATGAAATCCCGCAAAGCGCCAATTACGATGTCGTCGACATCGATCGCGAGCGCATCAACGGCCAGCTCGTGCTGCAGGCCAAGCCGACCGACACGCTGACCGCCACGCTCGACTTCACCTATTCGAGCAACAAGGTCGAAGTCCGCAACAGCAGCGTCGGCATCTGGTTCAACTTCGGCGACACGCGCAGCGCCTGGACCGATGGTCCCGCGGCTGGCCCCGTCTTCTATTCGGAGAATTTCGCGCCCGGCAAGGATCTGTCGTACAGCAGCTCGCTGACCGCGAACAAGTCCGAGAACAAGTCGCTCGGCGGCAACCTGACCTGGGAAGCGCCCGGCAACGTCACGATGTCGCTCGACGCGCATCATTCGACCGCGGTGTCCAAGCCGACCAACGATTACGGCAGCAGCACGTCGATCGGTGGCGCGATCTTCGGCGTCCAGTCGCAGACTATCAATTTCGAGAAGGACCTGCCGGTCATCTCGTACCAGATGTATCCCGGGATCGACCCGCTGAACGCGTCGCTGATCACGCCGACCGGCAACGCGTTCCGCAACGCCTATTTCAAGAACGAGATCAACCAGCTCCAGCTGAAGGGTCATTACGACCACGACGGCGATTTCCTGAGCAGCATCGACTGGGGTTTTTCCTATGTCGATAACAAGGTGCGCTCGGCTTACGGCTTCATCCAGAACGAGACCTGGGGCGGTGTCGACCCGCGCGGTGCGTCGTTCGGCGCGGCGGCCGTGCCCGACGATTTCTTCAACCTCACCAGCCTGCCCGACAAGTTCAAGGGTGTCGCCGGATCGAACGATCCCGCGCTGCCGCCGTCGATCTACACGTTCAATTTCGAGCAGATGGCCGAACTGCTGCGCTCGCAATATGCGATCTGCAGCGCACCGCAGACGGGCGTCGCGGCGGAAGGCACCTGTCTTGCCAATTACACCAACGATCGCCGCATCCGCGAACGCACGATCTCGCCCTATATTCAGTTCAACGGCAAGTTCGACATGTTCTCGATGCCGGCGCACCTCATCGGCGGCGTCCGCTATGACGAGACGCAGGTGAACTCGTCGGCGCTGGTGCCGATCCCGAACGGTACGCGCTGGACGGGCGCGAACGAATTCGCGCTCACCTACGGCGCCAATTCGTTCACCTCGCTGAAGGGCCGCTATCACAACTGGTTGCCCGCGGTCGATTTCGACATCGAACCGCTCCGCAACGTCAAGCTGCGCGCGTCGTACAGCCACACGATCACGCGCGCCGATTACGGCAGCCTGCAGGGTGGCCTTAACATCGATTCGAACCCGCGCATCGGTGGCGGCACGGGCAGCCAGGGCAATCCGAACCTCGTCCCCTTCAAGTCGAAGAACATCGATCTGTCGGCGGAATGGTATTACGGCGCCGAGAGCTACATCTCGGTCGGCTATTTCAACAAGGACGTGAAGAACTTCATCGGCACGACCCAGGTCAACACGTCCGCGTTCAACCTGCGCAACCCGGGCTCGGGCCCCCGCTATCGTCAAGCGGTGGCAGCACTTGGAACGACGGACAATCTCCAGGTTCGCGACTACATCCTGCGCAACTTCCCCGCCTCGTCGCAGGTCACGGGTACCAGCGATTCCGGTCTGCTGAACGGCAACATCTTCGGTCTGCCCGAGGACGACCTGTTCAACTTCCAGCTGAGCCAGCCGTTCAACAGCGACCAGACCGCCAATATCGACGGGTGGGAATTCGCGCTGCAGCACAGGCTCTGGAACACCGGGCTCGGCGTCATCCTGAACTACACGATCGTCAATGGCGATGCGAAATATGACAACACGCTCGATCCGAATGTCGGCCAGTTCGCGCTGACCGGGCTCAGCGACAGCGCCAACGCGGTCGCCTATTACGACAAGAACGGCATCCAGGCGCGTGTGGCCTATAACTGGCGCGGCGAATTCTATGCCGGCGGCGCCTTCGATCCGCTCTATGTCGAATCCTATGGGCAGGTCGACGCCAGTGCGAGCTATCAGGTCACCACGGGGCTGGCCGTGTTCGGCGAGGTCATCAACCTCACCGGCCAGGGCCGTCGCGGTCATCGCCGGTCGGACAATTTCGCCACCTTCGCGCAGCCGGGCTATGCCCGCTACGCAGCCGGCCTGCGGTTCAACTTCTGATCCGCGGCGCCGCCGGCCTACGGAACGACCACCTCCCTGCGGGGGGTGGTCTTTTCGGCGCCGGGGCGGCACAGAATGACAGTGTCGGACATGCAAACTGACGGGCTGGACATGGATCGCGCGATCACCTCGGTCGTGATCGTCGGCGGTGGCACCGCCGGATGGCTCGCTGCGTGCCTGATCGCCGCCCGCGCGGACCGTGATGCCGAGCGCCCGCTTCAAGTCACCCTGATCGAATCGCCCGACGTCGCGACGATCGGCGTGGGCGAAGGCACATGGCCGACGATGCGCCGTACGCTCGAACGGATCGGCATCTCCGAAACCGAATTCCTCCTCGCCTGCGATGCCGCGTTCAAACAGGGATCGCGCTTCGACGGCTGGCGCACCGGCGCGCCCGACGACCGCTATCTCCACCCCTTCACGGCTCCCGCCGATGCAGCCCCCCGCGATCTCGCCTCGGCCTGGTCCGACAGCGGTCTGGCCTTTGCCGAAGCGCTCTGCGCGCAACATGCCGTCTGCAGCCAAAACCTTGCCCCACGCCAGCGCGCGATGCCCGATTATGCGGGCACGCTGAACTACGCCTATCATCTCGACGCCGGCAAGTTCGCCGCCCTGCTCGCCCGCCACGCGACCGAACGGCTTGGGGTGCGCCACCTGCGCGACCATGTCGTCGGCGTCGATGGCGCGGCCGATGGCGACATCGCCGCGGTCCGCACGCGCGCATCGGGCAGGATCGAGGGCGACCTGTTCCTCGACTGCACGGGTCATGCCGCACTGCTGATCGGCGAGCATTACGGCGTCGGCACGATCGACCGCGGACGCGAGCTCTTTAATGACCGCGCGCTCGCAGTCCAGCTGCCGGTCGCCGCCGAGAGCCCGATCGCGTCGCAGACCAATGCCACCGCGCACGCCGCGGGCTGGATCTGGGATATCGGCCTGCCCGCGCGACGCGGCATCGGCTGCGTCTATTCGTCCGCGCATCTCGACGACGACGCGGCCGCGGACACGCTCACCCGCTATCTGCGCGCGACCGCCCCCGACGCACCACTCCCCGACTTTCGCCCCCTGCGGTTCCAGTCGCGTCACCGCGACCGTTTCTGGCACCGCAACTGCCTCGCCATCGGTCTGTCCGCCGGCTTCCTCGAGCCGCTCGAGGCGTCTGCGATCGTGCTCGTCGAGCTCTCGGTCGACGCGCTGCTCGACAATTTCCCGGCGACCCGCCGCACGATGGATCTGCACGCCGCGCGCTTCAACACGCTGTTCCGCTATCGCTGGGACCGGATCGTCGAGTTCCTCAAACTGCACTATGTCCTGAGCCAACGCGACGAACCCTATTGGCGCGACCACCGCGATCCCGGGTCGATCCCGTCGCGTCTCACCGAGCTGCTCCAACTATGGGCCGACCAGCCCCCGTCGCACGCCGACTTCCCGATGGTCGACGAGATCTTTCCCGCGGCGAGCTATCAATACGTGCTCTACGGCATGGGCTTTCCCGCGCCGCGCCGCACGCCTGTCCGCACGGGCGCGCGCGGTGCCGCCGACATGCTCGTGCAGCAGGTGGACCGGCACGGCCGCATGCTCGCCGCCGCCCTGCCGACCAATCGCGCCTATCTCGACGCCCTGCGGCGTGCGATGACAGGCGCTACCATGGAAACGAGAGCCTGATGCCCGACCACGCGATCCTGACGCCCGAAGAGCACCGCGACCTGCGGATCCGCACCGACCGGTCGGATGCGCTGGGCGACGCCGTCATGGCGTGCATCACCGTCCCCAGCGAATTCCGCCGCGTCCAGACGCACTATCCGATCCTCTTCCAGCGCGACCAGACCCGCGACGGCTTCACCGCGCTCGCGATGTTCGGGTTCGAGGCGGGCGAGAATCTGTTTCTCGAGGGCGGCCGCTGGGATGCCCGCTATCGCCCGCTCGCGATCGACAGCCAGCCCTTCCTCGTCGGTCGTGGGCCGGAGGGTTCGTCGCTGCGCCAGGTGCATATCGACATGGCGAGCCCGCGGATCGGCGCCGGCGAAGGCATGCGCGTGTTCGACGATACCGGTCGCCCGACGCCGTTTCTCGAACGTATCGCCGATCAATTGCGCGCGCTCGACGAGGATTATGTCGCCGCGACCGCGTTCTTCGCCGCGCTCCAGCGCCACGACCTGCTCGAACCGCTGACGCTCGACGTCACGCTCGAGGACGGCTCGAAGAACCGGCTGGTCGGCTATCACGTCATCGACGAGGATCGCCTGGAAGCGCTCGATCCCGCATCCGTCGCCGAGCTTCACGCCGAAGGCCATTTGCTGCCGATCTTCATGGCGCTCGCCTCGCTCGGCCAGATCGGGGATCTCGTCGCACGCAAGAACCGACGGCTCGCGCATGGCTGACGCCGGCACCGCGGGGATCTTCGCTGCCCTGCCGCGGATCCGCGAAGTCGACATCAGCGGGCCGGCGGCGCTCGACACGCTGCTGCGCGAGGCGACGACGCCGTTCATCGTCCGCGGCCTCGTCGCCGACTGGCCGATGGTCGAGGCCGGTCGCCAGTCGGGACGTGCGGCGCGCGACTATATCGAGCGCCATGCCCGGCCCACGCCCTTTGCCGTCTCGGTCGGTGCGTCGCAGAGTGGCGGCCGGCTGTTCTACGGCGACATGCAGGGCATGAACTTCCAGATGATGCGCGCGCCGCTGCCCGAGATCTTCGCGCGGATGACCGAGAATGAGGGGGTCGACGGCGCGCCGTCCATCTATCTCGCCTCGATCGACATGCAGAATTTCTTCACCGGGCTGCACGAGGCCAATCACGTCGACCTCGGCGACCGCACACCGCTCGCGAGCATCTGGATGGGGACGCCGACGCGGATCGCGGCGCATAACGACGCGCCCGACAACCTCGCCTGCGTCGCGGTCGGTCGTCGCCGCTTCACGCTGTTTCCGCGCGACCAGTTCCGCAATCTCTATCTGGGGCCGGTCGACAATACCCCCGCGGGCCGCGCGGTGAGCATGGTCGACTTCCACGACCCCGACTTCGCCGCCTATCCCGGCTTCCGCGATGCGCTCGCGCAGGCGCAGGTCGCCGAGCTCGATGCCGGCGACGCGCTCTACATTCCGGCGCTGTGGTGGCACCATGTCGAGGGGCTTTCGGACTTCAACGTGCTAGTGAACTACTGGTGGCGCGACACGCCGCGCTGGCTCGGCCAGCCGCAGGATGCGCTCAATCACGCATTGCTCGCGATCCGCGACCTGCCCGCGGACGAGAAACGTCACTGGCGTGCCATGTTCGATCACTATGTCTTCTCGGACGACCCCGCGGTCGCGGCGCATATCCCCGAGCCCGAACGCGGCGTCCTCGCCCCGCTCACCCCCGACAGCGCAGGCAAGCTGCGCGCCTTCCTCCTGCGAGCACTCAGCCGATGACCACGCCCCCGATCCACCGCGTCGTCATCGCCGGCGGCGGCACCGCCGGCTGGATGGCCGCCGCCGCGATCGCGCGGACGATGGGCCGCACGGTCGCGGTGACGCTGGTCGAATCCGAGACGATCGGCACCGTCGGGGTCGGGGAATCGACGATCCCGCCGATCGTGACGTTCAACCGCCTGCTCGGGATCAACGAAGCCGAGTTCATGCGAGAGACGCAGGCGACGTTCAAGCTCGGCATCCTGTTCGACAACTGGAAGGATCGCGGCGACACCTATTTCCATTCGTTCGGCACGACCGGCAAGGATCACTGGTCCGCGGGTTTCCAGCATTTCTGGCTGCACGGGCTGACGCGCGGCCATCACCAGCCGTTCGACGATTACTGCCTCGAACTGCGCGCCGCACTGCAGGGCAAGTTCGCACATCTGCCCGATGGCCGGATGAACTATGCCTATCAGCTCGACTCCAGTCTCTACGCCCGCTTCCTGCGCAAGATGGCGGAGGCCGACGGCACGACCCGCGTCGAGGGCAAGATCGCCCAGGTCGAGCTGAACGGCGAAAGCGGCGACATCGCCGCGCTGACGCTCGACTCGGGCGCTCGGATCGAGGGCGACCTGTTCCTCGACTGCACCGGCTTTCGCGCGCTGCTGATCGAACAGGCGCTGCATGCCGGGTTCGACGACTGGACGCATTTCCTGCCGTGCGATTCCGCGATCGCGGTCCAGACCGAGAGCGTCCGGCCGGCGCTGCCCTATACCCGTGCGATCGCGCACGATGCCGGATGGCAGTGGCGCATCCCGCTGCAGCACCGCACCGGCAACGGCATCGTCTATTGCAGCCGCTATCTCGATCACGATGCCGCGCTCGAGCGTCTGCTCGGCACCGTCGAGGGACCGACCCTGACCGAGCCGAACAAGATCCGCTTCGTCACTGGCGCGCGACGCCAGCAATGGCACCGCAACTGCGTCGCAATCGGCCTGTCCGGCGGGTTCATGGAACCGCTCGAATCGACGAGCATCCATCTGATCCAGCGCGCGATCCTTCGTCTGCTGCGGATGTTTCCCTCGGCCGGGATCAGCCCGCGCGACGTCGCCGAATTCAACGAACAGCAGCATACCGACATGCTGCAGATCCGCGATTTCCTGATCCTCCACTACAAGGCGACCAACCGCCGCGACAGCGCCTTCTGGCGGCAATGCGCGTCGATGCCGGTGCCCGACCCGCTCGCGCACAAGATCGCGCTCTTCCGCGAGACCGGCCGCGTGTTCCGCAAGAATGACGAGCTGTTCGCCGAGAACAGCTGGGTCCAGGTGATGCTCGGCCAGGGCATCGTCCCGGAGAGCTATCACCCGATCGCGACCAAGATGCGCGACGACGAACTCGTCCGGCTGCTCGGCGGGCTGCGCGACACGACCAACGCGACCGTCGACGCGCTGCCCGACCATGCCGCCTATGTCGCGCATTACTGCAGCACCGCGCCGTCTGCCTCGGCGGGATCCCCGCATCTTGGCTAGGCGCCGTCAGGCCGTGACGATCAAGCATGTTGCAGCGGACGCCGGCGTCTCGCTGCAGACGGTCAGTCGCGTCGTCAACAAGGAAACCGGCGTCCGCCCGCAAATGGCCGAGCGCGTACAGGCGTCGATCGACCGGCTCGGCTATGTCCCCTCGATCGCGGCGCAGCGGATGGGCGGTTCGCGCTCCTATCTGATCCTCGCGCTTAACGATCGCGAACGCACGATCGCCGACTGGCGCGCGCGGCAGGGGACCGACTGGGTCGACCAGATGCTGCTGGGCGGGATGCTGACCTGCGCCGAGCATGGCTATCGCCTGATCGTCGAGCTGGTCGATACGCATAGCGATCATATCGAACGCGAACTGCTGGGCGCGATCGCCGCGCTGCAGCCCGACGGGGTGATTCTCACCCCGCCGCATTCGGGCAATCCGCTGATCATCGACCTGCTCGAGGCGCAGGACATCCGGTTCGTGCGGATCGGCTCGATCAGCGAAGGGCCCGGCGTGCGCCTGATGATGGACGACGCGCGCGCGGCGCGGATCGCAACCGAGCATCTCGTCGGGCTCGGCCACCGGCGGATCGGCTTCATCGCCGGGCCTGCCGAGTATGAACTCAGCGGCTGGCGCGTCGATGGCTGGCGCGCGGCGATGGCGGATGCGGGGCTCGACAGCACCGACCTGCTCGCATCGGGGGATTTCAGCCATGCCTCGGGCCGGGCCGCGGCCCGGACGCTGCTCGCGCTGCCCGAGCCGCCAACCGCGATCATCGGCAGCAACGACCAGATGACGCTCGCGACGCTCGAACTCGCGCGCGAAACCGGGATGCGTGTGCCCGAGGATCTGTCGCTGATCAGCTTCGACGACACGCCGATCATCCGCCTCGCCCACCCGCCGCTGACCGCGATCGTCCAGCCGATCGCCGAGGCGTCGGCGCGCGCGGTCAGCCTCATCATCGCCGGGCTGGCGGGCGATCCTCCGCCGGACGCACCGATCACCGTCGCGGCGGAACTGACGGTCCGCCGTTCGACCGCGCGCCCACCCGCCACCGCCTGACCGGTCTGCTCGCGCCGGCGGGTCCGGCGGGCCTTGCGACGTACGGCCAACTCCCCCACAGGCGGCGCGGGGACGAACGGAGACCGTCATTTTCAATCTCATTTTCGCGACGCCCTGCCTGGTCGTCCTTGCCCGCTGGCTCTGGCCGCTGTCGATGTCGCTCTGGCTCAAGGCCGGCGTGGCGCTGCTGCTGCTGTTCGCCTCGCAGTTCCATTTCTGGAACCGGCTGTCCTCGGGATCGATCTTCGCCCCTGAATTTCCGCGCAGCGTCGTCATCCTGTTCAACTGGGCGTTCGCGGCGATCGTGCTGCTCGCGATGCTCCAGCTGCTGCTCGACATCGGCACGCTCGCGACCGCGATCCTGCGCCGCAGCACGACCGCCGCGCCAGACGGGCTGCGCTATGCGATCGCGGGGCTCGCGGCGTTGATCTCCGCGATCGGAGTCTCGAACGCGCTGCGCGTGCCGCCGGTCAAGGACGTCGCGGTCACGATCACCGGACTGCCGCCGCGGTTCGAGGGGTATCGCATCCTCCAGCTCACCGATCTTCACATCAGCCGGCTGTTCCCGGCGCGCTGGGCAAAGGCGGTGGTCACCCGCGCCAATGCGGCGGGCACGGACCTGATCGTCGTCACCGGCGACTTCATTGATGGATCGGTCGCGATGCGCCGCGCGGACGTCGCCCCGCTGCGCGCGCTCCGCGCTCCCGACGGCGTCTATGCGATCCCGGGCAATCACGAATATTTCTTCGATTACGCCGCCTGGATGCGACATCTCGACGGGCTCGGCTTCCGCATGCTCCCCAACAGCCACGCCGTGCTGTCCCGCGACGACGCGCAGCTGGTGCTTGCAGGGCTCACCGACCTGTCCGCCCCTTCGGTCGGCCAGCCCGGTCCCGATCTCGAAAGCGCGCTGCGCGGCGCGCCCGCGGGGGCACCGATACTGCTGCTCGATCACCAGCCCCGCAATGCGCGCAACGCCGCGGCGCACGGCGTCGCGCTCCAGCTGTCGGGGCATACGCATGGTGGCGTCGCGCCCGGCTTCGACCGCCTGTTCGCGCGCGCCAATGGCGGGTTCGTGTCCGGCCGCTACGACGTCGTGGGGATGACGCTCTATGTCGGCAACGGCACCGGGCTTTGGCCGGGCTTCGCGGTCCGGCTCGGCCGCCCGTCGGAGATGACGCGGTTCACGCTGCACGCCGCCGGGCCGGACCTCAATCCGCAGGCACCAGCGTCTTCAGGTCGACCGTGATGTCGGCCAGCAGCGCCGGCTCGACGCGCGCCGACGCGACGACCAGCGCCCGCCCCTGCACATAATCCCGCGTCTTGTTGACGCAGTCGAGCGCAACCACCCGCCCCGCCTTCAGATACACCACCGAGAAGCTGCGGCTCGCCGGATCGCCGCGCAGCAGCGCGAGATCATGCCCCGTCGACAGCCCGACGCTCTGCAGCTTCAAGTCATACTGGTTCGACCAGAACCACGGCACCGCGCTATAAGCCTCCTCGACGCCGGTCAGCGCCTTGGCGACGATCGCCGCCTGGTCGTTCGCATTCTGCACCGATTCCACGCGGATCACTTCCCCGCCGGCAAAGCGGCTGGCGTGCGCCGCGCAATCGCCGACCGCAAAGACATCGGCCAGGCTCGTGCGACACTGCGCGTCGACCATCACCCCGTTACCCCCCGCCGAACCGGCGCCTGCCGCGATCAGCGGCGCGACCGCCGGCACGATGCCGATCCCGACGATGACCATTTCGCACGGCAGCACCGTACCGTCCGCCAGCCGCACGCCCGACGCGGCTCCGCCAGCGCCCTCGATCGCCGCCACCGTCACGCCGGTCCGCAGATCGACGCCGTGCGCGCGGTGCTCGGCCTCGTAGAAACGCGACAGCGCCGCCCCCGCCACCCGCGCGAGCACCCGGTCCTGCGCCTCGAGCACCGTCACCTGCTTGCCGAGCTTGGTCAGCACCGCCGCCGCCTCCAGCCCGATATAGCCGCCCCCGACGACCACGACCCGCGTGACACCCGGCAGCTCGGCGATCATCCGGTCGACATCGTCGCGCGTGCGCACCCCGTGCACCCCGGCAAGATCATGCCCGTCGCACCCCAGCCGCCGCGGCGATCCCCCCGCGGCCCAGACGAGCGTGCCATAGTGCAGGCTCGTCTCGTCGGCGCTCTCGGTCACCTGCGCGTCGACATGGCTAACGCAGTGCGCGGCCGCGTCGACCCGGGTCACACGACGGCCGGGGATCAGCGTGATCCCGCGCTCCGCCCAGAAGCTGGCCGGACGCAACAGGATGCGATCGAACGCCCTTTCGCCGGCCAGATAGTCCTTCGACAGTGGTGGCCGCTCATAGGGGGGCGACGTCTCGTCGCCGATTAGCCCGATCGTCCCCGCATAGCCGCGTTGCCGCAGCGCGATCGCGACCTGTGCACCGGCATGGCCGGCCCCGACGATCAGGACGTCATGATGATTGCGAGCGGACATGCATCGACCTCTGTGATTGGCCGGTCTCGATGCCCGTCCCGACGCCGGTCGACAAGGGCGCGACGATGGTCGTAATGGCCAATCATCGCGATCGACCGGATAGAGGCCTGGAACCAGGCGCCGCCGGACGCGCTCAACCCGCGAGTCAGGATCTGTGCAAACCACCCCCTCCCCCCAGGCCCGCTCCGGCGACGGCATGCCCCACGCGGTCCCGCGCGGTTGCGCGATCATCGTCATGGGCGTCAGCGGCAGCGGCAAGTCGACGCTCGGCCAGCGCCTCGCCGATCAGACCGGCCACCGCTTTCTCGAGGGCGATGACTTCCACAGCGCAGAGGCGGTCGCCAAGATGCGCGCCGGCCATCCGCTCGACGACGCCGACCGCTGGCCCTGGCTCGACCGCGTCGGTCACGCGATCGGCGATGCGGTCGCGGCCGACGGCTTTGCGGTCGCCGCCTGCTCCGCGCTGAAGCGGGTCTATCGCGAGCGGCTTGTCGCTGCGGCGGGCGTCCCGCTGCTGTTCGTCCTGCTCGATACCGATCCGGCGGAACTCGCTCGACGGCTCGGCGCGCGCGCGGGGCATTACATGCCGGCCAGCCTGCTCGACAGCCAGCGCGCGACGCTCGAGCGCCCGGGGCCCGACGAAACCGCGATCACGCTCGATGCGCAGGCGACGCCCGACACGCTGGTACGCGACGTCTGGGCCTGGATCGATGACCGCGCCAGCGCGGATGGCGCTAACGGCACCGATCGGCGATAAGATCGACCAAGGTCGTAATGGCCACGCGGCAACTGGTGGCCGAACAGGGTGGCCGACAGCGCTTGCAGGATGGGGGATCTGATCGTGACGATAGGACGACGCGAATTTGTCATCGGCGCAACCGCACTGGCCGCGGTGCCCGCAATCACGCAGGCGGCCACCCCGACGCGCAAGCTCGGCTATGCGATCGTCGGGCTGGGCTATTACGGGCTCGACGTCATCATCCCCGAATTCGCCAAATGCGCGCACAGCCGGCTCGCCGCGGTGGTCAGCGGTGACCCCGCCAAGGCGCGCCGCGTCGCGGCGGCGCATGGCCTGCCCGACCGGTCGGTCTACAGCTATGCGACCTTCGACCGGATCCGCGACAACCCCGATATCGATATCGTCTATATCTGCCTGCCCAACGCGATGCATGCCGAGTACACAATCCGCGCCGCGCGCGCCGGCAAGCATGTGCTGTGCGAAAAGCCGATGGCGGTCTCGGTCGCCGAATGCGAGGCGATGATCGCGGCCTGCAAGGCGGCGGATCGCAAGCTGATGATCGGCTATCGCTGCCATTTCGAGCCCTGCAATGTCGAGGCGATGCGGCTCGCGCGCGCGGGGACGATGGGCAGGACGCGCTATGTCCGGTCCGAACACGGCTTCGCCCAGCGCGATCCGTCGAAGTGGCGGCTGAACAAGGCGCTGGCGGGCGGGGGCTCGCTGATGGACATGGGCATCTACAGCCTCCAGGCGGCGCGCTACATGACCGGCGAGGAGCCCGTCGCGGTGACCGCGCGCGAGTCCACCGATCGCACCGATCCGCGGTTTCGCGAGGTCGAGGACATGATCGACTGGACGCTCGAATTCCCGTCCGGCGCGATCGCCAGCTGCCAGTCGATGTACAGCGCGAACCAGAACCACATCCTGCTGATGGGCGAACGCGGCCGGATCGAACTCGAACCCGCGACCCGCTATGCCGACAACCGGATGTGGACGGGCGCCGACGGGCGCGAGCGCGATGTCACGCCAGCAGCATCCGGCCGAACCCAGTTCGCCAGCCAGCTCGATCATCTCGTCACCTGCATCCGCACCGGCCGCGAACCAATCGTGTCAGGTGTGGAAGGCCTGCGCGACCTGCGCATTGTCGAGGCGATCTACCGTTCGGCGCGCGAGGGGCGGACGATCCGGCTGGCATCGGGCACCAAGGCGTGATGCGCGTCCTGCTCGCGCTGGCGACGGTCGCGGTCGCCACAGCCGCGCCGGCGCAGGAGGCGGCGCGCGATTTCGCCGCGGCGACCGATATCCCCCGCGCGGTCGCGGCGCTCGAAGCGACGATGAAACCGGGTCAGGGCTTCGCGATGCAGACGCTCGTCAGCGGCGGCGGCAGCGTCGTCGCGCTCGAATATTGGAAAGCCGAAGGCCGTCCCGCGGTGCACCCCGACGACAATGAATATGCGACCGTCGTCGCGGGATCGGGGACGTTGCTTTCGGGGGGACGCCTGGTCGATCCGCATGTCGTCAATCCCGGCCTCACCGACGGCGCGCGGATCGAGGGCGGCACGACCCGCGCGCTCCGCCCCGGCGACGTCCTGCTGATCCCCGCCGGCGTTCCGCACGGCTTCGGTGTCGGCGCGAACGGGCTGGTCCTGCTCGGTACCAAGATCACGCCGCGCCGACCGGCTGCCCCTGCGCGATAAGATGCGTCTGCCAATCGCGACGTCCCGATCGGGCGTCTCGATCCGCGCCCTGATCTGCCGGATCTGATGACTGCGCCGAATGTCGGACCCGCTGCGAGCGCACGCATGCTACAACCGCGAATGCGCGTATTTGTGAGGATCTATAGGGTTGGTCTGGCGCGCGTATAAACTCAGCAAATCGCAAGATCAGCGCCCGGATTCGACGTCGCGAACAGAATTCCCGGTCAATTGAGCGCTTTAATAATATTTGCGGGTGTCATTTTCTGCCAATAGCGCGTAGTCGCGCGAATGGAGGGGGAAAATTTTTCAACAATCAAGGATCCCGTGTGACCGAAACCATCAATACCGTCGAACTGGCGGCAGAACTGACGGCAGCCTGGCTGGCGAACCCCAACACCCGCACCGCTGCCGAAGACGTTCCTGCGTTTCTCCTGTCGATGCACACCGCCGTGACCAAGCTCACGACCGGCGCAGAGATGACGGGCGATACCGCCGAGGCGACGACCTATGAGCCCGCCGTGACGGCGCGCAAGTCGCTTGCATCGCCTGACCACATTGTCTCGATGATCGACGGCAAGAAGTACAAGACACTGCGTCGCCACCTGACGACGCATGGCATGACGCCGGAGCAGTATCGCGAACGCTTCAACCTGAAGGCCGACTATCCGATGGTCGCTGCGACCTATTCGGAAGCACGCCGTGCGATGGCGAAGTCGATCGGCCTCGGCCGCAAGGCTGGCTCGAAGGTCGAAGCCGCTGCGGAAGACGCAGGCAAGACTTCGCGCAAGACCGGCAAGGCCGCGCTCGATGCCGCCAAGCGTACACTCGGCAGCGACGATTGATGCGCCACGGGGAGGGCTGATCGCCCTCCCCGACCGTTAAAAGCATTCTGAGCGCTCTGCCGGTCGCGCTCTGAATCACGCTAGAATGCCGTCTGGCCCGATCCGGGTTTCGCGCGTTACACAGATCGATGACCGAACCGATCTCCCCCGCCATTCCGGCTGCCACGTTGGTGATCTTTCGCGATCGCCCGTCGCTCGCCCCCGAACTGCTGATGGTCGAGCGTGCGGGATCGATGGCGTTTGCCGGCGGTGCACTCGTTTTCCCCGGTGGCCGCGTCGACCCCGCCGACCGGACTCTCGCACAGCACCTCATCCAGCAGCCCGCTGATCAGACCGCGATCGAAGAGGTCGCCGCCCGCATCGCCGCAATCCGCGAGACGGTCGAAGAGGTCGGGCTCGCCATCGGTCTTCATCCCGCACCGTCCGCCGATACGCTCGCGACACTGCGTGCGGCGCTGCATGCCGGAGGGGAACTGGGGCCGATGCTCGACGAGTTGGGGCTCCGCTGTGATCCGCACATGCTCACCTATTTTGCGCGGTGGCGACCCGCGCATCATCTGACCCGCATCTTCGACACGCGCTTCTATCTCGCGCGCCTGCCTGCCGACGCCGCCCCCGCCCGCGTCGACGAGACGGAGAATGTCCGCCTGCTCTGGGCGACCGCTGCCGAGATCCTCGCGCATGCCGATGCCGGTCGCGCGCAGGTGATCTTCCCGACCCGCCGCAACCTCGAGCGCCTCGCGCTGTTCGCCGGTTTCGACGACGCGGTCGACGACACACGACGCAGACCGGTCCGCACCGTGACGCCGTGGATCGAGCCACGCGACGGGATCGACCATTTCTGCATCCCCGACGATCTCGGCTATCCGGTGACCAGCGAGCCCGTCACGCGTGTGGCGCACGGCTGATGCGTGCGGTGCGGCGGACGCTGGGCTGGATCGTCGCACTGGCGGTGATCGCGGGCTGCGGCCTGATACTCTGGTCGACGCTGCGCGGTCGTCCGCAGGATCTGCCCTGGACCCCGCTCGACCTCGGCCAGCCGATCGGGCTGATGACCGGGCGCAAGCTCACTGCGCTGACCCAGTCCTATCCCGCCTGTCGGGCCGCGCTCGAGCGTGCCGGTGTCCGCTACACCGCGCTGCCGCCTCGCAGCGGTGAAGGCCAGTGCGGCTATAGCGACGGCGTCCGGTTCACATCCGGCGGCGCACGGCGGATCGATTTTGCGCCCGCGGGTCTCGGGATCGCCTGTCCAGTCGCCGCCGCGCTCGCGATATGGGAATGGAATGTCGTCCAGCCCGCGGCCGAACGGCATTTCGGCACCAAGGTCACGAGCATCGACCATTTCGGCAGCTATAGCTGTCGCCGCATCTACGGCCGCGACGCCGGCACGTGGAGCGAGCATTCGACCGCCGACGCGGTCGACATTGCCGGCTTTCGGCTAGGCAATGGCACCCGGATCACCGTGGCCCGCGACTGGCGCGGCGATAACGAAAAGGCGGCCTTCCTCCGCGAGGTCCGCGACGGCGCCTGCCAATTGTTCGCAACGACGCTCTCGCCCGATTACAACGCCGCGCATGCCGATCACTTCCATCTCGATCAGGCGGATCGCGGCGCGATGGGCTGGCGCGCCTGCCGTTGAGCCGTCAGGTCGCGAGCGACGTCCCGCTGTCGACCTTCTCCACCCAATAGGGGAAGAAGACCGGCTCGCGGCTCGACCAGCCCGACGCGGTCGCCGCGGCTTCGCTGATCGACTGGAGCAGCTTGCGGCGCAGTTCGGGATGGAGATGCGGCAGTGCCGCCGCCGCGCAGAAGGCCGACGGCAGCCAGGGTCGGACATCCGCGCCGGCAAGCCGCTCGTACAGGAACCGGAACGCGGAAAAGCTCGTCAGCCGCCCCTGGCCCAGATCGAACGCGGCCAGCGTCACCAGTTTTCCCAGAAACCGGTCCGCCCCGCCGAGCCCCGCGTCCTCGGGCAGAAGCTCGCGAAGATCGTCGAGGCCACGATAGAGCCGCGCCTGTGCGCGGATGCTGGCCTCCTCGACCACGTCGCGCGACCAGCGCGTCATCGCATCCTCGCGATCGAGGCCGACATCGAGCGAACGCCGGATATAACGCTGCGTCGCGCTGGAAAAGCCTGCGAATTCCTTCATCTCGGCGAGCGTCGTGATGCCCTTTGCCGGTTTCATCCGTGAAGCCATATCGTCACCCCGCCTTGCTGCAAGTAACAGGCGTTCCCATGCATTTGGGGCAGAGGATGGTCCCTAACGCATCGTCACGTCACGGTTATAAGCGACCATGAAATCTGTTGCGCTGCAACACGCAATGCGACCAGTCGAGGCCAGCCACCAAACTTTTCGCCAAGGGCGGTATTTACGCAACATTCGAACTTGGAATGTCGGAGTGCCGCCCGCGCCCGGTATCGGCCAAGCGCGAGCAGACCCCACGATAGATCAGCTGTTCTTTTCGGCCAGCTTGCGTTCTGCTTCGGCATCATAGCCCGACGACGGCGCCGGCCCCTGATTGTGCACCGGCTGAGTCGAGGCGGGCGGATCGCTCGCATCCATCGACTCGTCGAGCGCATTGTCGAGACGCGCATCGTTGCTCGACGGGTTCTTCTGCAGCCGCTTGCCGATCGACTTGTCCTGACCGGCCTCCTGGCGCGGGTCGCGGCCGTCGGTCCGGCCGTTGGCAGCATCGCCATCCTGCCCATCCGGTGCAACCGACAGGCTGTCGAGCGCGCGTTTGTCGATATCGGTCATGTCGAGACTCCTGTGAAAATCGTTACGGACGCAAACGGTTCAGCACGCCCGGTGTTCCTGCCCCTGCGATAAGCGACTCGCGTCGCGGACCGGTCACGTCGTTTCGTCGTCGAGCGCGCGGACCCGGACCGTCTGTGTCCACAGCGTCGCCTGCCCGAACACCGTCATGAACGCGATGTCGGTGGCGTCGCGCCCGATGCAGACGCGTGCGATATCGCCGCACGATGCCATCCCGGTCGGATCGACCAGCCGCCACGCGCCATCGAGCCAGAGCTCGGCGACCGCGTGGAAATCGGGAGGATCGACCCCCGGCGCATAGGCGGAGACGCAGCGCGCCGGGATCCCCCCCGCGCGGGCGAGCGCGACCAGCAGATGCGCATAGTCGCGGCACACGCCCGACCGCGACGCGAAGGTGTCGAGCGCGGTCGTCTCGCCCGAACTCGACCCCATCCGGTAATCGAGCGCGTTGCCCACCCACGCACTCAGCGCCGCCGCCAGCGCGCCGCCGTCGAGCCCGGGAAACTCGCGCGCGACGAACCCCTCGAACCGGTCCGACTGGCAATAGCGGCTGGGCATCAGATAGGCGGTGACGTCGCCGGGCAGCAGCCGGGGCGGCGTCGTGCCATAGGCGCCGAGCGCGACGACCGGCCGCTCGACCTTCACCACCGCGCGGTACGCCGCGGTAAGCCTGCCATGTCCCCGCGCCCAGCAGCGCTGGCCGATGCCGTCCTCGCCCGGGACCGCGCGGATCGGGCTGTCCGACCAGATCGTCAGCGATTGTTCCTCGATCCGCTGGTCGGGCATCGCCGCCGCCTCGATCTGCAGCAACACGTCGGCGTCGCCGGCAATTCCATAATCCAGATGAACGTCGATCGAGAGACGCATTGTGGTCTTAAATCCTGGCCAGGATGCAAAAACGGCCCGGCAGTTTCCCGCCGGACCGTCACTCAGAGAAGGTGCGAAGCGCTTAGTTGCGGCTGCTGCCGAACAGGCGAAGCACGAACATGAACATGTTGATGAAGTCGAGATACAGGCTCAGCGCCGACATGATCACGACCTTGCCGACCATGTCCGTACCCGCGACCTGCATGTACAGGCTCTTGGTACGCTGCGTGTCATAGGCCGTCAGACCTGCGAACAGCAGTACGCCGACGCCGCTGATAACCAGCTGCATGACACCCGACTGGAGGAAGATGTTGATGATGCTCGCCACCAGCAGACCGACCACGCCGATGATCAGGAACGTCCCGAACGCCGACAGATCACGCTTCGTGGTGTAACCGTACAGGCTCAGCCCGGCAAAGCCGGCAGCCGTCGCGAAGAACGCGCTGGCGATCGACGTGCCGCTATAGACCAGGAAGATCGTCGACAGCGACAGACCCATCAGGATCGCAAAGCCCCAGAACAGCATCTGCAGCGTCGCGGTGCTCATCCGGTTCTGGCCGAAGCTCATGCCGAACACGATCGCGAGCGGCGCGAACATGATGACGTACTTCAGCGGACCGCCGCCCATGAACACCTGTGCGGCAGGCGACGATGCACCGCCCCAGGCGAACAGAAGCGCGACGATGCCGGTCAACAGCACGCCCGAGCCCATATAGTTATAGACCGACAGCATGTACGAGCGGAGACCCGCGTCATACGCTGCCGAACCGGTGGTGGTGGCCGTCGCTCCGAACGGCGCGGCACGAGGCCGGGGATCAGACCAATTAGCCATTGAAATTACAACTCCTCTATCCGGCCACATGCCGGTTGCGTGCAACATCGGTGATGGAAGGACGATTTTCAAGCGGAGACGTTCCCAATTCGGGGTGATCGGCGCTATGATTCCTGCCGATGTTACGCCTGTTTCTCGCGCTCCGCCCGCCCCTCCACATCCGCGAGATGCTGTTCGACCTGATGGACGGGATCGGCGGTGCGCGCTGGCAGGATGATGAGCAGCTCCACGTTACGACGCGCTTCCTTGGCGAAGTCGATCCGCGCCTGGCCGACGACATCGTGACCGAGATCGACCGGCTCCGCCTGTCGCTGACGCCGGCGGCGCCAACGGTTGCGCTGCATGCGGTCGGCCAGTTCGCGAGCCGCGGGCGGACCGACACGCTCTGGGCGGGCGTCACCCCGCATGCCGCGCTCACCGCGCTCCACCGCAAGGTCGATCAGGCGGTGGTCCGCGCCGGGCTGCCACCCGACCGCCGCGCCTATCTGCCGCACGTCACGCTCGCGCGGCTGCCGCGATCGCTCGGCACGTCCCCGGAGATCGACGGCTGGATCGCCCGCCATGCCGGCCTCGCCAGCGCGCCGTTTGCGATGGCCCATCTGACGCTGTACCAGAGCCACCTCGGCCGCGACGGTGCCTGGTACGAACCGCTGCTGCGCTGGCCGCTCGAACCGGACGCCGGAACCGCCGGCGACTTTGGCGGGTTCGCGTCGGATCAATAGGGAGAGACGGACATGCGGATTGCAACATTTGCGCTGGTCGGTGCAGCGGCGCTCGGACTGGCGGCCTGCGATCAGAAGGGGCTCGAGACGGGCACGCCGGTTGCAGGCGGGCAGAGCGCACGCGCGATGCTGATGAACGCCGCCGGGGTCGATGTCGGCCGCGCGACCGCGACCGACGTCGCCGGCGGACTGCGCTTCACCGTCGATGCCAAGGCGCTGCCGCCGGGCACGCACGGCGTCCATATCCACACGACCGGCCGCTGCGACGCCCCCGACTTCACGACCGCGGGGGGGCACTGGAACCCGACGTCGATGAAGCACGGGTCGATGAACCCGCAGGGGCCGCATGAGGGCGATCTGCCCAATCTGATCACCGGCACCGACGGCCGCGGCACGGTCGGCGTCACGATCCCGGGCGCGACGATGGCCGGGCTGCTCGATGCCGATGGTTCGGCGTTCGTGGTCCATGCCGGTCCCGACGATTTGATGACCGATCCGTCCGGCAACAGCGGCGGACGCATCGCGTGCGGCGTGTTCCAGCCGAGCTGAACCACCCCGCCGTGCCATGGCATCCTCGGCGAGGGGCCATGGCTAGGCGACCTCCCCCGCCGCCCGGGCCCGCGCCTCGCGCGACGCCTCGGCGGCCGGGACCAGCCGGTACGCCGCCATCGCCGTGGCCAGCGTGATCGGCACGCTGACCAGCAGCGACAGCATCCCGACCGACAGGCTCCCACTGAGCGTCGACACGCGCCCCGCCAGATATGGCCCGAGCGCCAGCCCGATCAGCGTCGTGCCGATGAAGAAGGTGGCGGTCGCCGTTCCCCGCATCCGCGGCAGCACGAGATCCTGCGTCGTCGCCGCCGCGGCACCGAGCGCACAGCTCGCCGTGATCTGCGCGAGGAAGATCCCGGCATAGAAGGGCAGCGGCGCCGACGCGGTGAAGGCGAGGCACAGGAACGGCACCGGCACGACCGCGCCGAAGATCACCACCCAGAGCCGCCCCGCCGGGTTGGTCCGCCGCAACCGGTCGGACATGACCCCGCCCATCGTCAGCCCGAGAAACCCCGCAAGCGCGCCCAGCCCGCCGAGCAGGAACCCCGCGCTCGACGGCGTCGCGCCGAGCACGCGCAGCGCATAGGGCGCCGCCCAGAAGCTCGCCGCATAGCTCAGGAACGCGTTCAGGCCATAGGCGACGACCGTGCACAGGAACGCCGGCGTCCCGATGATCAGCGCGAAGGTCGGCGGATCGCGGCGGCGCAGCGCACAGGCCCAGGAAAACACGGCATAAACGCCGGTCCCGATCGCCACCCATTGCGGCCAAGGTTCGCCTGCTGCCACCAGTCCGACCACCGCCAGCGTGACGATCGCCAGCCCGGCGAGGTTGACGACGAACGCCCCGACCCCGCCCATCGCCGCACCGACCAGAGTCAGCGGCGGCACGATCGTCAGCAGCTCGCCAGCAAAGGCGCGGAACGGTGCGGGGTGCGGCGCCGGTTCGGGAAGCCCCTCGACATGCCCGCGGATCGGTTCCCTCAGCGTCGCGATCCAGATCGCGAGCAGCAGACCCGGCACACCGACCGCCATGAACGCCGCCTGCCACCCGACCAGCCCGAACGGCCCGCCGCCCGGATAGGCCCGGTTCCAGCCCTGCACGATCGCCCCGCCGATGAACAGCGAGCAGCCGCCACCGACATAAAGCCCGGCCGAATAGATCGACAGCGCGGTCGCACGCAGCCTTTTGGGGAAATAATCGGATATCAGCGAATAGGCCGACGGGCTGGCGGTCGCCTCGCCGATACCGACGCCGATCCGCGCCGCCGCGAGATGCCCGCCGGTCCGCGACAGGCCGGACACCGCCGTCATCACCGACCAGAGCGTCAGGCCGATCGTCATCAGCCGGACGCGGTGCCAATTGTCCGCAAGCCGCCCGAGCGGAATCCCGAACAGCGCATAAAAGACCCCGAAGGCGGTCCCGTAGAGAAACCCGAGATCCTGGTCCTTCAGCCCCAGATCGCGCTTTATGTCCTCGGCAAGGATCGAGATGATCTGCCGGTCGACGAAGTTGAGCACATAGACCAGGAACAGGATCGACAGCACGTACCAGCCATAGCGGGTCGCCCCCGCCTGCCCGTCCGGCTCTGCAGGCGGCGGCGCTTCTTCGAACTTCGATTGATCCGCGACCTGCGCCATGACCCCTCCGACCGTCGTTTTCGAGCAATCGGTATCAGAGGTTTCTTCGTATCAACAGCGGTTTCACGCGGTCGCGGTATGTCAGCCCGATGTCGCCTGACGCCGCCGGGTCGCACCCTGCTCCAGCCGCCGCAACAGCGACTCGATCGAGGGTGGTGACGGCGATGCAGCCGGCGCCGGCGTATCGACCAGACGCGGCTCATGCCGCGCCGCACCGTTTACCGCACCAGCTGACGGTGGAACCGGCGATGGCGCTGACCAGGCCACGGAAACTCGCGGCGCGACCGGCTCGCTGACCATGATCGGGACCGTCGCGGCCTGCACCGGCTCGTCGATCGCGACGGATGCGTCGGCTAATGCTTCGACCCGCTCCTCGTCTTCCACCGGAGTGGCTGGCGCGACCGGCGCCGCCTCGGCCTGCACCAGCGGCGCCACGGGCGGGATCGGCGCCATCGGCACCGGCAGGATCGCATGCGGGTCGAACGCCGCGAGCGGCTGGTCGAGGTCCGCCGGGATCGACCGCTCGAGCGTGACCGGATTCGCCGCCGTCACTTCCATCATCGGCGTCCCAAGATCGGCCGCGGTCATCGGCCGACGTGGCGGCGCGTCGGGATGCGCATCGGCCCGGCGGACGACCGGCACGCCGTCGTCGCGACGACGGGGCGGACGCACCAGCAGCCCCCCCGGCCCCACCAGCAGGAACAGCGCCGACCAGGTCACCGCCGCGCCGATGACCGCGGTGGCGAGCGCGAGAACGACGCGCGCGGTCATCCCCAGCGGCGGCTGTGCGGCGGGGATCAGCGCGGCGACGCCGGTCCGCCAGACCAGTTCCTCGAGCATCGTCCCCGGCATCGCAACGAAGCCAAGGATCGCGGCGACCGCGACGAGCAGCGCAGCGGCGACGGGAAGGTGGCGGATCGGGGACTGTCGATGGAATTCGGTCATGCCATGGTCCGTCATTCGGCCTGTATCAGCCGATGGTAAAGCGGTTCGTAACGCAAAATGTTTGACGACCAGTTACGGTCGCGCTCGACGAACGCCCGCGCGCGCTGGCGGCGCGACGGCCAGTCCGCGCGATCGTCGAACATCCCCGCCAGTGCCGCCGCGATCGCTGGCGGATCGTCGGGTGGGAACAGCGTGCCCGTATCCCCGTCACGAATCAACTCGCGGTGTCCGCCCACGTCCGACGCGGCCACCATCCGCCCCTGCGCCATCGCCTCGAGCGGCTTGAGCGGCGTGACCAGATCGGTCAGCCGCATCCGCTTGCGCGGATAGGCGAGGATGTCGATCAGCCCGTAATAGCGCTCGACCTCGGCATGCGGCACCCGGCCGACGAAATGGATCGCGTCCGCGACCGGCGAGGCCGCGGCCTGCGCCGCCAGCGCATCCGCCATCGGCCCGCCCCCGACCAGCAGCAGCCGCGCGTCCGGCCGTGCGGCGACCAGCGCGGGCATTGCCGCGATCAGGTCGTCCAGCCCTTCGTAGTCATAGAAGCTGCCGATGAAGCCGACCACGTCCCTGCCGTCGAGCCCCAGCGTCGCCGCCAGCGCGTCATCGCGCGGCGGGACCGCCCCGAACAGCGTCAGGTCGACGCCGTTGGGCGACACCATGATCTTGCCCCCGTCGATCCCCCGCGCGATCAGGTCGTCGCGCAGCCCTTCGCAGATGACCGCGACGCCGTCCGCACGACCGACCGCCCAGGTCTCGAGCGCGCGCGTCGTCCGATAGGCGAGCGATCCCTCGGTCCCGGTCCCGTTGCCAACCGCGGCATCCTCCCAGAACGCCCGGATCTCGTAGACCAGCGGCAGCTTGCGCCGCCGCGCGACGATGAGGCCGGCCAACGCATCGAGCACCGGCGAATGCGCGTGCAGGATATCGGGGCGAAAGGCATCGACCGCCGCCTCGATCCGGCGGGCAAAGGCGCGGATCCCGGCGATCTCGCCCAGCGGCCCCGGCCGGCGCGTCGCCGGCGTGCGATGGAAGGTCAGCCCGTCGACCGACTCCACCGCGGCACCGGCCGGCCCATGACGCTGCCCGGTCACCGCCGCGACCGTCCAGCCGCGCGCCTCCTGCGCCTTGAGGATCGCCCGCGTGCGAAAGGTATAGCCGCTCTGCAGGGGCAGGCCGTGGTCGAGGATATGAAGAATGCGCATCGTGAGTAGCGTGTTGCCATGACAGCGCTTAACGGCGCGTCAACCGCCATGGCCTATGCCGCTGCGACGGACACGGGCGGCAACGGGACCGCGCAGACACGGAAAGGCCGGCCGATGATCGACAATTTCGCGCTGGGCCTGACGCACGGCCTGATGATGCTCGCCGCGATCCTGCTGCTCCGCCGCCCCGATCTCGATTCCGAGCCGGAAGCCGGCAACGATCGCGAGGGTGACGGCACGCCCGCCGGTGACCGCCCGGCGGCACGCGGTACCGGACGCCGCCCGCGTGCGTGATCTCGCCTTCATCGCCTTTCTGGCTGCGATCTTCGCGCTCGGGTTCCGGCGTCCGTTCCTGCTCGTCCTCGCCTATGTCTATATCGACATCGTCTCGCCGCAGCGGCTGACCTATCTGCTGCTCAACACCGTCCCGATCTCGCTGATCGCGGTCGCGCTGGCGGTCGGCGGCTGGCTGATCGCGGACGACAAGCGCGACACGCGGGTCGCGCCGCGCCAGCTGCTGATCGTCGTGCTGCTGCTCTATTGCTGGGCGACCACGCTCGCCGCCGACTTCCCGATCGAGGCGAAGGACAAATGGGACTGGGTCTGGAAGGCGCTCGCCTTTGCCGCCTTCCTGCCGCTGACACTGCGCACCCGGCTCCGGATCGAGGCGCTGCTGCTGTTCATGATCCTGTCGGCGGCCTCGATCATCATCGTCGGCGGGATCAAGACGATCGCCAGCGGCGGCGGCGGCTATGGCCAGCTGAACCTGATGGTCGACAATAATTCGGGGCTCTACGAAGGCAGCACGATCAGCGCGGTCGCGGTCGCGATCATCCCGATCATTATCTGGTTCATGCGCTACGGGACGATCTTCAGACCCGACTGGCGCGTGCGCGGCTTCTGCGTCGCGCTCGTCTTCGCCTGTCTGCTGATCCCGGTCGGCACCTCGACGCGCACCGGTCTGCTCTGCATCGCGCTGCTCGCGGTCCTGTCGCTCCGCGTCGTCAAGCGCAAGGCGCTGTATCTGGCGGGGCTGGCCGCACTCGGGCTGATCGCGATCCCCTTCCTGCCCTCGACCTTCACCGACCGCATGAACACGATCAAGACCTACCAGGCCGACGAATCCGCCTCGACCCGGATCGCGGTGTGGCAGTGGACGATCGACTATGCCAAATCGCATCCGTTCGGCGGCGGGTTCGAAGCGTATCGCGGCAACCGCATCCGCTACGACCTCGCCGGGGCCGGTGCTGCGACGCCGGGCCGTGTCGAAGAAGACAAGGCGCGCGCCTATCACAGCGCCTATTTCGAGATGCTCGGCGAACAGGGCTATTTCGGGCTCGCGCTGTGGCTGGTCCTCAATCTCGGCGGCCTGGTCCGGATGGAGATACTGCGCCGCCGCTACCGCGATCCCGCGGGAGAGTTCGCCTGGGCCGGCCCGCTCGCCGCCGCGCTGCAGACCGGCCATCTCGTCTATCTGCTCGGAGCGGCGTTCATCGCGATCGCGTTCCAGCCGTTCATCTACATGCTGATCGGCGCACAGATCGGGCTCGACACCTATCTCGGGCGCAAGCGCCGTGACGCGAGCTTCCGTCCGATGCGTCGTCCCGCGCGCACGCCCCTGCCCGCATGAGCGAACTCCGGGCGCTGACCGGCGCGCGCGGCGTCGCCGCCTGGTTCGTCGTGCTGTTCCATCTCCGCGCCGCGCTCGGCGTGTCCGACGGCGTGCAGCGCGTTCTCGCCAAGGGCTATCTCGCGGTCGACTTCTTCTTCCTGCTCTCGGGCTTCGTGATCTGGCTGAGCTATGCCGACCGGATCACCGTGCAGCGCTGGCGCGCCATCCCCGGCTTCCTGCGCCGCCGGGTCGCGCGGATCTGGCCGCTCCACCTCGTCATGCTCGGTTTCGCGCTGCTCATCGTCGCTGCGCTCGCGCTGACCGGACGACCGCCCGACCCGCGCTTCCCGCTCGACCGCTTGCCGGTGCATATCGTCCTGCTCCAGAACTGGCCGATGACGCGCGACTGGTTCGGCATCACCGCGCTAGACTGGAACGATCCCGCCTGGTCGATCTCGAGCGAGATGTTCGCCTATCTCGCCTTCCCGCTGCTCCCGCTCGTCATCGACTGGCGCCGCGTCCCGACACCCGGCCTGATCGCGGCGATCGCCGTCGCGCTGGGCCTGCTTGCCTATGTCATGCGATCGAACGGCATGGCGACGCTGGGCCAGGCGATCCCCTGGTTCGGCGTCCTGCGCTGCGTCACCGAATTCGCAGCAGGCACCGCGGTCGCAGCCCTGTGGCTGCGCCACCGCGAGCAGCCCCGGCGTGCAATCGTCGCGGCGCTGTGCGTCAGCGGCCTGGGCTTTGCGAGCTTCGCAACCGGCCTTCTTAACGAGATCGTCGCGGTGCCGGCCGCACTCGCGGCACTGCTGCTCGCGCTCGCGCTGACCTCCAGCCGGCCCCGCAACCCGCTCGCCTCATGGCCGCTGCACCGGCTCGGCGAGATCAGCTTTTCGACCTATCTCAGCCATTCATTGCTCTGGACCGCGTTCAAGATGGCGTTCGTCGCCAGCGCGGTCGCGGTCCCGCCGCTCCTGATCGGCGCGCTTCTCCTCGGGATCCTGCTGGCCTCCCTCGCGCTGTACCACGGCGTCGAGCGGCCCGCGCAAGCCTGGATCAACCGCTTTGGACATGCAGCAAAAAGGGGCCAGCGAACGCGCTGACCCCCGGTATTTCGTCGCCTCTTGCCGTCGGCTGTCAGTCGACCGGCTCGTCCGCCAGTTCTTCCTCGAGCGCCGCGATGATCGCCTTGTTGAACGCGGGGATGTCGTCGGGCTTGCGGCTGGTGATCAGATTGTCGTCGACCACGACCTCCTCGTCGACCACCTCCGCGCCGGCATTCTCCAGATCGGTGCGGATTGACGGGAAGCTCGTCAGCCGGCGCCCGTCGATCACATCCGCCTCGGCCAGCAGCCAGGGCGCGTGGCAGATTGCCGCGACGATCTTGCCGTCCTCCATGAACTCGGTGATGATCTCGATCGCGCGCTCCTGGACGCGCATCGCGTCGGGGTTCGCGACGCCACCGGGCAGCACCAGCGCGTCGTAATCGTCGGTATCGACCTCATCGAGCGTCAGCTCGGGGGTGATCGTCTCCGCCTTGTTGATGTCGCCCTTCATGCCCTGGATCGGGTCGGTCTTGATCGACGCGAGCGTCACCTTCGCGCCCACCGCCTCGAGCGCCTTCTTGGGTTCGAACAGCTCGACGGTCTCGAAACCGTCGGTGGCGAGGATCAGAATGCGTGCCTGGGAAAGATCGGCCATGTCATGTCTCCAGTGAAATCCCGTGCCCCCTCAACCCCGCGCCGCGCCGGTCGTTCCGGAACGATGCGCCCGCCCGAACATTTCGAATGACGGCCGGAAGGAACGACGCATTGCCCAGCAGACTCGTATATTCAGATGACAGCAAGCCCGGCATTTCCCGCCGCAAGATGCGCGCCGGCTGGGGCTATTGGGACGCATCGGGCACCCGCATCACCGACCGTGACGAGATCGACCGGCTCAACGCGGTCGGCCTGCCCCCCGCCTACAGCAACGCCTGGTTCTGCCCCAAGCCCAATGGTCACATCCAGGCGGTCGGCTGGGACGAGAAGGGTCGCAAGCAATATCGCTATCACGCCGGCTTCCGCGAGGCGCAGGACGCCGCGAAATATGAGCGTTGCGCCGATTTCGGTCTCGCCCTCCCGAAGCTGCGCAAGGCGGTCGAGGCCGATCTGCGCAAACGCTCGCTCAGCCGTGACCGCGCGGTAGCCGCGGTCCTCCGCCTGCTCGACGGCGGGCATATCCGCATCGGGAACGAGGCCTATGCCGCCGCGAACGAGAGCTTCGGCGCGACCACGCTCCGCAAGCGCCACGGCGCGGTGAAGGGCGCCACGCTCCGGCTCGAATATAAGGGCAAGTCGGGCAAGATGCGGACGCTCCGGATCACCGACCGCTCGCTCAGCAGCTTCGTGAAGAAATGCCAGGATCTCGACGAACAGCATCTCTTCGCCTGGCTCGACGATGACGGCGTGGCGCATCCCGTCACGTCGAGCGACGTCAACGCCTATATCCAGGCGGTCACCGGCACCGACTTCACCGCCAAGCACTTCCGCACCTGGGCCGCCAGCGTCGCCGCGTTCGAGGCGCTCGCCTCGGCCGAGCGCGATCTCAGCCTGAAGGCGATGCTCGAACCGGTCGTCGCGCGGCTCGGCAACACGCATGCCATCGCGCGGAAAAGCTATGTCCACCCGGCCCTGATCGACCTCGTCAAACAGGGCCAGTCGACCTTCCGCAAGGCGCTCCGCCTCCCGCGCGCCAAGCGCTATCTCAGCCGGGAGGAATGCGGCCTGATCGCCTTCCTCGAAGCCGGCACGCCCGCGACCATCACCGTCGCGGCCTGACGAGTATCCAGATGTCCAATACGAACAGCGTCGCCAAGGCCCCCATCTTCAACGCGAGCGATGTCGGCAGCCAGGCACAGGGCTTTGTCACCGCCAGCCTCGCCTGGGTCCAGGCCTATTGGCTGCAGATCCTGATCGCGTTCGGCGCCGGCGCGCTGATCGTCCTCGCGCTCCACACCGCACGCCGCTTCGGCAGCCGGCTGTGCGAACGCCCGCGCGCGCTCAACGGCTGGGGGATCGTCGTCGGCAAGGCGGTCTCACGGACCAGCAACTTCTTCATCGTCATGCTCGCCGCCAAGCTCGTCGACGGCTATTCCGCCGCACCGGGCGAGGTCGCGACCACGGTCAACTTCCTCTTCACCGTCGCCGCGGTGTTCCAGGTCGCGGTCTGGGTGCGCGAGATCATCCTAGGCGCGATCGAGCACCGCACCCAGTCCGAACATTATTCGGGTGAGGCGCTGCTGTCGGCGATGGGGTTGATCCGCCTGCTCGTCACCTTCGTCGTGTTCGCGGTCGCGATGGTCGTCGTGCTCGACAATCTCGGCGTCAACGTGACCGGCCTCGTCGCGGGCCTCGGTGTCGGTGGCATCGCGATCGGTCTGGCCGCGCAGGGCATCTTCGCCGACCTGTTCGCCGCGCTCGCGATCATCTTCGACCGCCCGTTCCGCCGCGGCGATTCGATCAGCTACGACACCGCCTCGGGCAGCGTCGAGGCGATCGGCCTGAAATCGACGCGCATCCGCGGCATCGACGGCGAAGAGCGGGTCATCTCTAACAAGAATCTCCTCAACAAGGAGATCCTCAACAACACGCAGCGCAATCACCGCCGCGCGAAGTTCATCATCGGCGTCACCTATTTCACCCCCGCCGAAATCTGCGCGCGCATTCCCGACATGCTGAAGGACGTGGTCGAGGCGCAGGGCAAGATCTTCGTCCGCGCAGGCTTCACCGGCTTCGGCGCATCGAGCCTCGATTTCGAGGTCCAGTTCGACAGCGACGGCCCCGACTATGCCAGCTTCTACAACGGCCGCACCGCCGTCGGCATCGCCATCCTCCAGCGGTTCAACGACGAAAAGATAGAGATCGCCTTCCCCACCCAGGTCAACCTCACCGCCGCCCCGGACGGGTCGATCGTGATGCCGTACGGGGAAGCGCAGCGGTCAGGCGCAAATACACCATCCACCTGACGCCGCCCCCGGGTCTGAAGGGTACTCGCCACGCCAACCTGTTACACCTCCCCGGCGAAGGCCGGGGCCCAGTTGGTGAGGCCGCAGTAACGGAACGCACCCGTCGTTACGCCCGTCCCCCAACTGGGCCCCGGCCTCCGCCGGGGAGGACGAAGGAAGCGCGGCACGTCTCATACAAGATAAAGCCCACCCCCCTCCGTCATCCCCGCGAAGGCGGGGATCCATATCCTCAACGGATCGCGATACCCCCCACCGCCAGCCACTATGGATCCCCGCCTCCGCGAGCATGACGAGGCGAA
Organism: Sphingomonas sp. CFBP 13733; assembly: GCF_014841795.1. NCBI lineage: Bacteria > Pseudomonadati > Pseudomonadota > Alphaproteobacteria > Sphingomonadales > Sphingomonadaceae > Sphingomonas > Sphingomonas sp. CFBP 13733. The sequence goes on from NZ_JACYUP010000001.1 coordinate 689,257, forward strand.
GGTAAATAGGCCTAGAAAAGCCCCCTCAGATCCCGCCCTCATCCAGCGACAGCAACGTCGCATTCCCGCCAGCCGACGTCGTATCGACCGACACCGCCCGCTCCGCACAGAAACGGTAGAGATAGCGCGGCCCGCCCGCCTTGGGCCCGGTCCCCGACAGCCCCTCGCCGCCGAACGGTTGCGATCCGACCACCGCACCGATCATCGACCGGTTGATGTACAGGTTGCCGACCGCCGCCTCTGCCTCGATCACCTCGGCCGCGCGCGCGATCCGGCTGTGCAGCCCCATCGTCAGGCCGTAGCCCTTGGCGTTGACCCGCGCGATCGTCTCGCTCAGCTTGCCCGCCTCCCAAGTCGCGACATGGAGGATCGGCCCGAACCACTCCTCGTTCAGATCCTCGATCGCGCCGATCCGCACCAAAGTCGGCGGCACGAACAGGCCGTCCGCGGGCACGTCGAGCGTCTTGACGGTCTTCGCCGCCACCCGCGCGCGATACGCCATCAGCCGGTCATAGGCGGCCTGGTCGATCACCGGCCCGACATCGGTCGCCGGATCGCCCGCACGGCCGATCCTCAGCGTGTCCATCGCGCCCGACAGCATCTCGATCACGCCGTCCGCGATATCCTCCTGCACCAGCAGCAGCCGCAGCGCCGAGCAACGCTGCCCCGCCGAGCGGAAGGACGAGGCGATCACGTCCGCCACGACCTGCTCGGGCAGCGCGGTCGAATCGACGATCATCGCGTTGATCCCGCCCGTCTCCGCGATCAGCGGCACGATCGGCCGGCTGTCGTCCTCGAGCAGCGCGCGTGCGATCTTGCGCGCGGTCGCGGTCGACCCCGTGAACGCCACGCCCTGGATCCGCGCGTCCGCGGTCAGCGCCGCACCGACCTCCGGCCCGCCCGTGACCAGGACCAGCACGTCGGCCGGCACGCCCGCCTCATGCGCGAGTTCGACCGCCCGCGCGGCGATCCGCGGCGTCTGCGGCGCGGGCTTGGCCACCACTGCATTGCCCGTGACGAGCGCCGCCACCGTCTGCCCCAGGAAGATCGCCAGCGGGAAGTTCCACGGCGCGATCGTCGCCCAGACGCCGCGCCCCTCGATATGCAGCATGTTGCGCTCGCCGGTCGGCCCCGGCAGTTCGATCGGCTGCAGCTTCGCGCGCGCCTGCTGCGCATAATAGCGGCAGAAATCCACCGCCTCGCGCACCTCGCCGATCGCGTCCGGGATCGTCTTGAACGCCTCCTGCACACAGATCGCCATCAGCTCGTCGCGATGCTTTTCGAGCAGGTCGGCCAGCCGGTCGAGACACGCCGCGCGCTCTTCGACCGGCGACCGCGACCAGCCCGGGAACGCCGCCTGCGCGCGGGTGATCGCGGCCGTGACCTGATCCCCGCCCAACTCTTCTGCTCCCCCCCGGCGAAGGCCGGGGTCCAGTTGGGAAGGCTGCCGTGACGACGCGCCGCCCTCAGCCGCATCACCGCCCCCAACTGGGCCCCGGCCTTCGCCGGGGTGGTGCCCTGACGAACCAACCGGCGCATTCACCACCTTAACAGTCGCCGCCAGCGTATCCACGTCACTCAAATCCAGCCCCGCCGAATTCCGGTGCCCGCCCGCCCCGAACAGGTCGACCGGCAACGGAATGCTCGGATGCCGCTTGCCCCCGACCGCGGCGATCTTCGCCACCGGATCCGCGAGAATCTCCCCCTCGGTCAGCCGCTCATCCGCCAGCTGATGCACGAAGCTCGAATTCGCCCCATTCTCCAGCAGACGCCGGACGAGATACGCCAGCAGGTCGCGGTGCCCACCGACCGGCGCATAGACGCGGCAATGATAGCCATTCTCCTGCACCAGCCGCTCGTACAGCCCGTCGCCCATGCCGTGCAGCCGCTGGAACTCGAAATCGCGGCTGTTGCCCGCCCATTCCATGATCGTCGCGACCGTCAGCGCATTGTGGCTCGCGAACGCCGGCCGGATATTCTCCGCCGCCAGCATGTCCTTGGCGACCGCCAGATACGACACGTCGGTCGCCGCCTTGCGCGTGAACAGCGGATAGTCCGCCAGCCCCTCGACCTGCGTCCGCTTGATCTCGCTGTCCCAGTACGCGCCCTTGACCAGCCGCACGTTCATCACGCGGTCGAGCCCGTTCGCCCATGCGATCACCGGCCGCGCGCGCTTGCCATACGCCTGCACCGCCATGCCGAACCCGTCCCAGCCCTTCAGCGACGGCAGCCCGGCGACCGTGCCGATGATGTCGAGGCTCATCTCGAGCCGCTCGGACTCCTCCGCATCGACGGTCAGCGCAATGCCCTTCGACGCCGCCTGCACCGCCAGTGCCTCGAGCATCTCGGTCAGCGCGGGCACGCACTCGCTCCACCGCGCGACCTCATAGCGCGGGTGCAGCGCCGACAGCTTGACCGAGATCGAATGCCCCGCCGCCGGATCGCGCCCGACCGCATCGACCGCACCGACATAGGCCTGGAAATAGCGCTGCGCATCCGCATGCGTCCGCGCCGCTTCGCCCAGCATGTCGAAGCTCGCGGTGAAGCCCTTGTTCTCCGGCCGCCGCATCCGCTTCATCGCCTCGTCGATGGTGCGGCCCATCACGAAGATCTCGCCCATCATCTTCATCGCCGCCCCGACCGCCTGGCGCACGAACGGCTCGCCAGCCCGGCTGATCAGCCGGCGCAGCGGCCCGGTCGCGCCCTCGCCGACCAGCACGCGGCCGACCACCAGCCCCCAGGTCGCCGAATTGACGAGCTTCGAATTCGACTTGCCCGCATGCGCACGCCAGTCGGCATCGCCCAGCTTGTCCGCGATCAGCAGGTCCGCGGTCTCGGGATCGGGCACGCGCAAAAACGCCTCGGCGAGGCTGAGCAACGCGACGCCTTCGGACGAATTCAGCCGATATTCCTGGAGGAACTGGTTCACCCAGCCCTTGCTCTGCGCCGCGCGCAGGTCGGCGAGCAGGCCGAGCGCATGACCCATCACCCGCTCACGCGAATCCGAATCGAGCGCGGCACGCTCCAGCAGCGGTTTTAGAACATCGGGTTCGCTTGCGCGGTACAGCTTTGCCATGGTGTTACGGGCATTGGAGGTTACGGCAGTCGACATTTTCCAGCTTCCGGTTGGGTGAGGCTTGCGGTCGGCCAGCCTGTACGCCTAGAGACGTCGCTGCGCTTAGCGCCAAACAGGCTAGGAGGGGAATGCCGTGGCGACGATCACCACTGCCGAGATGCAGAACCGCGTCGGCACCGAGACGCTGTCCGACTGGGTCGAGGTCACGCAAGGCATGATCGATAAGTTCGCCGACGCCACCGGCGACCATCAGTTCATCCATGTCGACCCCGCCCGCGCGGCCCAGACCCCGTTCGGCGGGACGATCGCGCACGGTTTCCTCACGCTCTCGCTGATGCCGCTCCTGTCGTCGAAGATCCCCGACGCACCGACCATCGAGGGCGCGAAGATGGGCGTCAATTACGGCGGCAATTCGGTCCGCTTCCTCACGCCCGTCCGGTCGGGATCGAAGGTCCGCGGCCGCTTCAAGCTGCTGTCGTTCGACGAGAAGCGCCCCGGCCAGTGGCAGCAGACCAACAGCTTCGCGGTCGAGATCGAGGGCCAGGACAAGCCCGCCCTGATCGCCGAATGGATCAGCCAGGTTTTCGTTTGATACCGCTCCCCTCCCGCTTGCGGGAGGGGACTTCAGAAAAAGGGATAGCATCATGCGTTCAGCCGTCATCGTCTCCACCGCCCGCACCCCGATCGGCCGCGCCTATCGCGGTGCATTCAACAACACCCCCGCGCCGACGCTCGCCAGCCACGCGATCAAGGCCGCGGTCGAGCGCGCCGGCATCGACGGGGGCGACGTCGACGACGTCGTCTTCGGCTGCGCGCTGCAACAGGGGCATCAGGCGGGCAATATCGCGCGCACCTCGCTGCTCCGCGCCGGGCTGCCGACGACGGTCAGCGGCATGTCGCTCGACCGCCAGTGCGCCAGCGGGCTGATGGCGATCGCCACCGCCGCCAAGCAGATCATCACCGACCAGATGGACATCACCATCGGCGGCGGGGTCGAGAGCATCAGCCTCGTCCAGACGCCGCAGATGCGCGTCGCCCCCGATCCCGAACTGCTCGCAATGCACCGCGACGTCTATATGCCGATGCTCCAGACCGCCGAAGTCGTCGCCAAGCGCTACGGCATCACGCGCGACGCGATGGACGCCTATGCACTCCAGTCGCAGCAGCGCACCGCCGCCGCGCAGGCCGCGGGCTATTACGACGCCGAGATCGTCCCCGTCACCGCGAACATGGCGATCGTCAACAAGGAGACCAAGGACGTCACCTACAAGGAGGTGACGATCGCCCGCGACGAGGGCAACCGCGCCGACACCACGCTCGAGGGTCTCCAGTCTCTGAAACCCGTGATGGGCCCCGACATGACGATCACCGCGGGCAATGCCAGCCAGCTGTCCGACGGGTCGTCCGCCTCGGTGCTGATGGAGGAGAAGATCGCGTCGCAGCGCGGGCTGCAGCCGCTCGGTCGCTATATCGGCATGGCGGTCGGCGGCACCGAACCCGACGAGATGGGGATCGGCCCGGTCGTCGCGATTCCCAAGCTGCTCAAGCGCTTCGGCCTCAAGATGGACGATATCGGCCTGTGGGAGCTGAACGAGGCGTTCGCGGTCCAGGTCCTCTATTGCCGCGACACGCTCGGCATTCCCGACGAACTGCTCAACGTCAGCGGCGGCGCGATCTCGATCGGCCATCCCTACGGCATGACCGGCGCACGCGCGACCGGCCATGCGCTGATCGAGGGCAAGCGTCGCGGCGCGAAGCATGTCGTCGTGACGATGTGCGTCGGCGGCGGCATGGGCGCGGCGGGCCTGTTCGAGGTGCTGTGATGGTCGCGGGGCGGCGGTCGCAACCATCCTCCGCCCCGCCCGTTCTCTGTGGCAATCCAAGCCAATAGGAGAACGACGATGGCCGACAAGGATACCCCGCAGGAAGTCGCGAACACCTTCCTCGACAAGCTGAAGTCCAGCCCGTTCGTGATGATCGGCCTCGACGATGGCCAGCATTCCGAGCCGATGACCGCACAGCTCGACGACGATCAGCCCAACGTGCTGTTCTTCTTCGCCGGTCGCGACAACCGCATCGCCAAGGGCGGCGCGGCGATGGCGCAGTTCGTCGGCAAGGGGCATGATTTCTTCGCGTGCATGGCCGGCACCGTCTCGCAGATGAACGACCGCACGCAGATCGACAAGCTGTGGAACAACCAGGTCGAGGCCTGGTTTCCGGGCGGCAAGGAAGACCCCAACCTCACGCTGCTGCGCTTCGACATCAACAGCGCGGAACTCTGGGAAACCGACATTTCGCTGACCGGACGCGTCAAGATGCTGTTCGGCGGCACGATCACGTCGAGCGAGTCGAGCAGCCACGCCGTCGTCGACTCGGTCGGCTGACCCAGATACCGATCGCGACCGCCCGTTTCAGGACCGGCGGTCGCGATCGAGCTTTATACTGGCGGATTCTCATCCGTTCGCGGTGATGAACTCCTCGACCACCGGCGCAATCGTGTTGCGCCAGCGCGATCCGTTGAAGATCCCGTAATGGCCGGCCCCCTCGGCGATCAGATAGCGCTTCTTTTCCTCAGGAAGAGCAGTCGCCAGCGACAGCGCCGCCTTCGTCTGCCCCAGCCCCGAAATATCGTCGCGCTCGCCCTCGATCGCCAGCAGGCCGATATCGGTGATCGCCGCCGGATCGACCGGACGTCCGCGGTGCGTCAGCAGGCCGCGCGGCAGCGCGTGGGTCTGGAACACCACGTCGATCGTCTGCAGATAGAATTCGGCGGTCATGTCGCAGACCGAGCGATATTCCTCGTAAAACCCCTTGCTCGCCATCGCGCTCTCGCCGTCGCCCTGGACGAGATGCTTATACATCTCCCAGTGTGAGACCATGTGGTTGCCGAGGTTCATCGACATGAAGCCGGCAAGCTGCAGGAAGCCTGGATAGACCTTGCGCCCCGCACCCGGATAATTCGCCGGCACCGTCGCGATGACATTCTGTTCGAACCACGTATGCGGACGCTCGGTCGCCAGCGTGTTGACCGCGGTCGGTGCCTCGCGCGTATCGACCGGCCCGCCCATCAGCGTCAGCGTCTTCGGCCGACACGGATTGCCGTCCGCGCTCATCAGCGCCGCCGCGGCATAACAGGGCACCGACGGCTGGCAGACCGCCAGCATATGTGTACCGCCCTGCCCCTCGTTCGCGCCGATCGCCTCGAGGAACGCGATCACATAATCGATATAATCGTCGAGATCGAACCGTCCGGCGGACAGTGGCACGCTGCGCGCGTCGCGCCAGTCGGTGATGTACACGTCGGCGAACGGCAGCATCCGCTCGACCGTGCCGCGCAGCAGAGTCGCATAATGCCCCGACATCGGCGCGACGATCAGCAGCTTGGGGCCGCCGTCGACGCCCTCCCGCACAAACCGCTTGAGCTGGCCGAAATCCTTGCGCAGCACGATCTCCTCGCGGACCGCAAATTCGCGTCCGTCGATGATCGTGTGGTCGAGGCCGAACGCCGGCTTTCCGCGAGTCGCATTGACGTGCGCGAACACCTCCAGCGCCGATCCAACGACCGCGCCGCCGCCCAAATAGGCGAATGGGTTTGCTGGATTGTTCAGCATTCCCGCCCCGAAACTGGCCATTCTGCTGGCACCTGCCATCATCGACCGCTGAAATTCATAGGCATCGTAGAGCATTCGGTATCCTCTACCCCAAAAGGGGTTAACATTTCCGTAACGCAATTATGCTGCCGCGCAACAGAGCATTGCCGGGACGCAGGCGCGCGCGTGTCCCAATCCCGTGCGCGTCCTGCTCGTCCAACGTCCCGGCCGTCATGCGGTTGCCGTTGAGCGTGACCCTCGCCACTGCTAGGCGATCCGCCATGGCCAAGCCGATACTCGACGAAAAGACGCCCCGCCGGATCGGCGACCTTGCAATGGTGTGGCGACACGCCGCGAACTACCCGCGCCAGATCACCTTTGCGGGACTCGCGCTGGTAACCACCTCGGCCGCGACGATCGGCATACCCTACGGCTTCAAGCGCGTGATCGACCGCGGCTTCGGCCCGGGCGCGAGCGGATCGGTCGGGACCTCGTTCCATTATCTGCTCATGATCGTCGTCGTGCTCGCGGTCGCGACCGCGGTGCGCTTCTATTATGTGTCGTGGCTCGGCGAACGAGTCGTCGCGGACATCCGCACCACGGTGCAGCGTCACCTGCTCACCCTGACACCGCGCTTCTTCGAGGAAAATCGCCCGTCGGAGATCGCCTCGCGGCTGACCTCGGACACCGCGCTGATCGACCAGGTCGTCGGCAGCACCGTCTCGATCGCGCTGCGCAACACCTTCACCGGGGTCGGCGGGCTGATCTATCTGTTCGCGATCTCGCCCAAGCTCGCCGGTCTGCTGATGATCGGCATCCCCCTGATCGTCCTGCCGATCGCGCTGCTCGGCAAGCGCGTCCGCAATTACTCGCGCACCTCGCAGGACCGCGTCGCCGATGTCGGCTCGATCGCCACCGAGACGCTCGGCGCGATGAAGGTCGTGCAGGCGTTCGGGCAGGAAGACCGCGAGGCGACCCGCTTCGGTGACGCGGTGCGCGCGACCTTTGCCGCGGCGCGTGCGCGGATCCTGTTGCGCGCGATCATGACCGCGATCGTCATCGGCCTGCTGTTCGGCTCGATCACGCTGGTGCTGTGGGAAGGCGCGGTCGACGTCGCCGCCGGGCGGATCAGCGGCGGCGCGATCGCCGCCTTCGTCCTCACCGGCGGGATCGTCGCAGGCGCCTTCGGCGCGCTGACCGAGGTGTACGGCGATCTGCTGCGCGGCGCGGGTGCCGCCGGGCGGCTGTCCGAACTGCTCCGCGAGACGCCCGAAATCGCGCCGCCCGCCACGCCCGTCGCGCTGCCGCAGCCGTCGCGCGGTGCACTCGCCTTCGAGGGCGTCCGGTTCCATTACCCCACCCGCCGTGACGTCGCGGCGCTCAACGGCTTCTCGCTCGACATCAAACCGGGCGAGACGGTCGCGGTCGTCGGCCCCTCGGGCGCGGGCAAGACCACGCTGTTCCAGCTCGTCCAGCGCTTCTACGATCCCGATGCGGGTCGCGTGACGCTCGACGGCGTCGACCTGCGCGACGCCGATCCCGCCGCGGTCCGCGCCCGGATCGCGATGGTGCCGCAGGAAACGGTGATCTTCGGCGCCTCGGCGCGCGACAATCTCCGCTATGGCGACTGGACCGCGAGCGACGACCAGCTCTGGGCCGCCGCTGAGGCCGCCAACGCCGCCGAATTCCTCCGCAAGCTTCCCGAAGGACTCGACACCTTCCTCGGCGAGGGCGGCGCGCGGCTGTCGGGCGGTCAGCGCCAGCGCGTGACGATCGCGCGCGCGCTGCTCCGCGACGCCCCGATCCTGCTGCTCGACGAGGCGACCAGCGCGCTCGACGCGGAGAGCGAGCGGCTCGTTCAGGAGGCTTTGGAACGGCTCATGGCGAACCGCACCACGCTCGTCATCGCGCACCGCCTCGCAACCGTCCGCGCCGCCGAACGGATCATCGTGATGAACGACGGTCAGATCGTCGAGGAGGGCTCGCATGGGGCGCTGATGACCAACAGCGGCCTCTATGCGCGGCTGGCGAGCCTGCAGTTCAACGACGCGGCCTAGCCCTTCGGCGGTTTCGCGCGCCTGGGCTTGGGTAACGGCAGCTCGGCGGCCGAGATCCGGACGATCCCGGCCATCCAGTCGGCATCGTCCCAGCGATCCGCGTCGATCACCAGACAGGGTTTCGCCCCCGGATAGGGCGATGCTTCCTCGATCGTCGCGCCGTCGCTGCCCGCGAACGCGCGCCCGCCCGGGGTCGGCTTGAGGAACAGCCGGTCGTCGCAGACCAGCGCGACCATCCGCCCGTCGCAATAGACGCCATATTCGCCGAACATCGGTCGCGCGGCGACCTCGCCCGCCGCGGCGATCTGCTCGACGATGAACGCGACGATGCTCGGATCGGAGGCCATTGCGCGATCCTGACAGATCCGCCCCGCCTTGACGAGACACGGCGTTTCGCTTGCGGGGCGGCGCCGGTCGGGGCAGACTTGCGACAAAACGGGAGATGGACATGCGCGACTTCGACATCGTCATCTATGGCGCGACCGGCTTCACCGGCCGGCTGGTCGCCGAATATCTGGTCCAGGCCTATCCGACCGGCCTGACCTGGGCGATGGCCGGGCGGTCGCGCACCAAGCTCGAGGAGGTTCGCGACCTGATCGGCGCGCGCGCCGACACGCCGCTCATCACCGCCGACTCGGCCGATCCCGCGAGCGTGCGCGCGATGGTCGAGCGCGCCACCGTCGTGATCTCGACCGTCGGGCCCTACCAGCTCTACGGCTCCGACCTCGTCGCCGCCTGCGCTGCATCGGGCACCGCCTATGTCGACCTGTGCGGCGAGCCCGCCTGGATGCGCCACATGATCGACGCGCACGAGGGGGAGGCCACGCGCACCGGCGCCCGGATCGTCTTCTCCTGCGGCTTCGACAGCATCCCGTTCGATCTCGGCGTGCTCACGCTCCAGGAGGCGGCCAAGGCGCGCTACGGCAGTCCTGCGCCGCGCGTGAAGGGCCGCGTCCGGACGATGAAGGGCACCTTCTCCGGCGGCACCGCGGCCAGCCTCAAGGCGACGCTCGCCGCCGCCGCGCGCGATCCCGGCCTCGTCAAGCTGCTGACCAGCCCGTTCGCGCTTACCCCGGGCTTCACCGGGCCGCATCAGCCGACCGGGCTGCTCCCCGAATATGACTCGACGCTCCAGACCTGGGTCGCACCGTTCGTGATGGCGCCGATCAACACCAAGAACGTCCACCGCACCAATTTCCTGCTCGGCGAGGCCTATGGCGCGGACTTCGTCTATGACGAGATGATGGTCGCGGGGCTCGGCGACATGGGCAAGGCCGCGGCCGAGGCGATCGCGAAGTTCAATCCGTTCGCGGGCGACAAGGGCCCGAAGCCCGGCGAAGGCCCGTCCAAGGCCGAACGCGATGAAGGCCATTACGACCTGCTGTTCGCAGGCATCATGCCCGATGGCAGCCGCATCGACACGGTCGTGACGGGCGACCGCGACCCGGGCTATGGATCGACCAGCAAGATGATCGCGGAGGCGGCGATCTGCCTCGTCCGCGATGTCGCGGGCGATGGCGGCATCTGGACGCCGGGCGCGCTGATGGGCGCCAAACTGCGCGACCGGCTTATCGCGCATGCCGGGCTGACCTTCGTCACCAGCTGAGCGATCACGGCGTAAACATTTGATATAAGGGTGATCGCGCCCTATCTGAACGGGGGATTACAAAGGACTTCCGCCTCGATGCTCGTCGGCCATTCCCTGTCGGACCCGAACGGTCTGCTACTGACGATGGACCAGACCGTCGAGGACCTGCTGCAACGGCCGCTTAGCGAACTCGTCGGGCGGTCCTATGCCGACGTCACCCACCCGGACGACCGCGTCCGCAACATCGATCGGGTCACCATGCTCGCGCCCGGCGCGGGCCCGGTCTGCATCCGCAAGCGCTATCTCCAGCCCGGCGGTGCGGCGGTGTGGGTCGACGTCCATGTCTCGCGGCTCGACCGCGGGCTCGAGGCCGGCCGGCTCGTCGGCACGCTCTACCTCCCGCAAGCCAAGGCGCTCACCGCGGTGCCCGACGTCGTCATGCCCGAACGGCTCTGGCAGGTCGCGCTGAAGGTCGACCGGAGCCTGCACCGACGACGCGAACAGCTGGGAGACGACCTGTTCGGCGATCATGCCTGGCTCGTGCTGGTGCAGATCTATATCGCCGAGGCCGAGGGCCGGGTGATCGACGCGACGACGCTCGGCGCACTGGCCCTGCTCGATCCGTCGCGCACGCACCGCTGGATCGGCGCGCTCGCCGAAAAGGGCCTGGTCGAACGCCCCGACTGCAGCGCGGGCGTGATCCAGCTCACCGCGACGGGCCTTGCGAGGACCGAAACCCTGCTCGCCACCTACTCCGACTTGGCGTAACAGCGGCGGCGCCATCTTCGATCCGGACCGTCCTGCCCATGCCTGCCGACCCCTTACCCGCCGCCGATCTTCTGGCGAGCCACCCTGAGTCCCTCGGACCGGTCCGCGTCGCCGCGCTCTATCGCTTCACGCCCTTTGCCGACATCGCCGCGATCAAGCCGCCGCTCGCCGCGCTGTGCTGTGCGCAAGGCGTGAAGGGCACGCTGCTGCTCGCAGCCGAGGGGATCAACGGCACGATCGCGGGGACCGACGCGGCGATCGACACCGTCCTCGCGCATATCCGCGCGCTGCCCGGCTGTGCCGCGCTCGACGTCAAGGATTCGCGCGCCGAAACGATGCCCTTCCACCGCATGAAGGTCCGCCTCAAGCGCGAGATCGTGACGATGGGCCAGCCCGATATCGACCCGCTCGGCGATGTCGGCCGCTATGTCGAGCCCGGCGACTGGAACGCGCTGATCGCCGATCCGGACACGATCGTGATCGACACGCGCAACGATTATGAGGTCGCGGTCGGCAGCTTTGCAGGCGCGATCGACCCGAAGACGCGCAGCTTCCGCGACTTCCCCGCCTGGTTCCGCGACCACCGCGACCAACTCGTCGGCGACGGCCCGCCGCCGAAGATCGCGATGTTCTGCACCGGCGGGATCCGCTGCGAGAAGTCGACCGCGTTCCTGAAAGCGGAAGGGTTAGACGAGGTCTATCACCTGAAGGGCGGCATCCTCAAATATCTCGAAACCGTGCCCGAGGCGGAGAGCCTGTGGGAAGGCGAATGCTTCGTCTTCGATCAGCGCGTCGCGGTCGGCCACGGCCTCGCCCCCGGCACGCACGGCCTGTGCCATGCCTGCCGCATGCCCGTCAGCCCCGCCGACCGCGCCTCGCCGCTCTATGTCGAGGGGATCAGCTGCCCCGCCTGCCACGACGCCCGCGACGCGACCCAGCGCGCCGGCTATGCCGAACGCGAACGCCAGATGCGCCTCGCCGAAGCCCGCGGCCAGACGCATGTCGGCGCGGTCCTCCCGCAGACTCACGCGGATGACGAGGGCCACACCAACCCGTCATCCTGACGAAAGTCAGGATCCAGAGCCACAATGGTGCCGCCCGTTACTCTGGATCCTGACTTTCGTCAGGATGACGACGTTCAGGCGGCGGATCCCGACGCGTGCGAACCCTCGGCAAACCGCGCCGCCAGCGCCGCATTCCCCTGCGACATCGCCAGCGACGCCACGCTGTTCCCCGCCGCATCGACGACCGCCGGATCCGCACCCTGCTCGATCAGCAGGTCGATGATCGCCCCCTGATTGAACAACGCCGCCATCATCAGCGCAGTCTGCCCGACACCGTTGCGCCGGTTCACGTCCGCCCCCGCCGCGATCAGCATCCGCGCGATCGGCGTATAGCCCTTGAAGCACACCCCCATCAGCGCGGTATTGGCGGTGCTCGCCGGATCGCCATCGACCCGCGCGCCCGCGTCGAGCAGCAGCCGCGTCGTCGACTCCTGCGCATTGTAGCTCGCCAGCACGAGCGGGGTGTACCCCCGCGCATCGGTCACCTCGATATCGACCCCCGCCTGCAGCAGCGCGGGGATCATCTCGTCCCGCCCCATCCGCGCGGCATCGAACATCAGTTCGACCAGCCGCTCGATCGGCGGCAACGGGGGCAGCTCGCGTACGTCAGTCATCATTCGCCTCGATGATATGCGGGACGAAGCGCGCCATGTTGCGCGTCACCACCGTCTCATCCTCCCGAACGCCGATCCCCGCGGCTTCGTTGCCGACGATCCACGCCCCGATCACCGGATGCCGCCCGTCGAACACCGGCGGCGGCGCATAGGCCTGGAGAATCGCCCCCTCCGCACCATAGCCCTGGTCGAGAATGGCGGGCGTGCCGCCCTCCCCGCCAACGATCTCGACATTGGCGCCCTCGCGCGAGAATAGCGGCTTGCGGACATGGCGCGGCCCCAGGATTGTCGCCGCCGGATCGCCGTCGAAGAACGCGGGCAGCAGGTTCGGATGCCCGGGATGCCGCTCCCACAGCAGTGGCAAGATGCCCTTGTTCGACAGGATCGATTTCCACGCCGGCTCGATCCAGCGCACGTCCGCGCGCGACAGGTTCGGCGCATAGGGTTCGCGCAGCATGAACTCCCACGGATAGAGCTTGAACGCCGCCTGCACTTCGAAGCCTTCGGGGTCGACGAACCGGCCATCGGCGGCGAGGCCAATATCCTTCATCTCGACGAACTTCGGCTCGATTCCGACCTGGCTCGCCAGATCCTCGAAGAACCGCACGGTCTGGCGGTCCTCGATCGCGGTCGCGTCGGCTGCGAAATGGACGAAACCGCCGCTCGGGAACAGCGCGCGGAAGCGTTCGCGCAGCTTGTCGAACAGGCTGTTGAACTGGTCGGTCCCCGCCGGCATCGCCCCGCTCGCGAGCAGGTCTTCGAGCCACATCCACTGGAACGTCGCGCATTCGAACACCGATGTCGGCGTGTCGGCATTATATTCGTAGAGCTTGGCCGGCCCCGTCCCGTCATACGCGAAGTCGAATCGACCATAGAGCGACGGCTGGCGCGTCCGCCACGTCTCCGCGACATAATTCCACTGCTCGCGCGGGATGGCGAGCCGCTCCATCAGCTGCTGGTCGCGCACCACCTCGTCAACCAGCTCGAGGCACATCGCGTGCATCTGTTCGGCCGCGGGTTCGAGATCCTCCTCGATCTCCGCCAGCGTGAAGGCATAGGCGGCGCTCTCGTCCCAATAGGGTTCGATTCCGTCGCCGACCGCCGTGCCGTGATAGACGAACCCGATCGCGTCGGCCCGTTCGCGCCAGTCGCCGCGCGGGTCGACCGCGATCCGGCGCATCAGTTGTCCTGCGTCTTGCTGTCGTCGCGCTGCTCGATCCGCAGCGTCTGCCCGAGCTGGTCGGTCTTTGGCGCGGTCAGCCGGGCGAGCACGTCGTCCGCGGACGACTGACCCGGCAGGATCCCCGCCTGGCGCAGCTTCTCGTCGAGATCCGCGCCGGTGCGCCGGTCCTCCAGCTCGCCTGCCGCCTTGATCCGCTCGCCGCGGATCGCCTGCCGCTCGCGGATCCGCGCAAGGCTGTCCGCCGCGGAGCCGAGCTTGTTGCCCGCGCCGATGCTGCCCGATGCGACGGTCGCCTGCGCCTTCTGCACCGACTCGTTGACCTTGACGACCTCGACCTCGCGGCGGAGCTGCTCGATCTTGCGGTCGGTCTGCGCGACTGCGGTGTGGATCTGCTCCTCGGCGGCGCGCATGTCCTCGACCTGCGGGCTCTTCAGCGCGATGTCCTGTTCGAGATCGGCGATCCGCTGCGCGACCTGCCGTGCAAGGTCCATATTGCCCTTCTCGACCGCGATCCGCGCCGAGGCCTCGTATTTCGCGGCCTGCGCGCGGAAGCTCTCGACCTCGGTCTCGAGGATCCGGCGGCGGGCGACCAGCCCGGCCAGGTCGTCGCGCGCTTTCCCTTGCGCCTTGTCCGCGTCGCGGATCTCCTGGTCGAGGATCCGCAGGGCGTTCGCGTCGACGACCGCCGCGCCGGCTTCATGCGCGCCCGCCCGGCCGAGGGTGAAAATCTTGCTCCAGATGGCCATGCCAGTCTCTCCGTATGATGCTTTGGGTCAGGCGGCGGGGATCTGCGCGTTGCGCAGGTCGGTGGCCGCATCGATCGCGTTCTCGGCCAGCGTGCGCAGCTCGATCACTATCGTGTCGAGCCGGCTCGACGTCGCGAGTTCGCCGAACAGTTCATAATAATCGCGCCCCTCGACGCTGCCGATCCCGAAGTTCGACAGCGGCACCAGCTTCTGCGTCTTCAGCAGGAACGCGTTGAACGCCGCCTGATCCTCCTGCTCGTCGCACGGCCAGAGCAGGGTCGAGGCCGAGATCTGCGCCTCGCTCACATTGACGAACAGTTCGAGGTCGCCATGCTCGTGCATCGTGACGAGAAGGATCGGATCCGCCCCCTCGACGATACGGACGCTCAACTCCCCCGTTTTCGCAGGCTCGGACGTATCGAGCGCGGCCTTGAGGCTGCGGACGGTCCAGATGTCGGTCAATGCAAGAACTCCCGTGCTTGTCGCGTGCCCGCACACATAGGCGTCGGCGAAGGGCGCGCCAATGGCGCTTTGCGAGCATCGCCGCTTTCGCCTATGCACGGCGCGAACCATAACGTGAGGATTGCATGTTCGATCGCCTGTTCGGCCGCAAGCAACCGCTTGAAGGCTCCGGACTTCCCGTCATCCGCAACGTCACGCTCGGCCGCACGGTGACCGTGGATCCGCTCGCCTGGCGCCGGTTCGGGTCGGAGCTGCTGTTCCCGTTCGACCGCGACACGCTGGTGATCGTCGCACAGGGTCTCGTCGACCTCAACGAGGGCGGGTTCGTCCACCGCTTCTACACCGATGACGACATCATGTTCCAGGCGGTCTCGAACGACCGTGCCGGGCAGGACGTCACCGACGTCACGATCTTCGCGCCCTGGGACAGCGCCTACCCCTCCTCGGCCGCCGAACGCCCGGCGTGGAAATCCCGGCTCAAGGCGCGCAGCTTCACTGCCGAGGGGCTCCCCGACTATGACCGCGTCTGGTTCGGCCCCGAGGCGAGCGAGCAGGAGCCGGTGACCTTCTGGGAGGATCTTCACGACGACCGCGACGGCATCGTCGACCGCCGCATCTTCCAGACCTGCATGCTGTTTGGCCGCGACCTGCCGGGCGACGACGGACGCGAACTGCTGCTCGCGATCGACCAGGAGAATGAGGCGGGCGAGGTCTCGTTCGAGATCATGCTCGGCGTCGCACTGGAACTCGGCGAGTTCCGCGCCTAGCATCGTCGCATCAGCGTTCCGGGGGATTCAGATGATCGACTATTACAGCTTCGGCGCCAGCGCGGCGGCCTTCCTGATCGCGTTCGTCGCGGCCGGGCTCTTCACCATCGCGTTCAAGATCATCTTCCAGGCGACCACGCCCTATAACGAGAAGGCGCTGATCCGCGACGGCAATACCGCCGCGGCGATCACGCTGGGCGCGGCGTTGCTCGGCTATGTCCTCCCGCTCGCCTCCGCGCTGACGCACACCGTCACGCTCGTCGAGTTCGCGGTGTGGGCGGTGCTCGCGGGCGTCATCCAGATCGTCGCCGCGCTCGTCGTCCGCCGCCTCGTGATGCGCGACATTCACGACCGGATCGTGCGGGGCGATATCGCCGCCGCCACCTATATGGGCAGCATCTCGCTCTGCGTCGGCATCCTCAATGCCGCGTGCATGACGAACTGAGAGGCAAAGACATGAAGCGTTCCAGCTCGATCGTCCTCACCGGCCTGATCGCGGGCTCGGGCATCTCGCTGACCGCCTGCGACGGCGATGTCGGCGGCAAGCCCGTCGACGCGCAGAGCTATGCCTCGGTCGCCGAATGCCGCTCGGCGGGGGCGATCCCGGCCGCGCAGTGCGACACCGCCTATGAACAGGCCAAGACCGACGCCGCCAAGACCGCACCGCGGTTCGAGGACAAGCAGACCTGCGAGGAGCAGTTCGGCGCCGCGCAGTGCGAACCGCGCAACAATGGGAGCGGCGGCAGCTTCTTCACGCCGCTGCTGACCGGGTTCATCATCGGCCAGGCGCTCAACGGCGGCTATGGCTATCGCGGCGCACCGATGTACCGCGATCGTCAGGGCAATTATTATGGCGGCGCCGGCGGCCGCATCAGCCGCGATTACGTCACCGGCCGCACCCGCGTCGGCTCGGACGCCTTCACCCCCACCACCGCGCGCGCTCCCGCGCGGGTCCAGACTCGCAGCTCGGTGATCTCGCGCGGCGGGTTCGGCGGCGGCTTCGGTGGCCGCGGCGGGTTCGGCGGCTGACCCCTGATCCTCCCCCGACAGGGGGAGGACAATCCCTCAGGCGTCCCGCGGCACGCGCAGCATCGCCAGCGCCGCGACGCCCATCACCCCCGCCGCGATCAGCATCGCCCAGACCGGATCGCCCGGAAACACCGTCCGCATCACCTGCCCCATCACCGACGACACGATCAGCTGCGGCAGCACGATGAAGATGTTGAACAACCCCATGTAAACGCCCAGCTTGGCCTGGGGCAGCGCGTTGGACAGCATCGCATAGGGCATCGTCAGGATCGACGACCAGGCGATCCCGATCAGCACCATCGACCCGATCAGCGCATAGGGATCGCGCAGGAGCAGGAACGACCCGAACCCCGCCGCGCCGCTCAGCAACCCCAGGATATGCGCATTGCGCCGCCCGATCCGGCCCGCGAGCCACGGCATCACGAACGCCCAGACCGTCGCCACGCCGTTATACACCGCGAACAGCACCCCGACCCAGTTCGCGCCGTCATTGTACGCCGCACTGGCCGTGTCGGTCGTCCCGAACGCGCGCTGCGTGACGATCGGCGTGGTGTAGATCCACATGATGAACAGCGCCGACCAGGTGAAGAACTGGACGAGCGCAAGCCGCTTCATCGTTTGCGGCATGGTCGCAAGATCGCCGACGATCTGGCTGAGAACATTGGACTCTCTGCCCGACCGGACCAGCGCGGTGCTGACCAGTAGTGCGACACCGAACGCGATCAGCCCGCCACCCAGCAGATAGACCGGCTTGTCGAGCCCGAACCGCGCCACCGCCGCGATC
The DNA here is from genome assembly GCF_014841795.1 of Sphingomonas sp. CFBP 13733. Classification (NCBI taxonomy): domain Bacteria; kingdom Pseudomonadati; phylum Pseudomonadota; class Alphaproteobacteria; order Sphingomonadales; family Sphingomonadaceae; genus Sphingomonas; species Sphingomonas sp. CFBP 13733. The sequence continues at coordinate 706,985 of NZ_JACYUP010000001.1, forward strand.
ACGATCGCCCCCAGCGCGATCCACACCGGCGCCAGCCGCGCGCCCGATCCGGCCGGTGCCGCTATCGCCGGCCCCGCCTCGACCGCGCCGCCATCCTGCTCGAACGCGGCCATCTCGTCGGGCGAATATTCCTTCGTCGTCACCACCGTCCACAGCACCGCGCAGAACAACGCCGCCGCACCCAGATAGAAGCCATAGCGCACCGATGGCGGGATCCCGCCGCCCGCCGCGGTATTGGCGACGTGGAAGACGTCGGTCAGGATCAGCGGCGCCAGGCTGCCGATCACCGCGCCCGCGCCGATGAAGCCGGTCTGGAACGCATAGCCCGCGGTCCGCTGCCGGCTGCCCAGCATGTCGCCGACGAACGCACGGAACGGCTCCATCGCGACGTTGAGCGATCCGTCGAGCATCCACAGCAACGCCGCCGCGACCCACAGCACGGGCGCGTTCGGCATCCCCAGCAACGCGATCGTCGCCAGCACCGCACCGCCCAGGAAATAGGGTCGCCGGCGCCCGAGCCGCCCCCAGGTCCGATCGCTGTAATGCCCGATCACCGGCTGGACGAGCAGCCCGGTCAGCGGCGCGGCGATCCACAGAAAGGCGAGGTCGTCGACGCTGGTGCCGAGCGACTGGAAGATCCGGCTGACATTCGCATTCTGCAACGCGAAACCGATCTGGATCCCGAAGAACCCGAACGAGATGTTCCACAGACCCCAGAAACCCTGACGCGGCTTTTCGCGCGTCACGCCGCGGCCTCGCCCGACGAGCGCCGTACGACCAGTTGAGTCGGCAGCACGATGCTCGTCACCGGGCGATCGTCGATCCGCGCGAGCAGCATCTCGACCAGCCGCCGGCCGCCCAGCACCGTGTCCTGCGCCACCGTCGTCAGCGGCGGGTTGGCGAGGCTGGCGGCGGGAATGTCGTCGAAGCCGACGATCGCGACGTCGTCGGGTACGATCCGCCCCGCCCCCGCCAGCACCCGCATCGCCGACAGCGCGATCAGATCGCTCGCCGCGACGATCGCATCGAACGCGACCCCGCGCGCGAGCAACGCCTGCGCCGCGCGCGTGCCGTCCTCCTCGGTCGTGATCGCATCGACCTGCAATTGGGGATCCGCATGCAGGCCATGTTCCGCGAGCGCCGCGAGATAGCCGCGGTGCCGGTCGTAAAACTCCGGATAATGATCGGTTGCATCCCCCAGGAACGCGATCCGCGTCCGCCCTTGCGCGATCAGGTGCCGCGTCGCCTCCGCACCGCCCGCGACATTGTCGCACCCCACGGTCAGCCCGGGCTGGTCGTGCCGCACCGATCCCCAGCGGATGAAGTGCGTCCCCTGCGCCACGAGATGATCGAGCCGCGCGCGGTAATCCGCATAATCGCCATAGCCGAGCAGGATCAGCCCGTCGGCACGGTGGCTGTCCTCGTAATCGGTATGCCAGTCGGACGAGAAATTCTGGAACGAAACGAGCAGGTCATAGCCGTGATCGGCACACGCCCCCATCATCGCGCCCAGCATGCCCAGGAAGAACGGATTGACCTCGGTCTCGTCGGGCGTCGGATCGCGGAACAGCAGCAGCGCGATAGTCCGCGTCTTGCCGCTGCGCAGGTTCGAGGCACTGCGGTCGACTGTGTAGTTGAGCTGCTTGGCGATCGCCTCGATCCGCTGCCGCGTCGCCGGGCTGACCGTCGGGCTGCCACGCAGCGCGCGCGACACGGTCGGCTGCGATACGCCCGCGGCCTGCGCGATGTCGAACGACGTGGATTTGCGCTGGGCACTCAAGACAGGGATCCTCTCGGGGGCGCTCGGACGGCGTCGCCGTCGCAATCATCACTCCAGTTTGCCCGCAACGTCAACGCATTGGCCCCCGCGATCCGTGGCAAATCGGCAACACGGCCGGAACGGCCGCACTGAATACGTATGTCGATTGATTGGCTTTCGCGGGGCGGAATTCCATTGGAACGCCACACACGGCCCACGGCGCGAAAGATGCAGCGGGGCTTTCAGGGGAGTTGAACATGACGACGTCCAAGCGTTTCCCGGCATCTGCCGCGCATCACCTTTTCACCCTATCGGCCAGCGGCACCGCGCTCGCCGTGGCGCTCTTCGCCGCGTCGGTTGCCGACGCGCAGGTCGCGACCGATCCCGCCCCGGCGCCTGCCGACAACACGGTGTCGAGCGCACCCTCGACGCCCGCCCCGACCGTCGCGACGCAGGACGCCACCGCCCCGAGCAGCGGCCCCGCCGCCGAGTCCAGCGACGACATCGTCGTCACCGGTTTTCGCGCCAGCCTGCGCTCGTCGATCGCGGTCAAGCGCAACCTCGACGTCGTCGCCGAGATCGTCTCGGCCGAGGATATCGGCCGCTTGCCCGACGTCTCGATCGCCGAGTCGCTCGCCCGCCTGCCCGGCGTCACCTCGCAGCGTACCGGCGGCCAGGCCTCCGCGATCAACATCCGCGGGCTCAGCCAGGATCTCGTCTCCGCCACGCTCAACGGCCGTGAACAGGTCGCGACCTCGGGCAACCGTGTCATCGAATTCGACCAGTATCCGTCCGAGCTCATCAACCAGGCCGCGGTCTACAAGAGCCCCAAGGCCTCGCAGATCGAGGGCGGTGTCGCCGGCAAGGTCGAGCTCAGCACCGCGCGCCCGCTCAGCATCCCCGGCAAGACGCTCGTCAGCGTCAACGTCCGCGGCGTCTATAACGACCGCGCCGGCCAGAACCCCGACGCCAGCGAATTCGGCTATCGCGGCAGCGCCTCGATCCAGACCAAGCTGCTCGACGACACGCTCGGCCTCGCGGTCGGCTATGCCCGGCTGAAGCAGGCGAACGTCGCGACGCGCTTCGTCGGCTATGACTATACCGCGACCGGCCAGAACGGCAGCCCGGCGATCCGCGACCTTGACGGCAACGGCCGCGCCGACGCGATCGGCTATGGCTTCGAGGCGGTCCAGTCGGGCGGCAACGAGACCCGCGACGGCGTCCTCGGCAGCGTCCAGTATGAGCCGACCGACACGTTCCGCGTCCTGCTCGACGGCTATTATTCGCGCTTCAAGTCGGACGTGTTCCGCCGCGGCATCCGTGTCGAGAATTTGCAGCAGACGAGCAGCAACCTGACCGACCCGACCGTCATCGGCAACACGATCGTCGGCGGCAACGCGTCGGGCATCCGCACCCGCACGATCCAGCAGAACGAGAACCGCCTCGACAAGCTCTACACCTTCGGCGGCAACGTCCAGAAGGACATCGGCCAGCTCACGCTGACCGCCGACGGCTCCTATTCGCGCGCGTCGAGCTTCTTCAACAATTCGGGTCTCGACGACAACGGCAACACGACCGCGACGCCGACGACGCTCAGCTACAAGCTCGACGGTCTGAACGTCGGCTCGTTCTCGACCAACGCCAACTACACCGACCCGGCCGCGAACACGTTCGAGGGCTTCTACATCGTCCCGCAGAAGGACACCGACCGCCTCTATGCATTCGCGGGCAGCGCGCTGCTCAAGATCGACGGTCCGTTCCTCAAGTCGTTCGAGGTCGGCGGCCGCTATGGCAACCGCAAGGCGGAGCGGACGATCACCAGCTTCAACGCGTTCAGCTTCGCTGCACCGGTCACGCTGACCGGCTCGAATTCGACGACTGCCGGGTTCAAGGGCAAGTTCTCGTCCTTCCCCGACTTCATCGTCGCCGATATCGGCAGCATCTTCGACTCGCAGCTCGGGCCCGACCGCGTCGTCGACCAGACCCAGGCGTTCACGCAGGACCAGAGCTTCACGATCGACGAGAAGACCTATGCCGGCTACGGCCAGCTCAACTTCGACACGATCGCCGGTTCACTGCCGTTCAAGGGCAATATCGGCCTGCGCGTCGTCCATACCGACCAGAGCTCGTCCTCGACGATCTCGGACGGCGGCACCGGTCGCTACCTCAACACCCGCGGCCGCAAGTTCACTGACTGGCTGCCCCAGGCGAACTTCATCCTCGGCCTGACCGAGAACGACCAGGCCCGCCTGTCGCTCTCGCGCCAGATCTCGCGTCCGCGCTTCGTCGACTTCCGCAACTCGATCAGCACCAACCTGGTCAGCATCGGCGGCACCGCGGCGCGGCTCGACGGGTCGGGCGGCAACCCCGCGCTCCAGCCGTTCCGCGCCAACCAGTTCGACGCAACCTATGAGCATTATTTCGGCAACAGCGGCTCGCTCGTGCTCGGCGCCTTCTACAAGGACGTCCGCAGCTTCGTGATCGGCGGCGTCATCCCGAACTACGACTTCGCCGCCAACGGCATCAGCACCCCGCCGCTCGCAGGGACCGGCTTCACCAGCGTCGTCACGACCGGCAATCTGTTCGCACCGATCAACGGCAATGGCGGCTATGTCTATGGTTTCGAAGGCGCCATCACCAAGACGTTCGACTTCCTGCCGGCGCCGTTCGACGGCCTCGGCGCGGTGCTCAACATCTCGTACAACCAGTCCGACGTCAGCATCACCAACGCGATCAGCGGCAACACGCTCTCGCTGTCGCTGCCCGGCCTGTCGAAGATCGTCTCGAACCCGACGCTCTTCTACGAGAAGAACGGCTTCCAGACGCGCGTCTCGATGCGCTACCGCTCGAAGTTCGTCGCACCGCAGTTCGGCCTCAGCGAGCAGATCGTGACCAATGCCGCAGAGACCGTGTTCGACGCGCAGATGAGCTATGAATTCCCGCAGGGCAGCCCGCTCGCCGGGATGACGCTGCTCGCGCAGGCGAACAACCTGACCGACCAGCCGACCCGCTCCTATTTCGGCCAGACCGCACAGACGGGCACGCTGCAATATTTCGGGCGTCAGTTCTATCTGGGTGCAAGCTTCCGCTTTTAACCACTTGTAATACCGCCGTCCGCCCGGGGTCCTCCCGGCGGACGGCGACCCGGCGCCGGTGGCGCCGTCACCGAGTTCCGGTGCGAAAAGGACATCCGATGATCAAGAGCGTCGCCACCATCCTGGCAGGGTTGCTCGCGCTCTCGCCCGCCATCGCAGACCCCGGCCCGGCATCGCGGGCCGCACGCAAGCCCGCACCGGCCACCGACTATCGCGCACGCCTGCCGCAGGACGAGGTCATCTATTTCGTCCTCCCCGACCGGTTCGAGAATGCCGATCCCGGCAACGACCGCGGCGGCCTCACCGGCGATCGCCGCGTCACCGGCTTCGACCCGACCGCCAAAGGCTTCTATCACGGCGGCGACCTCAAGGGCCTGACCAAGCGCCTCGGCTATCTCCAGTCGCTCGGCGCGACCGCGATCTGGCTCGGCCCGATCTTCAAGAACAAGCCCGTCCAGGGCGCGCCCGGCCGGGAGTCCGCGGGCTATCACGGCTACTGGATCACCGACTTCACGCAGGTCGATCCGCATCTCGGCACCAATGCCGACATGACCGCGCTCGTCACCGCGGCGCATGCGCGCGGGATGAAGGTCTATATGGACATCATCATCAACCACACCGCCGACGTGATCCAGTACCGCGAATGCGCCGAGGGCACCCCCTGCGCCTATCGCGACCGCGCCAACTATCCGTATCAGCGCAAGCTCGGCCTGCGCGGCAAGCCGATCAACCCCGGTTTCGCGGGCGACGCCGTCCGCACGCCTGAGAACTTCGCGCGGCTGACCGACCCCGGCTTCGCCTACACGCCCTATGTCCCTGCGAAGGAACGGACCGTGAAGGTCCCCGCCTGGCTCAACGACCCGATCTACTACCACAACCGCGGCGACTCGACCTTCACCGACGAGAGCTCGACGATGGGCGATTTCTCCGGCCTCGACGATCTCGCGACCGAGAACCCCCGCGTCGTGTCGGGCATGATCGAGATCTTCGGCAGCTGGATCGACCGGTTCAAGGTCGACGGCTTCCGCATCGACACCGCGCGCCACGTGAACCCCGAATTCTGGCAGGCCTTCACGCCCGCGATGCTCGACCGCGCCAGGGCGAACGGCATCCCTAATTTCCACATCTTCGGCGAGGTCGCCTATGGAACGATGGATCCGGGCTATCTCGCGCGGTTCACCCGCGTCGACAAGCTGCCCGCGGTGCTCGACTTCGGCTTCCGCTGGGGCGTGACCGACGTCGTCGCGGGCAACAAGGGCACCAACGAACTCGCCGCCTTGTTCGACGGCGATGCCCTCTACGAACACGGCGCCGACACCGCGATGATCCTGCCGACCTTCCTCGGCAATCACGACCAGGGCCGCTTCGCGCGCGACGTCCGCCGCCTCAATCCGAATGCGAGCGAGGCCGAGGTGCTCGCCCGCGTCAAGCTCGGCCATGCGATGCTGCTGACGCTGCGCGGCGTGCCGACCATCTATTCGGGCGACGAGCAGGGCTTTGCCGGCGACGGCGACGACCAGGACGCGCGCGAGGACATGTTCGCCTCGAAGGTCGCGGTCTATAACGACAACCGCCTCGTCGGTACCGACGCCACCACCGCGACCGCCAATTTCGGCACGACGCACCCGCTGTTCCGCCAGATCGCCGAGCTCGCGCGCCTCCGCGTCGCGCACCCGGCGCTGACCCGCGGCCGTACGCTCGTCCGCGCGCGCGGCGATACGCCCGGGCTGTTCGCGGTCTCGCGCTTCGATCCCGTGACCGGCGCCGAGATGCTCCTTGCGTACAACACCAGCGCCAAGCCGCTGACCAGCGCGATCCAGGTCGAGACTCGCTCGACCCGCTTCGATACGCTCGCCGGCGCTTGCGCCGCGCGCGCGACCGCCCCCGGCAGCGTCACGCTGACCATCCCCGCCTTTGGCTATGCGGTCTGCGCCGCGGAGACCCGCTGATGCCCGACGATACGAGCCTGCCCGTGCACCGACCCTGGTGGAAGGGCGCGGTCATCTACCAGATCTATCCGCGCAGCTTTGCGGATTCGAACGGCGACGGCATCGGCGACCTGCCCGGCATCACCCGCCATCTCGACTATGTCGCGAGCCTCGGCGTCGATGCGGTCTGGCTCTCGCCCTTCTTCACGTCGCCGATGAAGGACTTCGGCTATGACGTTGCGAACTACCGCGATGTCGACCCGATCTTTGGCACGCTCGCCGATTTCGACACGCTGATCGCACGCGCGCACGCGCTCGGGCTGAAGATCATCATCGACCAGGTCTACAGCCACACCTCGGACGAGCATCCCTGGTTCGTCGAGAGCCGCTCGTCGCGCACCAACCCCAAGGCCAACTGGTATGTCTGGGCCGATGCCAAGCCCGATGGCAGCCCGCCGTCCAACTGGCAGTCGGTCTTTGGCGGCCCCGCCTGGACCTGGGACGCGCGCCGTCGCCAATATTATCTGCACAATTTCCTGAAGGAGCAGCCACAGCTCCACCTCCACGACGCGGACGTGCAGGACGAGATCGTCGACACCGCCAAATTCTGGCTCGACCGCGGCGTCGACGGCTTCCGGCTCGACGCGATCAACTTCGCGATGCACGACCCCGCGCTGACCGACAATCCGCCGGTCACCGACAACAGTCTGAAGACGCGCCCCTTCGACTTTCAGGCGCATGTCCACAACCAGAGCCATCCCGACATCCCCGCCTTTCTCGAACGACTGCGGCGGCTGATCGACGGTTACGGCGACCGCTTCACCGTGGCCGAGGTCGGCGGTGCCGACAGCGACCGCGAGATGAAGCTGTTCACCCGCGGCCAGACCCGGCTCAACAGCGCCTATGGCTTCGACTTCCTCTACGCGTCGGACCTCCGTCCCAGCACCGTCGCCGACGCGATCACGCTCTGGCCGTCGGATGCGGAGATGGGCTGGCCGAGCTGGGCGTTCGAGAATCACGACGCCCCCCGCGCCGTCTCGCGCTGGATCGGCCCCGATGACCGCGACGCCTTCGCGCGGATGAAGATCGCGCTGCTCGTCTGCCTGCGCGGCAACATCTTCCTCTATTATGGCGAGGAACTGGGCCTGACCCAGGTCGAGGTGCCGTTCGACCAGCTCCAGGATCCCGAGGCGATCGCCAACTGGCCGCTGACGCTGTCGCGCGACGGCGCCCGCACGCCGATGCCGTGGCGGGCCGATGCGCCGCATGCGGGATTCACCGGTGCGTCGCCGTGGCTCCCGGTCGGTAACGACCATCCCGAGCTCGCGGTCGACCGGCAGGAGGGCGATCCCGACTCGCTGCTCGCGCTGACCCGCCGCCTGCTCGCGCTGCGCCGCGAAATCCCCGCGCTCGCGATCGGCGATCTGGTCCTGACCGAGGTCACCGACACGCTGCTCGCCTTCGAACGCCGTGACGGCGACCAGATCCTGCTCTGCGTCTTCAACATGGCCGCGACACCCGTCGCGTGGAGCCCCGCTACCCCCGAACACTGGCGCGTCCGCGACAGCATCAACGACGCAACGATAGGACGACTGGGCGGCTATGCCGCGCTGATCGTCGAAAGGACCGGATCATGAAGACCCTCTCGCTCACGCTAGCGACCCTGCTCGCGACGACCGCACCCGTAATGGCGCAGGATCAGGCCGCCCCCGCCGCCACCACTCTGGCCGTCACCACGAACGAGACGATCAAGCCGCAGCCCGTCCCGACGATCCCCTCGGCGATCGCGACCTCGCCCGACGGCAGCATCGCGGTCACCGTCGCGACCGACGGCGAAGGCCATGCGACCTACAGCGTCACGCGCAAGGGCACGCTGATCGTCAAGCCGTCGCGGCTCGGCTTCCTCTTCACCGACGCGCCCAAGTTCGACCGCCACCTGAAGATCGAGACCGTCACCCGCGACAAGGCGGATTCGACCTGGACCCAGCCCTGGGGCGAGTGGAAGACGATCCGCGACAACCACACCGAGATGCGCGTCCGCCTGCGCGAGACCGACCGGTTGCAGCGCGCGGTTGACGTCGTGTTCCGGCTTCAGGACGACGGCATCGGCTTCCGCTACGTCTTCCCCGACCAGCCCAACTTCAAGACGATCAACATCGCCGAGGAGCTGACGCAGTTCGCCTTTGCCGAGGACGCGACCGCCTGGTGGAAGCCCGGCTTCGAATGGAACCGCGAGGAATATCTCTACAACCGCACGCCGCTCGCCGATGTCGGCACCGCCGCGACGCCGATCACGCTGAAGCTCGCAGGCGGTACGCATGTCGCGCTGCACGAGGCCGCGCTCATCGACTATGCCGGCATGAACGTCGCCAAGGTCGAGGGCAACACGCTGAAGGCGGTGCTGACCCCCGGTGCCGGCGCGCCCAAGGTCACGCGGACCGGCCCGTTCGCGACGCCGTGGCGCACGCTGATCCTCTCGGACGACGCGCCCGGCCTCTACATGAGCCATATCGAGCTCAATCTGAACGAGCCGAACAAGCTCGGCGACGTCAGCTGGGTGAAGCCCGGCAAGTTCGTCGGCGTCTGGTGGAACATGATCACCGGCAAATGGAGCTGGGCGACCGGTCCCAATCACGGCGCCACCACCGCGCATGTGAAGACCTATATCGACTTCGCCAGCGCCAACAAAATCCCCGGCGTCCTCGTCGAGGGCTGGAATGTCGGCTGGGACGGCGACTGGTTCGGCGACGGCACCGCGATGCAGTTCGATACGCCGACGCCCTATTTCGACGCCGGCTATCTCGCGAAATACGCGAAATCGAAGGGCGTCTACCTGATCGGGCATAACGAGACCGGCGGTTCGGCCAGCCATTATGACGGCCAGCTCGACCGCGCCTTCGCCTTTGCGCGCGATCACGGCATTCCCGCGATCAAGACCGGCTATGTCACCGACGCGGGCCAGATCGAGCGCGTCGATCCCGACGGGTCGCAGCACCGCGAATGGCATGAGGGCCAGTGGATGGTGAACCACTATACCCGCGTCGTCACCACCGCCGCCAAATACAAGGTGTCGATCGACAGCCACGAGCCCGTCAAGGACACCGGCCTGCGCCGCACCTATCCCAACTGGATCGCGCGCGAGGGGTCGCGCGGGATGGAATATAACAGCTGGGCCGGCAAGAACCCGCCCGAGCACGAGGCGAACCTCGCCTTCACGCGGATGCTCGAGGGGCCGATGGACTTCACCCCCGGCGTGCTCAGCCTCAAGGGCACCGACGACAGCGATCTCCTGTCGACCATCGCCAAGCAGCTCGCGCTCTATGTCGTGCTCTATTCGCCCGTCGTGATGGCGGCGGACACGCCCGAGAATTACGCGAAATACCCCGCCGCGTTCCAGTTCATCAAGGACGTGCCGACCGACTGGTCCGACACCCGCGTGCTCAACGGCGAGGTCGGCGACTTCGTCACCTTCGCGCGCAAGGACCGCAAGTCGAACGACTGGTATGTCGGCAGCGTCACCGACGAGAATGCCCGGACGCTCACCGTCGCGCTCGACTTCCTCGACGCCGGCCGGACCTACACCGCGCAGATCTACCGCGACGGCCCCGGCGCCGACTACAAGACGACCGCACGCCACGCGATCACGATCGAGACGAAGCGCGTCCGCAAGGGCGACACGCTGACGCTCGCGCTCGCCCCCGGCGGCGGTCAGGCGATCCGCTTCAAGGCACGCTGAGCCGGCAGGACCGGCGCTGCGGTATCGCAGCGCCGGTCCCGTCACCCGTCAGCGCCGCGGTGGCGACAGCGGCCCGCCGATCTCGATCGCCTTCTGATAGCCCGGCACCGCCTTCAGCCGCTCGAAATACGCGCTCACCACCGGCTGGTCTTTCAGCAGCCCTGCGCTCTCCGCGGTCGCGAGCAAATACGACATCTGGATATCCGCCAGCGTCAGCTTCGCCCCCATCAGATACGGCCCCTCGCCGACCCCCTCGGCGATATAGGCGAACGTCTTGGCGACCTCGGGCTCGGAAAATTTGCCGAGCCCCTCGGGCAGCCCGCCCATCATCTTGCCGATCACCGTCATCATGATCGGGAACGCCGCCGAACTCTCGACATAGTGCAGCCATTCGTCATGGATCGCAGCCTCGGGTGTGCCTTCGGGCGGGCTGAGCCGCGCACCGCCGTACTTGCGATCGAGATAGGAGAGGATCGACGCGCTCTCGGCGAGCGTCAGGTCGTCGTCCTGCACGATCGGCGCCTTGCCCAGCGGATGCACCGCCTTCAGCGACGCGGGCGCGCGAAAGCTCGCATCCCGTTCGTACCGGACCAGCTCATAGGGCAGCTGCAATTCCTCCAGCAGCCACAAGATGCGGAAAGATCGGGAGAAATTCAGGTGATGGACGGTCAGCATGGCGGGTCCTCGGATCGTGGTGATTATCGGATCGGCATGCGGAACGGGTCAGGCGGTTGGAAGGTTTCGCTGCCATGACCGGAATGCTCCGGAGACGGAGTCGATCATGCCGAACACCAGCCCCGATTTAACCTGCGACGTCGCGATCATCGGTGCGGGCACCGCCGGGCTCGCGGCCGAGCGCAACGCGCGGCGCAACGGCGCGCGCACGCTGCTGATCGACGAGACCTTTTCGGGCACCACCTGCGCCAGCGTCGGCTGCATGCCCTCAAAGTTGCTGATCGCCGCTGCCCACGCCGCGCACGCGGTCCGCCAGGCATCGGTCTTCGGCATCGCCGCCGAGCCGAAGATCGACGGGGCCGCGGTGATGGCGCGCGTCCAGCGCGAACGCGACGCGTTCGTCGCGGGCGTCTGCGACTCGCTCGACAAGCTCCCCGATGACGTGACGGTCCAGGCCCGCGCGCGCTTCGTCGACGCGACCACGCTGCGCCTCGACGACGGCCGCACCGTGACCGCCAAGGCCATCGTGATCGCGACCGGCTCCTACCCGAACATCCCCGACAGTTTCGACGCGGTCCGCGACCGCGTGCTCACCAACGAGACAATCTTCGAGCTGCCGACCCTGCCCGGATCGGTCGGCGTCATCGGCGCGGGCCCGATCGGCCTCGAACTCGCGCAGGCGCTCGTCCGGCTCGGCGTCGAGACGATGGTGTTCGACCAGTCGCCCGGCCTCGCCGCGCTGAAGGACGAGAAGGTCTCGGCGGTGCTGCACGCTATCCTCGACAAGGAACTGCCGATCCATCTCGAAAAGGAGCTGAAGGCCGAACCCGACAGCGGCGGCGTTCGCCTGTCCTGGTCGGGCGAGCAATCGGGATCCCGCCGCTTCGACTATCTGCTCGTCGCGACCGGCCGCCCGCCACGGCTCAAGGGCCTCGGGCTAGAGACCACCGGGATCACGCTCGACGATCACGGCACGCCGGTCTTCGACAGGACGACGATGCAGTGCGGCGACGCGCCGATCTTCATCGCCGGCGACGCGGATCACGACCGCACCGTGCTCGGCGAAGCCTCTGCCGAGGGGATGATCGCCGGCCGCAACGCCGCGCAGTTCCCCGACGTCACCCCCGGCCCACGGATGGTCCCGCTCGCGATCATGTTCACCGACCCGACCGTCGCGGTCATCGGCGACATCACCCCCGACGAGGACGGCATCGTCATCGGCGAAGCCTCCTACGAGGATCAGGGTCGCGCCAAGGTCATGGCGCGCAACGCCGGGCTGATCCGCTTCTATGCGGAGGCGGGCACCGGCCGGCTCACCGGCGCGACCATGGCGGCCCCCGGGGTCGAGCACAGCGCGCACCTGATCGCCTGGGCGATCCAGCAGGGCCGCACCGCGACCGACCTGCTCGACATGCCCTTCTATCACCCGACGCTCGAGGAAGGGCTCAAACCCGCACTCCGCGCGATCTGCAAGGCGGTCAGCGCGCCCGTGCCCGCCGACCGCGACGACGGCTTCACCGCCGGCGCCTGAGCCTCATTCGTCGAGGTCGAGATAGGCGACGACGTCGTTCTCGGTCGCGATATACAGCCCCGCCTGGACCTCCTCGCTCTGCTGCGCGGCAATCGCCAGCGCCTCGCCGAGCGGGCCGTAGAAAAGCGTCGTCGCCGCCCCGCCCTCGAGCGCATCGTCGAGATGATAGAGACGAACGCCGACGGCGGAAGAGATGGTACGCATCGCCCGTCCCTGCCGCGACGCGCGAGCTGGCGCAACCGCTCGCTCGCTACCGGCCGATCAGGACGCGATCCGCTCGAGCGCCTGCGCCTCGATCTTCTCCAGTTCGTCCAGCGTCTGCGCGATCGCCGCCTGCTGCTGCTGAAGGTCGTCGATCCGCTGGCGACAGCGTTCGGCGAGCGCGCGCATCTGTTCGACATGCTGCGGATCCGCATCATACAGGACGAGGAACTCCTCGATGTCGCGCAGCGAGAATCCCAGCCGCTTGCCGCGCAGGATCAACTGCATCCGCGCGACGTCGCGCCGCGTATAGACGCGCGTCGTGCCGATCCGGCACGGCTCGATCAGCCCCTTGTCCTCATAGAAGCGCAGCGTCCGCGCGCTGACCCCCAGCGCCTGCGACACGTCCTGAATCCCGGTAAGATCGTCCTGCCGCTCGTTCACGGTGTCGCTCCCCTCTCCCCCGACGCCGCCCCGGCCGGCATCGCGCGTGCCAGCCTGGCCTCTTCCTCCGCGACAAGTTCCTTTTTGGATAGCTTGCCGATCAACGTCTTGGGCAGAGTGTCGCGGATTTCGACCTCGCGGGGAAGCTCGATCTTGCTGATCTTGTCGCGCAGAAAATCACGCAATTCCACGGGGGTTGCGACCGCACCTTCGACCAGCGTGACGAACGCCTTGGGCGCCTGTCCGCGATAGGCGTCGGCGACCCCGATCACCACCACCTCGGCGACTGCGGGGTGCTCGTACAGCGCCTCCTCGATCACCCGCGGATAGACATTGTAGCCGCCGCACAGGATCAGGTCCTTGATCCGGTCGACGATGAACAGATAGCCGTCCGCGTCGAGATGCCCGACATCCCCGGTGCGCAGCGCCCCGTCCGCGAACAGCGCCGCGCTTGCTTCCGGCTTGTGCCAATATCCTTGCGTAACCTGCGGGCCACGCGCGCAGATCTCGCCATTCTCACCGACGGGCAGCAGCCGGGTCGGGTCCTCGCGGTCGCGGATCTCGATGATCGTGCCGGGAAAGGGCAGCCCCGCCGATCCCGGCTTGTTCAGCCCCTCGATCGGATTGCAGGTGATGATCGGCGACGCCTCCGACAGGCCATAGCCCTCGACCAGTTTCGACCCCGTCGCCGCCTCGAACGCGGTACGCACCTCGGCGGGCAGCGGCGCGCCGCCCGAGATGCACGCATGGATCGACGACAGGTCGATCGGCTGCGACTCCGCCGCCTTGGTGATCGCGGCATAGATGGTCGGCACCGCGGGGAAATAGGTCGGCTTGGTCCGCACGATCGTCTTGAGCAGCTGCTGCAGCTCGAACCGCGGCAACAGGATCATCTGCGCGCCCGCGCGGATCGAATAGGTCAGCACCGTCGTCAGCGCGAAGACGTGGAACAGCGGCAGCGCCCCCATCACCCGGTCCTGCTCGGGCGTCTCGCCACCGACGAACGTCATCATCGCATCCGCGTTCGACACCAGATTGGCGTGGCTCAGCATCGCCGCCTTGGGCTCGCCCGTCGTCCCCCCGGTATATTGGAGCACCGCGACCTCGTCCGGCGTCACTGCGACCGGCGCGGGCGCGCCCTTTGCGCGCACCAGCGAGTCGAAGCTGCGATGCCGCGCGTCGTTCGGCACGCGCGCGATCTCGGCGCGCTTGAAGATGCGGTAGGCGATCGACTTCAGCGTCGGCAGCGCGCCCGCGATCGGGCAGGTGATGACATGCCGCAGCCCCGTCTCGCCCGCGACCTTCAGCACGCGCGCATGGATCTCGGTGATGTCGCAGGTCGCGATGATCTCCGCGCCCGAATCCTTCAGCAGGTGGCAAAGCTCGCGTTCGACATAGAGCGGGTTGACGTTGACGACGATCCCGCCCGCCTTCAGCACCGCGAAGAACAGCACCGGATAATAGGGCGTGTTCGGCAGGCACAGCGCGACCCGCGTCCCCTTCACCACGCCCAGATCCTGCAACCCCCGCGCCGCATGCGTGACCGCGTCGCCGAGCTCGGCATAGGTCATCGTCGACCCGAGGAAATCCAGCACCGTCCGCGACCCGAATCGGCGGACCGCCGTGTCGAGCATGTCGCCCAGCAAACGCGCTTCGCCTTCTAGCGGTACGCCGATCGCACGGCCGTCGGTGTCCAGCATCTCTCTCTCCTTTTCGGCGTGCGCTCTCGACTGATATTGTAGGCCGCATCACCTTGACGTATAGGAGAGGTATCGCACCTTAAGGGTAGCCCGCAAGTCTTAAGCGGACCGATTGCAATTGGAGAGGATCATCGTGACCAACGTCGTCATCGCCGGGTACGCCCGCTCGCCGTTCCACCTTGCCGGCAAGGGCGATCTCGCCCGCGTCCGCCCCGACGATCTCGCCGCGCAGACAATCCGCGGTTTGCTCGACAAGACCGGCGTCGATCCTGCCGCCATCGAGGACATCATCCTCGGCTGCGCCTTCCCCGAGGGCGAGCAGGGCCTGAACGTCGCGCGGATGATCGGCCTGCTCGCCGACCTGCCGCTGTCGGTCGGCGGCATGACGGTCAACCGCTTCTGCGGCTCGTCGATGAGCGCGATCCAC
Source organism: Sphingomonas sp. CFBP 13733 (assembly GCF_014841795.1). Classification (NCBI taxonomy): domain Bacteria; kingdom Pseudomonadati; phylum Pseudomonadota; class Alphaproteobacteria; order Sphingomonadales; family Sphingomonadaceae; genus Sphingomonas; species Sphingomonas sp. CFBP 13733. Next base: position 722,481 of record NZ_JACYUP010000001.1, read on the forward strand.
ATCGCGGTCGGCCAGATCAACATCGGTGCGGGCGACGCGTTCATCTGCGCCGGGCTCGAATCGATGAGCCGCGTGCCGATGGGCGGCTACAACCCGCTCCCCAACCCCGATCTCTTCAAGAAGAACGCCGGCGCGTACATGGGCATGGGCGAGACCGCCGAGAACGTCGCGCGCGATTACCAGATCACGCGCGCCGAGCAGGATGCGTTCGCGGTGAAGAGCCAGGACAAGGCCGCCGCCGCGCGCGCCGATGGCCGCCTGTCGGACGAAATCGTGACGATCCAGACCAAGGCCGGCCCGGTCAGCCAGGACGGCACGATCCGCGCCGGCACCACCACCGAAGCGCTCGCCGGCCTCAAGCCTGCGTTCAGCGCGGACGGCTCGGTCACCGCCGGCACCTCCTCGCCGCTGACCGACGGCGCCTCCGCCGTCCTCGTCACCTCGGAAGAGTTCGCGACGAAGCACGGCCTGACCATCCTCGCCCGCATCAAGTCGGTCGCGGTCTCGGGTAACGAGCCGTCGACGATGGGCCTCGGTCCGATCTACGCCTCGCAAAAGGCGATGGAGCGCGCCGGCATCACCGTCGCCGACCTCGACGTGGTCGAGATCAACGAGGCGTTCGCCAGCCAGGCGATCGCCTGCATCCGCGACCTCGGGCTCAAGGACGAGACGATCAACCTCGACGGCGGCGCGATCGCGATCGGCCATCCGCTCGGCGCGACTGGCGCGCGCATCGTCGGCAAGGCGGCGTCGCTCCTCGCCCGCGAAGGTGGCCGCTACGCGCTCGCCACCCAGTGCATCGGCGGCGGTCAGGGCATCGCAACGGTGCTGGAGCGCGCATGATGGTCGATCGGATTAAAAAGGTCTGCGTCATCGGCGCAGGCGTCATGGGCGCAGGGATTGCCGCGCAGGTCGCCAATGCCGGGATCCCGGTGCTGCTGCTCGACATCGTCCCCCGCGAGGGTGACGATCGCGATGCGGTCGCCAAGGGCGCGGTCGCGAAGATGCTCAAGACCGACCCCGCGCCCTTCATGTCGAAGCGGGCCGCAAAGCTCGTCGAGACGGGCAACATCGACGACCATCTCGACCGCGTCGGCGAATGCGACTGGATCGTCGAGGCGATCGTCGAACGGCTCGACATCAAGCAGGCGCTCTATGCCAAGCTCGAGGCGCTCAAGCGTCCGGGCACCGCGGTCTCGTCGAACACCTCGACGATCCCGCTCGGGCATCTCGTCGACGGTCGCTCGGACCAGTTCAAGGCCGACTTCCTCATCACCCATTTCTTCAACCCGCCGCGCTACATGCGGCTGGTCGAGATCGTCCGCGGCGAGCATACCGACGTCGCGGTCGCCGGGAAGGTCGAGGATTTCGTCGATCGCTTCATGGGCAAGCGCATCGTCCGCGCAAAGGACACGCCGGGCTTCATCGCAAACCGCATCGGCACCTACTGGCTGGCGATCGCGATCAACGCGGCGATGGACCAGGGGCTGACCGTCGAGGAGGCCGACCAGATCGGCGGCCGGCCGATGGGCGTGCCAAAGACGGGGATCTTCGGGCTCGTCGATCTCGTCGGCGTCGACCTGATGCCGCTGCTGTCGAAGAGCCTTTCGTCGACGCTCCCCGCGGGCGATCCCTATTTCGACACGGTCCGCGACATGCCGCTCGTCGACAAGATGATCGCGGAAGGGTTCACCGGCCGCAAGGGCAAGGGCGGCTTCTACCGCTTCGACAAGGCGACGCGCACCAAGCTGTCGCTCGACCTCGCGACCGGCGACTATCGCCCCGAGGCGAAGCCCGCCGAACTGCCCGGCAAGACCGGCAAGGATCTCGCCGCGCTGATCGCCGAGCCCGGCCGGATCGGCAACTATGCCTGGACGATCCTCGGCAACACGCTGTCCTACGCGGCGATGCTCGTCGGTGAGGCGGCGGACGATATCGTCGCGATCGATGACGCGATGAAGCTTGGGTACAACTGGAAATACGGGCCGTTCGAGCTGATCGACCGGATGGGCCCGGGCCTGCTCGCCCAGCGTCTCGCCGCCGAGGGCCGCGACGTGCCCGCGATCCTGACGACCGCGGGCGACCGCCCTTTCTACCGCGTCGAGAACGGCAATCGCCAGTATCTGACAACCGCCGGCGACTATGTCGACGTACCGCGCGCCGACGGCGTCGAACTGCTCGAGGACATCAAGCTCCGGTCGCAGCCGGTCCTGACCAACGCCTCGGCGTCGCTCTGGGACGTCGGCGACGGTGTCGCCGCGCTCGAATTCCACACCAAGATGAACGCGCTCGACGATCAGGTCATCGCGCTCATCGAGGAGGCGGTCCCGGTCGTGCGCGAGCGCTTCAAGGCGCTGGTCGTCTATAACGAGGGCAGCAACTTCTCGGCGGGCGCCAATCTCGGCGCGGCGATGTTCGCGGTCGGTGCGGGCCTCTGGGACATGGTCGAGGCCAGCGTTGCGCGCGGCCAGCAGGCGTACAAGGCGCTCAAATACGCGCCCTTCCCCGTCGTCAGCGCGCCCGCGGGCCTCGCGCTCGGCGGCGGCTGCGAGATGCTGCTCCATTCGGACGCGGTCCAGGCGCATGCCGAGACCTATGCCGGCCTCGTCGAATGCGGCGTCGGTCTCGTCCCCGGCTGGGGCGGCAATGGCGAGATGCTCGACCGCTGGACCAGGTCGCGCACGCTCCCCAACGGCCCCATGCCCGCGCTGACCAAGGTCTTCCAGGCGGTCTCCACCGCGCAGGTCGCCAAGTCGGCGGCGGAGGCCAAGGAGATGATGATCCTGGGCAAGGACGACGGCATCACGATGAACCGCGACCGCCTGCTCGCCGACGCCAAGGCAAAGGCCTTGTCGCTGGTCGAGGGCTATGTCGCCCCCGAGCCGCCGACCTTCCGTCTGGCGGGCGCGAGCGGTCGTACCGGGCTGTCGATGGCGGTGTCCGACTTCCACAAGAAGGGCATGGCGACCGACTATGACGTGGTGGTCGCCGACCGTCTCGCCGAGGTGCTGACCGGCGGCGAGGCTGACCTCGTCGACACCGTCACCGAGGCGCAGCTCCTCGACCTCGAACGCGCCGCCTTCATGGCGAGCGTCAAGGACCAGCGCACCCAGGCGCGGGTCGTCCACATGCTCCAGACGGGTAAGCCACTGCGCAACTGAGACAGTTCCCCCGCGCGAGCGGGGGAACACCCGCGCATGACCAATTTTTCACCCGCCCGGATCAGTAAGAACACTTGACTATTGTTTGTACAAATCTAGTCGGGTCGACGACATGCCGTATACGGCAGCGGACTCGCGAATAGGTCGCGGGGCTCGCAAATACACTGGGTGACCGTACAGATGCGGCGGCCCGACACTAGGAGAGGATAGACGATGTCCCTGATGATGATCGCCGCGCTGCTCGCCGGCGCGCCCGCGACCGCCGACACCGTGGTCGGCCGCTGGCGGACCGAGACGCACAACGCCATCGTCGAGATCGCGCGCTGCGGCCCCTCGATCTGCGGCAAGATCCTGACCTCCGACGCGCTGCGCGCCAACCCGTCGATGAAGGACGCCAACAACAGCAACACCGCGCTGCGCAGCCGCCCGATCCAAGGCATGCAGATGCTCAGCGGTTTCAAGTCCGACAAGGACGGCGTCTGGAGCAGCGGCCAGGTCTACAATGCCGAGGACGGCAAGACCTATAGCGGCAAGATCACCCCGGTCGGCGCGAACCAGCTGAAGCTGCGCGGCTGCGTCTTCTTCCCGCTCTGCAAGACCCAGACCTGGACGCGCGTCCGCTGATCCCAGGTCCCTTTCATCTCCCCAAAAGTTAGCGTTCAGGAATTTTGTAAATGTCGTTTCGTACCAAGGCCCCGTTGCTGGCCGTGACCGCGCTCGTCTCCGCTTTCGGATGCGCCAGCACCGCCTATGCCGACGCCTTCTATCTCCAGGCGCAGTCGGCGCGCGGCGCGGGCCGTGCGTTTTCGGGCGAGGCCGCCGACACGGGCGCCGCGTCGCTCTGGTGGAACCCCGCCGCGATCGCCGGCATCCGCGACGGCAGCGCGACGCTCAGCGCCAGCGCGATCATCCCGCGCGGCGACGTGATCGACACCGGCTCGCAGATCTGCCGCCCGGGCGGCCAGCCCTGCACCGCGATCAGCGGCCAGTCGAACTCGAGCGACCCGGTCAACAAGGGCGTCGTCCCCTCGGGCGCGGTCGCCTATCCGCTGACCGACCGGATCGCGGTCGGCCTCGTCGTCACCTCGCCGTTCAGCTTCACGACCAACTATGACGCCGACAGCTGGGCCCGCTACAGCGCGGACAAGACCCGCCTGCGCACGATCGACATCCAGCCCTCGATTGGCGTCGAGCTGACCGACTGGCTCCGCGTCGGCGGTGCGCTCAACGTCGAATATACCGACGCGATCCTCAGCAACGCGCTGCCCAACGTCTCCGCCGCGCAGCCCGACGGCCGCCAGGAACTCAGCGGCGACGGCTGGGATCTCGGCTGGACCGCGGGCGTCCAGCTCCACAACGACTTCGCCACCGTCGGCGTCACCTACAAGTCGAGCATCCGCCACAAGCTGAAGGGCGACCTCGTCGTCACCGGCCTGCTCGGCCCGCTCGCCGGCGGCAACACCGAAGTCTCGGGCGCGACCGCCGAGTTCAACACCCCCGGCCAGATCATCGTCGCGGGCCGCGTCCGCGCGACCGACCAGCTGACGCTCAACGCACAGGTCATCGCGTTCAACTGGAGCAAGTTCGACACGATCGATCTCGGCGCGCCGCTCAACACCGCGATCCCCGAAAACTACCGCGACAGCTGGAGCCTCGCGGGCGGTCTCGACTATGGCGTCACGCCCAAGCTGACCGTGCGTGGCGGTGTCCAGCGCACCAAGACGCCGACCCAGGACGGCCAGCGCGACGCGCGCGTCCCCGACGCCGATCGCTGGACCTATGCCGCCGGTGCCTCCTACCAGCTGACGCCGCGCATCGCGGTCGACGCCGCCGCGCAATATGTCGACTTCGAGAACACGACGATCGACCGCGCCACCTTGGTCGCGGGCAGCATCATCCGCACCAACGGCGCGCTCCGCGACGCCAGCGCGATCGTCACCTCGCTCGGCGCCCGCGTCTCGTTCTGACGCCACCAGCCCCTCCCCATATCGGGGAGGGGCACCCTATCCCTTCATCCGGATCGTCAGCCCCGACACCGCGAGATCGACCGTCTCGACCGCAGCCGCGACCCGCTGGTTGAGCATCCCGGCCAGATCGCGGAACCGCCGCGCCATCGCATTGTCGGGCACGATCCCCATCCCGACCTCGTTGGTGACCAGCACCAGCCGCCCCTCGACGCGACCGATCGCATCCAGCAATGCGGCGATCGCCGTCTCCGCATCGGCCTCCGCCAGCATCAGGTTCGACGCCCACAAGGTCAGGCAGTCGACCAGTATCACCCCGTCCGGCGCATCCGCCTCGGCGATCGCCGCCGCCAGCTTGAGCGGCGCCTCGACCGTCCGCCACCGTTCGTCCCGCTCCGAGCGATGCCGCGCGATCCGCTCGGTCATCTCGCCGTCGAACGCCTGCGCGGTCGCGATATAAACGAGCGCGTGGCCACCTGCCGCCTCTGCCCCCGCCTCTGCCAAAGCCTGCGCATGGCGGCTCTTGCCCGAGCGCGCACCGCCGGTCACCAGCACCGTCTTTCCAAACCCCTGCACGCCCGTCTCCTCCATCGCCTCTTGCGCTATCCCCGGCGAATGGCGAAGGCCAGCAGCAACGCCGCGGCATCGCCGGCGCAGGGGACGCACGTGCACGCGCTGATGGAACATGGCGGCCGGATCGACAGCGCGCAGGCGCTGTACCCGCACGCGCCGCGTCCCTGGCTCGACCTGTCGACCGGGATCAACCCCTGCGCGTGGGAGCCGCCCGCCGATCTCGCGATCGACCTGCGCAGCCTCCCCTCGCCCGCCGCGCTCGCGGCGCTCGAGGCGGTCGCCGCGCGCCATTTCGGCGCCGACCCCGCGCGCGTCGTCGCGCTGCCCGGCACCGAGATCGGCCTCCGCCTGCTCGGCGCGCTCGGCGTGTCTTCCCCCGCCCGCCATGTCGGCCCCAGCTACGCGACGCATACCGCAGTCTTCCCCGCGCGTATCTCGATCGACAGCCTGACCGACGAAGCGGCACATGGCGGCACCATCCTGCTCGCCAACCCGAACAACCCCGACGGCCGCCTGGTCAGTCCGGACGCGCTTCGGCCAGTGATCAACGCGCTCGGCGAGAATGCAGGCTGGCTCGTCGTCGACGAGGCGTTCGCCGACACGCTCCCCGACGCCGGCCTGGCTTCGCATCTGTCCGCAGAAGACCGCGTCATCCTGTTCCGATCATTTGGAAAATTCTTCGGCCTCGCGGGCGTGAGGCTCGGCTTCATGATCGCACCGCCTAGCATCGTCGCGCGGGTCCGCGACCGTCTGGGCAGCTGGCCGATCTCCGCCACCGCGCTCGCGATCGGCACCGCCGCCTATGCCGACCGAGCCTGGATCGAGACGGCGCGGAAGCAGCTCGTCACCCGCGCGGCCGCGCTCGACGCGGTGCTGCTCCGCCATGGGCTGACCGCGACGGGCGCCTGTCCGCTCTTCCGCCTCATCGCAACAAACGACGCCAAGTCGCTGTTCGAACGTCTTAATATGGCGGGTATCCTGACGCGTCCCTTCACCTATGACCCCCGCTGGCTCCGTCTCGGCGTCCCGGCCGACGCGGCCGCGCTGGCGCGTCTAGACGCGGCGCTCGCGCATGGCTGACCCCGTCGCGCTCATCGCCCTCGCACTCGACGCCGCGTTCGGCTGGCCGGAACGGCTCTACCGCCGGATCGGTCATCCCGTCGGCGCGATCGCCGCGATCATCGGCAGCCTCGAAAAGGCGCTCAACCGTCCGTCATGGCCGGACGTGACGCGCCGCATCGCCGGGGTCGCGACGCTCGTGATCACGCTCGCGGTGACGGGCGGGATCGCCTGGGGCGCGATCTGGCTGCTGACGACCTATCTCGGCGGCTATGCCTGGATCGGCATCGGCCTCCTCGCCGCCCCCGGCCTCGCGCAGCGCAGCCTCAACGATCACGTCGCCCCGATCGCCGCCGCGCTCGGCAAGGGCGACGTGCAGGGTGCGCGGATCGCGGTCGGCAAGATCGTCGGTCGCGACACCGACCGGCTCGACGCCGCCGGCATCGCCCGCGCCGGAATCGAAAGCCTTGCCGAAAGCTTCTGCGACGGCATCGTCGCGCCGCTGTTCTGGCTGCTGATCGGCGGGCTCCCCGGGCTGTGGATCTACAAGGCGATCAACACCGCCGACAGCCTGATCGGCCACCGTGAGCCACGCTGGCGCGCGTTCGGCTGGGCATCCGCACGGATCGACGATCTCGCCAACTGGATCCCCGCGCGGATCAGCGGCGCCTTGCTGTGTCTCGCCGGTCCCGGCGGCTGGCGCGTGATGCGGCGCGACGCGCGCAAGCACGCCTCGCCCAATGCCGGCTGGCCCGAAGCGGCGATGGCGGGCGTGCTCGACCTCCGCCTCGCCGGCCCGGTCAGCTATGACGGCGTCACCCAGCTGAAGGCCTGGATCGGCAGCGGTCGCCCCGCCGCCACCGCCGCCGACATCGCCCGCGCGCTTCAGGTCTATCGCCGCGCCTGCCTGCTGCTCTGGATCGTCACGGGGGCGCTGCTGTGGGTGCGGTGATGCTCCAGGGCACCGGCTCGGACGTCGGCAAGTCGGTGCTCGTCGCCGGCCTCTGCCGCGCGCTGGCCAATCGGGGGCTTTCCGTGCGCCCCTTCAAGCCGCAGAACATGTCGAACAACGCCGCCGTCACCGCCGATGGCGGCGAGATCGGCCGCGCGCAAGCGACCCAGGCGATCGCCGCGCGCACCGCTGCAACCACCGACATGAACCCCGTTTTGCTGAAACCGCAGGGCGACCGCAGCTCGCAGCTCGTTGTCCACGGCAAGGTCCGCGGCATCCTGCGCGCGAGCCGCTGGCGCGAGGGGCGCGAGGGTCTGATGGACGACGTACTCGCCAGCTATCACCGGCTCCGGGCGCAGGCGGACATCGTCGTCGTCGAGGGCGCGGGCAGTCCCGCCGAGATCAACCTGCGCGCCGCCGACATCGCAAACATGGGCTTCGCGCGCGCCGCGGGCGTCCCCGTCATCCTGATCGGCGACATCGACCGGGGCGGCGTCATCGCCTCGCTCGTCGGCACGCGTGCGGTGATCGATCCCGCCGACGCCGCGATGATCCACGGCTTCCTCGTCAACAAGTTTCGCGGCGACCCCGCGCTGTTCGACGACGGCTATCGCGCGATCGAGGCGCGGTCGGGCTGGCGCGGCTATGGCGTCATCCCCTGGCTGCCCGAGGCCGCCCGCCTGCCGAGCGAGGACGCGGTCATACTCGAACGCCGCCCCGGTCACGGCCGGCAGGACGGCCAGGTCGTCATCGCCTGTCCGATCACCCCGCGCATCGCCAATTTCGACGATCTCGATCCGCTGCGGCTCGACCCCGACGTCACTTTGGTCATGGTCCCGCCCGGCGAACCGATCCCCGACGCCGACATGATCATCCTCGCCGGCTCCAAGGCGACGATCCCGGACCTCGCCTTTCTGCGCGCGCAGGGCTGGGACATCGACATCCATGCGCATCGCCGCCGCGGCCGCCCGGTGCTCGGGCTTTGCGGCGGTTATCAGATGCTCGGCCGCAGCATCGCCGATCCGGACGGGCTGGAGGGTCCCGCCGGTATCGCCCCCGGGCTCGGCCTGCTCGACGTCGCGACGATCCTGTCCCCCGCCAAGACGCTCGAACGCGTCGCCGGCACCGCGATCGGCGCACGGTTCGACGGCTATGAGATCCATATCGGCAAAACCACCGGCCCCGACACCGCGCGCGCGCTCACGACCCGCGACGATGGCCGCCGCGACGGCGCGGTCAGTCCCGACGGGCTCGTCTCCGGCAGCTATGTCCACGGCCTGCTCGGCCTCGCGGATCAGCGTCGCGCCTGGCTCAGCCGGCTCGGAGTCGATGCGGTCGGGCCCGATCATGCGGCGTCGATCGACGCCGCGCTCGATGCGATTGCCGAAACGCTCGAACGCCATCTCGATATCGACGCGCTGATCGCAGTGTCGAAGCTCGCGGGGTCAGACGCGGCCGGCAATGGCAAGCGCGACTAGCATCCCGGTCTCGACGAATTCGATCCCCGCGCCGTGGCAATCCCCCGATACGCCCCCGACCCGCCGGATGAGCCACCAGCCGAATAGCGCGATCAGTGCAGGGGCCCCTGCAACGGCATGCACAGGCACCCCTAAACACCCTGTTACGCACCCCCAAAAGACCAGATCGTGCACCCTGATCTTCCCTGCCACCATCCCTCCCAGCCCGCCCTCCCGCAGCAGCGGCACCCACCGCGCCCAGCACAACGGCCCGATCCGCGCGAGCATCGGGACGACGATCACGACCGCCCATCCCTGACTCGAAACGGCATGCAATAAGACAAGTTTTGCAATAAGTTGCAGCGCGATCATCACAACGCCGAAGCTGCCGATATGCGGATCCGCCATCACCGCGATCAGCCGGTCGCGATTGCCATGCGCGGCACCCAGCCCGTCTGCCAGATCTGCCAGCCCATCCAGGTGCAAAGCCCCTGTAATCGCTACCCAAATTACCAGCGCGGCGAGCGCACCGGTCCACGGATCGACCTGCGCGCCGACCCACCCCGCCGCCGCGACGACCACCCCGATGCACGCCCCGACGACCGGATACCACCGGATCGCCGCAGCAAAATCCTCAGCGTCCGCAGCAACTTGCGGCACCGGCACGCGCGTCAGGAAGCCGAAGGCGACGATCAGCCGCTTCACGAAACCGGATCCGTCTGCAGCGCCACGATCTGCGCCGTCCGGTCCGGCCAGATCCGCAATGTAATCAACGCCGCATAGGGCAAATCGAACGCCCAGAGCTCGCGCGACCCGAACCCGCACAGTGATTTCAGCGCCGCCCGGATCGCCCCGCCATGTGTCACGATCAATGAGGTTTCAGGTGTAAGGTCTTCGATCGCATCGGTAATTCTCGCGACCAGATCGCTCCACCGTTCCCCACCCGGTGGCGGTGCACCGTCCGGATCGTCCCAAAACCGCTGCAACGCCGCAGCTTCGATCTCCGCCGTAGCCAGCCCGTCCCAATCCCCGAAATCCAGCTCCCGCCACCGCGCATCAGTCGTCGGAGCCAGCCCCCGCTCCCGCCCGATCGCATCCGCGATAGCCTGCGATCGCCTGAGATCAGAACAGACGATCTGCTTGAAACTCAGCGGTTTTACCCGCGCGAAACAGGCCACCAGCCCCTCCGCCGTGACCGGACTATCGGTCCGCCCCAGCATCCGCCCGGTCAGTTTAGGCGCGCCATGGCGCAGCAGGTGGAGCAGAAACGGCCCACTCACGCCACCGACACCCCCGCCTCGGCAAACGTCGCCATCCCGTCATGCGCCGCCAACGCCGACCGAATCACTCCCACCGCAACCGCCGCCCCGCTTCCCTCCCCCAGCCGCATCCCAAGTCTCAGTAAAGGCTCGAGTTTCAGCGCTTGAAGCAATCGCTCATGCCCCGGCTCGGCCGAACAATGCCCGGCAATGCAATGCTCTGTGATGCCGGGATACGCCGCCGCAATCGGCGCGATCGCCGCCGACGAGATGAATCCGTCCAGCACCACCGGCACCCCCGCCAGCCGCGCCGCCACCACCGCGCCAGCGATCGCGACGATTTCACGCCCCCCCACGCGCCGCAACGTCTCGAACGGCGTACGCGGGCAATCATCATGCCGCGCAATCCCCGCCTCGACCACCGCAATTTTCCGCGCGATTCCCGCCACATCAACCCCCGTCCCCGGCCCAACCCAGTCCGCGGCGGTTCCGCCGTAACTGCGCAGACACAGTGCTGCGGCCGACGTAGAATTCCCGATTCCCATCTCCCCCACGACAAGCATGTCGAGCCCCGGCACGACGACGTCGGCGCCAATGTTGAGTGCGACGAGACACGCGGTTTCGTCCATCGCCGATGCCGTCGTGAAATCCGCCGTAGGGGTTTCCAGATCGATGTCGGCGATGATCAGCTCGAGCCCGACGGCATCCGCCAGCGCATTGATGGCCGCGCCCCCATGGCGGAAATTCTCGACCATCTGTGCGGTCACGGAAACCGGGAAAGCGCTGACCCCGTGCACCGCAACGCCGTGATTTCCCGCGAAAATTGCCACCCTCGCGCGCTCGAACCGCGGCCGCTCGCGCCCCTGCCAGCCCGCCATGAAGACTGCGAGGTCTTCAAGTCGGCCGAGTGATCCGGGCGGCTTGGTCAACTGTGCTTGCCGCAGCGATGCGGCCCCTCGCGCGGCTTCGTCTGCCGCAGGAAGGGCCTCCAGCGCCGCCTCGAACGCCGCGACCGTCGGGAAAAGCGTCACTGCGCGACATAGCCGGCGGGGGGCGTCCGGGTGATGAAATGCCCCTTGATCCCGGCCGGCCACTGGCGGAACGGCACCTGCCCCTCCGCACTCTCCGCATGCAGCACGGCATAATCGAGGATCGCGCGCGCCGCCTCCTCATCCGGGGTAAAGCGCCCCAGAACATAGCCGATTTTTGCCGGGCCGCGGACATGGATAGTGCAGAAATCCTGACAGGCGAACAGGCACGGCATCGCCTGGACCGCAATCCCGGCATAGCGCGGATCACTCGCCTGGACCGCCTGCAACGCCGCGACGAGTCTCGCACCGCCGCGCATGCCCTCGGCATCGTCCTTCGCATCGGTGGACGCGCGGCAGGTGCTGCAGGCGACGACGGCCGCACCGTCTTCGGCGGGAACCAGTAGATTTGGCATTGAAACCCCATGACATACGCGCCCGCGGCACAGGCCGCAGGCTGGTTATGTCGTCGCGCGGGTTTACCCCCGTCCGCTCGGCGCACCCTGGCCGGACGAAAGACGACTGCGACGGGCAGGTCTCCTGGCTCACGGGTCACAGCCCTTCGCGCCGCCTTCTCGGGACCGGGATCCCAATGGCATGATGGCACGATGGCTCGCCGCTTACAGTTGCAGGGGCAGCCGGGGTTCTCCCGTTCCCTTTTCATCCCCGTCGCCGGGGAACCTGTCGCGGTCAGAGGGATAGGCCGGGCGAGCGGCCCGGGTCAATCGCCCTGCGCGCTGTCACGCGTCAGCGGTACCACGACCGGTACGCCCTCGATCGATCCGAACCACGCCCGAACACCATAGGTTTCACGCAGCCGCGCCGGCGTCAGCACTGCCGACGGCGCGCCGTGGGCGACGAGCCGGCCCGCGTCTAGCACGAGGATGCGATCGCAATAGCGTGCGGCGAGCCCCAGATCATGCAGGACGGCGATCACCAGGACACCCCGCGCGGCCTGCGCCCGCAGGATCTCCATGACTGCGATCTGATGCGCGGGATCGAGCGACGCGAGTGGCTCGTCGACGATCAGCGCCGGCGCCTCCACCGCGAGCGCCCTTGCCAGCAGGACGCGGGCCCGCTCGCCCCCCGAAATCTCGGTCGCGACACGCGCCGCAAGCATGGTCACGTCCGCCGCTGCCATCGCACGGGCAATCGCATCACGATCCTGCTGAGAAATGCGCGACAACGGTGCGAGATGGGGCAAGCGGCCCAGCGCGACGAGACGTTCGACGCTCAGCGGCCAATGAAGACTTTGACCCTGCGGCAGATACGCGACCGTCCGCGCAATCTCACGTCGCGAGCGCTCCGCCAGCGGAACCCCGTCGAGCAGGATATCTCCCGTAGCGGGAACCAGCCCGAGAAGCGCCTGGACCAGCGTCGATTTGCCCGCCCCATTGGGGCCGACGATCCCGATGAGCGCGCCGCCCTCTGCCGAGAAACTGACATCGTCGACCACGACCCGCCCTGCACGGCGGACGCTGAGGCGGTCCGCGGTGAGGGCTACCATAGCCGCCGCTCGCGCATCAGGTGGACGAGGAACACCGGCACGCCGAGAAACGCGGTGACGACCCCGAGCTTGAGTTCGTTCGACGTCGGGATCACCCGGACCAGCACGTCGGCAAAGGTGAGCAATGCGGCCCCGCCCAGTGCGGAGGGAAGCAGGATCGCCGACGGCGAACGATCGGTCATCGGCCGGACGAGATGCGGGACGATCAGGCCGATGAACCCGATCGCGCCCGATACCGCGACCGCCCCGCCGACCCCGATCGCCACCCCGACCAGCAACCGCATGAGCGTCCGACGCAGATCGACGCCTAGCGCGCGTGCGCCATCCTCGCCGAGCGTCAGCGCGTCGAGCGCATGGCCGTCCCAGGCGACCAGCACCATGCCGAGCGCGATACAGGGCAGCGCCAGCGCGACATGGCTGAACGACCGGTCTTCGAGCGACCCGAGCAACCAGGTCATGATCTCCATCGCTGCAAATGGGTTGGGGGACAGGTTCAGCGCCAGACTGACCCCCGCGACCGCCAGGGTACCGACCGCAATCCCCGCGAGGATCAGCGACAAGGCGCTTTGCGACCCGGCCGCCAGCACGAACAGCAACCCCAGCGCCGCGAACGCCCCGGCGATCGCCACGATCGGCAGCATCGCCGGATGAAGCTCCGCCAGCCCGAAATACAGCGCGATCACCGCGCCCAGCGATGCGCCGTTCGACGCGCCCAGAACCGATGGCTCGGCCAGCGGATTGCGCAGGAATCCCTGCAGCGCAGCACCCGAAAGCCCCAGCATCGCGCCGACCGCCAGCCCGAGGATCGCGCGCGGCAGACGAAGTTCGAACAGGATCGCGCGTTCGATCGGATCGCCCTGCCCGCTGAGCGCCCGCACGACATGCGCCAGCGGGATCGCCGCACTTCCCACCGCGACCGACGCAGCGCCGGCCAGCAGCGCAAGCAGCGTGAGGCCACCGACCAATCGCGCACGCGTCACGCGTTCCATAGTGCCAGATCCCACCGCATCCGTTTCCGCCTAGCGCATAAGCGGCCGCTGCGGCAGGGCTTTGCGCATGCGCGGACGCCGTCTCCTGACCATCCTGATCATCGCTGCCGCCGGTGCACCTGCTCCGGCGGCAGCGCCTCGACCGCCGGCGCGTATCGTTTCGCTTAACCTATGCGCTGACCAGTATCTTCTGGCGCTGGCCGACCCCGCGCAGATCGTCGCGCTCACCCGGTTCGCGCGCGATCCGAACATGTCCGCAGCCGCCAACGCCGCGCGTACCATGCCAGTCAGCCGTGGCAGCGCCGAAGACGTGCTGATGCTCCGCCCCGATCTCGTGATCGCATCGCCGTTCCGACGCCAGACGGTCGCCGCCGTGCTTGCCGGACGGCACGTCGCGACGCTCGATCTGCCCCCCGCGGACAGCTATGCCGCGATCGTGAGGCAAGTCCGTCAGGTTGCTGCCGCCATCGGGCACCCCGATCGCGGCGAAACGCTGATCCGCCGGATGGACACCGCGCTCGCACGATTGCCGCGCGCGCCGGGAGGTGGTCATACGGCGGCCTATTATCAGCGTCGGGGTTTCCTGACCGGCACCGGCACGCTCGTCGACGAATTGATGCAGCGTCTCGGGCTGGCCAATCTCGCGACCCGGCTCGGCAAGCCGGCACTTTCGCAACTGTCGCTCGAACAAATGGCGCTGGCACGCCCCGACTATCTCATCGTCGAGAGCGCCACCGACCGCGTGACCGATCAGGGCACCGAAATGCTGCATCATCCGATTCTCGACGGGATCCCTCGTCTGCGCATCCCCGAGGCGTGGACCGTCTGCGGAGGTCCTGCCTATGTGCTGGCCGCGCAAAGCCTCGCGGCGCAGTTGCGCACGCCCCGTCCGGCTGGTCCTCGCCGCGGCCGTTAGAACTCGACGCCGGCCTGGGCCTTGACCCCGCCCCGGAACGGATGCTTGACCTGCCCCATCTCGGTGACGAGATCCGCCGCGGCGATCAACGCATCGGGCGCGTTGCGCCCCGTCGCCACGACATGCGTCATCGCCGGTCGCGCCGCGAACCCCGCAAGTACCTCGTCGAGTGGCAGATAGTCATAGCGCAGGACGATGTTGATCTCATCGGCGATGACCATCGCATAGCTCGGGTCGAGGATCATCCGGCGGACCTCGTCCCACCCTTCGCGCGCCACGGCGATATCGCGGGCCCGATCCTGCGTATCCCAGGTAAAGCCCTCGCCCATCGGCTTGAACTCGACCAGATCGGGAAAGGCGTCAAAGATGACCTTCTCACCGGTCGTCATCGCACCCTTGACGAACTGTACGATCCCAACCTTTCGCCCGTGCCCCATCATCCGCACCGCCATGCCGAGCGCCGCGGTGGTCTTACCCTTGCCCGGCCCGGTGTGGACCATGAGCAGGCCCTTTTCGATCGT
This sequence comes from Sphingomonas sp. CFBP 13733, assembly GCF_014841795.1. Taxonomy (NCBI): domain Bacteria; kingdom Pseudomonadati; phylum Pseudomonadota; class Alphaproteobacteria; order Sphingomonadales; family Sphingomonadaceae; genus Sphingomonas; species Sphingomonas sp. CFBP 13733. The sequence goes on from NZ_JACYUP010000001.1 coordinate 737,867, forward strand.
CTTGGCCGCGACGATCTTGTCCTGGACGACCTTCTTCTTGGCCATCCGCGCCGTGTGCTCCGCCTCGCTCCGCATCAGAATGCTGCCTTCACGCCGGCATAGGCACCGCGACCCTGACCGACATAGCTGAACACCTCCTCGTACCGCTCGTCGAACAGGTTTTCGACCCGACCGAAGACCGATAGCCGGGGCGTCAGCTTGTACGCCGTGTTCAGGTTGACGAGGACATATTCCTGGAGCGAAACGCGGACAGGGACATAGCTCGGATCGGTATAGGCGTCGTCCTGCTGCCTGCCGTTATACCTGACGGTGAGCGTTGCCGAGGCGCGCTGGTCGCGGCTGAACGCGGTCATGTTGACGCTGCCGATATGGTTGGGGCGCCGGATCTCCACGCCCCCGTCCTCGCGCGCCTTCAGATAGGTATAGGCGAGGTCGAAGCGCAACTGCGCAATCGGCTGCGCTGTGGCAAACACCTCGACGCCGTGCTGCGTCGATCGCGTATCGCGGTTGCCGGGCGTTGCGACGAAGTCGGGGGCGGGATAGGTGGTAAAGATCTCGTTCGTCAGCCGACTGTCGAAATAGGTCGCGCCGATCGTCGCACGATCCCCCCCGAAAGCCTGTTCGACCCCGGCTTCCCACCCCTTTGACTTTTCCGGCTTGAGGTTGGGGTTGCCGATATAACGACCGTCCGAATAGCCGAAGAGATCGAAGTAGCCGGGGTTCTTCACGCCCGTCCCGTAGGCGCCGCGCACCCGCGTTCCGGTCGCAAAGCGATAGCTCGCCTGCGCGCGGTAGGTGGTGGTGTCGTCGAACCGGTTATTCTCGTCGCGCCGCACCGATCCGCCGATCGCTAGCGCGTCGTCGATCACGACGTCATACTGTCCGACGATCCCGACATTGTCGGTGTGCCGCCGCCCTGTGAAGACGAACTCCGAAGGGACCGGACTAAGCGTCTGAAATTCCTCACGCTCGACATCGACTGCGGCGGTCAGCCGATGCCGGATGCGATCGGTGCCGAACCGGAAGGCGCTTTCGAACGATCCCTTGTACCGGCGTCCCTTGTTGCCGAAGCTCAAGGCATCGTCGACCAGCGCCCGGCGTGTCGTATCGGCAAACTGGCCGCTGAGCGCATTCGTCCAGCGGCCATCCGCCAGCGCGAGTTCGGCGCGAACCAGCCCGTAATATGCCTCGACCGTGCTGCGCGCGCCTGGCGTATCGACGATCGTGCCGAACTGCGGGCCGCTCAATGCCGTGTCGTTGCTGTCGGCATCGGTATAGCTATAGCGCCCGACGCCCGTGACCTTCAGCGTGTCGGTCGGCGACCAGCTGAGCTTGCCCGTCGCGCCGACGCTCTTCGCGCCGATGTCGCGCGATCCGCCCCGCGCGGTCGGCGTGCCGTCGGTGAGGTAGGTCGAGCTCGATAGCGCGTAATCGAGATTGCCCGCCACGCCCGCGACCCGGGCGCCGCCCGAAAACGTGCCGAACGATCCCCCCTCGGCCCGCAGCGATACGCCCGGGGCCTCCGCGCCGCTGAGCGTGAGATACTGGATGACGCCGCCGATCGCGTCGGACCCGTACAGCGCCGATTGCTGGCCGCGCAGCACCTCGACCCGTGCCGCCTCGTCGGCAATCAGCGTGCCGAAGTCATATTCGCCCTGATAGGGATCGGACACTTCGATCCCGTCGATCAGCACGAGCACGTGATTGCCCTCCGATCCGCGGATCCGGACCTGCGTCGTCCCCCCGACCGCGCCGGTCCGGCTGACCGCCAGTCCGGGGACGTCGCGCAGCACGTCGGACACGATCCGGGTCTGCCGCTGGTCGAGCGTGGCGGCGTCGAGCACCGTCACCGACGCTCCGAGCTGATCGGCGGGAACCGCGTCCCCCGATCGCGATGCGGTGATCACCAGCTCGGCGGCGCCCGCTGCCGCCTCGCCCGTCGCCGCAGTAACCGGATCGGGCTCGGCCGCGGTCGGCGATGCAAAGGCCGTGGCGGTCGCGAGCGCCGCAAGCGAAACGAAAACTCTGGTCATGAAACGATACCCCCGGCGTCACGAGCGACCGGCCGGGGCCTGCCGTCCGATGCCACGGACAGCCGGCGCAACGCTTGGGGTGTACGCCGAACCGCACCCGCCACGCGCGCCGATGCGGCCCCCGCCGCATGGTTCGTCGCTCAGACGGAGTACCGTGCCGCGGTCATCCCCTGGACCATGGCAAGAGCGACCGAGCGCCGGCAGGTCTCCTGGCTCGCGGGTCGACGCCCGGTACGCGACCTTCCCGAGCCCTGCGCTTACGCTCAGGCCTAGTGGTCGCCCCCCCATGATGAAGGGACATGCGCACCGCACTCACCGCTTACAGTTGCAGGGACAGCCGCGGCATGAGGAGGACCGCCTCCCGCACCGCATTCCCTTTGAAGCCCCGAGGGGCACCGACGCGATCTGCGACCCCGGCCTTCACCGGTTTCGCAGGGCGACGGTAGCGCAGAAAATTCCTGCCGCCAATGGGCCTAGAGTCGCGCGAGGATCGCCCGCGCCTGACGTAAGTGCGGCGCATCGATCATCCGCCCATCGAGCTGCAGCGCGCCCGCCTCGGGAGCCGCTGCAAACGCAGCGACGACGGCGTGCGCATGTGCAACGGTCGCCGCATCCGGCGTGAACGCGGCGTTGATCGTGGCGACTTGCGACGGATGAATCGCCATCATGCCGGTAAAGCCGTCACGGCTGCCGCGCGCGGCATAGGCTGCCAGCCCGTCAATGTCCGCGATTGCAGGATAGACCGTCTCGATCGCCGCGACGTCCGCCGCATGCGCGCCGAACAGCAGCAGCGATCGGACGAGCTTATAGGGTTCGGTATAGGACCCGTCGTCCTCACGACTGGTCGCCGCGCCGATCGCCGCGGGCAGGTCCTCTGCGCCCCAGGTCAGGCCACATAACCGGTCGTTGACCCGCGCATATTCGCCCAGTGTGAAGATCGCGGCGGGCACTTCGGTCGCGATTGGCAGGATCGGCGGACAGTCATCGCCATAAGCCTCGACCAGCGCGAGGACGGTCGCGGGTCCCGTCGCCTTGGGCAGCATGATCGCATCGGCGTCCCTCGCGGCAGCGAGATCGTCGTCCAGCCACCCGGAGTCGACGGGATTGATCCGCACCATCCGCACGACGTCGGTGTGGTCCTGCAACGTGGCCCGGACCGCCTCGCGGGCAACGGCCTTGCGGGACAGCGCGACCGAGTCCTCCAGATCGAGGATGATGGCATCCGCCCCGCTCGCCGCGGCCTTCGCAAAACGCTCGGGCCGGTCTGCGGGCACGAACAGCAGCGAGCGCAACCTCATGCCGGCGTCCGCAGCAGCAGTGCCGAGCGGAGGCACTGACAGACGATCTCGTCACGCTGGTTGATCAGCTGGTGCATGAATGTGACGATCCCGGCGTTCGGGCGTGACCGGCTGGGCTTAAGCTCGGCGACCTCGGTCTCGGCGCGCATCGTGTCGCCGATGAAGACGGGTTTCGGATGCACGAGCTTGTCGTAACCGAGATTGGCGACGAGCGTCCCGAGCGTCGTGTCGCTGACCGACAGGCCGACCATCAGCGCGAAGGTGAAGGTGCCGTTGACGAGGATCTGGCCGAATTCACTCGCCTTCGCCGCCTCCGCATCGAGGTGCAGCGGCTGCGGATTGTGCGTCATCGTCGAAAACAGGAGGTTGTCCGTCTCCGTGACGGTGCGGCGGATCTCATGGACGATCCGGTCGCCGACTGCCCATCGGTCGAAATAGCGGCCGGCCATCAGTCATCCTTCTCGATACGCGCGAGCACCATGCCATCGCTCACCTGCCCGCCTTCGATCGCGGTCAGTTCGGCAACCGTCCCGTCGAACGGCGCGACGAGCGAATGCTCCATCTTCATCGCCTCCAGCGTCACGAGCTTCTGCCCCTTTGCGACACGGTCCCCGGCCGCCACGTCGACCGCGATGATCCGTCCCGGCATCGGTGACAAGATAGCGCCGTCCGCTGCCGCCCCCATCGCCGCGCCAGACGCACGCCAAGGCCGCAACTGCCAGGTCTGCCCGGCATCGGAAACGAGGGTGGCATCGACCGGTGCATCGACGCCGCGACCGTCGAGATCGATCGTCACCGCGTCGTCGTCGAGCAGGAACCGCGCGGCCTTCAAAGGGGCCGCGTTGAGACGAAAACCCGCCATCGGCTCGGCGCGTACGAGCGTGCGCGCGGCGTCGATCAGTGCTTCCTCGCTGGGCTGCGCCGGGGGCATCAGCGCCGCCCCCTCGCGCGCAATCAGCCCGGTATCTAGCGTTGCGGCGACGAAATCCTGGTGATCGAGTGCCTGGACGAGAAACCCCGCATTCGACCGGACCGGCCAGACGACCGCCTTGTCCAGCGCCTTCGCCAACGTCTCACGCGCAGCTTCACGCGTGTCGCCCCAGGCAATCACCTTGGCGATCATCGGGTCGTAATAGGACGAGATGTCCGCCCCCTGTTCGACACCCGTATCGACCCGCGTCGCATCACCCAAATCGAACGCCTCGAGCCGCCCGATCGACGGCAGGAACCCCTTGGCGGGATCCTCCGCATAGAGCCGCGCCTCGATCGCCCAGCCGCGGATCGCAAGATGATGCTGCTGCAGCGGCAACGCCTCGCCGCTGGCAATCCGCAGCTGCCACTCGACAAGGTCCTGTCCGGTAATTTCCTCGGTGACGGGATGCTCGACCTGCAACCGGGTGTTCATTTCCATGAACCAGATCCGATCGGCGCGCAGGCCTTCGCTCGCATCGGCGATGAACTCGATCGTACCCGCGCCGACATAGTTCACGGCCTGCGCAGCACGCACCGCCGCCGCGCAGATCGCCGCGCGCGTCGCATCACCCATGCCGGGCGCCGGGGCCTCCTCGATCACCTTCTGATGCCGGCGCTGCAACGAACAGTCGCGTTCGAACAAATGGACGACGTTGCCTTGACGGTCGCCGAACACCTGCACCTCGATATGCCGCGGCGAGAGGATATATTTCTCGATCAGCACGTCGGTATTGCCGAACGACGCAGAGGCCTCACGCTGGCACGAAGCGAGCGCGTCGACAAAGTCGGCGGACGCATCGACGCGGCGCATACCCTTGCCGCCGCCGCCCGCAACGGCCTTGATCAGGACCGGGTAGCCGATGGCATCCGCCTCGCGCTGGAGCCGATCGGGCGACTGGTCTTCCCCCAGATAGCCCGGTGTCACCGGGACGCCGGCCGCCATCATCCGCTGCTTTGCGGCATCCTTCAGACCCATCGCGCGGATGCTGTCGGGATCGGGGCCAACCCACAGGATCCCCGCGTCGAGCACCGCCTGCGCGAAGTCCGCATTCTCGGACAGGAACCCGTACCCCGGATGAATAGCCTCAGCGCCGCTGGCGCGCGCGGCGGCGATGATCCGTTCGCCGACCAGATAGCTGTCGCGCGCCGGGCTCGCACCGATATGCACCGCCTCGTCCGCGTGCCGGACATGCAGCGCGCCCGCATCGACATCGGAATAGACCGCGATCGTGCGGATTCCCAACGCTCGAGCTGTGCGTATGATGCGGCAGGCGATCTCGCCGCGATTGGCGATGAGCAGTGATTCGATCATTGCGCGGGGCATCCGGTGGTCCGCTTCGACCAGGTGATGTTGAGGATCTTCCACCGGCCCGCTTCGCGCACCATGTCGAAATGGTCGGTCCCGCAATGCGCCACCCGGCCGTCGATGGTGAAGACATAGGGCGACCATACCATCGCGATATCGCCATCGATATCCACGGCGGGATCCGTCAGGCGTTCCGCATATCGCTCCGGCCCGGGCTTCAGACCGGCGGCGAAGTCGGACCAGCCGGTCCGGCGGATGATGCGCGTGCCGTCGGCCTTTTCTTCCACGGCCGTAGCCCCCCCCTCGGGGCGCACCTGTGCGAGCAGTGCTTGGCCATCGCGGGCGGCCAACGCGGCGAACATCGCGTTGATCGGCACCATGACGCCGGCCTCCTCGGTGACTACGGCTGGCGGCAAGCCGGTTCCCTTGACGATCGGCTGGACCGGTGTGACCTGACCCGCGGCCAGCAGCAACGATAGCAGGATCATCGGCTTACATCCTGAACACACCGAACGCGGGGCGTTCGGCGATGGGAGCGTTGAGCGTCGCGGCGAGCGCGAGGCCTAGCACGTCACGGGTCTGCGCGGGATCGATGATCCCGTCGTCCCACAGGCGCGCGGTCGCGTACCAGGGATTCCCCTCGTCCTCATATTTCTGACGAACCGGCGCCTTGAACGCTTCGGCTTCCTCCGCCGTCCAGTCGTCCGCGTCGCGGTGAACGGTGGCGAGGACCGAGGCCGCCTGTTCGCCGCCCATCACGCTGATCCGGCTGTTCGGCCAGCTGAACAGGAAGCGCGGCGAATAGGCGCGTCCGCACATGCCGTAATTGCCGGCGCCGAAACTGCCGCCGATCAGCACCGTGATCTTCGGCACGGTCGCGGTCGCGACTGCCGTCACGAGCTTTGCACCATGTTTGGCAATGCCTTCTGCCTCATACTTCCCGCCGACCATGAACCCCGAGATGTTCTGGAGGAAAAGGAGCGGTACCTTGCGCTGGCAGGCGAGCTCGATGAAATGCGCCCCCTTCTGAGCGCTTTCGCTGAACAGGACGCCGTTGTTGGCGAGGATCGCGACGGGGATCCCGTGGATATGCGCGAACCCGCACACCAGCGATGTACCATAAAGCGCCTTGAACGCATGGAATTCGCTGCCATCGACCAGCCGTGCGATCACCTCGTGCACGTCATAGGGTGCGCGCACATCGGACGGCACGACACCGTAAAGCCCCTCAGCGTCGTATTTCGGGGCGCGCGCCGGTTGCCGGTTCACCGTGACAGGGACCTGTGGCGGCAAGGTCGAGACGATGTCGCGAACGATCGTCAGCGCGTGGTCGTCCGATCCCGCGACATGATCGACGACGCCCGACCGCCGTCCATGCGTGTCCGCGCCGCCGAGGTCCTCCGCGGAAATCACCTCGCCCGTCGCCGCCTTGACCAGCGGCGGCCCAGCGAGGAAGATCGTGCCCTGCCCGCGGACGATGATCGTCTCGTCGGACATGGCCGGGACATAGGCGCCGCCCGCAGTGCAGCTCCCCATCACACACGCGATCTGCGGTATCCCCAACGCCGACATCTGCGCCTGGTTGTAGAAGATCCGGCCGAAATGCTCGCGATCGGGAAATACCTCCGCCTGATGGGGCAGGTTCGCCCCACCACTATCGACGAGATAGATGCAGGGCAGCCGATTTTCCTGTGCGATTTCCTGCGCTCGCAGGTGTTTCTTGACGGTCAGCGGAAAATAGGTCCCCCCCTTCACCGTCGCATCGTTGCACAGGATCATGCACTGCCGACCGGCAACGCGGCCGATCCCCGCAATCACCCCCGCGCCGGGCACCGCATCGTCATACAGCCCATTGGCGACGAGCTGGCCGATCTCGAGGAACGGCGAACCCGGATCGAGCAAGCGCTCGACCCGGTCGCGCGGCAGCAGCTTGCCACGCGCAACGTGCCGGTCGCGCGACCGGGCGTCTCCGCCGAGCGCGACGCGCGCAACGTCGTCGCGCAGGCGCTGGGCGAGCGCGCGGTTGTGCGCCGCATTCGCCTGGAACGTCTCCGCGTCGACCGACAGCTTCGTATCGAGGACGGGACCGCTCACCGTTCACCCCGCCGCGACCTGATCAGCACGCTCATTGCATCACCTTGGGCGCGGCACCGATCAGTTCGCGTCCGATCAGCATCCGGCGAATCTCGTTCGTCCCCGCGCCGATGTCGAGCAGCTTGGCGTCGCGCATGAAGCGCTCGACCGGCCAGTCCTTGGTATACCCCGCGCCACCCAGGGCCTGGATCGATTCCAGCGAGACCTTCACCGCGCTCTCGCTCGCCAGCAGGATCGCGCCCGCCGCGTCGAACCGCGTCGTCTTGCCCGCATCGCACGACCGCGCGACGGCATAGACATAGGCACGTGCGGAACTCAGCGCGACATACATGTCCGCGACCTTCGCCTGGATCAGCTGGAACTGGCCGATCGCGGTCCCGAACTGCCTGCGTTCGCGGACATAGGGGATGACCACGTCGAGACAGGCCTGCATGATGCCGAGCTGAATGCCCGCGAGCACCGCGCGCTCATAGTCGAGGCCCGACATCAGCACGCCGACGCCGCCATTCTCCGGTCCCATCACCGCGTCGAACGGCACGTGGCAATCGGTGAAGACGAGCTCCGCGGTGGGGGATCCCCGCATGCCCATCTTGTCGATCTTCTGCCCGATCGCGAAACCCGGCATGTCCTTCTCGATCAGGAACGCGGTGATCCCCTTCGATCCCTCGCCCGTCTTCGCATAGACGACGAGCGTATCCGCATAGGCCGCGTTGGTGATCCAGAATTTGGTGCCGTTCAGGACATAGCCGCTCTCGGTCTTCACCGCCTTCAGCTTCATCGACACGACGTCGGATCCCGCCCCGGCTTCGGACATCGCGAGGCTTCCGACATGCTCGCCCGACACCAGCTTGGGCAGATATTTCGCCTTTTGCTCCGCATTGCCCCAGCGACGGATCTGATTGACGCACAGATTGGAATGCGCGCCATAGCTCAAGCCGATCGACGCCGATGCGCGCGATACTTCCTCGACCGCAACGACATGCTCGAGATAGCCGAGCCCGAGCCCGCCATACTCTTCCTCGACGGTGATGCCGTGAAGCCCCAGCTCGCCCATCGCCGGCCAGAGCTCGCGGGGAAACCAGTCCTCCGCATCGATCTTAGCCGCCAACGGAGCGATCTTCTCCTTCGCAAAACGCTGCGTCGTGTCGCGGATCATGTCCGCGGCTTCGCCCAGCGCGAAGTCGAAATCTGGCGTCACGAAACTCTCCTTACCGCATTATTCCCGTGGCCTGCCGGGCTGTTTTCATTACCGTTCTCACCCGGCATTCAGCGTCGGTCAGTGACCGAGGCCGTCGTGCCGAGCGTCGTGATCACGCCGTCTACGACCGTGATCGGCCAGACCGCAAGCGCTTGCCCCATGCAGGGACCGCCGACGCAGCGGCCATCGTCGATTCTGAACAGTGCGGAATGCCATCCACAAACGATCAGCTCGCCATTCGGGCTCAGATAGTCGTCGAGGGTGCGCGCCAGTGGCAGTCCGGCGTGCGGGCAGCGATCGACATAGCCGACGACCCCGTCACCGCGCCGAACCGCAAAACCGTGGAACCGGCCCGCGCGCATCTGCACGACATAGCCTCTCGACTGGCCGGGTGCGATCGCCTCGATCGACCCGAGCGCAATCCCGGCCGGCGTGGCGAACAGCCGCACCGACGACGGCGCATCGCTCACGGCACTGTCGTCGCCCGGCTGGCCCTGCATGTCCGTCATGACGTCGTCACGCGTCGACCGTGATCACCCCACGCCGGATCTGGTCGAGTTCGATCGACTCGTACAGCGCCTGGAAGTTGCCGTTGCCGAACCCCTCATTGCCCTTGCGCTGAATGACCTCGAAAAAGATCGGCCCGAACAGCGGTTCGGTGAAGATCTGGAGCAGCAGCCCCTCCTCACCGACATTGCCGTCGAGCAGGATCCGGTTGCGCCGCAGCCGCTCGAGATCCTCGCCATGGTTCGGCACGCGCTTGTCGACCAGTTCATAATAGGTCTCGATCGTGTCCTGCAGCCGGACGCCGCGAGCCCGCAGTTTCTCGACGGTCGTGTAGATATCGTCGGTGGTCAGCGCGAGATGCTGGATGCCTTCGCCATTATAATCGCGGATGAACTCCTCGATCTGGCTGTGATCGTCCTGGCTCTCGTTCAGCGGAATCCGGATCGCGCGATCGGGCGCGATCATCGCCTGGCTGAACAGGCCCGTCGCCTTGCCCTTGATGTCGAAGTATTTCTGCTCTTCGAACCCGAAAATCTGACCGTAAAAGGTCGACCAGGTCCGCATCTGCCCGCGCTTTACGTTGTGGGTAAGATGGTCAAGCAGATCTAGACCGACCGAATTCTCTGCCTCGGCCTCCGCCGCACCCGGGATCTGATCCCACGCATCGTACAGGCTGCCCGCGCCGCCATGACGGTCGACGAGATAGAGCAACGATCCGCCGATCCCCTCCAGCGCGTAGCTCTCGTCGCCCAGCGCCCCGAGCGATGCATCGGCCGCCTTCGCACCGCGTGCCAGCGCAGCGTCGAAGGCCGCCTTGGCGTCCGCGACACGGAACGCCATGCCATTGGCCGACGAACCATGGTCGGCGCGGAACGACGCGGCCTGCCCCGTCGGCTCCGCATTGAGCAGAAGGTTGATGCGACCCTGTTTGTAGCGGGTCACTGCCTTGGTCGGATGCCGGGACGCGGGCACGAAACCCAATTGCTCGAACTGTTTGCCCATCGCCGCCGGATCGGGCGATGTGAACTCGCAGAACTCGAAACCATCCAACCCCATCGGGTTGACGTCCATATGCTCCATGATGCGACAGCCTCTCACAGCTTTATAGTATCGTTGGATACCAACTGCGCGTTTGCGCAGATCGTGTCAACTGATACTATCCCGTGCCATGACCGCTTCATCCGACCGCCCACTTCTGCTCGACGACTTCATCCCGTTCCGGCTGTCGTTCACGTCGAACCTCGTCAGCGACACGATCGCGCGCAGCTATGAATCGCTGTTCGGCCTCTCGATCCCCGAATGGCGGCTGGTCGCCGTCATCGCCGAAACCGGCGGCATTACGCAGGCGGAAATCGGTCATCGTACGCGCATGGATAAGGTTACGGTAAGCCGCGCGGCGATCGCGCTGGTCGAGCGAGGCCTTCTCGAACGGCGCGCCAATGCCAGCGACCGTCGCTCGCACCTGTTGATGCTCAGCGATGCCGGCCGCACGCTTTACGCTGCGGTCGCACCCAAGGCGCGCGATCTGGAGGCGCGGATCTTTGCCCAGTTCGATCCGGCCGAAGTCGCCGCGTTCACGGCGATGCTCCGTCGGATCGACGCGGTGACCAGCGCGCTTGATCAGCCGGCCCAGGGCGGTGACGGTGTCCAAAGCGTTCGTAAATAGTCGAGCAGCGCAACGACCGACGACGGCACTGCACCGCGCGGGTGCAGCGCGAAGATCCCGACATCCGCGCTCCCCGCGATCGCCGGCAGCACGCGAACGAGCCGCCCCGCCGCCAGATCGCTGCTGACGTCCCACAGCGACCGCAGCGCGATCCCCACGCCCGACAGCGCGAGTTCTCTCACGACCTCGCTCGAATTCGTGCGCACGTGGCTCGCGGCATCGATCGTGAAATCGCCGTCAGACCCCGTCAGCCGCCACGGCATCTGCCCGCGCGCCGCGAGCAGCCGATGGTCACCCAGCGCCGCCGCGCTGCCGGGAATTCCCACCATTTCGAGATAGGCGGGTGCGGCGCACAGGACCCGGCGGCTGTCGCCCAGCCGGTGCGCGTCATAACCCGGCTCGACCGTCGGCGCGATCCGGATCGCCAGGTCGATCCCCTCGCCGAGCAGGTCCGAAAAACCGTCGGACAGATTCAGTTCGAGCGCGATGTCAGGGTGCGCGTCAAGAAAGGGCTTGAGCCGGGGTGCGATGTGCAAGCGCCCGAACGACGTCGGTGCGCTGACGCGGAGCGGACCGCTCGGCCCGGCGGCCCGGTCGCCGACCCGCCCCTCGGCCTCCCGGATCGCGGCGAGGATCGCGACCATGTCCGCGTGATACCGCTCGCCTCGCGCCGTCGGCTCGAGCCGCCGTGTCGTCCGATTGAGCAGGCGCACGCCGAGCCGCGTCTCTAGCCGGACGATCCGTTTCGATACCATCGCCGGAGAGATGCCGCGCAAACGGGCAGCACCGCTCAGGCTTCCTGCCGCGACGACGTCGACGAACAAGGCAGCATCCGGATCCATTCATTCCCCCAGTGATCGACAGCTTCAACACTTGATCGTCTACCGAACAGCCTGGCGGTCGTATAGGATTATCGTCAGATAGGGAGAGAGCGATGACCGCGACGTCAGACGGCATGATCGACAAGGCGGGGCTGCGTGTCGCGGCACCGTTGGCACGGTTTCTCGAGGACCAGGCGCTGCCCGGCACGGGGGTCGACCCGTCCGCCTTCTGGTCCGGAATGGCCGACATCTACGCCCGCTTCACGCCCGAAAATCGCGCGCTGCTTGCCCGCCGCGACGCGCTGCAAGCGAAGATCGACGCCTGGTACGGCGCGCTTGGCGGCCGCCCCGTCGATCCGGATGCCCGGGCGCGCTTCCTCCGCGAGATCGGTTATCTTGTTGAGGAGCCTGCGCCGTTCGTGGCGACCTCGACCTGCGTCGATGACGAGGTGGCACGGCTGGCAGGCCCGCAACTCGTCGTGCCTATCCTCAATGCCCGGTTCGTCCTCAACGCCGCAAACGCACGCTGGGGCAGCCTGTACGACGCGCTCTACGGCACCGACGTGATCCCCGGAACGCCGTCGGGTCGGGGTTATGATCCGGACCGCGGTGCACAGGTAATCGCCTGGGCCAAGGCGTTCCTCGATTCCAGCGTGCCGCTTGCGTCGGGCTCATGGACCGATTGGGACGGCAGCTCGCCCGTGCTGGCACAACCGGATCAGCTCCGCGGCCATGCCGGCAGCACGATCCTGTTGCGCCACAATGGCCTGCACATCGAACTTGTCATCGATCGCGACCATCCGATCGGCGCGTCCGACCCCGCCGGCCTTGCCGATGTCCGGCTCGAATCCGCGCTCACGACGATCGTCGACCTCGAGGATTCGGTCGCCGCGGTCGATGCCGACGACAAGGTCGCGGCCTATGCCAATTGGCTGGGCCTGATGAAGGGTGATCTGGAGGCGCAGTTCGACAAGGGAGGTCAGACGCTGACCCGGTCGCTGGAGGACGACCGGCGCTACACCGCGCAGGACGGATCGGAGATCGTCCTGCCGGGACGAAGCCTGTTGTTCGTTCGCAATGTCGGCCATCTGATGACCACGCCCGCGATCCATCTGCCCGATGGGACGGAGGCGCCCGAGGGCATTCTCGACGGGATCGTGACCGCGATGATCGCGCTGCACGATCTGAACGGCACCGGTCGCTTCCGAAACAGCCGCCAGGGTTCGATCTACATCGTCAAGCCGAAGATGCACGGCCCCGACGAAGCGGGCTTCACCAATCGGCTGTTCGACGCGGTCGAGGATCTGCTCGGCCTCGACCGCCACACGATCAAGGTCGGCGTGATGGACGAGGAACGCCGCACTTCGGCCAATCTGGCCGCCTGTATCGCCGCGGTGAAGGACCGCATCGTGTTCATCAACACGGGGTTCCTCGATCGCACGGGTGACGAGATGCACACCGCGATGCGCGCCGGACCGATGATCCGTAAGAGCGAGATGAAGGCGAGCGCCTGGATCGCCACCTATGAGGATCGCAATGTCCAGATCGGCCTCGCCTGTGGCCTCAGCGGTCGCGCGCAGATCGGCAAGGGCATGTGGGCCGCGCCCGATCGAATGGCCGACATGCTCGAACAGAAGATCGCGCACCCGATGACCGGCGCCAACACCGCCTGGGTCCCCTCACCCACCGCGGCGACGCTTCACGCGACGCATTACCACCGCGTCGACGTCTTCGCGCGACAGGCGGCGCGACAGAGCGAGCCCGTCACGCCGATCGAGAAGCTCCTGACGATCCCGCTCGCACACGGCCATAACTGGTCCCCCGACGAGATCCGCGACGAGCTCGAGAACAATGCGCAGGGCATTCTCGGCTATGTCGTGCGCTGGATCGATCAGGGCGTCGGCTGCTCGAAGGTGCCTGACATTCATGACATCGGCCTGATGGAAGATCGCGCGACCCTGCGGATCAGCTCGCAACATATGGCGAACTGGATGCTCCACGGCATCGCGACGCCCGCCGAGGTCGATGCCGCCTTTGTGAAGATGGCGGCCAAGGTCGACGCGCAGAACGCTTCCGATCCGCACTATCGGCCGATGGCCGGGCATGAAGCGACCAGTCTTGCCTATCGCGCCGCCCGCGCGCTTGTCTTTGAAGGCCTTGATCAGCCCAACGGCTATACCGAACCCCTTCTTCACCGCTTCCGACAGGATGCAAAAGCAGCGCAAACTGGTAACAGTTGACACCATATTGGCCGGGGGCCATCGTCCTTCTCGAAACCCCCGGCCCCCGCGGCACGTCGAACAGGGGTGCGCGAGGAGAGTGTTACGATGGCCAATGACCCGGCCGACACCGGCTATATTTCGGGTTTCGGCAACCATGTCGCGACCGAGGCCGTCGCAGGCGCGCTGCCCGTCGGCCACAATGCGCCGCAACGACCACCCTTCGGGCTGTACACCGAACAGCTGTCAGGCACGGCCTTCACCGCACCGCGTCACGAGAACCGGCGGAGCTGGCTGTACCGCATGCGCCCCACCGCCGAACATCCGCCCTATGTCCGGTATGACGGCGCCGCCCGCTTCGCCGCGGGCGCGCAGGACGGGCCACTGGCGCCCAACCGGCTGCGCTGGGACCCGAGCGCGCCGCCGCCAGCGGGAACCGACCTGATCGACGGCATGACGACGATGCTTGCCACCCGCGATCCTGCGGATCTGGAGGGCGTCGCGGTCCACCTCTATGCCGCCAACCGCAACATGACTGCGCGGGTGTTTGTCGACGCCGATGGCGAACTGCTCTTCATCCCCCAAGCGGGCCGCCTCGAACTTCTGACGGAGCTCGGGCGGATCATGGTCGCGCCCGGCCAGATCGCGCTGATCCCTCGCGGTGTCCGGTTCCGGGCGCTGCTACCTGATGGACAGGCAACGGGCTATGTCGCGGAAAACCACGGCGCCCTGTTTCGTCTTCCCGATCTTGGTCCGATCGGCGCGAACGGGCTGGCCAATCCGCGCGATTTCGAAACGCCGGTCGCCTGGTTCGAGGATCGCGACACGCGGTTCGAGGTGATCCAGAAATTCATGGGCTCGCTGTGGTGCACGACGCTCGAGCACAGTCCGCTCGATGTCGTGGCGTGGCACGGCAACTTGGCGCCGTGGCGCTATGATCTCGCCCGGTTCAACACGATCAACACGGTGAGCTTCGACCATCCCGATCCGTCGATCTTCACCGTTCTGACCTCGCCCTCCGACGTACCCGGCCGCGCCAATGCCGATTTCGTCGTCTTCCCGCCGCGCTGGATGGTCGCCGAGGACACGTTCCGCCCGCCCTGGTTCCACCGCAACGTCATGTCGGAGGCGATGGGTCTGATCCACGGCGCCTATGACGCCAAGGCGGCCGGCTTCACGCCCGGCGGTCTGAGCCTGCACAATCTGATGGCAGGCCACGGTCCCGATCTCGATAGCTGGACCGCCGCTACGAACGCCGATCTCAAGCCGCACAAGATCGACGGGACCATGGCCTTCATGGTGGAGAGTTGCTGGCCCTACCGACCGACGCCGCATGCGCTGGCGCATGCCCAGCTCGACTATGACGCGGTCTGGGCCGATTTCCCCAAGGCAATGCTGCCGGCATGATCCTGCACGGCTATTGGCGGTCGACGACCTCGTACCGTGTGCGGATCGCGCTGAACCTGAAGCAGTGCGCCTATGAGCAATGCACGCACGATCTCAGGACCGGCGCGCAGCGTGACGCGCGCTATCTCGCGCTTAACCCGCAAGGGCTGGTGCCCGCGCTGGACATTGGCGACGGCACGATCCTGACGCAGTCGCCTGCCATCCTCGAATGGCTCGACGCGACCTATCCAGCGCCGCCGCTATTGCCCGCCGACCCGACCGAGGCCGCGATCGTGCGCGGTATTGCGGCGACGATCGGGTGCGACATTCATCCGGTCAACAACCTGCGGATCCTTGATGCACTCAGGACAGATTTCGCCGCGGCGCCCGATCAGGTATCAGCCTGGATCGCGCGGTGGATGACCGCGGGATTCGATGCGATCGAGCCACAGATCGCTCGGCATGGCGACGGCTATGCCTTTGGCGCCGCGCCGACGCTGGCCGACTGCTATCTCGTGCCGCAGGTCTATGCGGCCGAACGCTTCGCCGTCGATCTCTCACGCTACCCCTGTCTGGCCACCGCCGCCGCGAACGCCGCGACGCTGCCGGCCTTCGCCGCTGCACATGCCGACATGCAGCCTGACCGTGACCCGCTATAGTATTGATATAGATTAGCACAAACCCGGTCCGAGTAGCGGACATAAAAGCCGAATTGATGCGTTTCTTACCGAATCGACGCGACGTAGATCGTGATCGCTGGTGAAGGGGTCGGAATGCGAATCGCGATTATTGCGCATCTCAAATATGCCATCCGCGAGCCTTTTGCCGGTGGCCTCGAGATGCATACGCACCTGTTGGCGACCGCGTTACGCCGACGTGGACATGCGGTCACAGTATTCGCATCGATGAAATCCGATCCGGCAATGGGGCTCGAGGCGATCTGCGACGAAACCTCGCTTCTCGAAACCGGCACCGCCGAAGCGCAGGACGTGACGTTCTTCCGCGAACACCATGCCTATTTGCGGCTGATGAGCATGCTGCGGAACCGGCGGTTCGACGTCATCCACAACAACTCTCTCCACTATCTTCCCGTCTCGATGGCAGAAACGCTCGACACGCCGATGGTCACGACGCTGCACACGCCCCCGTTCTGCTGGCTGGAAAGCGGCATCCGCCTCTGCAAGTCACCATCGATGCGCTTCGTTGCCGTATCTGATACGATCCGTGGTCTGTGGAGCCACGTGACGCCGATCGACCGGACGATCCCGAACGGTATCGACCTTGCGAGCTTCCCCTTCCAACCTGCCGCAAGTCCCGACCGCTATCTCGTTTGGTATGGGCGGATCGTCGCCGAAAAGGGCCTTCATCTGGCGATCGACGCGGCGAGGCTGGCAGGCTATCCGCTCCGCATCGCCGGACCGATCTCCGATCCGGACTATTATGCGGCCGAGATCCTGCCGCGGCTCGGCGCCGACGTCACGCATGTCGGGCATCTCGAGCATGCGGCACTCGGCGCGCTCGTCGGCGGCGCGAGTGCGTTCCTCTGTACGCCCCGCTGGGAAGAACCGTTCGGGCTGGTGGTCGCCGAAGCCCTCGCGTCCGGGACGCCCGTCGCCGCCTTTGCGCGCGGCGCGATTCCGGCGCTCCTCGACGAGTCCTGTGGCACGCTCGCACGCGCGGACGATGTCGCATCGCTCGCGGATGCCGCGCGGCGGGCGGTGCTGCTCGACCGCCGTGCCTGCCGCCTGCGGGCGGAGGCGATCTGCGACGCCGACGTCATGATCGACCGCTATGAGGATTTGTACGAAGAGATGATCCAGCCGACGCGCCACGCCGCACGGGGCCGCGCGTCTGACTATCCGATCACATTGGCGGGGGCGGCATGACGGACGCCCGCTTCTGCGTATGCGTGCCCGCGCGTGACGAGGCAGACCGTCTGCCAATTCTGCTCGACGCCCTCGCGCGACAGGACGTGGATGGACCGATCCGCGTCTCGATCTTGATCAACAACACCGTCGATGACAGCGTCGCCGCGGTGGCCCGGGCACAGGCAGCCTGGGGCGAGCGACTGCATCTCGCCGTGGCCTGCCACGATATTCCGCCCGAGCGCGCGCATGCCGGCACCGCGCGACGCCTGGCGATGGACGCCGGCTTGGCACGCATCGATCCGGATCGCGGCGTTCTAATTTCCACCGATGCCGATACCCGGCCGCCGTCCGACTGGATCTCGGCGATGCTGCGCGCGATCGACGCGGGGCTCGATATCGTCGGCGGCCGGATCGTCGTCGACGATGCCGAACCGCTCGCGGCGGACATGAACGCGATGCAGGTCAAGCTCGACCGCTACTGGGCCTGTGTTCGCGCGATCGAGGACGACATTGATCCGTGCCGCTGGGATCCGGCACCCCGTCACGGCGACCATACCGGCGCGAGCCTGGCGATTCTTGCTCCGCTCTACCGTACGGCAGGCGGCGTTCCGGCAATCCCTGCAGGGGAAGACCGCGCACTGGTCGAGGCGGCGGTCGCAGCGGGTGGTCGCCTCGGCCATCCGATGAGCGTGTGGACCCGTGTGTCCGCGCGCACCATCGGTCGCGCGACCGGGGGCATGGCGGACCATATGCAGGCGCTGTCCGTCCGCGTCGCGCGCGGCGAGCCCACGTTTCTGCCGTCGTTCGATCAGTGGCGCGCACGCGCGGCGTGGCGACGGATGCGCCGCGACCAGCCGGGCGGTGATGCAGGAGTCGCGCGCGATGAACGCCTGCTCCCGCCGATGCGCTGCGACATGCCGCTGGGGCTCGACCGATGAGTGGCCCAACTGCACGGCCTGCCGCCGCGACGCCGTCCCTCGACCTCGTCGAGATGCTCGCGTCCTGCGGCGAGCGTTATGATGCCGCCCCCATGTTTCCCGCGGACAGCATGGCCGCACTGGTCCGCCACGGCCTGCACCGGCGGTTCGCCCCGCGTGCACTTGGCGGCCAGGCCAATGGTGCACCGGACGAGCTGCTCGATGCGTTGCGGACGGTCGGACGCGGCGACCTCAGCGTCGGGCGGCTGTTCGAGGGCCATGTCAATGCGCTCGCGCTGTTCGACTGGTATGCATCGGCCGATCAGCTCGCCTGGCTCGATACCGAGCTAGACCGCGGTGCATGGTTCGGCGTCTGGGCGACCGAACCTCCGCCCGGCGTCGCAGTGGTCGACAGTCCCGACGGCCCCGTGCTCGATGGGGCCAAGCACTTCGCAAGCGGCGCCGGCGGTATCGATTATGCAATCGTCACCGCGCGTCCGGCGGCGGGGCAGCGTCCGATCGTCGTCATCCCGGCCGATGATCCCGTGCGTACCGACGCGTCACGCTGGCGCGTGCGCGGCATGCGCGCTAGCATGAGTGGTCGCTACGAATGTTCGGGCTATCCCGCCGGCTCCATGCAGACGCTGGGCGCACCCGGCGACTATGACCGCGAACCCCGGTTCACCGTTGGGGCATGGCGGTTTTTGGCAGTGCAGCTCGGCGGCATGGAGGGGCTACTGACCGAGACCCGGCGCGCCATGTCCGACACTGCACGCGGCGATCCCGTCCAGCGTGCGCGCTTTGCCGAGGCGGTCGTTGCCGCGCGCACCGCCTATCTGTGGATCCGCGAGGCTGCGGGACGTGCCGCGCGTGAGGAGGCCGACGCCACCATCTTCGTCCAGATGACGCGCGGGGTCGTCGAACGTGCCGCGCTCGACGTCATGGAAGCCACCGCGCGTCTTCTCGGTACGCGCAGCGCGTTTGATGGTGAGCGTGCGGACAAGATCAGCCGCGACCTCAGCCTCTATCTGCGTCAGGCAGGCCCCGATTATGCGCGCGATCAGGCGGCGCTCGCCTGGCTCGACCGCGACGTCTGGGGCGCCGGCGACCGCTTGTGGTGACCCCCGCGACTGCACTGAGCCGAAGTCCTTGGCACAGCGCGCGGTGGCTGGTGCTCGCGCCGCACGCCGATGATGAAACGCTCGGCACGGGGGCATTGATCGCCGATACGGCGGCTCGCAATCGCTTTGCCGGTGTGATGATCCTGACCGACGGATCGGGTTCGCATCCGTGCCCGACGCCGGCGGATCGTAGCGCGCTCATCCGGCGACGACGCGTTGAGGCACGGCACGCCGTCGCGCTGCTGACCGGCGGACGGCGGATCGTCCCGCAGTTTCTTGACTGGCACGACGCGAACCCGCACCGCCCCGGAAGCGCCGCGTTCCGTCGATCCGTCCGGCAATTGGCGATCCTGCTGCGCCGGCACGCGGTCGACGCGATTGCGACCACCGCGGCAGGCGAGCCGCATTGCGATCATGCCGCGTGCTTTACGCTTGCGGTGCATGCTGCGCACGCGGCGCGCAGGCCGGTCGCGGTTTTCGAATATGCCGTCTGGGGCGAACGCCCCGCGGGCAGGCGCGTCGTCCGTACCGCGGCGATGCCGACCGCCCGGCGCAGCGCCGCGCTCCGCGCGCACCGCAGCCAGTTGACCGGATTGATGGGCGACGGCTTTCGCCTGCCGCGCGCGCAGCAGCGCATGCCGGGCACCGATCTCCTCTATCTGGCGAGCCGACATGCGACCCGAACATAGCCTCGACGCGCGCTATTTCGACGACGTCTTCACCGGCGACGATGATCCCTGGTCGCTCGCCTCGAGCCCGTATGAAGCCGCAAAGTTCGATGCGACGATCGCCGCGATCGACGATCGACGCTATCGTTCCGCCCTTGAGATCGGCTGCGCCCACGGCGTGCTGACCGCGCGGCTTGCGCCTTTGTGCGATACCCTGACCTCGATCGACATCAGCCTGCGCGCCGTCGAGCTTGCCCGGTCGCGCTGCGCCGCACTGCCCAATGTCACGATCGCCCGCTGTGGCTTCCCGGCCGAGACGCCGGACGACGCGTTCGATCTCGTCGTGCTGTCGGAGGTCGTCTATTATTGGGACGACGCTGACATCGAGCGCGCAGCCGCGGCGATCCGCGCCAGCGCCACGCCCGATTGCCGCATCATGCTCGTACACTGGACGGGCGATACCGACTATCCACAGACCGGCGACGCAGCCGTCACCAAGCTGCGCGACCGGCTCGGCGATTTTGCGGTCGAGCGTGCGGAACGGACCGCCGCGTACCGCCTCGACCTGTGGTCCCTGCGATGACGCCGCTCTCCGTCCTGACCCTCGTCAAGGACCGCGAACCCCATCTGATCCAGCTGGTCGAGGGCTTGAAACGGAGCGCTGTCGCCCCCGCCGAACTGATCGTCGTCGACATGAGCAGCGACCCGGTCGCGCAGCCGGAGGCGCCCTTCCCCGTCCACGTCCATCGGCTCCAGACCGGCACTCTCGCGCTTGCCGCCGCGCGCAACCTTGCAGCACGGCACGCGACGTCTGCACATCTGCTGTTCCTCGACGTAGACTGTATCCCGATGGCGCAGTGCCTTGGCAGGATGGGTGCGGTACTCGATGCGGACGATGCGTTGCTCTGCGCGGATATCCGCTATCTCGGACCCGACGACGCGCGTTCGACATGGAACGAAGAGGTCCTGCTGGCAACCGGGCGGCCACATCCGGTGCGCAGCTTTCCCGCAACGGGCACGCGGCGCGAAACCAATCCCGGCCTGTTCTGGTCGCTGGCGTTCGCGATCCGCCGATCACGGTTCGACATGCTGGGTGGCTTTGACGAGGCGTTCGTCGGCTATGGCGCGGAGGACACCGACTTCGGCTTTCGCGCCGAGCATGCACAAACCCCGCTGATCTTCGTCGGCGGGGCGATCGCCTGTCATCAGTATCACGACAGCTATGATCCGCCCGTCCAGCATCTCGACGACATCGTCCGCAACGCAACGGTATTCCATGCGCGCTGGGGCTGGTGGCCGATGCAGGGCTGGCTCGACGCCTTTGTCGCGATGGGGCTGATCGACTATCGCGATGACGGCATCTGCATCCTGCGCCGTCCAAACGCCGCGGACATGATCGCCGCGCATTCGGGCCAATCCTAGACCGCGGCACCGATCGGCATGGTGACCGAAGCCGAGAGCCCGCCGCCCGCGGCATCGTCGAGGACCAGCACGCCGCCATACAGCGCCGCGAGCTCGCGCGCGATCGCCAGTCCGAACCCATGGCCGTCCTCGCGTTCGTCGAGCCGCACGCCAGCATCGGTCGCCCGCTGACGGTCCGCCAGCGCGATGCCTGGGCCATCGTCGACGACGCTGAGCCGGATCATGCCCTGATCGACCGTTGCGCAGACGCGCACCCTTGTGCCCGCATGCCGCGCGGCATTGTCGATCAGATTGCCCGCCAGCTCGTCGAGATCGGCGGCATCGACCGCGACGTGCAGCTCGGGATCGATCGCGGCATCGATCACGACGCCGCGTTCCATCCTCAGCCGCCGGATCGTCGACACCAGATCGGCGATAGCGGGGGCGAGTGCGGTGCTGCTCCCATGACCGCCGGCGATGTTGCGCGCTCGCGCGAGGTGATGCCGAATCGTCGCATCGATGCGCGCAAGCTGCGCCGCCTGGGCCGGATCGTCACGCAGCGTTAGCGCAAGCGTCGCGACGGGGGTCTTCAGCGCGTGCGCCAGATTGGCCGCCGACGCGCGCGCGGTCGCGAGCGCCGACGCGTTGTCCCGCGCGAGTGCGTTCAGTTCGATCGCGAGCGGACGAAGCTCGTCGGGCTGCGCTTCGGACACACTGGTGGCCCCCCTGCGCATCGCGGCTACACCGTCGCGCAACGCGCGCAGCGGTCGCAACCCGATCCGCACCTGCACCAGCGTCGCAACGCCCAGCAGGATGCCAAGGATGCCGAGCGTCGCAAGCAACGGCACCACCGCCGCCTGGATCGGTCGGGCGACGACGTCGCGCGGTGCCGCTGCGGTCAGCACCACCGGCCCCGCGTCCGTCGCGATCGAAATCCGTCGGGCATGGATCCCGTCCCGCCCTTCCAGTGGTTCCGGACGCGCCTCCCCTTCCCCGCGCAGCGCGTCTCGCGGTGCCGGGCCGGGCGTCCGCAGCGTTGGAAATTCGGCGGAACTCACTGTTTGTGCCGAACCGCTGATCTGCCATTGCCAGCCGGGGCCGGCATCGAGCAGGCCGCGAAGCCGCGTCAGTCGCGCCCGGTCGATCCGCCCATCGCCATCGACCGCACCGGCAAGCAGCGACAATTCGGCATCGAGCCGCTGGTCGAGCCCCTGGGTGACGAACCGCTGCAGCACGCCGGCGATCGCCGCGCCCGCGACCGCAAGCGCGACGAGCGTAGCGAGTAGTGAAAGGCCGAGCATCCGCCCATGGATCGACCGCGGGATCAGCCTCATCGGGGTATCGGCGTCGCGAGCCGGTAACCTCGGCCGCGCACGGTATCGATCAGCGACGCGCCGATCTTCTTGCGCAGGCGACCTACGATCACCTCGAGGCTGTTCGAATCGACGTCCGCATCGCCCTCATAGACACGCTCCATCAGCGCCAGCCGCTCGATCACGGCGTCCTTCGACAGCATCAGCGCCGAGAGCACCCGCCATTCGAGCGCAGTCAGTTTGACCGGCAATCCGTCGAGCTCGAACTGGCCGGTCTGCGTCTCGAACGCGAGCGGGCCGCATTCGAGCCGCGTGGCGCCATGCCCCGCCGCCCGGCGCACCAGCGCGCGCAGCCGCATGACCAGTTCCTCGACGCGGAACGGCTTGGTCATGAAGTCGTCGGCCCCCGCCTTGAACCCCGCCACCTTGTCCGACCATCCGTCGCGCGCGGTCAGGATCAGCACGGGAAGGTCGCGCCCCGCCGCCCGCCAGTCCCGCAGGATCGTGACGCCGTCTCGGCCCGGCAGGCCAAGATCCAGCACGGCGGCGTCATAGGCCTCGGTGTCGCCTAGATGCCCCGCATCGACGCCGTTTGCGGCAAGATCGACCGCGCAATTCTCGCCTCGCAAGGCCTTGGCGAGCGCGGGGCCGAGATCGGGATCGTCCTCGACGAGCAATATACGCATGACGACCTCGCTAGCTGTGAACGCTAAACCCAAACTGAACGGGGAAGTTCAGCGGGCCGTGGGGATGCGGCGCCTAGAAGCCGGCATCGACACGAAGAGGAGACGATGAATGCCCCGTTTGATGGACACACTGAACCGCGGAACGCGGATGAAACTCGCCGCTGCCGCCCTGCTCGCAGTCGGCGTGGCAGGCGGCGCCGGCGCCGTATCGCTGACGCGGCCCGGCATCGAGATGGCACCCACCACGCCGACCGCGATCGCCCGACTGTCGGGCACGAGCGGCGTGGTGACGGTAAAGGGCCGTGTGGTCGAGATCTTCGGTGACCGCTTCGTCCTTCAGGACGCAACCGGGCGGACGATGATCGATGCCGGCCGCAACGGTGATGGCGTCACTGCCGGTGCGACGATGACGGTACAGGGGCGCTACGACAACGGACAGCTGCGCGCGTCCTATCTGGTCGATCCGAATGGGCGGATCGTCGCCGCCGGCCCCGCGGGCGGGCCGCCGCCGCATGGCCCCGGTGGCCCTCGCGGCCCCGGTGGTCCCGGCCACGATGGTCCGCCGCCCCCGCCACCGGGCGGCGCGAACTTGGCCCCTCCCGGGGCAATGGCGCCGTCCACCGTCCCAGGCTGTGCCCCATCCGTAACCGGTGTCACGCCGCCACCGGCACCCGTCGGCACACCCGTCGCGCAAACGCTACCCCGCGCACCGGCTGCCGCGGTAAATCGCTAGGATGGTTGCGATCCGCCACAACTGTGGCGGATCGAGTCCTCAGGCCAATCGCGAATGACCGGCACCCTCCGTGCCGCTTCCGCCGTCAGGCCGAAGCGGTACGGTGTTCGTCTTTCGAAGGTCGTAGGGCACGCGCCATGCCGAGGATCAGGACGACGGGCCGCAAAATGAGCATCGGCGCGACCGACAGCGTGCCGACCATGATGACCGCCGCGATCGAGCCGCCACCCAGAAACCGCACGACGCGTTCGCCGCTGACCGGCGCCCCGCACCGCAGGAACGCCAGCGTCAGTGCGGCGGCGGCGGCGATCCGCAACAGCCGGATCGTCCCGGGTGCGGTGATCCCGAGATCCCGGCGATAGCGAAACGCGGAGGCCGCGAGCAGCATCCAGCCCACCAGTGTGACGATGATCGTTTCAAGCATGAACCACTCCACGGGCAGGACGTCGTACCGGAGCCGCCGGACGAAGATGCGCGACACGCCATGCTGCCATCCCCAGCACGGTGGCGATCGCGAGCATGGTCAGGTCGAACCCGGCAAATACCGGGTCGTCGCCACGCAATGAGGCCGGCAGACCGCGCGCGGTCGTGACGGCATTGATGACCGGAATTGCGGCAAAGGCGATGGCGCCGATCGCGAACCCTTCGATCCAGGCGCGCCGCGGCGATCGGGCCAGCTGCATGACTGCGACCGCACCCCAGGCCCAGAACATCGCGGCGACTTCGCCATTCGCGCGCCCGGCCGCATCGGCAGGAATCACTCGGTTCGCCAGGAGATACGCTGCCATCCCGACCGGCAGCCCGGCAATCACCGCGATGTTCAATCGCTCGACGAGCGTCAGCCCCGGGAACGGCGCCGCGCCCGGCCGCCGCCGCTTGGTCGTCCAGAGCAACAGGCCCGTACCGACCATCGCGGCGCCGGTCAGGCCGAGCAGGCAATAGGCCCAGCGCAGCCCGGTACCCGCATAGCTCGCGACGTGCAGACCGAGCATCACCCCCGCGGTCATCAGCGCAGGGCCGGTGCCGCCCGATCGCTCGAGTAACTGCCCAGTGCTTCCCGAATAGGTCACCGATGGCAGCCGCGCATTGATCGACACGCCGGCATGTCGATAGACGGTCACCGTTGCCGCGCGGTCGTTGGGATGACGTACCACGACCCGGGTCGCAGGCGCGCCGAGCACCGCTTCGGCCTTCTCGATCATCGGGCCGATCGGCAGCAGCGGCGCGGCAATGCCGGTCGCCGCGCGCTCGGTCGGAATGCCAAATGCGACCGCCCCGTAATCGAGCGGCGTCTTGTAGTTCACCATCGCCGGCCACGGCATGTACAGCGCCACCAGCGTGATCAGCCCGGTATAGGTGATCATCGCGTGATAGGGCAGCGCGAGCACGGCCGAGACGTTATGCGCATCGAGCCAGCTCCGCTGTCCCTTGTTCCAGCGCAGCGTGAAGAAATCGGCAAAGATCCGCTTGTGCGTGATCACCCCCGACACGATCGCCGCCAGCATGACCATCGCACACAGCCCGGCCAGCCAGCGCCCCCAAGGATAGGGCAGCTGAAGCTGGAAGTGGAACCGATAGAAATGCTCGCCGCCGCGCGTTTCGCGCGCACGGACCGGCTCCCCGCTGCGGGGATCGAGCGTGAGTTCGGCGGGGCGCGGAGGCGCCGTCGACGTCGGACTCCGCTGCTCGAACACGCGTGTCACCGCCGAGCGGGCATCAGGAAGGTAGAGGAACCACTGGACGTCGTCCCCCGCGCCGATCCGCTGCAGATAGGTCATCGCGCCTTGCGCCGCCTGTGCGGGCGACACGGCCGTGGCGCGGATCTCTGGTTGCATCCACTGGGTGATTTCGGGCCGGAAATAGCTTGCCGTCCCCGTCAGAAACATCGCAAACAGCAGCCACCCTGCGAGCAACCCCAGCCACCCATGGATCCACGCCATGCTCTGCCGCAGCGGCAAGGCAGCCGTCATGGGCGGACGCCAAGCACGGCCAGTGCCAGACCGATCGCCACGCTACCGCCCCAGATGCCGAGTACGACACGCATCACGCGTGGCTCGTGAAAGCTCCAGAGCACGGCGATTGCGTAGACCAGGAACGAGAGGATCATTCCCCAGCTGGTCGCCTCGGCACGGTCCACTGGCAGCAGCCGCGCGATCAGCGTCGCAACCGCGGAAGCCAGAACATAGCCGCCGACCTGCGCGGTCCCGATCCGGGCAATCATCGGCACGACCGCAGGACGCAAGCGACGCCGCGGCGACGTTGCCGTTCGCCTTAGATCCGGCGTGCGCTGCGGGGTGACCTGCATGGTCACGCCCTACAGAATTTTGCGAGTGGTTATCAATAGCAAAGTTGTTGCACGATATCCGGTCAGGTCCGAGAGCAGCAGGTCACAGGGAAATCCGCCGCGGCGATGCGATCCATGGATATAAACGCGCGGTCTATCGCTGAACGGGGCAAGGGTGTGCGCATGCAGGACGCCGCCCGATGAAAGGTCCGCGCATGGAAGCTGCCAACGTCTTCAAGAAGCTTGAGATCGAACTCAAGCCCGATC
Source organism: Sphingomonas sp. CFBP 13733 (assembly GCF_014841795.1). Taxonomy (NCBI): domain Bacteria; kingdom Pseudomonadati; phylum Pseudomonadota; class Alphaproteobacteria; order Sphingomonadales; family Sphingomonadaceae; genus Sphingomonas; species Sphingomonas sp. CFBP 13733. Next base: position 764,625 of record NZ_JACYUP010000001.1, read on the forward strand.
CTTCGCGAACGGTAATCCGCCCGTTCAGCTTCAGCTATCCCGAGGCATTTGCGGCCGATCGTCCATCGCGCGCGCAAACGGTGGCGCAGCGGGTGATGGCACTCGACCCCGCGCTGCGCAAACGCATGGTCGAACTGCTGGCGAAACCGATGGAGGAGCGGCATCGCAATGCCGATGAAGTCTTCCGCCGCCGCTTTGCCGAGGTTCAAGACGAGCTTGATATCGGCGACATCGACGCCGACGAGGCGCTGCTGCTGGGCGCCTATTTCAGTCAGGAATATGCGTTCGAGTCGGCGGCCCTTTTCAATCCGAGCATCGCGCGGATCGACGACGAACCCGCATCGGCTACGGGCAGCGTCAAGTTCGTGCTGTCGTTGCGCGGCATCGGCGAAGGACATATCTCCTCGGTCACGTTCCGTACCGGCGAATGGGGACCCGACGATCGCCTCGTGATCGATCCGGCAAGCCCGCATGGTGTGCCGCCGCGAATCGACCGCAACCAGGATGGCTGGGTCCGGCTCTTATGCGACGACAGCCAGGATGCGTCGGAAACGGTCATCTTTCCCGTGCTGCCCAGCCAGCGCCAGGGGGTCGAGGATCTGCGCCTCGTCAATTTCACCGATCATGACGGCGTTCGCAGCATCATCGGGACCTATACCGCGTTCGACGGACGCAAGGTTCAGCAGGAAATGCTCCGCGGCGTCGACATGCGGACCTTCGAAATGCGCCCCCTCGCCGGCGCCATGACCGGCTACAAGGGCATGGCGCTGTTCCCGCGCCGGATCGATGGCCAGTTCGTGATGCTCGGACGGCAGGACAGCGAGACGATCTGGCTGCTCCGCTCGGACGATCTTTACACCTGGGAGCGCGGGACGCCGATCATGGCACCGAAATATCCGTGGGAATTCGTGCAGCTTGGCAATTGCGGATCCCCGATCGAGATCGACGAGGGCTGGCTGGTCTTCACCCACGGCGTCGGCATGGTCCGCGGCTATTGCATCGGCGCGTGCCTGCTCGACAAGGCGGACCCCAGCCGTGTGCTGGCGCGCACGCCTTCCCCGCTCCTGTTCCCGAGCGCGGAGCAGCGTGGCGGCTATGTGCCGAACGTCACCTATAGCTGTGGCGGGCTGTTGCAGGGGCGCCGCATCTTGCTGCCCTATGCGATCGGCGACGAATATACCGCGTTCGCCACCGCACAGGTCGATGATATCCTGTCGGTCATGGCACCCGCCTGACGCACAGGCAGGTTCGGGCGCGGCCGCCGAGCGCCGCGCCCGATCTCGTCAGAAGGTAATATTGAAGCGCGCGTAATAATAGCCGCCGTTGATGCCGTAGGGACTGAACGTCAGCGGCCCGTCGAGAACATTGGCGTCGTTGACCAGCGAGTTGGTCGACCCCGGCACCAGCCCGACGGTCGGCGGCCGCTTGTTGAACAGGTTGTTTGCACCGACCGACAGCTTGAGTGCGGCGGTCAGATCGTAGTTGAGTTCGACGTCGCCGATGAACGCCGACCCGACCGTCTGCTCGTAATATGCGCCGCCATCCGGGGTCAGATACGCCGTCGTCTTGCCGTAGACGGTCCCGCGCAGCGTCGCACCGAACTTGTCGAGCGCATAGACGATCGAACCGATCACCTTGGTCTTGGGCGACGCCGTCTCGAGATAGCTGATCGCCTCCTGGTCAAAGAGCGGGATGCCGCCGAGCGTCGCAGGCGCCGCATTCAGCCTGAGCGCCTTGGTCTCGTTATAGTTGCCCGACAGCATCCAGTTCACTTTGCCATAGTCGGCAAGATCAGTGACGTAACTCGCCACCAGATCGATGCCGCGCGTCCGCGTGTCCGCGCCGTTGGTGAAGATGTTGATCCCGGTCTGATTGACGGTCGGGTCAAGGATATTACCGTTCGCCCGAATGGCTGCGGTCACGATCGGGAAGTTCGTCGCACCACCGCTGCCGTACAGAGAGCCGGTCCCGAGGATGCGGTCGCGGATCTTGACCTGATAGGCGTCGATCGTGATCGTCAGGCGTGGTGCCGGGCGCAGCACGGTCCCAAGGCTGAAATTGGTCGATTTCTCCGGCTTGAGATTGGCAAACCCCAGGAGCTTGGCCGCGGCGGAATTGGCCGGCAGCTGCACGAACGCGGACGTCGGCGAGACATTGGTCGCGGAATAATAGGATTCTGCGAGCGTCGGCGCCCGGAACCCGGTCGAGACCGTGCCGCGAAGCGCGAACGAATCCGAAAAGTCGTAGCGGCTCGTCCCCTTGTAGATGAACTTGCTGCCGAAATCGGAATAATGTTCATAGCGTCCGGCAACATCGACCTTCAGCCCGTCGATCGGCATCATCGCGACATCGACATAGGCCGCCTGGCTGTTGCGGCCGTTCACGCCCGCATCGGATGGCCGGAACCCGGGATAGGATTGCCCGCCCTCCTTGTAGATCGATGCGGCATCGCCCGAGCCGATCTCGTACACGTTCTTCCGATACTCCGCGCCGAATGCGAGGTTCAGCGGGGCCGCCATGCCCACCGCGATCTCGCGTGTGACATCGGCGTTCGCGGTGAACTCGGTCGCCTTGAAGAAGCCGTCATAAAAGCTCGTCGGCGTAAATCCGGTATCCGCGTAGAGCGAGGCGTTAGCGGAATCGACGGTGTAGATCAGGTTCTTGTCCTGCCCGAAACTGGTCGACAGGTCGTAGTCGAAGCCGCTCAGCAGCCCGCGAACCTCGCCGGTAAACGCCATGTCGTCCTCGCGGATCTTTTCGCGCGGCGAAAAGCCGTTGACCGGGCTGTCGCCGTCAGGATCGAAATAGGTCGTAACCCCGCCGATCGTCCGCGAGACCCGCGTCGGTACGCGCAGATTTTCGTACGCGCTGGCGATCCGCTTCGAATAGGTGCCGAAACTATACACCTCCGCCGCGCCGAAGTCGTAGGCGCTGTTAAATTGCAGGTTGGTGAGGCGGGATTGCGCATCGCCGTTGATCCGGTTGACGTACGGGAAGCCCGAAATATTCGGGTAGAGCTGCTGTTGCAGGGGACTTAGCGCCGGCGACGTCGTGCCGGTCAGCAACTTGCCATCACCGTCCGTCACCCGCCGGTCGAGACCGCCGACCTGCGTGAAGTCGTGATAGCGGTGAAAGGCCGTCACATTGAGGAACCCGTCCTCGCCGATCTTCGTCGCGAGATGCAGCGTCCCGGCATAGGTCCGCCCGCCCGTCTGGTAATTCTCGCCCGCGGTCGCATAGCCATCGCCGCCCGTATCGCCGTCCTTCAGGATGATGTTGATAACCCCGGCGATCGCATCCGAGCCATATTGCGCCGCCGCGCCGTCTTCCAGAACCTCGATCCGCTTGATCGACGAGGGGGAGATCAGGTCCAGATCCGCGGTCGCCGCACCCTGATAGGGCCCGCCGAGCACTGCGAGGTTGGCGGTCCCATGCCGGCGCTTGCCGTTGACGAGCACCAGTGTGTGGTTGGGGCTCAGCCCGCGCAACCGCGCGGACAGCGTCAGGTTCGCGGTGTCGCCGCCAAATGCCTGCGCGGTGAAGGACGGGACCAACTGCGTCAGGATCTGGTTCAGATTGGGCTGGCCGACATGGCTCATCATGTCGGCATCCAGCACCTTGATCGGTGCCGCGCTTTCGGCAGCAGTAATGCCGGTCGCACGCGTCCCCGTCACGATGATGTCGTCGGGGATGTCGTCGGACGCATCACTTGTCGGCGGGCTGGCCGATCCTACCGTGGCGGGGTTTGTCGTCTGGGCAAGCTCTTGGGCACTGGCCGAAACATGCCCCCCAGCAGCAAGGGCAACGATCAAGGCGTGACGCGAGATATGATGAGCAATCTTCATTAGGCTACCCCCGAATGGTGAGCGCCTTTTCGGATCCTTCCCCCAAGTCCATCGACGATTTACGTCGTTTGCTCACGCAATACTGGCCGTGCCGAAATCAATCCTTTGTCATGGGCCCGGGATGTTGCCGGGATCCGTTGCGCATGCTCGGGTCTCCAAATTTTGAATGCAACCGATTCAGGGTAACGAGATCGTATCCGCACGCGTTTTCGGACCGAAAATCCGGACTTGTTACATTTCTGCAACGATCCGGTCATACCGCTCCTAGGGTCAATTCCGCGATTCCGCCGCGTCACTTGCCGCCGGGACGCGTTGAGGCCTCGACCTTCACCATTTTTCGAGACCCGGAGACGCCCGATGCCCAAGACCCTGATCGCCGACCTGTTCGTCGAGACGCTCGAACTTGCCGGCGTCGAGCGCATCTATGGCGTGGTCGGCGACAGCCTGAACGGTCTCACCGAAGCGCTCAGGCGGCGCGGAACGATCGAATGGGTGCACGTCCGCAACGAGGAAGCGGCGGCCTTCGCGGCCGGCGCCGAAGCGCAACTCACCGGCAAGCTCGCGGTCTGCGCTGGCTCCTGCGGGCCGGGCAACCTGCATCTGATCAACGGGCTGTACGACTGCAACCGGACCCGCGTGCCCGTGCTGGCGATTGCCGCGCAGATACCGAGCGCGGAAATCGGCTCCAACTATTTCCAGGAAACCCGGCCCGAGGCGCTGTTCCGTGAATGCAGCGTCTATTGCGAGACGATCTCCGATGCCGATCAGATGCCGCGCACGCTCGATACCGCGATCCGCGCCGCGGTTGGCCATCGTGGCGTCGCGGTCGTCGCGATGCCGGGCGATGTTGCATTGCGCACGACCACGGGCCTTATCGCCCGATCCCGCACGGCGTTGCTGCCCGAAGCGGCCACGATCATCCCCGATCAGGACTCGCTCGCTCGCCTTGCCGCGCTGCTGAACGACGCCGGCAAGGTGACGATCCTCGCGGGTCGCGGCTGTCGGGGGGCGCATGCGCAACTTGTCGCGCTTGCCGGCGTGCTCCAGGCACCGGTCGTCCATGCACTCGGCGGCAAGGAATTCGTCGAATATGACAATCCTTACGATGTCGGCATGACCGGGCTGATCGGTTTCTCGTCCGGCTATGATGCGATGATGGCGTGCGACACGCTGCTGATGCTCGGGACCGACTTCCCCTATCGCCAATTCTATCCGGAAAAGGCGAAGGTGGCGCAGATCGACCTGCGGCCCGAAAATCTCGGGCGCCGCACCGCGATCGATCTCGGACTGGTCGGCGACGTCGGCGCGACGATCGACCATCTGCTGCCGCTGCTGACACGCGAGCGCGACGGCGCCTTCCTGCGCGACGCACGCGAGGATTACGCCAAGTCGCGCAAAGGCCTGGACGAGCTCGCGACCGGCACCCCGGGCAGCGGCGTGATCCACCCGCAGCATGTCGCGCGCGTCGTCAGCTACCTGGCAAGCGACGACGCCGTCTTTGCATGTGATGTCGGCACCCCGACCGTCTGGGCAGCGCGCTACCTCGAGATGAACGGCCGCCGCCGACTGATCGGGTCGTTCAACCATGGCTCGATGGCAAACGCCCTGCCCCAGGCGATCGGCGCGCAGGCCGCCTATCCCGGCCGTCAGATCGTCAGCCTGTCGGGCGACGGTGGCCTCGCGATGCTGATGGGTGAATTGCTGACCGTTCGGCAGCTCGGCCTGCCCGTGAAGATCATCGTCTTCAACAACGGCACGCTCGGCTTTGTCGAAATGGAGATGAAGGCGGCGGGGATGATCGAGACCGGCGTCGCGCTCGACAATCCCGATTTCGCCGCGATGGCGCGCGCGATCGGTCTGCACGGCGTTCGCGTCACCGACCCTGGCGAGGTCAAGGCCGGCGTACGCGAGGTGCTCGCGCATCCGGGGCCCGCGCTGCTCGATGCCGTCACGGCGCGCACCGAACTGTCGATGCCGCCCAAGATCACGCTCGAACAGATGAAGGGCTTCACGCTCTATATGGCGAAAGCGGTGATGAGTGGTCGGGGGGATTCGATCGTCGAACTCGGCAAGACCAATGCCGGATTGTTCAAGACGCTGTTCTGAAACAGATCCGGGGTGCGGCGGCTGCCGCACCCCGGGACTGCTCGATACTTGCGTTCAGCCGTGCAACGAGCGGCGGAACGTCTCGGGCAGGAAGACCAGACCGACCAATGCGGTAACCGCACAGGCCAGGATCGGGTACCAGAGCCCGTAATAGATGTCCCCGGTCGCCGCGACCATCGCGAAGGCCGCGGTCGGCAGGAACCCGCCGAACCAGCCATTGCCGATATGATAGGGCAGCGACATCGACGTGTAGCGGATCCGCGTCGGGAACAATTCGACCAGCAGCGCGGCGATCGGGCCATAGACCATCGTCACGTACAGCACGAGCAGGACGAGGATCGCGACGACCATCGGCTTGTTGATCTGCGCCGGGTCGGCCTTTTCGGGATAGCCGACCGCGGTCAGTGCGGTCTTCACCTCGGCCCCGAACGCCTTGATCGCTGCAGTACGATCGGCCCCTGTCACGATCGCAGGATTGACGACCGGAATGGTCGCGCCGCCGATATGGATCTGTGCGACCGTGCCCGCTGGTGCGACGACGTTGGTGTAGGAAATGCCGGCCTTGGCCAGATACGACTTGGCGATGTCGCACGAGCTGCTGTCGAACTTGTTCTTGCCGACGGGATCGAACTGCACCGAGCATTCGTCGGGGTTGGCGACGACGCTGACTGGCGACGACAGCTGTGCCGCATAGAGTGCGGGGTTGGCTGCCTTCGACAGCGCGTGGAACAGCGGCATATAGGTCAGTGCGGCGAGCGCACAGCCGGTCAGGATGATCCATTTCCTCCCGACCTTGTCCGAAAGCCAGCCGAAGAAGATGAACGCGGGGGTCGCGATCAGCAGCGCGATTGCGATCAGGATGTTCGTCGTCGGCCCGTCGACACGGAGGTTCTTTTCGAGGAAGAACAGCGCGTAGAACTGGCTGGTGTAGAACACGACGCCCTGCCCCACGACCGCACCGAACAGCGCGATCAGCACGATCTTGAGGTTGCCCCATTTGGCGAACGCCTCGGTCAGCGGTGCCTTGGAGGTCTTGCCCTCCTCCTTCATCTTCTGGAACACCGGGCTCTCTTCGAGCTGCATCCGGATCCAGAGCGACACCGCGAGCAGCGCGATCGAGACGATGAACGGGATACGCCAGCCCCAGGCCGCGAACGCCTCCTCGCCGACGAGCGTGCGCACGCCGATGACGATCAGCAGGGCGGCGAACAGACCGAGCGACGCCGTGGTCTGGATGAAGCTGGTGAACAGCCCACGCTTCTTGTCGGGCGCATGCTCGGCGACATAGGTCGCAGCACCGCCATATTCGCCGCCGAGCGCGAGGCCCTGCAGCAGCCGCAGCACGACCAGCGCGATCGGCGCGGCGACGCCGACCGAGGCATAGCTCGGGAGCAGACCGACGAGGAAGGTCGACAGGCCCATGATCGCCATGGTCACGAGGAAGGTGTTCTTGCGCCCGACGACATCGCCGATCCGCCCGAACACCAGCGCACCGAACGGCCGCACTGCGAACCCGGCCGCGAACGCCGCGAGCGCGAAGATGAAACCGGTCGTCTCGTTGACGCCCGAGAAGAACTGCGCGGTGATGATCGTCGCGAGCAGCCCGTACAGATAAAAGTCATACCATTCGAACACCGCGCCGAGCGACGACGCGATAATGATCAGTGGCTGGCTCTGCTTCACGTGACCAAGGGGCGATGCGTCCCCTGTTGTCGTTGCCATGGCGGTATCCTCTCAAGTGGAGCGGTGGTGATTTTGGAACGTCGGGCGATCAGAACCCGTATTTGAAGGCGAATTCCATGCGGTCGAGCGCACCGGTGTCACCCGAGACCAGTTCGCGGACGGCGTGGCGATATTCGACGCCGATGTCGAAGCCCTTGCCGGGCGACCAGAACAGGTTGGCAGCACCGCCATAGGACTTGGCATTGGCCAACCCCGTGACGATCACGCCGGCCGGATAATCGGCCGATTGGTAGCTGCCCATCAGCGTCGAGTGGATCGCATCGGTCCAGCCGATACGCAGTGCCGCGAAGCCCGCGAAATTGTCGATCCGCTCGAGCTGCGTCGCGGTGCCGCCGTAGATCGCGTCGGGGACATATCCCAATCCCAGATACCGGCCGATGCCCTGGCCGTAGGTCGCCATGAAGCGCAGGTCGTGACGCTTGCCGATCGGGATCTTGCCGGACCCGGAAACACCCCAGCCAAAGGCGGTATCGCCGCGGCCCAGCGTATCGGTGCGCAATTCGCGCGCGATGCCGGCCAGTGCGAAATCGCCCAGTGTCGACTTCCAGTTCAGCCGTGCCACCACGTCAGGCAGGCGGTCGTCATCCGTGTCGACCAGCGCCGCATTGGCGGGCAGCGCCGTTTCCGTTTCGGGATTCTCGACCGCGACCTGCAACGTCAGCCCGGTTCGCAAGGGGATGGAGTAGCGGATCAGCGCCTGACGGTTGAACACCGTGCCGTCCAGCGGGCCGACGAAATCGGTCGTTTCGGGCAGCACCGCGATGTTCTGGAAGGTGGACCATTCCTGCCCGACCAGCAGATTGCCATATTCGATGAAGCCACGGCGGAAAGTGGGCGTGTAGGGGTTGGTCGCGCGCTGGGCACCGACCGGCGCCGTCGCGAGCGCGAAATCGAACTCCACCAGCGTCTTTATGTCGGTACCGTTCATCGGAGTTGCCGTGCTGAACTGCAGGCGGGTCTGGCGCGCCGAGAGCAACAGGTCCTGGCTGGAGAACCCGCCGCCGACCGGGATCTGCTGCGGCAGGAAGAACTCCTTGCCCAGCCCCCCGACCGCGACCTCGCCACCGCTGTAGCGGCTGGCGATGGCGTTGAGGCGAACGAAACCGCCCAGCTTGACCGTCGTGTTCCCCATGCGAAAACCGTCGGTCGGTGCCGAATTTGTCGCGACAGGCTTGGCCTGGGCCACATTGGTCGCGCCGGGCGATCCGCCGGGCGATGCGGCCGGCGCCGTCACCTGCGACGCAGCGACGGCGGTCTGTGGGGGCACAGTCGGGGCCGCGGCGGCGGTTGCACGCGCTGCGGTCAACTCACCGCGAAGGTCCTGGACCGCTGCTTCGAGCGCCTTGAGCCGTGCTTCGAGTTCCGCCTCTCGCGCGGTCTGGCCGAAGGCGGCGCCCGGCGTCAGCCCGGCAAGGGCCGTGCCCAGCAGCAACGTCGTGAATACCGATCGTCTCATCCCAACCTCCTGGTTGCTCCACCGGTCTGACGCGTAGATGCAAGCAACACGACGATGGCGGATCGCCCGGGCGGGATCATCCCTGACTTTGGTTGGGGGTGCCGCGTGCCGCGCGACCGTCTAGAACGGCGGCAAAAGGAGAGTGTGATGACCGAGGCCAGCTATCCCGTTCCCGCAGCATGGGCCAAGGACGCACGGATCGATGCCGCCGCCTATGACCGGATGTATGCCGAGGCCGCGACTGATCCCGATGCCTTCTGGGCGAAAGAGGCGCAGCGGCTCGACTGGATCATTTCCCCGACCAAGATCAAGGACACGTCGTTCGACGAGGCCGATTTCCGCATCCGCTGGTTCGAGGACGGCCAGCTCAACGTCGCCACCAATTGCGTCGATCGCCACGCCGATGCACGCCCCGATGCGACCGCGATCCTGTGGGAAGGCGACGACCCCGCCGACTCGCGCACGATCAGCTACGCCGAACTGCGTGACGAAGTGTCCCGGCTCGCCAATGCGCTGAAGGCACGCGGCGTCGCGAAGGGCGACCGCGTCACGATCTATCTGCCGATGATCCCCGAAGCCGCGTTCGCGATGCTCGCCTGCGCGCGGATAGGCGCGATCCATTCGGTCGTGTTCGGCGGCTTCTCCCCCGACAGCCTGTGCAACCGGATCCACGATTGCGACAGCCGCGTTGTCATCACCGCGGACGAAGGGCTGCGCGGCGGCAAGACGATTCCGCTGAAGGCCAATGTCGATGCCGCGCTCGATCAGGGCGATCTCGGCGTCGAGACGGTCATCGTTGTCCGCCGCACCGGCGGCGACATCGCGATGACCGAGGGCCGCGATTGCTGGTATCACGAGTGCGTCGCAAACCAGTCGACCGACTGCGCACCCGAACCGATGAACGCGGAAGACCCGCTGTTCATCCTCTACACCAGCGGATCGACCGGGCAGCCCAAGGGCGTGCTCCACACCACCGGCGGCTATCTCGTCTGGGCGTCGATGACGCATGAATATGTGTTCGACTACCGCGAAGGCGACGTCTTCTGGTGTGCGGCCGATGTCGGCTGGGTCACCGGCCACACCTATACGCTGTACGGCGCACTCGCGAACGGCGCGACGACGGTGATGTTCGAGGGCGTTCCCAATTACCCCGATCACAGCCGCTTCTGGCAGATCGTCGATAAATATCAGGTCAGCACGCTCTACACAGCACCCACCGCGCTGCGCGCGCTAATGCGCGAGGGCGACGACTGGGTCACGCGGACCAGCCGCAAGTCGCTTCGCCTGCTCGGGTCGGTCGGCGAGCCGATCAACCCGGAGGCCTGGAACTGGTATCACAATGTCGTCGGTGAAGGCCGCTGCCCGATCGTCGACACCTGGTGGCAGACCGAGACCGGCGGACACATGATCAGCCCGCTCCCCGGCGCGACCGCGCTCAAGCCCGGCAGCGCGACCAAGCCGCTGTTTGGCGTGAAGCCTGAACTGGTCGATGCCGACGGCAAGGTGCTCGACGGCGCGGTCGAGGGCAATCTCGTGATCGCCGACAGCTGGCCCGGGCAGATGCGGACCGTGTGGAACGATCATGCGCGCTTCTTCCAGACCTATTTCTCGACCTATCCGGGCAAGTATTTCACCGGTGACGGCTGCCGCCGCGACGCTGATGGCTATTACTGGATCACCGGCCGAGTCGACGACGTCATCAACGTCAGCGGCCACCGCATGGGCACTGCCGAGGTCGAGAGCGCGCTGGTCGCGCATTCGAAGGTTGCCGAAGCCGCGGTCGTCGGCATGCCGCACGACGTGAAGGGCCAGGGCATCTATGCCTATGTCATGCTCAACGCGAATGCCGAACCGAGCGAGGAGCTGCGCAAAGAACTCGTCCAATGGGTCCGCCGCGAGATCGGTCCGATCGCGACGCCCGACGTCCTGCAGTTCGCCCGTGGCCTGCCCAAGACGCGCTCGGGCAAGATCATGCGCCGAATCCTGCGCAAGATCGCCGAGAACCAGCTCGACGGCCTTGGCGATACCTCGACGCTCGCCGACCCGACGGTCGTCGACGCGCTGATCACGGGTCGCGAAAAGGCCACCGCCGCCTTCGCATGACCGCGCGCACGATCCTGATCGCCGACGACCACCCGCTGTTTCGCCAGGCGCTGAAGCTGGCGGTTGGTCGCGCGGCCCCCGATGCGACGATCCTCGAGGCGGGGCAGCTCGGCGAGGCGATCGAGGCGGCGCGCGGTGCCGCCCGCCTCGATCTCATCCTGCTCGACCTGCGGATGCCGGGATCGGAGGGCTTTGCGGGTGTCGCCCTGCTGCATGCCGAGCGTCCCGACACGCCGATCGTCGTCATCTCGTCCGCCGACGAGGCGGAGGCCGCGCCGCGCGCGCGCGCCTATGGCGCGGTCGGCTTCGTGTCGAAGACCGCCGATCTCGCCACGCTCGAAAATGCGGTCGCGCGCGCGCTGGCGGGCGACCGCGATGCCCCCGTCGCCGCCCTGCCGGCCGATGACATCTCCAATCGCGTCGCCAGCCTGACCCCGACCGAATTGAAAGTATTGCTCGGCGTTCTCGCGGGGCGACTCAACAAGCAGATCGCGTTCGACCTCGGCGTTTCGGAGGCGACCGTAAAGGGCCACATGACCGCGATCCTGCGCAAGCTCGGCGTCCAGAACCGCACCCAGGCGGTGCTTGCCGCGCGCGCGCTCGACATTCGCTTCGCCGACTAGCCGACCGCCTCCCACTTGCGAGACGAGCCGCACGGCAATCGACGTCTTGCGACACCACCTTGCGCGGTCTAGGCGACCATCAATGGCTTCGACGTCCTACCTGTCCGCGTCGAACCGATCGCGCCAGCCGCTCTGGCGGCGCGCGCGTTCATTCCTGCTGGCGATCGCCGCGCATGTCGTCGTCATTCTCCTGCTGCTGCGGCTCGCGCCAACGCCGACCAAGCCCGAGCCGACGCCACCGCCCAGCAGCTTCCGCCTGTTACCCGACCGCGAGACGAAACCCGAGACCCCGCAACGCCCGGTGATCGAAAAGGCGAAGAAGGTCGCCGGCGGCGCCTCGCCCAGATCGCCCCGCCCGCCATCGACCGCGCCGGCGTCGGACCCGCGCCCCGTCACCCCTGCCCCGGCCTTCCCCAAGATGCTGGCGGGCGGCATGGAGTTGTTCGATTCGGCGGACATATCCAAGATCCCGTCGCACCCAGGCGATCGACAGGCGGGCGGCTCTGACACCGATGGCGCGGGCGCCGGCAAGGACAGCGGCTCTGCCTACGGCCCGGGCGAAGGTCCGAGTGGCGAGCGGCTCTACAATGCCGAATGGTATACCGAACCGAGCCATGCCGAACTTGCAGGCTATGTTCCCAATGGCGCACCCCCGGGCAGCTGGGCACTGATCGCCTGCCGGACTGCGGAGAATTACAGGGTCGAGAATTGCCGGTCGCTCGGCGAATCCCCGGTCGGCTCGGGGCTGGCCCGCGCAATGCGGCAGGCCGCATGGCAGTTCCGCGTGCTGCCGCCTCGGGTCGGCGGCAAGAAGATGATCGGCGCTTGGGTCCGCATCAAGATCGACTTCACCAGCGCACCGAACAAATAGGCGCGCTGGTCAGCACCTCAAACCGCAGCCGCGGCCGCCGATGCCTGTTCGAGGAATGCCCATAGCTCGCCTGGCACCACCGGCTTGTTCAGGACGGTGATCCCGGCACAGCGCGGATCATCCGCCGCGCTGCGGTCCGCGGTCACCAGCGCGATCGCGGGCGCCGGCGCCATCGCCGACAATCGTTCGGCAACGTCCAGTCCGTCCTGCGCCACCTCGAGATGGAAATCGATCAGTGCGACGTCGGGCTCCTCGTCCGCCGCCAGCGTCATCGCCTCCTCGATCGTCGCCGCCAGCAGCGGAACGCAGCGCCGCGACCGGAGCGCCGCGTCGAGCGCCGCGAGAATGGCGGCATCATTGTCGAGGCACAGCACGCGCAGCCCCGGCGGCAGGTCGCGCAGGACCGGGGCCGTCCTGGCACGGTCGGGCAGCGTCGCATGCGCCGCCAGCGGAACGCGAACGGCGAAGGTCGATCCCGCACCCGGCTGCGACCGCAATTCGATCCGCAGGTCGAGCAGTTGCGCGATCCGCTGCACGATCGCCAGCCCCAGGCCGACACCGCCGCCCGCGCTGCCCTTGCTCTCCACCCGCTCGAACTCGGCAAAGATCCGTTCACGGTCACCCGCCGCGATGCCCGGCCCGCTATCCCGCACCTCGACCAGGACGTCACCGCCGCGCCGCCGCGCGCCGATCCAGATCCGCCCCGACGGCGTGTAGCGTACCGCGTTTGATAGGAAGTTCTGCAGGATCGAGCGCAGCAGCGACCGGTCGGTGGCAACGATGTGCGCCCCCGGGTGCGAGGCGAGGTTCAACGCGCGTTCGCCGGCAAGCGGCCGGAACTCGGCGGCCAGTTCCTCGATCAGGTCCCCGAGCACGAACTGCTCGATCTTCGGCACGACCCCGCCCGCATCGAGCCGCGACACGTCGAGCAAGGCCCGCAGCAGCGTATCCGCCGACCCGATCGCGCCATCGATCGCGCGGACCAGGTCGGCCTGGTGCGGCGCCTTGCCCTCGTCGAGCGCCGCGCAGAAGAGCCGGGCGGCATGAAGCGGCTGAAGCAGGTCATGGCTTGCCGCCGCGAGGAACCGGGTCTTGTCGCGCGTCGCGGTCTCGGCATGCCGCCGCGCCTCGTCGAGCATCGTATTCGACTGCGCCAGATCATGCGTCCGCGCCTCGACCCGGGCCTCCAATTCCGCCTGCGCGGTCTTCTCCGCGGTGATGTCGGTGAAGCTCTGGACATAGCCGCCGCCCGGCATTGCCTGACCCACTGTCTTGATCCACCGCCCCGACGGTCGAAGCCGCTCGAAACTGTGCGGAAGGCCGCGTTCGAGATGTGCGAGCCTGCGCGACACATGCGCTTCGACGCCACCCGGCCCGCATTCGCCGCGCTCGGCATTGTAGCGGATCAGATCGGCGATCGGCCGTCCGGCGATCACATAGTCCTCGGGATAGTCGAACATCTCGACATAGCGCGGATTCCACGCGACCAGCCTCAGATTGGCGTCGATCACGCTGACGCCCGGGTCGATCGTCTCCAGCGTTGCCGACAGCAGCGACCGCGAGAAGCGCAGGCTGCGCCCCCGCTGGTCGAGCAGCCGGACGACGTCGCCTACGTCCATCGCCGAACCCGCCAGGCTCGACGTCACGATCAGCCGCGCCGAGGGTGCGCCGATCACGCCCGCGATCAGCCGCTCCGCCTGACGGGCCGCGCGTCCGTCGATCGGCGCGCCCGGATCGCGTGACAGCGGGTCCAGCCCCTCTGCGGCTTCGGCATCGCCGACGAAGCGCGCGACCAGGATCTTCAGCTCGCCAAAGGTCGTAACGTGATCCAGCACGCTGTGCCGTCCCCCGAACACCCGCCGCCGCGCCGCGTACAGGTGCAGCCCCGCCATCAGCGCGATATTCACGCCCAGGCTCCAGATCGTGCCGTTGACCAGTGGGGACCCGAGCGCGACCCGCATCAGCGCATCGGGGTCGAGCAGTCCGCCGCTCGCTTTCGCAAGACTGGCGCCGAAACCACCCAATACCGAGGGCATCAACAGGCAATAGGCCCAGACGACGACGCCGCCGATTAACCCGCCGCGTGCCGCCCGGGTATCGGCAAAGCCCCAGCCGACGGTTGCGATCAGCGCGGGCGCGAACTGCGCAACGCCGGCAAACGCGATCAGCCCGATCGATGCGAGCGACAGCTCGTCGCCGATGCTCGTGCCGTACCACAAAGCCGCGGCGACGATCGCGGCGATGATCACGCGCCGGACACGCAGCAGCCGCCGCCCCAGATCGCCCTCCCCGCCATCGGTCTGCCGCCGCAGCAGTAATGGGGCCAGCAGGTCGTTGGTCGCCATCGTCGACAGCGCGATCGTCTCGGCGACGACCATCGCGGTCGCGGCGGAAAACCCACCGATGAACGCGAGCAGCGCCATCGGATCGTTGTCGCGCGCCAGCGGGACCGCCAGCACATAGAGGTCGGGTCGCGTATCGGCGGGCAGCACCGCCAACCCCGCGAGCACGAGCGGCAGGACCATCACCGAGATCACCGCGAGATAGGCGATGAACGGCCAGCGCGCGCGCCGCACCGCCGCCGGGCCGCTCGCTTCTAGTATCCCGACATAGAATTGACGCGGCAGACACAGAATCGCGCAGGCGGATAGCAGCGTGCGGACGAAGAAGTCGGGGGTCAGCGCGCCGGGCGCGAAACCCTCGACGAACCCGGTCAGCGGCAGCGTGATCCGCGCGGCCGGCATCGTCGCGAGCAGCGTCAGCGCAAATCCGCCGAGCGCCACGAAGCAGAGCAGCTTGATCAGCGACTCCGCCGCGATCGCCGCGACCACGCCGGTATTGCCACCCGCCACTTCATAGCGTCGCGCGCCGAAGCTGATCGCGAACGTCGCCAGCAGCAGCGCGACGAGCGGCCCGACCAGCACCGATCCGCCGATCCCGACCAGCGCGCCGAAGCTGAGCGTCACCGATCGCAGCTGCAGCGCGATATAGGGGATCGACGCGACCAGCGCGGTTCCCGCGACGATCGCCGCGGTACTCCGGCTGCGACCATAACGCGCCGAGATGAAGTCGGCGATCGAGCTCGACCCTTCGTCGCGCGCCAGCCGGACGAGCTTCGTCAGGAATCCCGGCGCGAGCAGGAACACCAGCGCCGGGCCGAGATAGATCGACAGATAATCCCAGCCGCGCGTCGCCGCGGTGCCGACGCCGCCGAAGAACGTCCAGCTGCTGCAATAGACGGCCAGCGACAAGGGATAGGCGATCCGCGCCATGCGCGGCGAAAGCCCGCGCCGATCGACGACCCAGGCGATCCCGAACAACGCGGTGCCATAGGCAAGCATCGCGACGATGACGACGGCGCTGTTGATCGGCTAGCTCCCTTGTTCCCGGATGCCGATACCGTGCAGTCCGGGCCGTTCCAGGGCAAGGCCTGCACGGTCTGCGCTTCGGTACCACAGCTCATGGCGAAACCACGCGGCCCGCGTTACAGGGCCCCATGCTCCGCATCACCGAACTCAAGCTGCCGCTCAACCATGCCGACGAAGCGATCCCCGCCGCGGTCTGCAAGCGGCTGCGCATCACCCCCCGCGAATTGATCCGCTATACCGTCGCGCGGCGCGCGCATGACGCGCGCGACAAGATGGACATCCAGCTCGTCTATTCGATCGACGTCACCGCGAAGAATGAGGCGACGATCCTCGCGCGGTTCCGCAAGGACCGTCACGTCAACACGACGCCCGATACCGGCTACCGCCACGTCGCCAAGGCACCCGAGACGCCGGGCGCGCGTCGCCCGGTCGTCGTGGGAACAGGGCCGTGCGGCCTGTTCGCCGGCCTCATCCTCGCGCAGATGGGGTTCCGCCCGATCATCCTCGACCGCGGCAAGCTGGTCCGCGAACGCACCAAGGACACCTGGGGTCTGTGGCGCCGCAGCGTCCTCAACCCCGAGTCCAACGTCCAGTTCGGCGAGGGCGGCGCGGGCACCTTCTCCGACGGCAAGCTGTGGAGCCAGATCAAGGATCCCCGCCATCTCGGCCGCAAGGTCATCACCGAGTTCGTCAAGGCCGGCGCTCCCCCCGAGATCCTGACCGAGGCGCATCCGCATATCGGCACGTTCCGGCTGGTGACGATGGTCGAGGCGATGCGCGCGACGATCGAGTCGCTCGGCGGTGAATATCGCTTCGAGCACCGCGTCGACGATCTCGACATCGCGGTCGATGCGGACGGCACGCGCCGCATCCGCGGGCTCCATCTGCATACCGGCGACTATCTCGAGGCGGATCATGTCGTGCTCGCGGTCGGGCACAGCGCGCGCGACACCTTTCACATGCTCCATGACCGCGGCGTCTTCCTTGAGGCGAAGCCCTTCTCGATCGGCGTCCGCATCGAACATCCGCAATCCTGGATCGACGAGGCGCGGTTCGGCCCCTGTGCCGGCCATCCGGATCTCGGCGCCGCCGCGTACAGCCTGTCGCATCACTGCACGAACGGGCGCACCGTCTACAGCTTCTGCATGTGCCCGGGCGGTACGGTCGTTGCGGCGACGTCCGAGGAAGGCCGCGTCGCCACCAACGGCATGAGCCAATATTCGCGCAACGAGCGCAACGCCAATTCGGGACTCGTCGTCGGCATCGACCCTGCGCGTGACTATCCCGGCAATCCACTGGCGGGCATCGAATTGCAGCGCCATTGGGAATCGCGCGCCTATGTCGCGGGCGGCTCGGACTATAAGGCCCCCGCGCAGCGTCTCGGCGATTTCCTCGCCGGCCGCCCGTCGAGCGCGCTCGGCTCGGTCATCCCGTCCTACCGCCCCGGCGTCCACCTCACCGATCTCGCCGAATGCCTTCCCGAGTTCGCGGTCACCGCGATGCGCGAGGCGCTGCCGGTATTTGGTCGCGACATTCCCGGCTATGATCACCCCGACGCGGTCCTCACCGGGGTCGAGACGCGTACCTCGTCCCCCGTCCGGATCACGCGCGGCGACGATTTTCAGAGCCTGAACACGATCGGCCTGTTTCCCGCCGGCGAAGGCGCGGGCTATGCGGGCGGGATCCTGTCGGCCGGCGTCGACGGCATCAAGGTCGCCGAGGCGGTCGGACTTAGCCTCGTCGGCGCCACGCCGGGGGCTTAACCACTATCTAACATCCGGGTGGTACGCGCAGGCTTCCTGTCACGACGCGCGACCTACCCCATGCTCAAGAGAACAGTGCTCGGTTTCGCCGCGATCGCCGCCAGTACCTCGTGCGTTCCCCCGTCGACGCGCGTGGCTGGACCGCTTGCGGACGTCCCTGTCCGTGACGCAGGAGAAGCGCGCAACCTGCTCGCCGGGCTCGCGCTCGAGGCGCCCGCCGAACCGCTCGACCGCGCTTTTGCCGGCTCTGCAGCCTCCACCGACGACACCCCGCGCACCCTCGCCGCCGCGCCCGCTTTTCCCGGCGCCGCGCAAAGTGACGACGACCGCCAGCGCGCGATCGCCTGCCTGACCGCCGCGGTCTATTACGAGGCGCGATCCGAACCGACCGATGGCCAGCGCGCGGTCGCACAGGTCGTGCTCAACCGCGTGCGCGACCGTGCCTTTCCGCACAGCGTCTGCGGGGTCGTCTATCAGGGGTCGACACGGCGCACCGGCTGCCAGTTCAGCTTCACCTGCGACGGTTCGATGAACCACCCCCGCGACGGTGCCGCCTGGGCAAGGGCTGCATCGGTCGCGCGCGCCGCGTTCGACGGCAGCGTCTTCGCCCCGGTCGGCGCGTCGACCTCCTACCACGCCGCCTCGATCCTGCCCTGGTGGGCGCCCAGCCTCAGCCGGGTCGGCGCGGTCGGCGCCCATATCTTCTATCGCTGGCGCGGCGCGATGGAGCGCGCGCTGAGCTTCCGCCAGACCTATGCGGGCGTCGAACCGACGCGCGTTGCTGCGCCCGATACGATCCTCGCCGCGTCCCCGTCCGCCTCCACCGAACCCGGTACGGCGGGATCCGGCGTCACTGTCCATCGCGGCCGGACCATGCCGGGGGTGGAGACTGCGCTGTCGACACCGCCGGAGTCGTCCGCCGCCATACCACGCGTGCATCTGGCGTCGGGCGTCCGCATCCATATCGGTTCGGCACATGCTGGCCCGGTTCTCGGCGGTGGCGCCCCGCTGCCGGTCGTTTCGATCTCCGAGGAAAGCGATCCGACCTGATAGCCCTTTGGGGGGTGCCACGACGCGACGGGCGCGGTATCGCCCGTGCCATGCTGCTTCACCTGCCCTACCCCATGACCCGCTTCGGACCCCGATGCTGACTGCCAGCGAATTGCGCGACCGGCTCGTGACCGTTCTGACCCGCGACCATCTCGGCGACCGGCGTCGCTGGCGCATGGCGGTCGGCGAGGTCCGGGTCTATTCCACCGCCACGCACGCGCATTGCAACTGGTCGGTCACGCCCTCGGGCAGCGCCGAGGACATCGACCGGATCGAGACACTCGTCGACCGGTTCCGCGAGGAATTCCCGATCATCCGCTGATTGACGAGCCGTTCGACCGACAAGCTCGGCTATCCCGGCACGGACAGCGTCTTCGTTGCACCGCACCATGCAGAAGCTGTATTTCGTCCGGTTCATACGGGACAGCGGCCATGCAGACATTACGGCGATCGTTCGGATTACAGGTTCTGATCGGGATGATCGCCGGGCTCGCGCTCGGCTTCGTCGCGCGCGGGACCGGCGTGGGATCGGGCCTTACTGAGACGCTGCGCATCGTTGGCGAGATCTTCGTGCAGTTGCTCAAGACGCTTGTCGTCCCGCTCGTCTTCACGGCGATCATCGCGTCGATCGCCGCGCTGCGCGATCTCGACAATGCACGCCGGCTGGTCATCAGCACGCTCGCCTGGTTCGCGATCACCGCGCTGATCGCGGTGTCGATCGGCATCGTCCTCGCGCTGGTGATCCAGCCCGGCGTGACCGCGGGGGTCAGTGCCGCCAGCGCGGTCGCGCCGACGACCGCCGGGTCGTGGCTCGACTTCCTGCGTGGGCTCGTCCCCGCCAATATCCTCGGGCTCGAGGCGTCGACCAAGCTGACCGACGAGACCGCGCGGACTGCGCTGTCGTTCAACGTCCTGCAGATCATCGTCATCGCGATCACGATCGGGATCGCCGCGGTCCGGATCGGCGATGCGGGCGCGCCGTTCCTCGCCTTCAACGCATCGGCGCTCGCGCTTTTCCGCCGCATCCTGCGCTGGGTGATACGGTTGACGCCGATCGGTACGGGTGCACTGCTCGGCAACGCGATCGTCCGCTATGGCTGGCAATCGCTGTCGGCGCTCGGCGCGTTCAGCATCGCGGTCTATGCCGGGCTCGCGATCGTACTGTTCGTGGTCTACCCACTGCTCCTGCTCGCCAACGGGCTCAGCCCGCGGCGGTTCTTCGCCGCCGCCTGGCCCGCAATCCAGCT
This sequence comes from Sphingomonas sp. CFBP 13733, assembly GCF_014841795.1. Taxonomy (NCBI): domain Bacteria; kingdom Pseudomonadati; phylum Pseudomonadota; class Alphaproteobacteria; order Sphingomonadales; family Sphingomonadaceae; genus Sphingomonas; species Sphingomonas sp. CFBP 13733. The sequence continues at coordinate 784,800 of NZ_JACYUP010000001.1, forward strand.
CGGCTTCGTGTCGCGCTCGTCGATCGCCGCGCTGCCGGTGACCGAGGATGTCGTCGAACGCGGCCTCGGCGTCCCCCGCACCTATGCCGCCTTCGCCGTGCCGCTCGCTGCCACGACCAAGATGGACGGGTGCGCCGCGATCTATCCTGCGGTCTCGGCGATCTTCGTCGCCCAATATTACGGCATTCCGCTGCATGCCGCCGACTATGTGCTGATCGTGCTCGTGTCGGTGCTAGGGTCCTCCGCCACCGCAGGGTTGACCGGCGCGGTCGTCATGCTGACGCTCACGCTGTCGACGCTCGGCCTCCCGCTCGAGGGCGCCGGCCTGCTGCTCGCGATCGACCCGATCCTCGACATGGGCCGTACTGCGGTCAACGTCGCCGGGCAGGCGCTCGTCCCGACGATCGTCGCCAAGCGGCAGGGCTTGCTCGATCCGGCACTGCACGGCGCCGGCACGGCACAGGCCGCCACGGCATAACCGCGTGCTGTCACAAACGTGACAAGAAGACTCAGGCACGCGCAGGAGTTTGACAGCGCGACGCTGTAGCTACTCCCTCGACCCGGGCAGTTCGTTGTCATTTTGTGTACCGATCCGTCATCAAACGCGGAACGAGGATGCAGCATGACCTTCCAGACCGACCTTACCCAGATCGACCAGCTGATCGCCGCGCGGAACGGCACCTGGGACGGAATTTCCGCCGAATCGGTCGCCCGGATGCGCGCGCAGAACCGCTTCCGCTCGGGTCTCGACATCGCCCGCTACACCGCGGGGATCATGCGCCGCGACATGGCCGCCTATGACACCGACCCGGCGAACTACACCCAGTCGCTCGGCTGTTGGCACGGCTTCATCGCGCAGCAGAAGATGATCAGCATCAAGAAGCATTTCGGCACCACCGACCGCCGCTATCTCTACCTCTCGGGCTGGATGGTCGCCGCGCTCCGCAGCGAATTCGGGCCCCTTCCCGACCAGTCGATGCACGAGAAGACGAGCGTCCCCGCGCTGATCGAGGAACTCTACACCTTCCTGCGCCAGGCGGATGCGCGCGAACTCGGCATGCTGTTCCGCGACGTCGATACGGCGCGCGCGGCGGGCAACGCGATCGAGGAGAAGCGCCTGCTCAACGCGATCGAGAACCACCAGACGCACGTCGTCCCCGTCATCGCCGATATCGACGCAGGCTTCGGCAATGCCGAGGCGACATACCTGCTCGCGCGCAAGATGATCGAAGCGGGCGCCTGCGCACTCCAGATCGAGAACCAGGTTAGCGACGAGAAGCAGTGCGGGCATCAGGACGGCAAGGTCACCGTGCCGCACGAGGACTTTCTCGCCAAGGTTCGCGCCTGCCGCTACGCCTTCCTCGAACTCGGCGTCGAGGACGGCATCATCGTCACGCGCACCGACTCGCTCGGTGCTGGCCTCACCAAGCAGATCGCGGTCAGCAAGATGCCCGGCGATCTCGGCGACCAGTATAACTCCTATCTCGATTGCGAGGAGATCGACCCCGCGACCGCGCAGAATGGCGACGTCATCCTCAACCGCGACGGCAAGCTGCTCCGCCCGAAGCGCCTGCCCTCCAACCTGTTCCAGTTCCGTGCCGGCAGCGGCGAGGATCGCTGTGTGATGGACTGCATAGCAAGCTTGCAGAACGGCGCCGACCTGCTCTGGATCGAGACCGAGAAGCCGCACATCGAACAGATTGCCGGGATGGTCGACCGCATCCGCGAGGTCGTTCCCAACGCGAAGCTCGTCTACAACAACTCGCCCAGCTTCAACTGGACGCTGAACTTCCGCCAGCAGGTGTTCGATGCATGGAGCGAAGCCGGCCGCGACGTGTCGGCCTATGACCGGACGCGCCTGATGAGTGTCGACTATGACGGCACGCCGCTCGGCGACGAGGCGGACGAGCGCATCCGCACCTTCCAGGCGGATTCGGCGAAGCGCGCGGGGATCTTCCACCACCTGATCACGCTGCCGACCTATCACACCGCGGCGCTCTCGACCGACAATCTCGCCAAGGAGTATTTCGGCGATGCAGGGATGCTCGGCTATGTGAAGGCCGTCCAGCGCAAGGAAATCCGCGAGGGCATCGCCTGTGTGAAGCACCAGAACATGTCGGGCTCCGATCTCGGCGACGATCACAAGGAGTATTTCGCGGGCGAGGCGGCGCTGAAGGCCGGCGGCGTCCACAACACGATGAACCAGTTCGCGGCCTGACGCCCGAGCCGGAGCGCAAGCTCCGGCGCGGACCCGCGTCAGGCCCGGCCGGCGGGGCCAAAAGCCCCGTCCGACGCCGCGGCTTTGCCGCGGCGCTGGCCTGTTCCAACGCCAGTAAAGACGCGCATGCCTACTGAAAGACACCTCCCCGGCGAAGGCCGGGGCCCAGTTGGGGGACGGTTATGGCAGGCGTCGCCTTTCGTTACTCCCACCTCTCCAACTGGACCCCGGCCTCCGCCGGGGAGGCGCTATTGAGGGCGCCGCGGGAGCACGCGGCATCGGCCAACCCAAAGCTCACCCCTTCGCAGCCACACCCCCACAAAAACCCGCCCCCAAGACAACCCAGGGCAACACCGCCGCGCTGTCCCCCGGCTGCGCGCCGTGGCATGAGCCCCCCATGCAAGACCGCGCCCTGCTCCGCGTCACCGCGCTCGAAAAGTCGGTCCCAGGCGGCCGCCAACTCTTCGGCGGGCTCGACCTGACCGCGCGTGCCGGCCAGCTTATCGCGATCGTCGGCGAAAGCGGCGTCGGCAAATCGACGCTGCTCAATATCCTCGCCGGGCTCGACGCGCCCGATGCGGGGCATGTCGCGATCGAGGACACGATCCTCGACACACTCGACGAGGCCGCGCTGACCCGGCTGCGCGCGACGCGGATCGGGTTCGTGTTCCAGGCCTTTCATATCCTGCCCTATCTGACCCTTCGCCAGAACGTCGCGCTCCCGCTCGCGCTGGTGTCTAACGACCGCCGCGCGATCGCGGACCAGGCGCAGGCGATGCTCGCGCGGGTCGGGCTCGGCACCCGCGGCGACGGCTATGCCCGCGACCTCTCGGGCGGCGAATTGCAGCGCGTCGCGATCGCGCGCGCGCTCGTCCATCGTCCCGCGCTGATCCTCGCGGACGAACCGACCGGCAATCTCGACCCCGACACCGCCGCGAAGATCCTGACGCTGTTTTCCGACGCGGTCCGCGAACAGGGCGTCGCCGCGATCATCGTCACCCATTCGGCGGCGGCCGCCGCGATCGCCGACGACGTCCTGACGCTGACCGCAAGCGGGCTGGAACGCGCGCGATGAGCATCCTGTCGGCGCGGCTCGCGCTGGGCTGGATGATCGGTGGCGAGTGGCGCGCCCATCCCGCGCGGCTTGCCCTGACCGCGATCGCGATCGCCATCGGTGTCGCGCTCGGCTTCGCGGTCCACCTCGTCAACGGATCGGCGCTGTCGTCGTTCGAAGGCGCATTGCGCACCGTCAAGGGCAGCGCGGATCTTCAGGTCAACGCGACCAGCCCGCTCGGCTTCGACGAGGCGCTCTATCCGAGGGTCGCGACCGCGGCCGGCGTCGCGGACGCGAGCCCGGTCGTCATCCTGCGCGCGACGATCGGGAGGCGGCCCGTCACCCTGCTCGGTCTCGACGTGATCCGCGCGGCACAGGTCACGCCGTCGCTGGTCGGCGTCGCCCCCGCCGGCATCGACCGGCGGGGCGACGCGGCGTTCGACGACGCCGCGCTCTATCTGTCAGCCGCGGCGATGCGCAACGTGAATGCCCGTCCCGGCGCGATGCTCGTCGTCACCGCGAACGGGCGAACCGCAACGATGCGCGTCGCCGGCCGGTTGCCGGGCGTAGCCGAGGGCGAGGCGATCGGCGTGATCGACATCGCCGCGGCGCAGTGGCGCTTCGACCGGCTCGGCCGCCTCGACCGGATCGACGTGAAGCAGCAGGACGGCGCCGCCCATCCACGCCTCGCCACCATCCTTCCGCGCGACGCGACGATCGGCAGCGACGCCAGTGATGCGACCCGCAGCGACGCCCTGTCACGCGCGTACCGCGTCAATCTCGACATGCTCGCGCTGGTCGCATTGCTGACCGGCGGGTTCCTCGTCTTTTCCGCGCAGTCCCTGTCAGTGGCACGCCGGTTGCGGGCCTTTGCACTCGTCCGCACGCTCGGCCTGCCGCGCAACGGGATCGTCGCGACCGTCGCGCTGGAGGGGCTGGCGATCGGCGTGATCGGCGCCGCGCTCGGGCTGCTGCTCGGCTATGCGCTGGCCTATGCCGCGCTCGCCCGGTTCGGCGCGGACCTCGGCGCAGGCTATTTCGCCGATGGCCGCGTCCGGCTGGCCTTCGCGCCCGCCGCCGCGGTCGGCTTCTTCGCGCTCGGCCTGCTGGCAGCGGTCGCGGGCAGCGTCCTGCCGGCGCGGATCGCGGCGCGTGCCGCCCCCGCCGCGGCGCTGCGCAACGCCGGCGACGTCATCGACCCCCGGACTCCCATGCCCGTCCGCCCCGCCGCCATCCTGATGCTGCTCGGCGGTGGCGCGGCGCTGCTCCCGGCGATCGGCGGCCTGCCCCTGTTCGGGTTTGCGAGCATGGCGCTGATACTCGCAGGCGGCATCGCCGGCATGCCCTGGCTCGCGCGCACGCTGCTCGCGCCGCTCAGCCGCGGTGCCGGGCGGTCCGTCCCCGTCGACCTCGCGATCCGCCACCTCCACGGTGCCCCCGCCCAGGCCGCCACCGCGCTGTGCGGGATCGTCGCGAGCACCGCGCTGATGATCGCGATGGCGGTGATGGTCACCAGCTTTCGCGGCGCGGTGGACGAATGGCTGGGTCAGGTCCTCTCGGACGATCTCTACCTTCGGGTCGAGGGTGGCACCGGGCTCGATCCCACGGCGCAGGCTCGGTTGCGCACAGTACCCGGCATCGCAGCGATCGCCTATAGCCGGCAGATCCCGCTGACGCTCGCGCCGGACCGGCCACCCGTCTCGCTGATCGCACGTCCGGTTGAGACCGATGGCCCCGACCCGAGCCTCGTACTCCTCGAAAGCGGACGCGCCCGCCCCGCCGACACCGCGCCGATCTGGATTTCGGAACCCGCCGCGCGGCTCTATGGCTGGTCGGTCGGCGACAGCGTCACGTTGCCGATCGCGGGCCGGTACGTCGTCGCAGGGATCTGGCGCGACTATGCCCGCCAGCAGGGCGCGATCATCGTCCGCGACACCGACTATACGCGCGCCACCGGCGACCGCACGCGGACCGAGGCGGCGATCACGCTGGCCCGCGGCGCGGATCCCCGCACCGTCGAGCGCGCGCTGACCGCGGCGGCGCCCCCGGCGCTCGCCGGCCTCGTCTCGATCGCGCGCCCGGCCACCCTGCGCCGCTATGCCCTCGAACTCTTCGATCGCAGTTTCGCCGTCACCTATCTGCTCGAGGGGGTCGCGATCCTTGTCGGGCTGGCCGGCGTCGCCGCGACCATGTCCGCGCAGACGATCGCCCGCACGCGTGAATTCGGCATGCTCCGCCATATCGGCGTCGCAAAGCGGCAGATCGTCGCGATGCTGGCGACCGAGGGGGCGTTGCTCGGGCTCGTCGGTGGCATCGCCGGGATCACGCTTGGTGGGGTGATGGCGCAGGTGCTTGTCCATGTGATCAATCCGCAGTCGTTCAACTGGACCATGGCGACGCGCATACCCTGGGGTAGCGTCGGCGGAGTAGCACTTGCGCTGATCGTTGCGGCGGCGGGTACCGCGGTGCTTGCCGGCCGGCGCGCGATCGCCGCCGATGCGGTCCGCATGGTCAGGGAGGACTGGTGATGCGCCCCGTGTTTACGCTCGCAGCGCTGGCGCTGACCGCCGCGACGCCGGCCGCGACCGGCTATCCCGTAGTCCGTCCCGGCGCCTCCTTCACCTTTCCGCGCGAACACGGCGCACACCCGGCATTCCGCACCGAATGGTGGTATGTCACCGGTCTGCTGAAGACGCAGGAGGGTCGCAATCTCGGCTTCCAGATCACCTTCTTCCGGACCACCCCGGGCACCGACGCGGCGAACCCCAGCCGCTTTGCCCCCAAGCAGATCCTGTTCGCGCACGCAGCGCTCTCCGACCCGAAGCTCGGCCATCTGCTGCACGGGGAGCGGGCGGCACGGGCGGGGTTCGGTCTGGCCCAGGCGCGCATCGGCGATACCGACGTCACGCTCAAGGACTGGCATATCCGCAGGCGACCCGACGGCCGGTTCACGACCAGCGTCACCACGGGCGACTTCACGCTGACGCTGACGCTGACACCGCGCCAGCCGCCCCTGCTCCAGGGGAAAACCGGTTACAGCCAGAAGGGCCCGAAGCCCGAACAGGCGAGCTATTACTACTCGATCCCGCATCTCGCGGTGGCGGGGCAGCTGGTGCGGAACGGCACACCGCAACGCGTCACCGGACAGGCGTGGCTCGACCGGGAATGGTCCTCCGACTATCTCGGCGGCGGCGCGGTCGGCTGGGACTGGACCGGGCTCAATCTCGACGATGGGGGGGCGCTGATGGCGTTCCGCATACGTGGCCGCGACGGCAAGCCGCTCTGGGCGGGTGGATCGCTGCGCCGCGCGGATGGGCGCGTCGTCCGGTTCGCGCCCGCCGACGTCCGGTTCGATCCGCTCCGCCAGTGGCGCTCGCCGCGCACGGGGGCGCTCTACCCCGTGACGCAACGCCTCACCGTCCGCCTCCCCGAAGGGGTCCGCCGCTTCCGCCTCGATCCGTTGTTCGCCGATCAGGAGCTCGACGCGCGGCGCAGCGGCATGCCGGTCTATTGGGAAGGTGCGGTCCGCACGGCGGGCGGCAGCGGCTATCTCGAGCTCACCGGCTATGCCGATCCGCTGCAGATGTGACGCCTGCCGGATACCCAGGCTTTGGCATGGCCAAGCTTTGCGGCTATTCCCCACCACTACCGACGCGATAGGGATTACGCGAACCGGAGGGACTGGATGAGACTGAACCGCACGCATATCGGCCTGGCGCTTGCTGCGATCGTCGCGGGCTGCTCGTCGCCCTCGAGCACGGGCAAGGACGGATCGGTCGAGTTGCTCAACGTCAGCTACGATCCGACCCGCGAACTTTACAAGGCGGTGAACACCGCGTTCGCCGCCAAGTGGAAGCAGGACACCGGCCAGACGGTGCGGTTCAACATGAGCCATGGCGGATCGGGCAAGCAGTCGCGCGCGGTGATCGACGGCCTGGGCGCCGACGTCGTCACGCTGGCGCTCGCCTATGACGTCGATGCGATTGCCGAGCGTGCGAAGCTGCTGCCCGCCAATTGGGAAACGCGCCTGCCCGACAACAGCGCGCCCTATACGTCGACGATCGTGTTCCTGGTCCGCAAGGGCAATCCCAAGCAGATTCGCGACTGGAGCGATCTGGTCAAACCCGGCGTCCAGGTGATCACGCCCAACCCCAAGACCAGCGGCGGCGCACGCTGGAATTTCCTCGCGGCCTGGGCCTATGGGAAAAAGGCCGGGGGCGGATCCGACGCCGCCGCGCAGGCCTATGTCTCGCAGCTCTACGGCCATGTCCCGGTCCTCGATTCGGGCGCACGCGGCGCCACCACCACCTTCGTCGAGCGCGGACTCGGCGACGTGCTGATCGCCTGGGAGAACGAGGCGTTCCTGTCCGAAAAGGAACTCGGCACCGGCAAGTTCGACATCGTCGTGCCGTCGATCTCGGTGCTCGCCGAACCGTCGGTCGCGGTCGTCGATGCCAATGCCAAGGCGCACGGTACCGAGAAGGTCGCTGAGGCCTATCTCCGGTTCCTCTACACGCCCGAGGGCCAGGATATCGTCGCCAAGAACTATTATCGCCCCCGCGATCCTGCGGTGCTGGCGCGCTATGTGACGCTGTTCCCGAAGATCGAGATGCGCACCATCCGCGATTTCGGCGGATGGAAGGTCGCGCAGGCCCGCTTCTTTGCAGACGGCGGCGTGTTCGACCGGATCTATTCGGGTCCGAAGCGCTGATCGGGAATGCGATCGTCCGGATCCCCACCAGTGGCTGACGTCGCGCGCCTCGGCGCCAGGCCCGGCCGCGCTCGCCGCGCGCGACGGTCGGTCATTCCCGGGTTCGGGCTGACGATGGGGCTGACGATCGTCTGGCTATGCCTGATCGTGCTCATCCCGCTGTCGACGATCTTCCTGCGCGCGGCGGGGCTTGGCTGGGACGGGTTCGTCGCGGTCGGTCTCTCGGCGCGCGCGCTGTCAGCCTACAAGCTCAGCTTCGGTACCGCGCTGCTCGCCGCGTCGGTCAACGCGGTGTTCGGCCTGCTGATCGCCTGGATCCTCGCGCGCTATGAGTTTCCGGGCAAGAAGTTCGTCGACGCCGCGGTCGACCTGCCCTTTGCGCTGCCAACCGCGGTCGCGGGCATCGCGCTGGTGTCGCTCTATGCCGAAAACGGCTGGATTGGGTCGCTGATGGCACCGCTCGGCATCCGCGTCGCCTACACCCCGCTCGGCGTCGTCGTCGCGCTCATCTTCATCGGCCTGCCGTTCATCGTGCGCTCGGTCCAGCCCGTGCTCGCCGATCTCGGCGCCGATGTCGAGGAAGCCGCAGCGACACTCGGGGCAACCCGGTGGCAGACGTTCAGCCGGGTGATCCTGCCCGCCATCGCACCCGCGCTGCTGACCGGCTTCGCGCTCGCCTTCGCGCGCGGCGTCGGGGAATATGGCTCGGTCATCTTCATCGCGGGCAACATGCCGTACAAGTCGGAGATCGCGCCGTTGCTGGTCGTCACGCAGCTCGAACAGTTCGACTATCCTGGCGCGACCGCGATCGCGTGCGTCATGCTGGTCGCCTCCTTCTCGATGCTGCTGCTGGTCAATCTGCTCCAGGCGTGGCGTGCGAAGCGGAGCGCGAAATGACCCGCGCCGCGTCCAGCGAAAGCCCCGTCGCCCGGCGTATCCTGATCGGCGTCGGTCTCCTCTTCCTCGCGCTGTTCCTCGCGCTGCCGCTCGTCGTCGTGTTCGTCCAGGCCTTTGCTAAGGGCTGGCCGATGTTCGTCGACGCGATCGGCCAGCCCGATGCGCGTGCGGCGATCCGGCTCACCCTGCTGGTCGCGGCGATCTCGGTGCCGCTCAACTGCGTGTTCGGCGTCGTCGCGTCCTGGGCGATTACCAAGTTCGACTTCCGTGGGAAAAGCCTGCTGATCTCGCTCATCGACCTGCCCTTCTCGGTGTCGCCCGTCGTCGCCGGCCTCATTTTCGTGCTGATGTTCGGCGCACAGGGCTGGTTCGGGCCGTGGCTGATCGCGCACAACTGGAAGATCATCTTCGCGGTGCCGGGCATCGTCCTCGCCACCGTGTTCGTCACCTTCCCGTTCGTCGCGCGCGAGATCATCCCGCTGATGGCGGAACAGGGTCGCGACGACGAGGAGGCCGCGGTGTCGCTCGGCGCGTCGGGGTGGCAGACCTTCTGGCATGTCACCCTGCCCAATATCCGCTGGGGCCTGCTCTACGGCGTGCTGCTCTGCAACGCGCGCGCGATGGGCGAATTTGGCGCGGTGTCGGTGGTGTCGGGCCATATCCGCGGCCTGACCAACACCATGCCGCTCCACGTCGAGATCCTGTACAATGAATATGACTTCGTCGGCGCGTTTGCGGTGGCATCGCTGCTCGCGTCGCTCGCGCTCGTCACGCTCGTGTTGAAGAGCCTGCTCGAATGGCGGTTCGGCTATCATCAGGCAAGGAGTGCGCATTGAGTATCGTCATCGACGCCGTATCCAAACGGTTCGGCCAGTTCGCCGCGCTGAACGACGTCAGCCTCGAAGCGCGTCCGGGCGAGTTCCTCGCGCTGCTGGGACCGTCAGGCTCGGGCAAGACGACGCTGCTCCGCATGATCGCGGGGCTCGACTTCCCCGATAGCGGCCATGTCCTGTTCGACGGTGCCGACATGACCGGGACGCCCGCTGCCGAACGCCAGATCGGCTTCGTGTTCCAGAACTATGCGCTGTTCCGTCACATGACCGTCGCCGACAACATCGCGTTCGGCCTGACCGTGCGTGCCCGCCGCGATCGTCCGGCCAAGGCAGACATCCGTGCGCGCGTCGCCGAGCTGCTCGACCTGATCCAGCTGCCCGATCTGGGTCATCGCTATCCGGCACAGCTCTCGGGCGGTCAGCGCCAGCGTGTCGCGCTGGCCCGGGCGCTCGCGGTCGAGCCCCGCCTGCTGCTGCTTGACGAACCCTTTGGCGCGCTCGATGCCAAGGTCCGCAAGGACCTGCGCCGGTGGCTGCGCGAGCTCCACGACCGGCTTGGCCTGACCTCGGTGTTCGTCACGCATGATCAGGAGGAGGCGCTCGAGCTTGCCGACCGCGTCGTCATCATGAACCGCGGTGTCATCGAACAGATCGGGACCCCGCGCGAGGTCTATGACATGCCCGCCACGCCGTTCGTCTCCGAATTCGTCGGGGAGACCAACCGCATCCCGGTGACGGTCGCCGATGGCCGCGTCCTGCATCACGGACAGGCGCTCGACGTTTCACCGAAGGCGCTGGCCGACGGACCGGCCGAACTGCATTTCCGCCCGCACGAGGCGCTATTGGGGGATGACACTCCCGGTGCGCTGCCGATCGTCGTCGGCGCCGTGCACAAGCGGGGCGGTACGTGGCGCGTCGAGGCGCGTGTCGACGACATCGCCGTCGAGATCGACACGAGCGGTCCCTTGCCCGAGCGTGGCGCTCGTGCGGGGCTTCGCTTCGACGATGTTCAGATTTTTCCGGCTGCATAGCCAAGGAGCCGGGCCGACTGGTTTCGGTCGCCCGGGCTCTTAACAGTAAAGGTGGTGCGGGTGGCCGGGGTCGAACCGGCACTCCTTTCGGAACAGGATTTTGAGTCCAGCGCGTCTACCAATTCCACCACACCCGCACGACCGCCCTGCAGGCTTCAAGCCCCGGGCAGCGGCGGTTTCGCTAGACCATGCGATCCACGCCCGCAAGCACGAACCCGCCTCTCCATCCCCGAACGCGCGCATAAAAAAAGGCCCGCCGTTTCCGGCGGGCCTTGAGGTGGGGGTACGGGATCAGAACCGGACGGTAGCACCAACCGCCAGATTGCGACCAAGCGAGTCGTAGCGCTGCGGGATCGTGTTGGTCCGTGCCAGCGCGACATTGTAGGAATCGGGCACGATCGGCGCGCTCTTGTCGAGCAGGTTGTTCGCGATCAGGCGCAGCGAGAACGCCTTGTCGATCGCAAAGTTGAGCGCGAGATCGAAATAGCTCTTCGGCGAGACGCGGAAATAGCTGGTCCGCTCGCGCTCGGGCGTGCCGCCGATCGCCGGATCACCCGAATTGTCCGCATTCGTCAGCGAACCGACATAGCGCCAGTTGAACGACGCACTGAACCCCTTGTCGACCGTCGTATAGGTCGCGCGCAGGCCGTGCGACCATTTCGGGATCAGCTGACCGCAGCCATTGCCGTAATAGCCTGCGCAGTTGCGGGTCGGCTGGACCGGCGAGTCCTGACCACCAGCAAAAGTCGTCAGCGAGCCGTTGAAGTTCCAGTCGATCTTGCCGACGCTGGCGAGATCGAGCGTGTACTGCGCCTGGAAGTCATAGCCGCGGGCGATCGACTTGTAGAAGTTGGTCGTACCCTGGCGGATGAAGCCGGTCGTTGGGTTGCTCGCCGCGTCCGAGTAGAGCGTGCCAGTGCCGGGATTGCGGACAATGCCCTGACAGAAGAACGCGTCGCCGTTCGAACGCTGACAGCCATCGGTGTAATAGCTGAAGTCGTTATAGCCGAGCGAGTCGTCGATCTTGATCTTGTAGCGATCGACCGAGAAGACCAGTCCGGGAACGAAGCGCGGCTTCACGATCAGGCCATAGGTCTGGGTATAGGCCGTTTCGGGATCGGCTTCGAAACCGCCCGAGCGAACCGTACACCCGGTCGCCCCCGTCGATGCATCCCCCGGACAGATCAGCGTCGGGCTGCCGTACAGGGCGTCGGACAGGCCGGTCGCGCGGCAGACCTCACGCGAGGCGACGGGCGTGCCATAGGTCACGCCGCCAGCGGCGTTGGTCGTCACGGTCGGTGCGCAGAAGTCGTTGAACGTACCCGATCCGCCACGGGCGAAATCGACATTGGTCGCCTGGCGGATCTCGGTCACGGTCGGCGCGCGCTGCGCCTTGTTGAACGAGGCGCGGAACGTCAGGTCGCTGACCGGGGCATAGATGCCCTCGATCTTCCACGTGTTGAAGCTGCTCGAATTGCTGCTGTACTTCGAAACGCGATAGCCACCATTGGCCTGCAGCAGTTCCGCGAACGGCTTGTGCTCGATCAGCGGCGCCTGGACCTCGATATTGGCCTCCCAGACGTCCTGCTTCAGATAGGTGTCATTGCCACCAAGCCCGGCGCGGTAGACGCTGTCGGCGGTCGATTTCAGCGTATCCTTGCGATATTCCGTGCCGAGCGCGATTGCGACGCCCTGCTCGGCGAACGGCGAGGTGACGCCGTACTTGCCGAGATCGCCGGTGATGTTCGCCTGCACGTCATACAGCGTACCGATCGTGGTCGACGTGCCGCGGTCGTAGAGATAGTCGATCAGCGCAGGATTGGTGTTGCCCGCGCTGAACGCGTCGAACGGCACGCAGGCGGCGTCCGTGGTCCCTGCGCAGGTCGGTGCCGCGAGCGTCCCGCCCACGTTCAGCGAATTCCGCAGATTGGCCGCGTTGACGAAGCTCGGCGTGTAGTCCTGCTTGTTGCGCGCATAGACGCCGCCGATGTCATAGGTCCATGCATCGCCGGCCTTGCCGCGCAGACCGCCGGTCAGGCGCAGACCGGTGTTCAGATAGCTGTCCGGCTGGTCGTTGCCCTCGCCGAGGCGATAGCGGATGTCGATCGGCGCAAACGCCGCGGTACCCGCTGCCGCACCGCAGATCGTGCTGGCCTGCGAAGCCGACAGGAACGGATTGTTGCAGTTCACCTGGACGTTGCCGCCCGCGATCGCCGGGTAGTTGTTGTACGACTTGTCGCGGAACCAGATGCCCGATGCATAGACTTCGGCGTCCGGCGCGACGTCGAGGCTGACGAAGCCACCCGCATTCACGCGCTCGGACGGGCGCTGATAGGCATAGTTGCTGAAATAGTTCGACGCATTGCCCGCGCCGGTGCCGAACGGCACGAAGGTGCGCGTGCCATTGGGGTTGTTGACATACTGCCCCGTCGCAACGCCCTTGCTGTCCAGCGGCGAAATCAGGCCGCTGGTCGAGCTGCTCGGCGTCAGGCCGCACGAGATCGGCGCGTTGAGGCTCGTCTGCGTAAGGTAGCAGCCCGAGTTAGACCGCTCGGACAGCAGGACCTCGTCGGTATGCTTGTAGTTGACGAAGCCGTTGATCCGCAGCGCACCGTCGAAGAACTTTTTGCCCGCGGTCAGCGTGACGTCGGCGCGGCCGCCATCGTTGGTCAGGCCGCGCGGGCTGTTGAAGCCGGCTGCGCGTGCCAGCGACGAGACGACCGTGTCCTTGTTGTTGTGGTTGTAGAAATTATAGTTTCCGTCGAGCTGGATCCCTTCGAAATCCTTCTTCAGGACGAAGTTGACGACGCCGGCGACCGCATCGGACCCGTAGACCGACGACGCACCACCGGTCAGGACGTCGACGCGCTCGAGCAGCGACGGCGGGATGATGCCCACGTCCTGCCCGTTCTGCGTGCCGAGGCGCTTGCCGTCGATCAGCACGAGCGTCCGCTCGAACCCGAGGCTGCGCAGCTTGATCCGCTGCCGGCCGTCCGAATCATTATAGGTCTGCTGGCTGTCGGGCGCGACCTGCGGGAGGCGGTTGAGCACGTCCTCGACATTGACCGCAGCCTGGGCGCGGATGTCCTGCGAGGTGACCGAGGTGATCGGTGCGGCGGAGGTCATGTTCGGACGCTGGATGCGCGATCCGGTCACGACGATGTCGCCCCCGCCAGCGCGGTCTTCGGCGGGCGGCGCGTCGACGGCGCTGGTCGCGGTCGCCGCATCCGCCTCGACCTTGGCCTCCGCGGGCGTAGTAGCCTCGGCCTGTGCCGGCGTGACCTGTCCAATCGCCGGGGTCGCGGACACCATCAGTGCCCCCGCAAGCGCCATATAAGACGCCGAATTACGCACGTTCATACTAAAAACCCTTGTTTGGGCCAGCGTTGTCGCCTGCCCCCGTCTCCTTCGTAAGGTTTTGGTCATAATCGGGTCTCAGTCAATACCTTAGTAAGACCACTGTGTAACGTTTCGGACCGGATGTTGTAAAATGGCCATACGACTGGTCGACTGCCGTGACTTGCGATACGACTGGGCGCCAGGGTGACAACAGGGGGCTGCTGATGAAGACGAGACGATCGTTGCTGACCGCGTTTAGTGGTATTGGAGCGACTCTGCCCTTTGTTGCGCCGATCGCCCGCGCGCGCGCCGCAACCGGCGGCGCAACGCCCGCGCTGATCGTGTCGACCTGGGATTTCGGTGCTGCAGCCAATGCCGCGGCCTTTGCCCGCAAACGCGCCGGCGGATCGCTGATCGACTCGGTCGAGGCCGGCGCGATGGTCCCCGAAGCCGATCCGGACAATCACAGCGTCGGCTATTCGGGCTATCCCGACCGCGACGGCCATGTCACGCTCGATGCGGTCATCATGGATGATGCGGGCGGCGTCGGCGCAGTCGCAGCGCTCGAGAACACGATGCACGCGATCTCCGTCGCGCGGCGGGTGATGGAGCGGACGCCGCACACCATGCTCGTCGGCGAAGGCGCGACGCGGTTCGCGCGTGACCAGGGCTTTAAGCAACAGTCGCTGCTGACGCCCGAGGCGGAAAAGGCGTGGCGCGACTGGCTGAAGACCGCGGATTATCGCCCCGAGGCCAATAGCGAGAACCGCATCACGCGGACGCCCGGTGGCGCGCTCGACCATGACACGATCGGGCTGCTGATGCGCGATCCGACGGGGCGGATGGCCGGCGCCTGCACCACATCGGGCATGGCCTTCAAGATGCGCGGCCGGGTCGGTGATTCGCCACAGGTCGGATCGGGACTCTATGTCGAGGCCGGGGTCGGCGGCGCGACCTCGACCGGGCTGGGCGAGGAGGTCACGCGTGTCGCAGGGTCGGCGCGCGTCGTCGCATCGATGCGCGCGGGCGCGTCACCGCAACAGGCCTGCGAAGAGGTGGTCCGCCATATCGCGCGGCTGCGCGGCGACGCGATCCGCGGCGTGCAGGTCGGCTTCCTCGCGCTCGATACAAAGGGCGCGGTCGGGGCCTTCTGCCTGCTGCCGGGCTTCACCTACGCCGTCACCGACGCGCGCGGCAGCACCACGGTGCTGAAGGCGCGCAGCTTGTTCGCGAGCTGACCGCATGATGCGCGACGCCATGACGCTCGAAGTCTGTGTCGAGGATCTCGATGGCATCGATGCCGCGGTGGAAGGCGGCGCCGACCGGATCGAGCTGTGCGCCGCGCTCGCAGTCGGTGGCTTGACGCCGCCTGCGTCGCTGATCCGCGCGGCGGCGCAGGGCCCCCTCCCCGCGCACCTGCTCGTACGCCCGCGTGAGGGCGGCTTCGCCTACACCCCGCGTGAGATCGCGTTGATCGCCGACGATATCGTCACCGCTGCGCACGCCGGCCTCGCGGGCATCGTGATCGGCGCAACCCTGGCCGACCACCGGCTCGATGCGCCCACTTTGGCCATGCTGATCGCGCACGCACGGACGCTTGGCAGCGAGCGTGGCAGACCGCTTTCGCTGACGCTGCACCGCGCCTTCGACGTGTGTTCCGATCTTGGCGCCGCCCTCGACACCGCGATCGAACTCGGCTTCGACCGGGTCCTCACCTCGGGTGGGACGCCCAAGGCAATCGACGGGGTCGAGGCAGTGGCCGACCTGCATCGCCAAGCCGCCGGACGCATCATCATCCTCGCGGGCAGCGGCGTCTCCCCGCAATCGCTGCCTGCACTGCTGCGCACCGGCATCACCGAAGTCCACGCGTCGTGCCGTCAGCCGATCGCCGGCGGTGCCGACCCGGTGGACGTGCGATTCGGTTTCGCTGCGCCGAACCGGACCGCGACTAGTACGGATCGTATCCGCCAGCTGTCGCATATGCTTACGCAGAAACACACGCTTGAATAAGACCAATCTATAACTTACGCTTGGCGTAATCCAACGACGAAGGCCGCCATACGGTCACCGTGCAAGATCCTGAGAGCGAGCTGTCATGACCAACGCCCCCCCCGCCCCCTTGGCGGCACGCGACCCGGAAGCCACGCTGATGTTCAGCGAAGCGGCGGAATCGGGCGCCGCGGTCGCTCGGCTGCTCGCGGCCAACGCCGAAGCCTTCGCGACGCTCGGCGCAAAGCTGCGGGCCGCACCGCCCGCGGTGGTCGTGACCTGCGCGCGCGGATCGTCCGATCATGCCGCGGTTTACGGCAAATACCTGATCTGGACGAAGACCGGCATCCCGGTCGCGGCCGCCGCCCCCTCGGTCGTGTCGCTGTATGACGCAGAGCTTTCCGCGCAGACGACGCTTTGCATCGCCATCTCGCAAAGCGGCCGCAGCCCCGATCTGCTCGCGACGGTCGCCTCGATGAAGGCAGGCGGCGCGCATGTCGTCGCGCTGGTCAATGACGAGACGTCACCGCTCGCCGCTGCCGCCGACACGCTGATCGCGCTCAAGGCCGGTCCCGAGCGCTCGGTCGCCGCGACCAAATCCTATATCTGCGCGCTAGCGGCGCTGGCGGCACTCACCGCGGAATGGGCCGACGACGATGCGTTGCGCGACGCGGTGGCGGCACTTCCCGCCGACCTGGAGCGCGCCTGGGCGCTCGACTGGTCCAGCGCGATCGCGCCGCTGCGCACCGCCACCAACCTCTTCGTCATCGCGCGCGGACCGGGCTTCGGCATCGCCAACGAGGCGGCGCTGAAGATGAAGGAAACCTGCGCGCTTCACGCCGAAAGCTTCAGCTCGGCCGAGGTGCGCCACGGCCCGATGCAGCTCGTCGAGGACGGTTTTCCGCTGCTCGCGCTGGCGACCTCCGACGCGGCCGGCGACGGCGTGCGCGATGCCGCGGCCGAATTTGCAGGGCGCGGCGCCTGCGTCCTGCTGGCCGATGCCGCACGCGACGCGCAGGGGGGCGACGCGACGCTGCCCGCGCTCACCGCGCATCCGGCGATCGAGCCGGTCCTGATGATCCAGAGCTTCTACAAGCTCGTCAACGCCCTTTCCGTGGCGCGCGGGTTCGATCCCGATGCGCCCTCGCATCTTGCCAAGGTCACGCGCACGCTATGACGACTTTCCGGTTTTCCAACGGCCATATCGTCACGCCGGCCGCTGTCCTCACCGACGCGACGATGGTCGTCGAAGACGGCCGGATCGTCAGCCTCGACGCAGCGCCCGCTACGGGCACGGCCGTGGAGACGATCGACCTCGACGGGGGCTGGATCATGCCCGGCTTCGTCGACACGCAGGTCAATGGCGGCGGCGGCGTGCTGTTCAACGATGCCACCACGGTCGAGGGGATCGCCGCCATCGGTGCGGCGCATGCCCGCTACGGCACGACTGCCTTCATGGTCACGCTGATCAGCGACACGCCCGACGTGATCGCGCGTGCGCTCGATGCGGTCGACGCCGCGATCGACGCCGGCGTGCCGGGCGTGGTCGGCATTCATGTCGAGGGCCCGGTCATCAGTGCGGCCCGCAAGGGCATCCATGATGCGTCGCGCTTCCAGGATCTCGACGACGATCTGATGGAATTGATGACGCGTCCCCGCCGCGGCCGCGTCATGCTGACGCTCGCGCCCGAACGCGTCACCGCCGATCAGGTCGCCGCGCTCACCGCCGCCGGGGTGCTGGTCAGCATCGGTCACAGCGATGCGAGCTATGCAACCGCCGCCGCGGGCATCGCTGCGGGCATCACCGGCGTCACCCATCTGTTCAATGCGATGTCGCCGCTGATCCACCGCGCGCCCGGCGTGGTCGGCGCAGCGCTCGACGACCAGTCGGTCTATTGCGGGATCATCGTCGACGGCTTTCACGTCGATGACGCCGCGTTGCGGATCGCATTGCGAAGCCGCCCGCATGACCGGTTCATGCTCGTCTCGGACGCGATGCCCTGTGTCGGCGCGGCGGACAAGTCCTTCACGATCCAGGGGCGGCCGATCCATGTCGAGGATGGCCGCTGCGTCGGCGCGGACGGCACGCTGGCGGGATCGGATCTCGACATGACCGGTGCTGTTCGCAATGCGGTCGCGCGGCTCGACCTTGCGCCCGAAGTCGCCGCCGCGATGGCATCGACCTATCCGGCTGCGTTTCTCGGCCTGTCGGACACGCGCGGGGCGCTTGCGCCCGGGCAGCGTGCCGACTGGGTGCGGCTGACGCACGATCTCCACCCCCTGGGCACCTGGTTCGGCGGCGTTCCGTCCGCCTGACCGCGCCCCACTTTACCCCCCTTACGGCACCAAGGACGATCCCATGGCTCCCATCCTCCTGAGCGCGCCGATGCAGGGTTGGGCGCTGCCCATCGATCAGGTCCCCGACGCGGTCTTCGCCGACCGCATGCTGGGGGACGGCGTCGCGATCGATCCGACCGGCGACGGGCTCTACGCGCCCTGTGACGCGACCGTGCTGACGCTGCTCGACAGCGGCCATGCGATCACGCTGCGTACCGCGGAAGGCGCGGAGATCCTGATCCATATCGGGCTTGATACCGTCGCGCTGGGCGGTCGCGGTTTCTCGCCCTGCGTCGCGGTCGGCGACAGGGTCGTCACGGGCGCGCCGCTGATCCGCTTCGATCTCGACCTGCTCGTCCGCGAGGCACGCGCCGTCGTCACGCCGATCATCGTCGTAAACCCCGACCGGTTCGCCATCACGCAGTGCACGACAGACCGGCAGGTCGCGCTCGGCGACCTGCTGATGACGATCGAACCGATTGCCGACATCCGGCCCGACGCAGTCGCAGGTGGCGCGGACGCGGGCGACATCCTGACGCGGACGATCACCGTGCCACTTGCGCACGGGATCCACGCGCGCCCCGCCGCGCGGCTCGGGGCGCTCGCGAAACGCTATACCGCCGACGTCACGGTCACGCGCGACGCGAACACGTCCAGCATCCTCAGCCCGATCGGGCTGCTCGCGCTCGGCGTGCGGTACAATGACCCGATCACGCTGGGTGCGAGGGGCCCCGACGCCGCCGACGCGCTCAACGCGATCGCGGCGCTGATCCTCAGCGGCATGGACGAGACCACTCCCGCACCCGCCCCGGCCCCGGCAGCAGCCAGCCCGGCGCGTGCGGCGATCGACGGCGCACTGCTCGGCGTGACCGCCGCGCCGGGCCTCGCGGTCGGCAAGGCGCGCTGGTTCCGCCATGCCGAGATCGCGGTCCCCGAACAGGGCCAGGGCATCGCCGTCGAGAATGAGCGGTTCGCTAGCGCCATCACGACGCTCGCCGCGCGGCTTGCCGAGCAGACCCGCCATAGCGCGGGCGCGCAGAAGGCGATCGTCGAGGCGCATGCGGCGATGCTCGACGATCCCGTGCTCCGCGACGGGACGCAGGCGCAGATCGCCGCAGGCAGGAGCGCGGGCCACGCCTGGCGCGCCACGATCCGGCCGCTTGCCGACGCGTTGCGGGCCGGCACCGATGCACGGCTTGCCGAGCGCGCGGACGATATGCTCGACCTCGAACGCCAGCTGCTGGCGGTCCTCGAAGGCGTCGAGACGACCGTCCCGGTCTTTCCGCCTGAGACGATCCTGCTCGCCGACGACCTGCTGCCATCCGACATTCTCGCGCTCGACCGCGCGACGGTCATCGGCCTGTGCGTCGCGCGCGGTGGGCCGACGTCGCATGTCGCCATCCTCGCCGCGACGATCGGCCTGCCCGCTCTGGTCGCGGTCGGCCCCGCGCTTACCCCGCTGGCAGACGGCACGCCCGTCATCCTCGAGGCGAGCGAAGGGCTCATGCGCGTCGATCCCGACGCGGACACGCTCGTCGCCGCGCAGGTCCGCCTCGCCCAGGCCGAGATGCGCCGCGCCGACATGCTCGCGCGCGCCGGCGAGCTCTGCCGCATGGCCGACGGGACGCGGATCGAGGCCTTTGCCAATCTCGGATCGATCGGCGATGCCCGTCTCGCGCGCGACAACGGGGCGGAGGGCTCCGGCCTCCTCCGCACCGAATTCCTGTTCCTCGAACGCGAATCCTCACCAAGCGTCGCCGAACAGACCGCCGACTATCAGGCGATCGCCGACGCGCTCGACGGTCGCCCGTTGATCGTCCGGCTGCTCGATATCGGCGGCGACAAGCCCGCGCCCTATCTGCCGATGGATGCCGAGGAGAATCCCGCGCTGGGCCTGCGCGGCATCCGCGTCGGGCTCGCCTATCCGCAGATGCTCGAGGATCAGGTTCGCGCGATCCTGTCGGTCCGTCCCACCGGTCAGTGCCGGATCATGGTGCCGATGATCGCCAGCCTCGACGAGCTGCGCGCGGTCCGCGCGGCTGTCGACCGGATCGCCGCCGAGCTCGACCTGCCCGATCGCGTCCCGGTCGGCGTCATGATCGAGACTCCCGCCGCGGCGGTGACCGCGGACCTGATCGCCAGCGAAGCCGACTTCCTGTCGGTCGGCACCAATGATCTGACCCAATATACGCTGGCGATGGACCGCGGAAATCCGGCGGTCGCGCCGGGTATCGACGGGCTTCACCCCGCCGTCCTTCGCCTCATTGCGCAGACCTGCAAGGGTGGCGCGGTCCATGGACGCTGGACCGGCGTCTGCGGGGGGCTGGCCTCCGAACCGCTTGCCGTGCCGATCCTGATCGGCCTCGGCGTCACCGAACTCTCCTGCGCGCCAGCGATCATTCCGGAGATCAAGGCGCTGGTCGACACGCTCGGCATGGAGGCCTGCCGCGCGCACGCGACCGCGTGTCTCGCCTGCACCTCCGCCGCCCAAGTCCGAACGCTCGCCCGGGAGTTTGCCGCATGAAGTCGATACTCGAAGCCCTGCAGCCGCTCGGCCGCGCGCTCATGCTGCCGATCGCGGTGCTGCCGATCGCCGGCCTGTTGCTGCGGCTCGGCCAGCCCGATCTGCTCGACATCGCGTTCCTGAGCGCAGCCGGGGACGCGATCTTCTCGCATCTCGGGCTGTTGTTCGCGATCGGTGTTGCGACCGGCTTCGCGCGTGACGGCAATGGGGCGGCCTGTCTTGCGGGTGTCGTGTGCTTCCTGGTCGCGACCGAAGCGGGCAAGGTGTTCCTATCCGTCCCCGCCGACGTCGTCGCGGGGATAGCGACCCCGACGCTCGAGATTGTCGCCGCAGCCTGGAAGGCCAAGGCGATCGCGCGGCTCGACGTGCCGATCGGGATCCTGTCCGGGCTTGCCGGCGGGCTGCTCTACAACCGGTTCTCGGCGATCAAATTGCCGGAATATCTCGCCTTTTTCGGCGGGCGTCGGTTCGTTCCGATCGTCAGCGGCGTTGCCGGGCTGGTTTTCGCGGTGATCTTCGGCGCGGGCTTCGGTATCCTGAACGCGGGCGTCGATCAGCTCAGCCTGGCGGTCAGCGGCAGCGGTGCGATCGGCCTGTTCCTGTTCGGCCTGTTCAACCGGCTGCTGCTCGTCACCGGCCTGCATCATCTGGTCAATAACATCGTCTGGTTCGTCGCGGGCGATTATCACGGCACGACCGGCGATCTGCGGCGCTTCTTCGCGGGCGATCCGGATGCCGGCGCGTTCATGGCGGGGTTCTTCCCGGTCATGATGTTCGGCCTCCCCGCCGCCTGTCTCGCCATGTATCACGCAGCACTACCCGAGCGCCGCAAGGCGGTCGGCGGCATGTTGTTCAGCCTCGCGCTGACCTCCGCACTGACCGGCGTGACCGAGCCGATCGAGTTCAGCTTCATGTTCCTCGCACCGCTTCTCTATGCGGTCCATGCGGTGCTGACCGGGCTGTCGATGGCGTTGATGGACGCGCTGGGCGTGAAGCTCGGCTTCGGCTTCTCCGCGGGGCTGCTCGATTATGTCCTCAACTATGGCAAGGCGACGCGGCCGCTGCTGCTGCTGCCCGTCGGTGCGGTCTATTTCGCGCTCTATTACGGGCTGTTCCGCTTCTTCATCCGCAAGTTCGACCTCGCCACCCCGGGCCGGGAAGCAGAGGCGAGCGTCGCGGCTGCCGCACCGGTAGCGGGCGGTCGTGGCGCGGCATTCGCACAGGCGCTTGGCGGCGGTGCGAACCTGACCACCGTCAGCGCCTGCACGACGCGACTGCGTCTGATCGTCGTCGATCAGTCCGCGGTCGACGACGCGGCTCTCAAGGCGCTCGGCGCGCGCGGTATCCTGCGCCCATCGAACGCCGCGCTGCAGGTCGTGCTCGGCCCGATCGCGGATGTGGTCGCGGTCGAGATCCGCGATGCGCTGGCCTTGGGCGGTCCGGCGGTGATCGCCAGCGCTGCGCCCGCTGCGACTGCCGCACCCGTGCCAGACACCACCGCGGTGCGGCTGTCGGACGCGGCCTTTGCCGCACTCGGGGGCGAGGGCAATGTCGTCACCGCGAGCCGCCACCCCGGTCGGGTGCGGGTCGAACTGGCCGACGCTGCCGCGATCGACGAACCGCGCCTCGCACGTCTCGGGCTCCGCGCCACCGCACGCCCCGCTGCCGGTCAGTTGCACCTGCTCGGGACCGACGCGACGCTCGCGACGCTGATCCGCACGACAGCCTGAGGCCCACTCCGCCCGTCCTACGGCATCGGCCGGGGGACGGGCGGCACGGTCCTTGTTATCGTGCGCGCGGCTCCAGCGTCACGCCGCCGACGAGCCCGGACGCGCCGCCCGGCGCCGCCTCGACCAGCACCGCGATCGTCCGCACGCCGCCGCCCGGCGGCACCGCCGCCTCGAACGGTCCGACCGATGCGGCGTCCTTGACAGCGACCCGCGTGCCGTCGACCCATAGCTCAGCACGCCCGGCGATTGCCACAAAGCGGATCACGCCCCCCTCCTGCGCAACCCGCCGCCACGGCGTGACGGTCGTGCGGTAAATGCGCCAGCGGCCAGCGCGATCCGGGTCGACCGGCGTCCCGCTGCGCACGAACGCCCAGCTGTTATTGTCGCCATCGACCGGTGCCAGCGCCGGATCGGGTCGCGTCGCCATGGCCGGCGAACGCCGCCACTCGCGGATCGCCATCGTCGCGGGCGTCACGGCGACCTGCGCAGGCGGTGCGAGACCCGCGCGATCGATCGTCAGCTGCGCCGGCTTCAGGCCCGGCGCGGTCGCGGTCATCACGATCCGCCCCCGCCCCTCGCCCGCCTGGACGATGACCTGCGCGAGGCCGTTGAACAGCGACCGGGCATTGCCCTTCTCGCTCTCATGGCTGTTCGGATCGCCATTCCCGATCCCGATGATAGCCGCCCCCTCGACCGCGAACCGCGTCGGCAGGTTGGCGGTCGGCACGTGGCGTCCTGCCGCATCGACCGCATCGATCGTCACCGGCTGCACATCCTCGCCATCACCCGACATCACCGTCCGCGCCGGCGTCAGCCGTAGCGCGACCGGCGGCCCGGCGGTCTCGTGCGCCGCGCGCGCCACCGGCGAACCACCGCGCCGCGCGATCACCTCGATCCGCCCGGGGGCATAGGGCACGACGAATTCATTCCCCATGATCCGATCGACCGCCGCCTCGCCGACGACCCGGCCGTTCAGCCGGACCTCGACGCGTTCGGCATTGCTCATCACCAGCAGCGTGACCGGCTGTCCGTCCCGCCCGGGCCAGGTCCAGTGCGGGGTGATGCTCACCACCGGCGCGGCATCGACCCAGTGCGCGCGGTGGATGTCGAACGCGGTCTTGGGAAAACCGCACAGATCGAGAATCCCGAAAAAGCTCGAGATCGTCGGCCATTCATGCGGGGTCGGCTCGCCATGATAGTCGAACCCCGTCCACACGAAGCCGCCCGCGACGAACGGCCGCTCAGCGATCTTCTTCCAGGTGCCGCGATGCGTATCCCCCCAGCTCGCCGCCTCGACGTCATAGGACGACTGGACATGCCGCGCCGGATCGCTGGCAAAGGCCCCACGCGTCTCATAGGCGCTCGTATCCTCCGAACTCGTGATCGGCTTGGTCGGGTTGAGCTGGTGGAAGCGATCATAATCGCCCTGATAGTAATTGAACCCCGTCACATCGATTTCGCTCGAGACGTTGACGGGATCGAAGAAGGCGCCGTTCATCGCCGCGGTTACCGGCCGGCTGTCGTCGAGCGCATGCGTCGCATGGACCATCCGCCGGAGCATCTCGACGCCGGCCTCCGTCCCCTGCATCGGCTCCTCATTGAACACCGACCACAGGATCACGCTTGGATGGTTGCGATCGCGCCGCACCATCCATTCGAGTTGCGCCATATAGTCGGGCGCGGGATTGAACTGGCGGTTCTCGTCCATCACGACGAACCCCATCTCGTCGCACAGGTCGAGCTGTTCCGCCGCCGGGGCATTGTGCGAACAGCGGATCGCGTTGCACCCCATCGCCTTGAGCCGTTCGAGCCGCCAGCGGACCAGCGCGTCGGGGATCGCGGTGCCGACGCCCGCATGATCCTGATGCAGACACACGCCCTTCAGCTTCACCGGCCGCGCGTTCAGGAAGAAGCCCCGGTCCGCATCGAAGCGGATCGTCCGGAACCCCACGCGTGTCCGCCGCTCGTCGATGACGCTGCCGTCGCGCATCACGCGCGTCAGAACGGTGTAAAGCGTCGGGGTCTCGATCGACCACAAGCGGGGCGCCGTCACCGGCATCGTCAGCGTCACCACCACCGGATCGAGCGGCACGACGGTCGCCGCCGCGCGCGCCGTCGACACCGGCTTGCCGTCCGGGTCGAGCAGGATCGTCTCGATCGTCACGCCGGTCGCAGCGCGGGCGATGCTGCCGATCGTTACCGCGACCGGCACATGCCAGCCCCCCGTCCTGTCGCGTCGCGGATCGCAGTGCACGCCGTCGGTGACGATCGCGACCGGCGCGCGCCGGATCAGCCAGACGTGGCGGTACAGGCCGGCGCCTTCATACCACCAGCCCTCCATCGCGGTGGCGTCGACCCGCACGACGATCATGTTCAGGTCGTCGCCGAACCGCGCGAACGGGGTCAGGTCGATCTCGACGCTGTTATAGGCGGACCAGTTGTGCGCGACGACGCTGCCATTGACCCAGATCGTCGCGTTGCTCGCGATCCCGTCGAACCGCAGCGCGATCGTCTTGCCGCGATCGTCCGCCTCCAGCCGCAGCGTTCGCCGGTACCAGCCGATCCCGCGCCGGCGATAGCCCTGCGAGATATTCGCATCGCGCTCGAACGGCTGCGCGGACGCCCAGTCGTGCGGCAACCGGACCGGCGCCCAGTCCGAATCGTCGAACGCCATGGCCGCGGCGCCAAGCGCATTGCCCGCCTTCACGCTCAGATAGGTCGCATTATGCCCCTCGGGCGCGGGCGTCGCGACATCGCCTTCATGAAACACCCAGCCGCGTTCGATCCGGGTGCAGGACGGGTCCTGAACATGCATCGCGGGCGGCAGGGTCCGCGACGGCGCGGGCATCGGCAACGCGCCAGCCTCACCCGCCTGCCGACCTGGGCCAGCCCCGGCAGCGGCAAAGGCGTCGGTCGGGCGGACGACGACGCCGACACCGGCGCCCGCCGTGCCGATGAGGAGCTGGCGTCGGTTCATGGCATTCTTTCGGTGTGACGGATCAGATGTCGGCCAGTTCGGCGACGAAGTCATAGGCGTCGCCGCGGTAATAGGATCGCGTGAATTCGGCCGCGCGTCCGTCGCGCAGGAAGCCGCGGCGTTCGATCAGTAGCCCGGCATGACCGGCATCGACCCCCAGCATCCGCGCATGCTCGCCCCCGAACGGCACCGCCCGCAGCCGCTGCAGCGCTCGCACCGGTCGGCTCCCCGCCGCTTCGAGCGCGGCATAGAGCGAGTCCGTCACGCCATCGACCGAGGTCAGGCAATAGCCCGCGATGGTTGAGAATTCGAGCGCCATCGCCTCCTCGTCGGCATAGCGGATGCGGTTGAAGCGGAACACCGGCGCCCCCGGCGAGAGGCCGAGCGCCATCGCCTCTTCGGGGTTCACCTGGCCGGCCGATCGCGAGATCCAGGTGCTGCTCGATGTCCGGCCGCGTGCCGCCATGTCCTCGCTGAACGACGACAGTTTCGAGAAGCTCTTCTCGACGCGACCGGCGACGAACGTGCCCGCACCCCGACGCCGGGTCAGCAGCCCTTCCTCGACGAGCCCGCCGATCGCCTTGCGCACGGTGATGCGCGAGACGTCATATTCGATCGCCAGATCGCGTTCGGCCGGGATCGCATTGCCCTGGACGAGCAGCTTCTCGCCGATCGCGTTGCGGATCAGATCCTGCAACTGAAGATAGAGCGGCGACGGATTGCCCTTGCGAAAGCGTCCGATATCATCGGAAAACGCCATGTACCCCCCTTTGACTGGCAGCCCGAAGCGCGCCACACCCTGTCCTGGCGCGGGAGGATAGCCAAAGCACAGCCGCGCGGCAACCAGACCGACGCCAAGGATTATATTGGTATTTCCGTCCAAAATGGGTCGATGCTGCCAGATCGGCTGAAACACTGGCAAACTTTGCGAAGGCTCGGGACCTGCTTTCGGGACGCCGCCCAATCAACGGCTTGTGTCTGGACCTATATTGGTTACATTCCCCGACCAGCGGCCGTGAGGAGCCGGTTACCGGGAGCAGAAATCATGCGGTCAAACGCACCCCCCCGTTTCGGATGCGCGCTTATCGCGACCGGCATGATGCTCGGCACCACCGGCGTGGCCGATGCGCAGGACCGCCTGCCGCTGGTCCCGCAACCCGCAGCGATGACGCGCGGGACCGGCGCCGTGACGATCACGGCGGGCAGCACGGTGTCCGCCGATCCCGGCGATGCCGGCACCACCGCCGCCGCCCGTCTGCTCCTCGCCCATGTGAAGACCGAACGCGGCCTGACGCTGGCAACCGGCGCGCGCGGCGTGATCCGCATCGATCGCGACGCGACGATCAAGGGTGCGGAAGCCTATCGCCTGACGGTCGATGCGTCCGGCGTGCGGATCGCGGCGTCGGGCGATGCCGGGCTCGTCTATGGCGCGATGACGCTGGCGCAGCTGATCAGCCCCGATCGCGCGTTCGGCCAGCCCGTCCGGATTCAAGCGGTCACGATCGACGATGCCCCCCGCTTCGGCTGGCGCGGGCTGATGATCGATACCGCGCGGCATTTCCAGTCGCTGCCCTCGCTCTATGCGATCGTCGACCAGATGGCGTCGGTGAAGCTCAACACGCTCCATCTCCACCTCACCGACGATCAGGGCTGGCGGTTCGAGGTCAAGGCCTATCCCCGGCTGACCGCGATCGGCAGCGTCCGGACGTCCCCCTCGACCGGCGAGGCGCCTGGCACGCAGGTCGGCGGCTTCTACACGCAGGACGAGCTGCGCAAGCTCGTCGCCTATGCGACCGAGCGCGGCATCGTCGTCGTCCCCGAGATCGACCTGCCCGGCCACGCGCAGGCGCTCGTCGCCGCGTATCCGGACCTCGGCGTGCTCGGCGACACGCCGAAGGTCAGCAGCGACTGGGGCGTGAACCCCTATCTCTTCAACCCCGGGCCAAAGGGCATCGCCTTCGTCAAGACGGTGCTCGACGAGATCATGGCGGTCTTCCCCGGCACCTATGTCCATCTCGGCGGCGACGAGGCGGTCAAGGATCAGTGGGAACGCAGTCCCGAAGTCCAGGCGCAGATGGTAAAGCTCGGGATCAAGGACGAGAACGGACTGCAGAGCTGGATGATCGACCAGTTCGGCGAATATCTTGCCAGCAAGGGCCGCCGCCTGATCGGCTGGGACGAAATTCTCGAAGGTGGCCTCCCCGCCTCCGCATCGGTGATGTCGTGGCGTGGCGAAAAGGGCGCGGTCGAGGCCGCGAACCAGAACCACGACGTCGTCCTGTCGCCTGCACCGACGCTCTACCTCAACAGCCTGCAAAGCGATCACAGCGACGAACCGCCAGGGCGGATCGATATCCAGTCGCTCGAGACCGTCTATAAATACGAGCCGATGCCCGCGGGGATCCCCGCCGACAAGGCGCATCACGTGCTCGGTGCACAGGGCAATCTGTGGAGCGAGTACATCGTCACGCCCTATCAGATGCAGCATCTGATCTTCCCACGCGCCGCCGCGCTCGCCGAGATCACCTGGTCGGGCAAGGACAAGCGCGACTTCGGCAGCTTTCTCGAGCGGGTCCAGCCGCAGATCGGCCGCTGGCGCACCTCCGGCATGCAGGTCGCGGACAGCGCGTTCGCAGTCGGCTATACGCTCGCCGGCACACGCGGCGATGCGTTGCGCACCAAAAACGCCAAGGTCTCGCTGGCGACGCAGGCGCCCTATGGCACGATCCGCTACACGCTCGACGGCAAGGCCCCCGGCCCGCGGTCGCCCGCCTATACGGCACCGCTGTCGATCAAACCCGGGGTCAAGATCCGCGCCGCCGCGTTCGACGCCGCCGGTCAGCAGATCGCCGAGCCACGCCTGTTCGATACCGGCCGCCAGGCGCTGCTGACGCGCACTGCCTCCGACATGGTCGCCTGTCCAAAGGGATCGCTCGCACTCCGCGTGCCGTTGACGCCCGAGGCGCAGGCGAACGCTCCGGTGTACAATATCGACCTGTTCGACCTGTGCACTGCCTATCCCGCCGCGCCGATGGATGCCGCAAAGGGCTTCACGATCGATATCGCCCGCCTGCCGCGTCATTATGCGCTGGCGCATGAAGACACGAAGCTGCGCCGGCATTATAACGTCACCCCGCACGGCGAGCTGATCGTGCTCGTCGGCTGCACCGTGGCGGGTGCCAAGCCGGTCGTGGCCGGCACCTTCCCGCTCCCCGATCCGGCAACCGCCGCCACCCGGTTCAGCGTCAAGGGCCGCCTGCCCGCGCTGACCGGCGACCGCGACATCTGCCTGCAATTCACCTCCCCCACGTCCGATCCCTATTATGCGGTCGAGCGGATGCAACTCACGGAGACACGCTGATGCGTCGCTGGTTCCTACTCCCTCTCCTCGCGCTCGCCTCGCCCGCGATCTCGGCCCCGAAGACGGTGGTCACGCTCGACCGCGACTGGCAGGTGCGGATCGATCCGACCGACACGAGCGCGGTCGCCGCGCACAAACGCGAGGCGAAATGGCTCGCGGCCACCGTGCCGGGATCGGTCCAGCAGGACCTGATCGCCGCGCGCCGCGTCCCCGATCCCTATAAGGGCATGAACGAGGGCGCGATCCAGTGGGCTGGGCTGACCCGGTGGCAGTTCCGCCGCGTGCTCGACGTCACGCCCGCGATGCTGGCGCGCGACCATCTCGACCTCGTATTCGATGGTCTCGACACCTTTGCGACCGTCACCGTCAACGGCACGGCGCTGCAGAAGACCGACAACGCGCACCGTCGCTGGCGGGTGGACGCGAAATCGGCGTTGAAGGCTGGCCGCAACGAAGTGCTGGTGACGATCGCCTCGCCGATCCGCACACTCCAGCCGATGGTGCTCGCCGAGAAGCATCCGCTTCCCGGCGAATATGACAGCGCGTTCGGCGACGAGCCCAAGGGCAAGCAGACCTCGCCCTATATCCGCAAACCCAAATATCATTACAGTTGGGACTGGGGTCCCCGGATCGTCAATATCGGCATCTGGCGTCCGGTCCGTCTCGAGATCTGGGACGAGGCGCGGATCGAGACGTTCCGGGTCGAGCAGGAGGATCTGAGCGACGCCGAGGCGCGGATCGCGGCGAAGCTCGACATCGTCGCCGACACGCCCGGTCGCACCACCGTCCACGCCGTGGTCACGGGCCCCGACGGCAAGACCGTCACGGTCGACCGCAGCGTCACGCTCGCCGCCGGCAGCAACAGCGTCTCGCTCCCGCTGACGATCGCCGCGCCGCAGCGTTGGCAGCCGATCGGCTATGGCGCGCAACCGCTCTACACCGTCACCGCCTCGCTCGCGGGCGCGCAAGCGACCGCCGAGGACAGTGTCACGCGGCGGATCGGCCTGCGCACGGTCGAACTGATCCGCAAGGATGGCAGCTTCGGCTTCAAGGTCAACGGCACGCCGATCTTCGCCAAGGGCGCGAACCTCATCCCGTTCGACATGTTCCCGTCGCGCGTCACCCCCGCCTATATGCAGACGATCCTGAAGGGCGCGGCGGACGCCAACATGAACATGATCCGCGTCTGGGGCGGCGGCTATTATCTCGACGACGCCTTTTACGACATGGCCGACCGCATGGGGCTGATGGTGTGGCAGGACTTCATGTTCGGCGGCAGCGTCACGCCGCCCGACGCCGCATTCCGCGAGAATGTCCGGATCGAGGCCGAGCAGCAGGTCGCCCGGATCGGCTCGCATCCCTCGGTCGTGATCTGGGCCGGCGGCAACGAAGTGCTGTCGGGCTGGGAGAACTGGTCCGATCGCAAGGCGTTCAAGAAGGCGGTCGGCGCGGATGAGCAGGAGCGGATCGGTGCGGGCATGGCGGTGCTGTTCGACCGCGTGCTGCGCCAGGCGGTGACGAAATATTCGCCCGGCACCCCCTATTGGCCCGGCTCCCCCTCGACCGATTATGAGGGCCCGACCGACACCGACAAGAACGGCGATCGCCATTTTTGGGATGTCTGGTCAGGCTCCAAACCGGTCGAGCGCTATCTCGACAGCTGCCCGCGCTTCATGTCCGAATATGGCTTCCAGGCGATGCCGGACCTCGCGACGATCCGCGCCTTCGCGGGCAAGGGACCGCTTGCCGCCGACAGCCCGGTGATGAAGGCGCATCAGAAATTCCTCGCCGGCGAGGGCAATGAGCGCCTGCTGATGTATCTGCGCGATCGCCTGCGCCCGGCGAAGGATTTCGCCGATCTCGTCTATCTGACGCAGGTCAACCAGGCCGAGGCGATCCGCATCGCCGCATTGCATCACCGTGCGTGCCGCCCGGTGACGATGGGATCGCTCTACTGGCAGCTGAACGACGTCTGGCCCTCGATCAGCTGGGCGAGCATCGATCATGACGGCCAGTGGAAGCTGCTGAACTATGCCGCGCGGCGCTTCTTCGCCCCCCAGGCGATCGCCGCGGAGCACAAGGACGGCGCGACGCGGATCTCGCTGATCTCCGACGCGACCACGCCGATCACCGCGCGCTGGCGGGTGCGCGCGATGGACATGGCGGGCGCCGTGCTGAACGACACCACCACGCCCGCGACGCTGCCGCCGCTCTCGTCGACGCTCGCCGCGACGCTCCCCGACGCGACGCTGTTCGGCAGTGCCGCGCCGGGGGCCAGCTATGCGGTCGCCGAGCTGATCGTCGGTGACGCGGTCGCCAGCCGTGCGATCATCGAACGCGCGCTGCCCAAGGACATGGCCTATCCCGATCCGGGCCTGAGCGTCACCTGGTCGGGCTCGACCGCGACGATCACTGCCAGCCGCTTCGCCCGCGCGGTCATGCTCGATTTCGGGGACGTGGCGGCGCAGCCCGCCGATGACGGGTTCGATCTTCTGCCGGGCGAGACGCGGACCGTCGCCGTTGCGTCGGACGCGTCGCCTGCCACACTGCGCAAAGCGCTCACCTTGAGGACCCTTGCCCGATGATCTGGCTCCTGCTCGCCTCCGCCGATCCCGTCGCCACCGCGGTCGCCACCATGTCGATGGAAGAAAAGGCCGCGCAGCTGCAAAGCACCGCGCCCGCCGATTCGAAGCTCGGGCTTCCCGCCTATGACTGGTGGAACGAGGGACTGCACGGTCTCGCGCGCAACGGTCATGCGACCGTGTTCCCGCAGGCGATCGGCATGGCCGCGACCTGGGATCCGGTGCTCGTCCGCAAGATCGGCGACGTCGTCGCGACCGAGGCACGCGCGCGCTTCAATGCGAAGCCCGCCAATGCCGATCGCCGCATCTATGAAGGGCTGACGATCTGGTCGCCCAACATCAACATCTTCCGCGATCCGCGCTGGGGGCGCGGGCAGGAAACCTATGGCGAGGACCCGTATCTGACCGGGCGGCTCGGCGTCGCGTTCATCGGCGGCCTCCAGGGCCCCGACCCGCTCCACCCCAAGGTCGTCGCCACGCCAAAGCATTTCGCGGTGCACAGCGGCCCCGAGGCCGGGCGCGACAGTTTCGACGTCGACCCCAGCCCGCAGGATCTTGAGGCAACCTACCTGCCCGCCTTCCGCCAGGCGGTGACCGAAGGCAAGGCGCTCTCGCTGATGTGCGCGTACAACTCGATCCACGGCGTGCCCGCCTGCGCATCGTCGCCGCTGATGGTCGACCGGCTGCGGCGCGACTGGGGCTTTACCGGCTTCACCGTCTCGGATTGCGACGCGGTCGGCAATATCAGCACCTATCACCACTATCGGCTCGACACGCCCGGCGCCGCGGCAGCGGCGATCAGGGGCGGCACCGACCTCAATTGCGGCACCGCCTATGCCGGCCTCCCCGCCGCAGTTCGCCAGGGCCTGGTGAGCGAGGCTGAGGTCGACACCGCGCTGACGCGCGCCTTCCGCGCCCGCCGTGCACTGGGCATCGCGTTCGGCGGCGACAGCCCGTGGAGCAAGATCGGCACCGATCAGGTCGACACCCCCGCGCACCGTGCGCTCGCGCTCGAGGCGGCGCGCAAGTCGATCGTGCTGCTCAAGAACGATGCCAGCCGCCTGCCGCTCAAATCGGGCAGCCGGATCGCGGTGATCGGCACCAATGCCGACGATATCGGCGTGCTCCAGGGCAATTACCACGGCACCGCGGTCGCCCCGATCACCCCGCTCGACGGCATCCGCAAGCAGTTCGGCGCCGCCAATGTCCGCTATGCCCAGGGTTCGGTGCTCGCCGACGGCGCGCCGGTGGTGGTGCCCGAGACCGTCTTTCCGCAGGGACTGAAAGCCGAATATTTCGCAGGTACCGGGACGACCAGCGGAACGCCGGTGCTGACGCGTACCGAACGCCGCGTCGATGCGGACCTCAACCGCGTCAGTCCGGCGCCCGGGCTTGGCCGCAGCTTCGGCGTCCGCTGGTCGGGCGTCTTCACTCCGCCCGCCGCGGGTGACTATACGCTGGTGATCGACGTCCCGGCGTGCTGGAAAGACTGTTCGGTCCATGACGTCGCACGCCTCTGGATCGGCGACCGCCAGCTCACCGCCGGCGAGATCAAGAAGGGCCGCGTCGAGATCCCGGTCTCGAGCGACGGCAAGCCCGCCGCCTTCCGCCTCGAACTCGATCACCGCAGCGACGACGAGGGCATCCGCCTGCTCTGGACGCCGCCCGCCGCGCCGATGCTCGCCGCTGCCGTCGCCGCCGCAAACGCGTCGGACGTCGTCGTCGCGGTGATGGGCCTGTCGCCCGATCTCGAGGGCGAGGCGCTGTCGGTCAGTGTCCCCGGCTTCGTCGGCGGCGACCGCACCGACATCGGGCTTCCGCTCGCGCAACAGGCACTGCTGAAAGCACTGCGCGCGACCGGCAAACCCGTCATCCTCGTCCTGACCAGCGGCAGCGCGGTGGCGGTCGATCCGTCGCTCGCCGACGCGATCCTGACCGCCTGGTATCCGGGCCAGGCCGGCGGCACCGCGATCGCCGAGACGCTGGCGGGGCTCAACAACCCCTCGGGTCGCCTTCCCGTCACCGTCTACAAGTCCGCCAGCGATCTGCCCGCCTTCATCGACTATACGATGAAGGAGCGCACCTATCGCTATTTCACCGGCAAGCCGCTCTGGGGCTTCGGCCACGGGCTGAGCTATACCAGCTTCGGCTATGCCGCGGCAAAACCCGGCCTCACCGTCGCGGCCGGCCAGCCGCTCACGATCGCGGCGAAGGTCTCGAACACCGGCGCGCGTGCGGGCGAGGAGGTGGTTCAGGCTTATCTCGTCCCGACCGCGACAACTGGTGGCGGTCCGACCACCGCGGTGCTCCAGCGCCAGCTCGTCGGCTTCGACCGCGTCGCCCTCAAGCCCGGCCAGTCGCGCACCGTCTCGTTCGCGCTCGATCCCCGCTCGATGAGCAGCGTCGCGCGGGACGGCACGCGCACGATCCAGCCCGGCGCCTATCGCCTCTATGTCGGCGGCGGCCAGCCCGGCGACGGCGAGGGACAATGGACCGACCTGACGATCACAGGCGCAGCGGTGGGGCTGCCCAAATGATCGATCGCCGTTCGTTGATCGCCGGCGGGCTCGCGCTCGTCGGCACCCCTGCTTTTGCCGCCCGCCCGAACCTGCCCTCCAAGCGCCCCGCCGTCGCCGACCGTCTGTTCAAGAGCCGGGCGGTGGAACGCGAGATCGCCCGCGTCTCGGCCCGGATCGCCGATCCGAAGCTGCGCTGGATGTTCGGCAACTGCTATCCCAACACGCTCGACACGACCGTGCGGATGTCGACCATCGGCGGTGCCCCCGACGCGTTCGTCATCACCGGTGACATTCCGTGCCTGTGGCTGCGCGACAGCTCGGCGCAGCTCCGCCCCTATCTTCACCTCGTCCGCAACGATCCCGCGCTGCGCACGGTGTTCCGCGGGCTGATCGCCCGCCAGTCGCGATCGATTCTGCTCGATCCCTATGCCAATGCGTTTCTCGAGGATCCCGCCGGCAAGACCGAGCTGAGCTGGGCGTTGCACGACCAGACCGAGATGAAACCGGGTGTCGCCGAGCGTAAATGGGAGATCGACTCGCTCTGCTACCCGATGCGTCTCGCTTATGGCTATTGGCAGGCCACGCGCGACGCGACCCCGTTCGACGCGACCTGGGCGGAGGCAGCACGCGCCAGCCTGCGCACCTACCGCGAGCAGCAGCGCAAGGACGGCCGCGGACCCTATAGCTTCCTGCGCGCCTCGAACCGCAATACCGAGACGATGGCGCTCGAGGGCTGGGGCAATCCCGCCAAGCCGAACGGCCTGATCCAGTGCGGTTTTCGTCCGTCCGACGATGCCTGCCTCTATCCCTATCTGATCCCGGCCAATCACTTCGCGGTGACGACGCTGCGCGAACTGGCCGTCGTCGCGAAGGAGGCGCGCAACGATACCGCGCTCGCCGCCGATGCCACCGCGCTCGCGGCCGAGGTCGAGACCGCGCTCAACGCGCATGGCAAGATGCGGCTGCGCGACGGCCGCGAGGTCTGGGCCTATGAGGTCGACGGGTTCGGCAACGCGGTCTTCATGGACGACGCCAACGTGCCGTCGCTGTCCGCGCTTGCCTATATGGGCTGCGTTCCCGCCACCGACCCGCTCTGGCGCCGCACCTCGGACGCGGCCTGGAGCGACGCCAATCCCTATTTCTTCAAGGGCACCAAGGCGGAGGGGATCGGCGGCCCGCATGTCGGGCTCGGCCAGATCTGGCCGATGTCGCTGATCATCCGCGCGCTTGCCGGCGCCGACGACGCGACTGTCCGCAGCTGCCTCAGGATGCTGCGCGATACCGATGCCGACACCGGCTTCATGCACGAGGCGTTCGACAAGGACGATCCCGCCAAGTTCACGCGCAGCTGGTTCGCCTGGACGAACGGTCTGTTCGGGGAACTGCTCGTCCATCTTGCCGATACCCGCCCCGCGCTGCTGGCGGCGCCGTTATGAGGCTCACGCGACGTGCGTTGCTTGGCTCGACCGGTGCGCTGGCGCTGACCGGCGCGATGCCGGCCTTTGCCGGCCGGTCGCGCGCGGTGCCCGATCTGTGGATCGGGACCGGCGGTGACGGTCATACCTATCCCGGCGCGACCGTGCCGTTCGGCATGGTCCAGGTCAGTCCCGACACGGATACGGAGAACTGGGCGAACTGCTCGGGCTATCATCGCGGTGACCCGTCGATCATGGGCTTTTCGCACACGCATCTGTCGGGCACCGGCATCGCCGACATGATGGACGTGCTCGTCGTGCCGGCGCGCGGCCCGGTCAAGCTGCGCCCCGGTGCACCCGACAAGCCTGGCGAAGGCTATCGACAGACCTATGCGCAGGAAAGTGCCGAGCCCGGCTATTATGCCTGCACGCTCGGCAACGGCGTCCGCTCCGAACTCACCGCCGAAGCGCGGGTCGGCTGGCAGCGGCACCGCTTTCCCGCCGGCCCCGGGCATCTCCTGATCGACCTCGGCAATTACCGCGACAGCCGCCCGGGCGAAGGCCCGCTGATCGACGACAGCCGGATCGAGCTCGAATCGGACGGCATCCTGATCGGCAGCCGCCGCACCTTCCGCTGGGCCAAGGGGCGCCGCATCCACTTCGCGATGCAGGTCTCGCGCAAGCCAGACCGGATCACGCTCCATGCGGGCGACCAGGTCGTCAACGGCGCGATCGCGACCGCCGACCGCGTGCGCGCGGTGCTGCACTACGACGATGCGGGATCCGCCCCGATCGTCGTGCGGACCGCGGTCTCCGCGGTCGACATGGCGGGCGCACGGACCAACCTCGCCGCCTCGGCGTCGCGCGACTTCGATGCCGCGCGGCGTCAGGCGATCGGCGACTGGGCCGACGCGCTCAAGACCGTGAAGATCGACGGTGGCAGCGACGACCAGCGCGTCGTCATGGCCACCGCGCTCTATCATGCGATGCTCGCGCCGACGCTCTTTTCGGATGTCGACGACCGCTATGTCGGGCTCGACCGGCTGGTCCACAGCGTGCCCAAGGGCGAACAGGCCTACAGCACCTATTCGACCTGGGACACCTACCGGACGCTCCACCCGCTGCTGACCCTGGTCGCGCCCGATCGCGCGCGGTCGCTCGTCCGCGACCTGGTTCGCCAGACGCAGCAAAGCGCCTATGGCCCGCCCTGCTGGCCGCTCCAGGGGGTCGAGACCGGCACGATGATCGGCTGGCATTCGGTCGCGATCATGGCGGAGGCCGCGGCCAAGGGCATCGACGCAGACTATGCCGCCGCCTGGCCCGCGATCCGCACGCGTGCTTTCGACGCCAAGGCGCCCGACCTCGTCAACAGCCGCGCGCGGGGCACCTATATCGCGCGTGGCTATCTGCCCGCCGATCAGGTCGACGAGTCGGTCAGCCGGACCCAGGAATATGCCTATGACGACTGGGCGATGGCCGCCCTCGCGGCCAGGGCCGGCGCGACCGATGACGCGGCCCGCCTGCGCGAGCGCAGCCGGAACTATCGCAACGTCCTCGATCCGACGATCGGCCTGGCGCGGCCCAAGCTTGCCGATGGCAGCTGGCTGACGCCCTATGACCCGATCCAGCTCGGCCATATCAAGCGCTACCACGACTTCACCGAAGCCAATGGCTGGCAGACGACCTTCCTCAACCAGCATGATCTCTACGGCCAGATCGCGCATTTCGGTGGCGACGCGAAGTTCGCCGCACGCCTCGACGCGCTCTTCGCCGCGCCCTCGACCCTGCCCAGGGACGCACCGCCCGACATATCGGGGCTGATCGGCCAATATGCGCACGGCAACGAACCCGATCAGCACGTGCCCTATCTCTACGCCTATGTCGGCCAGCCCTGGAAGACGCAGGCGCTGGTCCGCAAGATCCTGACGACGATGTACAAGCGCACGCCCGACGGGATCATCGGCAATGACGATTGCGGCCAGATGAGCGCATGGTTCGTGATGTCAGCGCTCGGCCTCTATCCGGTCGATCCGGTCGCGGCGGTCTATGTGTTCGGCTCGCCGCTCTTCACCCGCGCCGAACTCAAGGTCGGGGGTAAGCGCAAGGTCGTGATCGAGGCGCCGGGCAACCGCATCGATACGCCCTATGTCACCGCGGTCACCTGGAACGGCAAGCCCTGGACGAAGAGCTGGATCTCGCATGCGGACCTCGTCGCCGGCGGTACGTTGCGCTTCACCATGTCCGCCACCCCCGATCCGGCGTTCGGCGCGAAGCTCGCTGACCGCCCCCCCTCGTTCGGCCGCCCCGCCACCTGAATTCCCATGGAGACGATGATGACCGAAGTTTCCCGCCGCCTCCTGCTCGCCTCGGGCCTCGCCGCAACCGCGACGCCCGCGCTCGCGGCGACCCGCGCGGCCGCCCCCAAGCCATGGGGTGCGACGCCGTCGAAGCGCCAGCTCGCCTGGCATGCGCGCGAGCAATATGCCTTTGTCCATTTCTCAATCAACACCTTCACCGATCGCGAATGGGGCTATGGCGACGAGGATCCCAAGCTCTTCGATCCGACTGATTTTGACCCCGACCAGATCGTCGCGGCGGCAAGGGCAGGCGGCATGCGCGGCATCATCCTGACCGCCAAGCATCATGACGGCTTCTGCCTGTGGCCGACGATGCTGACCGAGCATTGCATCCGCAACAGCCCGTACAAGAACGGTAAGGGCGATGTCGTCGGCGAGATGGAGCGCGCGACCAGGCGGGCCGGGCTCGATTTCGGGCTGTACCTCTCGCCCTGGGATCGCAATCACGCGGACTATGGCCGCCCGGCCTATGTCGACTATTTCCGCAAGCAGGTGGTCGAGCTCTGCACGCGCTATGGCACCCTGTTCGAATTCTGGTTCGACGGCGCCAATGGCGGCGACGGCTATTATGGCGGCGCGCGCGACACGCGGAAGATCGATGCGCCGAAATACTACAACTGGCCGTCGATCGTCGCGCTGGTCCATCAGCATCAGCCGATGGCTTGCACCTTCGATCCTTTGGGCGCCGACGTGCGCTGGGTCGGCAATGAGGACGGCGTCGCCGGCGATCCCTGCTGGCCGACCATGCCGAACCATCCCTATGTGCAGAGCGAGGGCAATTCGGGCGTGCGCGGCGCGCCGCTCTGGTGGCCGGCCGAGACCGACGTCTCGATCCGCCCGGGCTGGTTCTATCACGCGGACGAGGATGCGAAGGTCAAGACGCCCGCGCGGCTGGTAAAGCTGTACGACGAGTCGGTCGGTCGCGGCACCAACCTCAACCTCAACCTGCCGCCCGACCGGCGCGGCCGCCTCGCCGATATCGACGTCGCCGTGCTGAAGTCGTTCGGCACCGCGCAGGCCGCCACCTTCGCGCGCGACCTCGCTCAGGGTGCGGTCGCGACCGCCAGCCACAGTCGCGGCGCAGGCTTTTCGCCGGCAAACGTCCTCGACGGTCGCGCCAACAGCTATTGGTCGACCGCCGACGGGATCACGACACCCAGCCTCGTGCTCGACC
Source organism: Sphingomonas sp. CFBP 13733 (assembly GCF_014841795.1). Lineage (NCBI taxonomy): Bacteria > Pseudomonadati > Pseudomonadota > Alphaproteobacteria > Sphingomonadales > Sphingomonadaceae > Sphingomonas > Sphingomonas sp. CFBP 13733. The sequence goes on from NZ_JACYUP010000001.1 coordinate 823,848, forward strand.
TTCCCCCCGGCCGAACCTTCGACCTCATCCGCCTGCGCGAATATCTCCCGCTCGGGCTGCGCGTGACGCGGTTTGCGGTCGATGCCGAAGTGGACGGCCGGTGGCGCGAGCTGGCGCAGCACGCCTGCATCGGCGCGCAGCGTATCATCCGCCTGCCCGCACCGGTCACGGCCCGCCGCCTGCGTCTGCGAATCCTCGAGGCCCCCGCCTGCCCCGCGATCCGCGAGATCGCGCTCTTCCGCCAGATCGCGCCAGCCGCGGTCGCGACCGTCGTCGCATCCGACCCTAGCATCGTCGCCACGACGCGCTGGTCGATCGCCGCCGCCTCCGCCCCCGGCGCACAGGCACTGCTCGACAACGATACCGCGACGAGCTGGGCGCTGCCCGCCCCCAAACCCGGCGCCCCCGCCTCGGTGACGATCAACCTCGGCGCGACCGAGACGCTTGCCGGGTTCAGCCTGACGCCGTCGCGCGCGGTGATGGCAGACACCGCACCGCCAAAGGGCTACCGGATCGAGACGAGCACCGACGGCACCAACTGGCAAGAGGCCGGCAAGGGCGAACTGCCCAACATCGCCTATGCGCTCGCGACTCAGCGCATTGCGTTTGCGGCGCCGGTCACGGCCCGTCTGCTCCGCCTCAGCTTTGCCGAAACAGCAATTCCTGCCCGCCGCCTCGCAATCGCCGGAATCGGCGCGTTCCGGCCGCGCAGCGGGTGACGCTATGATACGGTCTGTCCCACGCGTGAAATAAATCGCGGGCATACCTCAGGTCGGATCCGGTGCCGCGACGGTGCCGGTCCGGCCGGGGACACGCCATGACAGCGATCGAAACCAGTGCAACGCCGATGACCAGCATGGCGGGGGCCGCCGCGGACGTTGCAGCGGCCGGGCCGGTGATACGATCCGCCTGGCTCGCACCAGGATTCTATCTCGCCTTCCTGTTCGGTGCGCTGTTCCTGTTCGCGATCGGCCTGCTTCTGCTCTGGCGGTCGGCGAAAAAACTCCGGCGATTCCGGGCACCTGCTGGAAACGGACTCGGTTCGGCGTGGTCCGGGCAACATCCGTCGCCCACGACCTGATCCCCTAACATGAAGCAGGCCGATTCCTTGCCGCCTGCATGGACCCGGTCTGGTGGATCGCACGTTGAGCCCCCGAACTTCGTCCTCGACAGCAAGGATCCGCAATGAGCGACACCGAACAGCGCAACCCCGGCAACGGTGGTGAGACGCATCAGCAGGCAGGCGGCGACGTCCCCGTCCTGACCACCAACCACGGCGTGCCCGTGTCCGACAACCAGAACAGCCTGAAATCCGGCGCGCGTGGTCCCACGCTGCTCGAGGATTTCGTGCTGCGCGAGAAGATCTTCCACTTCGATCATGAGCGGATCCCCGAGCGGATCGTTCACGCACGCGGATCGGGTGCGCACGGCTTTTTCGAAGCTACCGACGACATTTCCGACCTGACCAAGGCAGCAGTGTTCAAGAAGGGCACGAAGACCGAGCTCTTCACGCGCTTCTCGACAGTCGCTGGCGGCGCCGGTTCGGTTGACACCCCGCGCGACGTGCGCGGTTTCGCGGTCAAGTTCTACACGACCGAGGGCAATTGGGATCTCGTCGGCAACAACATTCCGGTGTTCTTCATCCAGGACGCGATCAAGTTCCCGGACCTGATCCATTCGGTGAAGATGGAGGCCGACCGTGCCTATCCGCAGGCCGGTTCGGCGCACGACACCTTCTGGGACTGGGCGTCACTGACCCCGGAATCGACGCACATGCAGATGTGGGCGATGTCCGACCGCACCCTGCCGCGTTCGCTGCGGATGATGGAAGGCTTCGGCGTTCACACGTTCCAGCTCGTGAACGAGGAAGGCAAGTCGAGCTTCGTCAAGTTCCACTGGAAGCCGAAGCTTGGTCTCCAGTCGACGATCTGGGACGAGACGCTCAAGCTCCAGGCCGCGGACAACGACTATCATCGTCGCGACCTGTGGGAAGCGATCGACACCGGCGACTTCCCCGAATGGGAGCTCGGCATCCAGGTGTTCGACAAGGCATTCGCCGAGGCGCAGCCCTATGACGTGCTCGATTCGACCAAGCTGATCCCCGAGGAGGACGTTCCGGTCCGCATCATCGGTCGGATGGTGCTCGACCGCAATGTCGACAACTTCTTTGCCGAGACCGAGCAGGTCGCGTTCCTGCCGACCAACATTGTCCCCGGCATCGATTTCTCGAACGATCCGCTGCTTCAGGGCCGGTTGTTCAGCTATCTCGACACGCAGAAGTCGCGCCTCGGCACGACCAACTTCCACCAGATCCCGGTCAACGCACCGCGCAGCCCCGCTGGCAATTTCCAGCGTGACGGCATGATGCAGACCAAGGTGCCCAAGGGTCGTGCGAATTACGAGCCGAACAGCCTGTCGGTTGTTGGCGAAGACGGTGGTCCGCGCGAATCGCCGAACGGCTTCGTGACGACCACCAACCCGACCGGTGCGGACGAGCAGGGCGAGAAGCTGCGGATGCGCGCCGAACTGTTCGGTGACCATTACAGCCAGGCGCGGCTGTTCTGGGTGTCGGCGACCGACAATGAGAAGGCGCATATCGCGTCGGCGTTCACCTTCGAGCTGTCGAAGGTCGGTCTCGCGCATGTTCAGGAGCGTACCGTTGGCAACCTGCGCAACGTGAACGAGGAACTGGCGACGCGCGTTGCCGATGGTCTTGGCATCCCCCTGCCGGCTGCCAATCCGGCGTTCCGTGCGCCGGTCGACATGCCACCGAGCCCGGCACTGTCGATCCAGAAGAACATGAAGGAGACGCTCGAGGGCCGTCAGGTCGGGATCCTGATCGCCGACGGGTCGGATGGCGCGGAGATCGACGCGGTCGTCGCGGCGGTCGAGGGTGCAGGCGGCAAGCCGGTGCTGGTCGCGCCTAAGGTCGGTGGCGCGAAGCTCGCCGATGGCAGCATGAAGAAGGCACAGGGCCAGCTTGCGGGCAGCCCGTCGCAGATCTTCGACGCGGTGGCGGTCGTCCTGTCGGCCGACGGGTGCAAGATGCTCCTGAAAGAAGGCGCGGCGGTCCAGTGGGTCATGGATGCGTTCGGTCATCTGAAGGCGATCGGTGCCAGCGATGCGGCCAAGCCGCTTCTCGACAAGGCCGGCGTAGAGCCCGATGCGGGTGTGGTGGGGCTGGCCGACATCGCGACCGCAGGTGCAAAGCGCTATTGGGATCGTGAACCCGGCGTCCGCACGCTCGCCTGATCGGCGGTAGAATGAGACCACGCCGTTCGCGCGTGGTCTCANTTCGGTCTGGCCCAGCAGTAATCGTGGACGGTCTAGGAGCGAACGAGCTCGACGATCTCGAACGCGTGCGATCGCCAACCGCGCTGGATCGACGCCTCCTCGGCCACGACGCGCTTCTTCTTCGCCTCGGCCAATGACTTGCTGTGCCCCCAGAACACTTCGGTCTTGCCGTTGGCGAGCACCGCGACGATCCGCCAGTAGTGCGTGAACGCCGTCGCCGTGGGCCCGATCGTCTTCACATAGCCATCGGGCAGCGTCGCGGTGAGATAATGCTTCTTGGCCAAGTGCGCGTCAGTCCGCCGCGGGCGCTGCCGCGGCATCCGTCCGGGCCGCAAGCACGTACCCGAAGACGACGAAGACCAGCCCGCCGACGGTGTTTCCCGCCGTCACAACGACGAGATTGTGCACCGTGCCCGCCAGATCGATCACCGGATGCGGCGCCATGAGGCCGAGCGTGAGCGCGGTCATGTTGGCGACCGAATGCTCGAAACCAGCAGCAACGAACGCCAGCAGGATCCAGGCCATCGCGATGCACTTGGCTGCATCCCCCTTCATCCGCGCCGCCGTCCAGATCGCGAGACAGACGAGCCAGTTGCACAGGATCGCCCGCGCGAACAACGCGATACCGTCCGCCTCGACCTTGTGCTGGACATAGGCGTTGAACATCGTGTCGGCATTGGCGAACACGGCCCCGCCCCCGCCGATTGCGAAGATTGCCGATAACAGGACGCCGCCAACAAGATTGCCGAGCCAGACGACAGTCGCCAGCGTGATCGCCTCACCATAGCTGATGGTCCGCTTCGCCAGGCCGAAGCCGAGATACATGACATAGCCGGTGAACAGCTCGGCGCCGGCGAATACCGTCAGGATCAGGCCGATCCCGAACGTCGCGCCCATCACCAGTGGCCGGACGCCGGGAGGAAGCCCCGCCGCCGCGCTGATCGCCAGGATCATCGCGATCCCGATATAGGTTCCCGCCAGGATCGCGCCCGCAAAGAAGCCAACCGGCGAGCGACGCCACGCCGCGGCCTTGGCCGCCGCGAGCGTCGCATAGGTGTCGATCGTCGGCGCGTATCCCGCGCTCATGCCATAGCGGCCTGGCTCTGGCCGACGACCCCAGCGCGCGCCACGCCGCGCTCCGCACCGACATCCCCGCCGGCCCGCCGCACCGTGACCGGAACCGACTTGTAGGACGGGGTGAAGCTCTGCGGATCATGATCCTCGAGCGCGATCAGCGGCTGCGTCTCGGGATAATAGGACGCGATGCACCCGTCGGGCAGCGCATAGCGGACCAGGGTCAGCTTCTGCACGACGCGGTCGGGATGCGCATATTGCAACGCGGTGGCGACATCGACGACATCGCCCTCCGCATAGCCGAGCCGCGCCATGTCACGCTCGTTCATGAACAGGATGTCGCGACGGCCAAAGACCCCGCGATACCGGTCGTCGAGGCTGTAGACGGTCGTGTTATACTGATCGTGCGCACGCAATGTCGTCAGCCGAAGCACGTCCGGCGCGTTCGCGGTCTCGTCCTCCTCGATCCCCTCGGCGACGATGAAGTTCGCCTTGCCGCTGCTCGTCTTCCAGATCCGCATCGCGGCGGAATTGGGCAGATGGAACCCGCCGGGCTTGCGGATGCGCGCGTTGTAATCGGCGAAATCGGGGAACACCGCCTCGATCTTGTCGCGGATCAGGTCGTAATTGCCGACAAAGGCATCCCAGTCGATATCGCCCTTGCCCTTGAGCGTCGCCTTGGCGATCTCGCCGACGATCCAGATCTCCGACTTCACATTCTCGCCCGGCGGCATCAGGAAGCCGCGCGAGGCGTGGACCATCGACATCGAATCCTCGACGGTGACTGACTGTGGGCCACCGGCCTGCGTGTCGAGCTCGGTCCGCCCCAGGCATGGCAGGATATAGGTGTCCTTCGCCATCAACAGCATCGTGCGGTTGAGCTTGGTGGTGATGTGCACCGCCAGATCGAGATTGCGGAACCCTTCGGCGCACGCCTGCGGATCGGACGACGCGATGGCGAGGTTGCCACCCAGGCAGACGATCGCCTTGGCCTTGCCGTCGCGCATCGCGGCGATGCTTTCGACCACCGAATGACCATGCTCGCGCGGCGGCTCGAAGTTGAAGACCTTCTTCATCTGATCGAGCAACAGCGGCATCGGGCGTTCGGTGATGCCGACCGTCCGGTCGCCCTGCACGTTGCTATGCCCGCGCAGAGGACAGATCCCGGCGCCGGGGCGGCCCATATTGCCGCGCAGCAGCAACAGGTTCGCAAGCTGCTGGACGTTGCTGGTACCGGTGCGGTGCTGGGTGATCCCCATGCCGTAACAGGCGATCGTCGCCTTGGACGACGCATAGATCCGCGCGACGTCCTCGAGATCCGCCCGGCGCAAACCACTGGCCTGTTCGATATCGGCCCAGTCGGTCCGCGCGAGATCGGCGATATAGGGATCGAGCCCGTCGGTATGTTCGGCGATGAACGCATGGTCGAGCGTGGGTTCGCCGCCGCTCACGCGCGCCGCCTCGTCGAGCGCCACGAGTGCCTTGGCGATACCCTTCAACGCCGCGGCGTCGCCCCCGACCTTCACCTGCAGATAGGAGCTGGCGATCTGGGTGGCCGACATCGTCGCCATCTCGACCACCGACTGCGGCGATTCGAAGCGTTCGAGCGAACGCTCCTTGAGCGGGTTGAACACGATGATCTTGCCACCGCGGCGCGACACCTCGCGCAGCGTCGCCATCATGCGCGGGTGGTTGGTCCCCGGATTATGGCCGATCGACAGGATCAGGTCGGCATGGTCAAAATCCTCGAGACTGACCGTACCCTTGCCGATCCCGATCGACTTGGGGAGGCCGACCGACGTCGCCTCGTGGCACATGTTCGAACAGTCGGGGAAGTTGTTGGTCCCGTACAGCCGCACGAACAGCTGATAGAGGAACGCCGCCTCGTTAGAGCAGCGGCCGGACGTATAAAATTCGGCCTGGTTCGGATCCGGCACCGCGGCAAGCCCCGCACCGATCGCCGACATCGCCTCCGCCCAGGTCACGACCTCATAATGGTCGGTCGCAGCGTTGTAGCGCAGCGGTTCGGTGACGCGACCCTGATCCTCGATCCAGTGATCACTCTGCTTCCAGATCTCTGAGACGCTGTGCTTGGCGAAGAAGTCGGCGCCGATCAGCTTCGCCGTGGATTCCCATGCCACCGCCTTCGCACCATTTTCGCAGAACTCGAACGATGAGGTATGCTTGGGGTCGGGCCAGGCGCAGCTCGGACAGTCGAACCCGTCGGGCTGGTTGGATTTCAACAGCGTCTGCCCGCCGCGCACCACGATCTGCTGGGCCTTCAGCGACGTCGCGACCGCCTTGAGCGCACCCCAGCCACCGGCCGGGCCAGTATAGTCGACAATCCCGTCGGGACGCTTGTTACGCATACTCAAATCTCCAAATCGGGCGTGTCACCGCGGAAATTGCCCGGGTCCATGCAGCCTTAACGTTTGGAGTCGCGATACCGCGCCGCAGCATAAGCGGCAAAACAGGAAAATCGCAGCCGGTGATCGCCTTTATAGGTCAGTACGGCTTTCATTTGACTAACAATAAGGTTCGACCATCGCCCGCACGTCCACGCGCGCCTTCAGCCGTGCCGCGAGCAGCGCGGTACCGCTTATCTTGCGTTGCACGAACAGCATGTCGGCCGACGGAATATGCCAGGTCGACCGGTCGCGGGCGATCGCCGCGCCCTCGTCCCGCAATACCGAGACGAAGCTGCGATCGCCGAAGTCGAAAGGCCCCGTCCGGTTCATCTCTGCCAGGATCACGTCGATCATGCGGTCGATCTGTGGCTGATGCCCCACGACCGCGGCCTCGCCCAGAAAGCCCGCCTGAACGGCGGCGTCGCGAACCGCGTCGCGCTGTCCGGCGAGCCCAGCGGCCAGCAGCCGGCGATACCCGTCCGCTACGGCCTGCGGCACCGCACGCGCGGCACCGAAGTCGAGCAGGACGATCCGTCCCGTCTCGGCCTGCCAGCGATAATTCGCGAAATTGGGATCGGTCTGCATCAGCCGCCAGTCGAGCAGTTCGTGCAGCGTGAGCCTGATCAGCCGCTCCATGGCCGTATCGCTTACATCCTGGGGTGCGGTCTCGAGACTCTCGATCGGCGTACAGTCGATATACTCCATCGCCAGCACGCGCGGCGTCGACAATGTCGGCTCGAGTTGTGGAACCAGCAGCCCCGCATCGTCGCCCACCAGCGCGCGATAGCGTTCCAGCATCTCGCCCTCGCGGACATAATCCGCCTCGTCGTGCAATTGCTGTTTCGCGTCACCGAGCAGCCGCGTGATGTCGAGCTCCTTGGGCAACAGCCCCGACACGCGCAGCAGCGTCGCGACATTGTCGACATCCGCGTCGATGCTGTCCTTCACGCCCGGATATTGCACCTTGATCGCCAGCACGCGTCCGTCGGGGAGCCGTGCCCGGTGCACCTGGCCGATCGATGCGGCCGCGACCGGATGCGCCTGGAAATGCGCGAAGCGGCGGCGCCAGTCCTTCCCCCATTCGGCCGCCAGCACGCGGTCGAGCTGCGCGGGTGGCATGTGGTGCGCATCGTTGCGCAGCCGGGCGAGGATCGTCGCCAGTTCGGGCGGCAGCATGTCGCCCGCGTCCATCGACACCATCTGGCCGAGCTTCATCGCCGCACCGCGCAGATGCGACAGCTGGTCCGCGACCCGCACCGCATTGGCGGGGGTCAGCAGCAGGTCCGACATGCGCGGACGCTCGCCGCTCGCGAGCCGCCGGGCCCCCTCGGCGACCACCCCGCCCGCCACGCCGCCGGCAAGCCGCCCGAACACGCCCAGCCGCGACAGCCGGCCCCGCGGGATCGACCGCCCGCCACGCGGTTGCGATCCCGCGTCGAAGCCGGACTCGTTATCAGCGTGTGGATTTTGTTGAGTGCCCGGCTCCATACCGGGCATGACAGGATCTTCGCTCGTCGGTCTATCCTCGGTCTGGAGAGCCCCTTGCGCGAGACCGCTTCTTAGATGGTAAGCTGGGGTGGAGGATCAACCATCGGACCGCCATCCATGACGCCACCTGTTTTCAATACCATCACCCGCCGATCATTGCTCTGCGGCATGGCGACCGCGACGCTCGCCACCGGTCTGCGCGCCGCGCCGCCATCGCCGCGCGACGCCCGCGTGCTGGTCGGCACCTATGCGCGCGAGGGCGGCAAGGGCCTGTACACGCTGTCGCATGACCGCGCGCGCAATCGCTGGCAGGTCGAGCCGCCGGTCGCCGGGATCGAGGACGCGTCGTTTGCGGTGCGGGCACCCCGCACCGGGCTTTGGTATGTCCTGCGCGAGCAGGCGAAAGGATCGGTAACCGGCTTTGCGCCCGGCTGGAAAGCGCGCGGCACGATGCCATCGGGTGGCGCCGATCCCTGCCATGCCGCGTTCGACGACGCGTCCGGCTGCCTGGCCATCGCCAATTATTCGAGCGGCAGCGTCGGCTTCTACCGCATCGATCCCGCGACCGGTGCGCCGGGCGAACCGACGATCTTCCGCCATGAGGGGACCGGTCCAGACAAGAGCCGTCAGGAGGGGCCGCATGCGCACTGGGTCGGGTTCAGCCCCGATCGGCACTGGCTGCATTCGGTCGACCTCGGCGCCGACACGATCTTCGCCTATCGGTTCGATCCGGCGAAGCGAAGCCTTGCCGCACCGGTCCCGGCCTGGCGCGCACCGCCTGGAACGGGACCGCGCCACCTCGTCTGGCATCCCCGCCTGCCGCGCGCCTATGTCGTTGCCGAACTCGCCAACACCGTGACCATGCTCGATGCACAGCCGGACGGGCGCTTCACCACCCGCACGCAGCTGTCCACCCTGCCCGGCGACCATGTCGGGTCATCCCAGGCCGCGCACATCGCGATCGATCGCACTGGCCGGCACCTCTACGTCTCGAACCGCGGCGCTGACAGCATCGCGGTGTTCGCACTCGATCGCGACGGAGTGCCGACCCTCGTCCAGCACATCGCCGCCGGCGGACACTGGCCGCGCATCTTCCTGCTGCTCGAGGATCAGCGGCAGATGCTCGTCGCTAATGAGCGGTCGGGCACGATCGCGGTCATGGCGCTTGGCAAGGACGGCCGTCTCGCGCCGACCGATCAGACCCTGCGCGTCCCCGGGGCGGTGTTTCTCGCGCCGACCAGCTGACGGTCGCCCGGCTGGTAACGCCCCCGGCCCTGCCCTTGCACGGGCCGGGGGATCGGGCATGATCGCACCTCGATCATCGTCAAAGGAGCCGTGCTTGCGCCTCACCCTCGCCCTCGCCCTGCTGTCGGCTGCCCCCGCCGTCGCGCAGCAGCAGCCGATCGCGGCCCCGGCCGACGCCCCGACGCGGCGCTTCACCGGCGCCGACCTGTTCGGCCTGTTGATCGCAGCGGACCCGCAGATCAGCCCTGACGGACGGACGATCGTCTATGTCCGCCGCACCGCCGATGTCATGACCGACCGCGTCCAGTCGTCGCTGTGGTTGATCGACGTCGCGACCGGTCGCCAGTCGCCGTTCGCCGCGCAAGGGTCCGACCCGCGCTGGTCCCCCGACGGCACGCGCGTCGCCTATGCCGCGCGCGACGGCGAGCAGTCGCAACTGTTCGTCCGCTGGATCGCGACCGGCACGAGCGCGCGGGTGACGGGCTTTCCCGGCGATCCGCAGGCGCTCGCCTGGTCGCCCGACGGCACCCGGCTCGCCTATGTCGCGACCGTCGCGGGCGAGGCGACGACGCTCGGCAAGGCACCGCCCAAGCCCGAGGGCGCGAAATGGGCCGAGCCGCTGACGGTGATCGACCGCGTCAATTATCGCAACGATGGCCCCGGCTATGTGAAGCCCGGCCGCGATCATCTGTTTGTCGTCGCGGCGGACGGCGGCGCGCCGCAACAGCTGACCTTCGGCGCGTTCGATGACGGCGGCCCCTTGTCTTGGACGCCCGACGGCCGCGCGATCGTGTTCGCCGCGATCCGTGGGCCCGATGCCGAGCGGCAGGTGATGAATTCAGACCTCATCGCGGTCGACACGACGAGCGGCGCGATGCGGACGCTGACGACCCGCAACGGCCCCGATGCGCAGCCGCGGATCTCCCCCGACGGCACGCGGATCGCGTGGCTCGGCTTCGACGACAAGCGGCGCAGTTACGAGAACACCCAGCTCTACCTCGGCGACCGCAACGCCGGCAGTCCCCGGTCGCTGACCGCCGCGCTCGATCGCGGGATCGAGGATGCGATATGGGCCGCCGACGGGCGCAGCCTCTATGCGAGCTATGACGATCACGGCCAGCGCCGGATTGCGCGCATCGGCCTCGACGGCCGGACGACGCCGCTGGTCGACAATGTCGCGGGCGGCGGGCTCGACCGGCCCTATACCGGGGGCGAGTTCTCGGTCGCGAGAGGCGGTACGATCGCCTATACCGGCGGCGACGGCAGCGCCCCCGCCGATGTCTGGGTGTCGAGCGGTGGCAAGTCACGGCGGCTGACGCAGCTCAACGCGGTGATGACCGGCGCCAAGACGCTCGCGCCAATCCGCAAGATCGCGGTGACCGCGCCCGATGGCCGCGCGATCGACGCGTGGCTCGCAACGCCCGCCAATCGTACGCCCGGCCAGCGCGTACCGCTGATCCTGGAAATCCATGGTGGGCCCAACAGCGCCTATGGCCCTGGGTTCGCCACCGACATGCAGCTCTATGCCGCGGCAGGCTATGCGGTGCTGTGGACCAATCCGCGCGGCTCGACCTCCTACGGTGCCGAATTCGCCAATCTGATCGACAAGAAATATCCGTCCGACGATTATGGCGACCTGATCGCCGCGGTCGATGCGGCGATCGCGGACGGGACCGCGGATCCCAACAATCTGTTCGTCACCGGCGGATCGGGCGGCGGCGTCCTGACCGCCTGGATCGTCGGCAAGACCGACCGGTTCAAGGCCGCGGCGACCCAGAAGCCCGTGATCAACTGGGCGAGCGAGGCGCTGACGATGGACAATACGCTGTTCACGTCGCGCTACTGGTTCACCAAGCTGCCATGGGAGGATCCGATGAGCTACTGGAACCGCTCGCCGCTCAGTCTGGTCGGCAACGTCAAGACACCGACCCTGGTCGTGGTGGGCAGCGACGATTACCGCACGCCCGTTTCGGAATCCGAGCAATATTACGCCGCGTTGCAGATCCGCGGCGTACCGACCGCGCTCGTCAAGGTGCCGGGTGCGAGCCATGGCGGCTTCACCGCACGGCCGTCGCAATCCGCGGCAAAGGCCTCCGCGATCATCGCGTGGTTCGATCGGTATCGCGGCAAGCCGAGCGGATCACGCCCCGACTGACCGTCCGTTCGTCACCGCCGGGGCATGCCCATGGTGCCGTCTCGTTACTGCCGCACGGATCATGCCGATCCGCGCGGCGGTGCTGGTCACGCCAAGGGGCGTAGCCGGATCAGCGTTCGCCCTCGCCACCCTCGTTTTCGCCACCCTCGCCGCGCTCGTTCTCGCCGCCCTCATATTCGCCTTCGCCGCGCTGGCCACGCTGCTGCTGCACCGCGCGCGCGCGCCGCGGCGATGTCACCGCATGCCGAGCCTTGCCCGACCGGACGACCCGCCGTCCTTCACCTTCACCCTCGCCTTCACCCTCACCGACCTGCTGAGCTGGCGACGGCATTGGCTTGGCGGCCGCGTCGCCGATGACGGCTTGGCCCGATTGCGCGATCACAAAGGCGCCGACGCCCATCCACAATTTCGTACGCATACTATCTCCTCGGTCCCGACGCGTTGGCCGGGAAGGCACTGACCTGTTAGGGGCGCATCACCCGGCTCCATGCCGGATTTGCGAGATTTCCCATGATGATCATGATTGCCAACGTCCTGGATGCGGACAATCTCCAGTGGCTGCGAGATAATATGCGCAAGACCCGCTATGTCGACGGCCGACGGACGGCGGGGCGCGAGGCACGAACGGTCAAACGCAACGAACAGGTCGACCGCGGCGACCCGTTGCTCGCCGAGATGCAGGACCTCGTCGTCGACCGGTTGCTCGACAATGCCCTGTTCCGCATGGCGACGCGGCCGCATGTCGTCCGCCCGCCGCTCTTCAGCCGCTATGATGCGGGCATGGCCTATGGCAGTCATGTCGACGATGCGATCATGGGCGGGATGCGGACCGATGTGTCGGTGACGGTCTTCCTCAGCGAGCCTGAGGATTATGACGGCGGCGAGCTGGTGATCGAATCCGCCGCCGGCGAACAGGACGTCAAGCTGCCTGCGGGCTCGGCGGTCTGCTATCCGACGACCTCGCTGCACCGCGTGGCGCCAGTCGTGTCGGGCGAGCGGCTTGCCGCGGTGACTTGGGTCCGGAGCCTCGTTCGGGACGCGGATGCACGGGAACTGCTGTTCGATCTCGAAACCGCCCGCCACGCGCTGTTCGAGCGGCTGGGCAAGACGCCCGAACTCGACCTGCTCGCCAAGACGCAATCCAACCTGCTCAGGCGCTGGGCCGAGGACTGAACGGCGCGACGCGGATCGTCGTCAGCTTGGTCTGTCGATGAGAGCAAGCGTGGCCGTGTCGCTCGTCCCGACAAACCAGCGATCAAGCGCGGCACCGAACAGCGGATCATTCCCCGCCTCGCGAAACAGCGTCAGCGACGATCGCAGCTTCATCGCATCGACCTCACCGAAAACGGCCCGGGCGGTCACCCCCGTCAGCGCGTCGAGCGCTTCCACGCACTGCCGCAGACGCGCCCCGAGCACCGGATGCGCAAGATAGGCCCGCGCTTCCTCGAGTGACACGATCGCATAATGCTGCGCCATCGGGCTTCGTCCGAGCCCGGCAATCTGCGGAAAGATGAACCACATCCAGTGACTACGCTTGGCGCCGCCGCGTATCTCGGCAAACGCGGACTCGTAGACTGCCGCCTGCGCAGTGACGAACCGTTCGAGATCATAAGGATGGGTCATCACCGCCCGCTTTCACTCAATCCTCGGCTCCCCACATATGGCAGACCCGATAGACGCAGGAAGGACTGGCTGGGGCGGCAGGGTTCGAACCTGCGCATGGCGGCATCAAAAGCCGCTGCCTTACCACTTGGCGACGCCCCAGCAGAGGCGGCCTTATAGCGGCGCGCCCCGACGAGAAAAGCCCTATCGCGTCTTAATCGAGTCGATGGACCCACCCATTGGCATCCGGCGCCAGACCGCGCTGGATCGCGACGAGCGAATCGCGGATCCGCAGCGTCATCGCGCCCGGCTCGCCGCCGCCGATCGTGAAGCGGCCCTCGGGCGACGCGACGGTCCCGATCGGGGTCACGACTGCGGCCGTGCCGCAGGCGAACGCCTCGACAAGCTTGCCGCTCGCCGCGTCGGCGCGCCACTGGTCGATCGCATAGGGCTCCTCGCGCACGGTTATCCCCTGCGCCCGCGCGAGCGTCAGGATCGAATCGCGGGTGATGCCGGGCAGGATCGTGCCCGTGAGCGCGGGGGTCGAAAGGCTGCCGTCCGCAAACACGAAGAAGACGTTCATGCCGCCGAGTTCCTCGACCCAGCGGCGCTCGACCGCATCGAGGAAGACGACCTGGTCACAGCCCTGGCTGATCGCTTCCTTCTGCGCAAGCAGGCTGGCGGCATAATTTCCGCCGCACTTCGCCGCGCCCGTGCCGCCCTGTGCCGCACGCGTATAATGCTGGCTGACCCAGATCGAGACCGCGGAGGCACCGCCCTTGAAATAGGCACCGACCGACGAGGCGAGCACCATGTAGAGATATTCGGCGCTCGGCTTGACCCCCAGGAACACCTCGCTCGCGAACATGAACGGCCGCAGATACAGCGCGCCGCCGTCGCTGTCGGGAATCCAGTCCTGATCCGTCCGGACCAGCCGCTCGACCGATTCGAGGAACAGCGACTCGGGAAGCTCGGGCATCGCCATCCGGCGGGCCGAATCCTGGAAACGCCGCGCATTGGCTTCGGGCCGGAAGAGCGCGGTGCCGCCATCGGCGAGTCGATAGGCCTTCATCCCCTCGAAGATTTCCTGCGCATAGTGCAGAACCGACGATGCGGGATCCATCATGATCGGCGCGCGCGTGGTGATCCTGGCATCATGCCAGCCCTTCGCGTCACTGAAGCGGATCATCGCCATATGGTCGGTGAAGACCCGGCCGAAGCCGGGATCGATCAGGCGCTGCGCACGCTCGTTCGCAGCGACCGGGTCGCCACACGGTTCGAACGAAAATGTCATGCTCGCGTCTGGCGACGATGAGGCCTGCGACAACGGAGGATGCATTGAATTTTTCTCTCTTTCCACGGCTTGCCGTCGCCTAGGACCGAAGACTAAACCGGTCAACATGGCTGCCTCAGCATCACCCGCTTCACCCCTGTTTCTTCGCGAGCCCGAACTGCGTCGCGGCATGGAACTCCTGTACTTCGGTCAGAGCCATCTGGTCCGGTCGATCGATGCGGGGCTCGCGGAGCAGGGGCTGGGGCGCGCGCACCACCGCGCCCTGTATTTCATCGCCCGCAAACCGGACATGACGGTCAGCGAACTGCTGTCGCTGCTGGCGATCACCAAACAGTCGCTCGGTCGCGTGTTGAACGAACTCAGCGATCGCGGCTTTATCGAGGTTCGTCCCGGCGATCGTGACCGGCGTCAGCGGCTGCTGCGCTTGACGCCAGTCGGCAGCAAGATGGAGAGCGACCTGTTCGAAGCTGCGCGACAGAAGATGTCCGCAGCCTATAATCACGCCGGCCACGGCGCGGTTGCGGGCTATTGGGCGGTGCTCGAAGGCCTGATTCCGGAAGAGGAACGCGAGCAGGTGATAAAGCTGCGCGGCTGACTAAAGCGGCGCGAGGTCGCCGCGGGCGTTTGCCGCCATCTCCGCATTCCGCCGTGCCGACGCCGTCAGCGTGCGGGACATCAGGGAGACCAGTGCATCGCCGTCGTCGAGCACGTTTAGCCCTTCGCGTGTCGATCCACCCGGGCTCGCGACCCGGTCCGCGAGCACCGCCGGCGAAACGTCCGCGGCGCCGGCCATCCGCGCGGCCCCGTCAAGCGTCGCGATCGCAAGCCGAGCCGCCTGATCCGCCGGCAGGCCGAGCGCCTGCCCCGCCTTGGCCAGCGCGTCGGCAAAGCGGAACACGAAACCCGGCCCGCATCCCGCCAGCGCGGTGACGGCATCGAACTGCGCCTCTGCGGCGATCCACTCGACCAGGCCGAGCGGGGTCATCAACGCCTCCGCGGTCGCACGCGCCGCGCCGTCATCCGTCGCGCCGTGCAGCGCAACCACGCCTTGCCCGATCGCAACCGGCAGGTTGGGCATCGCCCGAACCACCGCCTGCGCCTCAGTGAGACGGTCGAGTGCGGCAATCTCGACCCCCGCGAGGATCGAAATCAGCAGCTTTGGCGCATAGCGCGCGAATACGGGCGTCTTCAGCGCGCCGAGCTGCTGCGGCTTCAGCGCGAGCATGACTGTTTCAGCGGAAAAGTCGTCGGGGTCGGGCAAAGCGGCGACGACGTGCACACCGGGTGGCATCACGCGCATACTGGGGCTGACGACGGTCACGCTGTCGGGGGAAAGGCCGTCGGCAAGCCAGCGGGCCAGCATCGCCCCGCCCATATTGCCACAGCCGATCATCAGGATCCGCCCGGTCATCGGCACGCCGCGCCCGGGGAAACGCGCGCGATCACGCCTCGCCCTGGGTTTCGATCAGCGCCGAGGCAAGCGCGTCCGCCGGCGTCTTCCCGCCCCACAGGACGAACTGGAACACTGGATAGAAACGCTCGCATTCCTCGATCGCCGATTCGACAAGCAGTTCGGCGGCCGAAAGCGACATCGTCCCATCCTCGCCGCCATCGACCATCGCCGCGTGGCGGAACAGCAGGATCCCGCTCGTCGACCAGAGTTCGAAATGGCCGATCCAGAGCTGCTCGTTGGCGAGCCCGATCGTCTCGTAGACCGCCTGACGCCGTTCGTCGGGCACCTTGATGTCCGGAAACGCCAGGAACTGCAGCACGCTGTCGTCCTCGCGCCACAAGGCGCGCAGCTCGTAGGTCGTCCAGCTGCCCTTTACGGTCGCGACGATCTCGTCATCGTGACGTTCATGTTCCCATCCATGCGCAGCATAATAGGCTTCGAGCATGTCGATGGGAGCAGCGTCGTCTTGGTCATGGTCGGCGTGGTCGAGCATCATTACGTCCTGGCACTCCCTGTCACGCGACAAAGGGTGCCGGGGCAAAAATGCTCCGACAACCCCGTTCGATCCGAATGCCCAGAAATCTGTGGAAAAGTCAGACGCCGACCTGCATTTTTGCTTCGAGAGCGTCGAGCCGGGCCTTCAGCGCCTCATTTTCGTCGCGCGCGGCGGCCGCCATCGATTTCACCGCATCGAACTCCTCACGGCTTACGAAATCGAGGCCGCCGAGCCATTCACGAGCACGCTCGCGAACCCCAGACTGCGCTTCGCGGCCGACACCGGCAAAGGTTCCAGCGGCGCCGTTGAGGACCTTCACGAAATCGTCGAACATCCGGTTTTCGGACTGCATTGTCATCATCCTGCTAGTAACTTGCGCCGCGCGCCCCGTCACAACATCTGGGAGGTGCGCGTCGTCGGCACAAGGGTTTCGGCATCGGGGTTGAGCCGGCCTATACCGTATGTGAGCATTCCCGCAAAGCTGATCCACACCATATAGGGCACCATCAGCCACGCCGCCCCGCGCCGGATGCGCGCGAACAAGATCGTTGCCGCGATCGAGAGCAGCAGCATCGCGACAATGACAAGTACCGACGCACCGATTCGGTGCGCGCCGAAGAACAATGGCGTCCAGGCAAGATTCAACACGAACTGCGCGACAAACAAGGCGATCGCGCGCCCCCGCCCCAGCGCGCCGCGCGCATTGAGGATCATTGCGAGAGCCAGGCCGAGGAGCACGTAGAGCGTCGACCAGGCGACCGGAAACACCCAGCCTGGCGGAGTGAGCGCGGGCTTCACCAGGCTGGTGTACCAGGCACTTTCGCTCCCCACCGGGACCGCGCGCCCGGCCAGAAAGCCCAGCAGGACGATCAACGGAACGGTCACGATCGCCCAGCGCAGGAACGACATCCTCAGCTGGCCCTTCGAAGCGATGCCTCCCACATACGTCCTTTCAAGACTGATCGGCTTAGTCCTGCCGCGGGAACGCCCTGCCGTAAACCGCAACATGCATGGACCGATCGGGAAGTGTGTCATTCTGCGATGGCCGATCCGGGTCCAGCGCGGGCAGCATCCGGACTCTCAGTCGCGTGGCGCGGCGATCGCATGCGCGGCGATCAGGAACTCGATATTGCCCTCGGGACCGGTGATCGGGCTCTCGACGACGCCCTCGACCTGCCAGCCCTGTGCCTCGAGCCAGGCCGCGACCTCGCCGCAGACGCGCGCATGGACGGCTGGATCGCGGATCACGCCGCCCTTTCCGACCTCTTCGCGGCCTGCCTCGAACTGCGGCTTGACGAGCGCGAGCAGCCGCGCTCCGGGACGTGCGAACCCGATTGGGCGCTCGAGCACCTTGGCCAGCCCGATAAAGCTTGCATCGCAGACTATCAGGTCGACCGGCTCGGGGATATGCGCGTCGGTCAGGATGCGCGCGCTGGTCTGTTCATGGACGATCACGCGCGGGTCCTGGCGGAGTTTCCATGCAAGCTGGTTGGTCCCGCTGTCGACGGCATAAACGCGGGCGACCCCATTGCTGAGCAGCACGTCGGTAAACCCGCCGGTCGACGACCCCACGTCGATCGCCACCGCATCCGCGACCGCCCAGCCGAAATGTGTGAGCCCGTGCGCGAGCTTGATCCCGCCGCGCGATACCCAGGGGTGATCGCGACCCCGCACGTCAAGGACGACGTCGTCCGCCAACGTCTGGCCCGGCTTGTCGACCTTGCGCGTGCCGGCAAAGACCAGCCCCGCCATGATCAGCGCCTGCGCGCGCGTCCGCGATTCGACCAGTCCCCTGTCGACCAGCATCTGATCCGCGCGTTGCTTTGCCATACGCCCAGCCTATCGCCCCGGCGTCCGATCATCGCAAGCTGCCTTCCTTTTGCCGCAATGTCTATTGCCCACCGAACTAGTAGGATTATCTTGCGGACAGGGATCGTGATCGGCCGACGTCCCCTAGAGCGTCGATCGATCACGATCCCACCCCCGGGCTCCGGGGGTCTGGAGAAGGAGAGGCGTCGTGGGTTCTTTTGCACCATATGATAGCGTTCAACCGACAATCCTGACGGTCCCCGGGCTCGGCGGATCCGGCCCGTCACACTGGCAGACCCTGTGGGAAGATGCCCGGCCGGATACCGTCCGGGTCGAACTGGGGATGTGGAACACGCCGCATCGCAACGCCTGGGTCACGCGGCTCGACGAGGCGATCCGGCGCGCACAGGCCCCCGTCATCCTAGCCGCGCACAGTCTTGGCTGCCTTGCGGTGGCGTGGTGGGCCGAGCTGAGCCCACAACCCTATGGCTGGCCCGTCGCGGGGGCATTGCTCGTCGCGCCCGCCGATGTCGACCGCGGTGCGGCCCAGGCCGAGCTCAAGGGCTTTTCACCGACCCCGCGCGGCGCCCTGCCCTTCCCCTCGATCGTCGTCGCGAGCAGCGACGATCCCTGGGTCACGCCCGACCGCGCGCACAGCATGGCCGCCGACTGGGGCAGCCATTTCGTCGATGCCGGCCCGCAGGGGCATCTCAACGCGGCGAGCGGTATCGGCTGGTGGCGCGAAGGACAGGATCTGCTCGAGCGGGTGATCGCCGCGAGTGGCGACGGTCACGGGCAAGCGCTGCCGCCGAGCCAGGCGCGATCGATCCTCGCCGTCAGCGCAACCGACGCGGCGCAATCCCACTATCTGGGCAGATAGGCAGGGCGCGAGTCGGGCAGTCGTTCCGGATCAGCCGCGCAGTGTGTCGTCTGCCGGCATCTGCGACTGCTGATCCTGCTCGTCCGCGGCGCGTGCCGCGGCCAGACCGGCGCGCATCCGCCGCCACATGGCGATGTTCAGCGACACCATCACGATCACCGCGAGCGCGATGATCACGATGGCCTTGGTCGGCCCGCTCATGCGCGCGCTTCGGCAACCCCGCCCGAATTATGGCGCAGCGCCTTGAGCACGGTTTCCACCAGCGCCGCCGAATCGAGCCCGGCCTCGGCATATTGCGCGTCGGGCTTGTCCTGATCCTGGAAGAGATCCGGAAGACGCAGCGTGCGCAGCTTCAGCCCGCCATCGATCAGCCCCTCGTCGCTGGCCAGCGTCAGCACATGCGCGCCGAAACCGCCGACCGCGCCCTCCTCGATCGTGACCGCAACCTCGTGCGTGGTGAGCAGCTTGCGGATCATCTCGACGTCGAGCGGCTTGGCGAATCGCAGATCGGCGACGGTGGTCGACAGCCCCTTGGCCTCGAGCACATCGGCGGCCTTCAACGCTTCCTCGAGCCGCGTGCCGAGCGACAGGATCGCCACGGCCTTGCCCTCACGAACGATCCGGCCCTTGCCGATCTCGAGCAGTTCGGGCGTGGCAGGCAAGGCGACGCCCGTGCCGTTGCCGCGCGGGTAGCGCACCGCGATCGGGCCGGTGTCATACTGCGCCGCGGTGTGCGTCATATGGACCAGCTCGGCTTCGTCCGCCGCCGCCATCACGACGAAGTTCGGCAGCGTCGCGAGATAGGTCACGTCGAACGATCCGGCGTGCGTCGCCCCGTCCGCCCCGACCAGTCCGGCGCGGTCGATCGCGAAGCGCACCGGCAGGTTCTGGATCGCGACGTCGTGGACGACCTGATCATAGGCGCGCTGCAGGAACGTCGAATAGATCGCGCAGAACGGCCGCATGCCCTGCGCGGCAAGCCCCGCCGCGAAGGTCACGCCGTGCTGTTCGGCGATGCCGACATCGAAGAAGCGATCGGGATAGGCCTTGGCGAACGCATCAAGCCCGGTGCCCGACGGCATCGCCGCGGTGATGGCGCAGATCCGGTCGTCCTTGGCGGCTTCGGCGACGAGCTGCGCACCGAACACGTTCTGATATTGCGGCGGTCCCGGCGGGGCCTTGGTCTGCACGCCCGAGATCACGTCGAACTTCTGCACGCCGTGATATTTGTCGGCCGCGGCCTCGGCGGGCGCGTAGCCCTTGCCCTTCTTCGTCACGACATGGACGAGGATCGGGCCCTCTTCCGCGTCTCGCACATTCTCGAGCACGGGGATCAGATGCTCGAGATTATGCCCGTCGATCGGCCCGACATAGTAAAAGCCGAGTTCCTCGAACAGCGTACCGCCCATCGTCATGCCGCGGGCGAACTCGTCGGTCTTCCGCGCGGCGTTGTGGAACGGCCGCGGCAGGCGGCGCGCGAGCTTCTTGGCAAGCTCGCGAATGCCCAGGAATTCGCGGCTCGACACGATCCGGCTGAGATAGGCCGACAGGCCGCCGACCGGCGGCGCGATCGACATGTCATTGTCGTTCAGGATCACGACGAGGCGGTTGCCCGCCTGCTCGGCATTGTTCATCGCCTCATAGGCCATGCCCGCCGACATCGCGCCGTCGCCGATAACGGCAATGCCCTTGCCCGGCGTGCCCGCAATCTTGTTGGCGACCGCGAAGCCGAGCGCGGCCGAGATCGACGTCGAGGAATGCGCAGCCCCGAACGGGTCGTATTCGCTTTCGCTCCGCTTAGTGAATCCGCTGAGGCCGCCACCCTGGCGCAACGTCCGGATCCGGTCGCGACGGCCGGTCAGGATCTTGTGCGGATAGCATTGATGGCCGACGTCCCAGACAAGACGATCGCGCGGCGTATCGAACACATAGTGAATCGCGGTCGTCAGTTCGACCACGCCGAGCCCCGATCCGAGGTGGCCCCCGGTCGTGCCGACGGCCGAGATCGTCTCGGTCCGCAGTTCATCGGCAAGCTGGCGAAGCTGGTCGGGTTTCAGCTTGCGCAGGTCATCAGGGGTCGAAACCGTGTCGAGCAACGGGGTTACAGGAGTATCTGCCATCCCACCGGCTTATCGCAGCACAGGTTTGGTGTCGATTGTTACCGAACGAAACCCCGCCATCCGCGGATATTTCTACGCAGCGACGCCAGATTGGTCACCCCGTCATGGCGCTGGCAGCCGTCCTCGATCAGCGCTGCGCCTCGCATGCGGCACACCGGCCGCGGACTTCGATGACCGGGCGGACAGGGACGAAACCGGCCGAAACCGCCGCGTTGCGGACGCCGCGGGTGATCACGTCATTGTCGATATGCGTCGTCTGCCCGCACGAATCACATACCAGGAAGATGCAGTCGTGAAGGCAATCGGGATGAGCATTGGCGACATACGCATTCGCACTTTCGACCCGTCGCGCGAGATTGGCGCCCACGAACAGGTCGAGGATCCGGTAGACGCTGTTGGCAGCGACGCGCCGCCCTTCCGCCTTCGACACGGCCTCCGCGATGTCATAGGCCGAGGCCGGCTTGTCGAAGCCAGCCAGCGCGGAGAATACGCTGGCGCGCATCGTCGTCCACTGCTCGCCCGATTTTTCCAGCGTCGCCTGTGCGGCAACGTTGAGGTCGGCGCCTTGCGGCTCATGATGCGAATGCGAATGCGTTGCCATTATGCCGTGAATCTAGGGTGCCGCAGGAGCCGCGACAAGCAGCGACCGTCCCGGGGCGATCGTGCGGCCCGGCTCAACTGTCGGCGCGACGGTTCAGATCGTGCCCGAACGCGAGCAACGCGACGCCGATGATCGTCCAGAGCGTCTCACCGCTCCCCGAATCATGCGGGAGGGTCATTGCCCCCGCCATGATCCCGAGCCCGAACGCACCCATCGCGGCCGGCATCGCATAGCCATGATGAAGGATCCCGCGCCCCAGTGCGACCGCACCGAATAGGATTGCGATCGTCAGTCCGACTTCGTGGAAGATGGGATCGAGCAGCACGCCGCCCGCGGTCGACATCAGCGCAACCAGCACCGACGTTGCCAGACAGTGCACCATGCACAGACCCGAAAGCCCGATCGCATAGCGATCCAGGCCTGCGATCCAGGACGGATGCGCATGGGTATGGTGGTGGGCGGTCGTCGACATCGTTCGGCTCAGATAGTCCATCAAAGGAAAGGATACAACATCACATTCGATCGAACGCCCACCAGCCGCTCGGTTTTTTTTGGCAAATGAAAGCTCTCTAGGCGCCTTGCCTGATCCCGCGGCACCCGCTCTTTCCCAACGCACCGCGCGCGTCTCCCGGCCCGCCAGAAACCCGGCAGCCGATAACCCCTGATACTCGACGCCCCAGTCAGACAGGCGTAGAGCCGTGCTATGCTCCAGCCCAGTGCCGCCTTCCTGTCCACAGCGCGCCCGCGAGCGGTCGCGACCTGGCTTCTTCTCGTCGCGGCGATGATCATCGGCATCGTCGTCGTGGGCGGCATAACGCGCCTGACAAATTCTGGCCTCTCGATTACCGAATGGAAGCCGATCACCGGCATCATCCCGCCACTGACGCTTGCGCAGTGGCAGGCGGAATTCGCGAACTACAAACAGATCCCCGAATATAGCCAGCTCAACAGTGGCATGACCCTCGACGGGTTCAAGGCGATCTTCTTCTGGGAATATCTCCACCGCGCGCTGGCACGGACGATCGGCGCGGCGTTCGCGATCCCGCTCCTGTGGTTCGCGCTGCGCCGGGCGATCCCGGTCGGCTATGGCTGGCGACTCGGCGCGCTGCTGGCGCTTGGCGCGCTCCAGGGCGCGGTTGGCTGGTGGATGGTGAAGTCCGGGCTGTCCGTCCGCACCGACGTCAGCCATATTCGTCTGGCGGTCCATCTGATGACCGCGCTCGTCACGCTTGCCGGCATCGTCTGGACGGCGCTGGACCTGCTCGCACTCCACCGCTCGAAGCTTGCGGCCCCGGCCCGCCTCGTGCCGATCGCGGTCACCGCGTTCGCGTTGCTGTTCGTCCAGCTTGTCTATGGCGCGTTCACCGCAGGGCTCGACGCTGGCTATGCCTTTGCGAGTTGGCCGCTGATGGGCGACAGCCTGTTCCCGGGCGGCGTCCCGATGCTGTCACCCGGCTGGATCAACGCGGTCGACAACCCGATTGTCGTGCAGTTCATCCATCGGTGGCTCGCCTTCGCCACCGCTGCCGGGCTCGTTTGGCTCGCCGTTCGCGCGACGCAGCACGGCTCGCGCGCCGGCTTCTGGGTGGTCGGGCTCGTCACGCTGCAGGTCTTTCTGGGGATCGCAACGCTCATGACCGGCGTCGCCATCCATGTCGCCGTCGCACATCAGGCCAACGCGGCGCTGTTGCTGATCGCCACGGTATTTGCCGCGCATCGCCTCGGCAATCCGTCCAAGGTATCATAATACCCGCCATGAAACCGGCGGAAAGCTTGACTTAAACACCTCTTTTCGCCATTGCCGCCTCGTTAGCGCCGTCCGTCGTGGCGGTGCATATCGTTTCAGCAAAGGTCTCAGCCCCATGAAGGCGCTCATGAAGACCACCAAGTCGGCCAAGCCGCACGAGGTGGAGAAGAAATGGCATATCGTCGATGCCGAGGATCTGGTGGTCGGTCGCGCAGCGTCGATCATCGCCAATGTCCTGCGCGGCAAGCACAAGACGTCGTTCACCCCGCATGTCGATTGCGGTGACAACGTCGTCGTGATCAACGCCGACAAGATCCGCTTCACCGGCAACAAGGCCGCGAAGAAGGTCTATTACAAGCACACCGGTTATGCCGGCGGCATCAAGGGCATCACTGCCGCCAAGGTTCTCGACGGCCGCTTCCCGGAGCGCGTTCTCGAAAAGGCCGTTGAGCGCATGATCCCGCGCGGCCCGCTCGGCCGTGAGCAGATGCGCAACCTGCGTATCTTCAAGGGTACCGAGCATCCGCATGAGGCGCAGAACCCCGAGGTTCTCGACATCGCCAGCATGAATCGCAAGAACAAGGTGGGTGCGTAAATGACCGACAACCGCCAGTCGCTCGCCGATCTCGCGAGCCTGACCAACCAGCCCGCACCGGCTGCTCCGGCCGCACAGTCGCTGCCGACCAGCGAAGGCGACATCGCAGCGCCCGTCTCGAACGAGCCGGTCCGTGAGCCGATGCCGCTCCGCGAGCAGATCCTCGACAAGCAGGGTCGCGCCTATGCGACCGGCCGTCGCAAGGACGCCGTTGCCCGCGTCTGGGTCAAGCCCGGCACCGGCAAGATCACGATCAACGGTCGTGACCAGGAAGTGTATTTCGCACGTCCGACGCTGCGTCTCGTCATCAACCAGGTGTTCGGCATCACCGAGCGCGAAGGTCAGTATGACGTCGTCTGCACCGTCAAGGGCGGTGGCCTTTCGGGCCAGGCCGGCGCGGTCAAGCATGGCATCAGCCAGGCGCTGACCCGCTTCGAGCCGGTGCTGCGTGCATCGGTCAAGGCAGCAGGCTTCCTGACGCGCGACAGCCGCGTCGTCGAGCGAAAGAAGTACGGCAAGGCGAAGGCCCGTCGTAGCTTCCAGTTCTCGAAGCGCTAAACGCTTTACCGAGCTACGAAAAAGGGCGGTCCGGGTTTTCCCGGGCCGCCTTTTTCATGCCTGCGCTACATCCGTACGACGTGGGTGCCGATCCGTGCGGCCTCGTCGGGGTCGTGGGTCACCATCAGGATCGGCAGGCGCATCGCGTCGCGCAGATGCTCGATCGCACGGACGATCTCCTCGCGGCGCGGTCGGTCGAGCGACGCCAGCGGCTCGTCGAGCAGCAGGAAGCGCGGGTTGCTGAGCAACGCACGTCCGATCGCCACGCGCTGCGCTTCGCCCCCCGATAGCGACCGCGGCCAGCGGTCGAGCAGATGCGCGATCCCCAGGAAGCCGATCCGCTCCTCGAACCCCGACGTGTCGCGGCCGGCGCCGTAAAGCAGGTTAGCGCGCACCTTCAGATGTGGGAAAAGCCGCGCCTCCTGAAATACATAGCCCGCACGGCGGTGTTCCGGTGGCAGGTTGACACCCTCCCCGAACAGCGTGACGCCATCGACGACGATCCGGCCTTGGTCGGGCGTAAGCAGCCCGGCGACCATCTTCAGGATGCTGGTCTTGCCGACACCGGACGGTCCGAACAGCACGGTCGCGCCGTCCCCCGCCGCCAGCGTCAGCGCGACCTCGGCATCGCCCAGACGCTTGCGGACGTCGATCTCAAAGGACATGCAGCCCCCTGCCCGCGCGCCGCGTCAGGAGTTCGGACGCGACCAGTGCGATCAGCGACAGCGCGACGGAAATCGCCGAGAGCCGCCATACCAGCATCTCCGCGCCCGGCTGCTGAAGTGCCGAATAGATTGCCAGCGGCAGCGTCTGCGTCTCGCCCGGCACGTTGGAGACGAAGGTGATCGTCGCCCCGAACTCGCCGATCGATCGCGCAAAGCCCAGCACCGCGCCCGCGAACACGCCCGGTACGCTCAGCGGCAGCGTGACCGTCCAGAACACCCGCCACGGCCCCGCGCCCAGCGTCCGCGCCGCACTTTCAAGCCGTGCATCGACCGCCTCGATCGACAGCCGCATCGCGCGCACCATCAGCGGCAGCGCCATGACCCCCGCCGCGATCGCCGCCCCGGTCCAGCGAAACAGCACACTGACCCCGAACCACGACTGCAGCCACGCCCCGACCGGCCCGTTCGGCGCAAAGGCGAGCAGCAGCAGCCACCCCGTCACGACCGGCGGCACGACGAGCGGCAAGTGGATCACCGCATCGACGAGGATCCGCCCGGGAAACCGCACGCGCGCCAGCAGCCAGGCGAAGCCGAACGCGATCGGCAATGTGATCAGCATGGCGACGGCGCCGACCCTCAGCGACAGACCGACGATCCCCCATTCCGCCGGTGTCAGGACGAACCCATCCGCCACTCAGCGCGCCGAAAAGCCGTAACGCACGAAGATCGCCTTGCCCTGACGTGACGTCAGGAAACGGCGGAACGCCTCGGCCTCCGGATTGCGCGACGTCGTCAGCCGGGCGATCGGATAGGTGATCGCCGGATGCGTCGATGCGGGAAACACGCCCGCAATCCTGACGCGCGTCGATGCCTTGGCATCGGTCGCATAGACGATCCCCAAAGGTGCAGCGCCGCGTTCGACGAGCGCCAACGTCGCCCGGACGTTTTCGGCGCGCACGACGCGCGGCGCGACCTGTTTCCACACGCCGAGCGCCTCCAGCGCCTCCTGGCCGTACCGCCCCGCGGGGACGGGCGTATCCGCCATCGCGAGTGGCCCCGCGGTCAGCACCCGCGCCAGCGCTGCAGGCGGGCGTGACGGGATCCGCACCGTCGTCCCTGCCGCCGCCGCGACGACCAGCCGGTTTCCCAGGAACGTCACGCGCGACGCAGGGACAATCAGGCGGCGCTTCGCCAGCTCATTCATCCAGTCCTCATCCGCGGACACGAACAGGTCCGCTGTCGCGCCGGCCTCGACCTGCCGTGCCAGCGCCGACGAGGCCGCGAACGAGATCGTCGGGCGCACATGCCCCTTCGCCGCCCACGCATCGGCGGCCGCGGTCATCGATTCCTGCAGGCTCGCCGCTGCCAGCACGAGCGGTGCCGCGCGCTGTGCAGCGTCAGCGCCCGTCGCGACGCCGCCGACGGCCAGCATGGCGAGCAATACCGGATACTTCATCATGTCCCCTCGGGCCCGCCAATCACCACGGCGCTATAGTATGCCGCCCGCTGAACGCCACAACCGACGTCGGGTTCATTCTGCCCCGGAGGGCGCCGTCACGCGCCCCGTCCGGGCCAGCTTGCCCCAGCCGACCATCGGCCCCCGCAAAGCCTGGGCGAGCGCCTTGAGCACGACATAGTACATGACCTGGCGATAGCCGATCCGCTGCGGAATCAGCAGCCAGAGCAGCCTCCACCGCTCGCGCCGCTCGAGTGCGAACGCGATCGTCGCCGCGAGCAGGTCGATCGCGGTGAAGACCAGCCAATAGGTCAGCATGGTCTGCAGATCATGGCTGCTCTGTGCCCAGCCATGCGCCGACACCGCGACGTAGGTCGTCGCGACACTGACGAGCAGCGCGAGGTCGATGATCGGCGAGATCGCCGCCAGCAGGATCTGGAAAATGATCGCCTGGGGCAGCCCGACCCAGCCAAGCCCGCGCGGCTGGCTGCGGCCGATCGCCGACCGGTGCTTCCACAGGCACTGGAGCGTCCCGAACGCCCAGCGGAACCGCTGCTTGGCAAGCGCGCGCAGCGTCTCGGGGGCTTCGGTCCACGCGATCGCGAACTGGTCATACCGGACCGTCCACCCTGCGCGCTGGATCGCGATCGTCAGATCCTGATCCTCGGCCAGCGTATCGTCGGGATAGCCGCCGACCGCGCGAATTGCCGCCAGTCGCCACGCGCCGACCGCGCCCGGCACGACCGTCATCGCGTTCAGCCGCGCGAGCGCGCGCCGTTCGAGGTTCTGGGCGGTGATATATTCGAGCGCTTGCCAGCGGGTGATCAGATTGACCCGGTTGCCGACCTTCGCATTGCCCGCAACCGCCCCCAGCGCCGGGTCGTCGAACCACCGCGCCAGCCGCGCGATCGTCAGCGGCTCGAACTGCGTATCGGCGTCGAGCGCGATCACGATATCGCCCCGCGCCGCGGCCAGCCCGCGGTTCAGCGCCCGCGCCTTGCCGCCGTTCGCCAGAGTCATGAGCCGCACCCGCGCGTCGCCGGCAAAGGCGGTGGCGACGGCCTGGCTCGTGCCATCGCTCGACCCGTCATCGATCACAATCACCTCGACCACGACGTCGGTCGAGGCCAGCACGCCCTCGACCGCGCGGACGATCACGCGTTCCTCATTGAACGCCGGGATCATCACCGTGACGAATCGAGCCGGATCGATCGCCGGGAACACCGTCCGCAATTCGCGCCGTGCCTGGATCAGCGCCAGCGCCGACAGCGCGAGCGCGCGAAGGATGCCGATCGTGATCGCGATCCCGAAGATCCAGCGCAGGCCGATTACCAGTCCACCCAGCGTGCTGAACAGCGCAAGATCCGCGACCGCCGCGACCCGGTCGCTCGACGATATCACCGGCATCGCCGCATCGCGCGTCAGCCCAGCCAGCGCGGAGACGGGCACGAAATGATAGCCCATCGCCTGCAGCCGGTCGATGATCACCGGCAGCGCCGCGACGGTCTGCGCGCGGTTGCCCCCCGCATCGTGCAGCAGGATAATGTTGGCGCTGCGTTCGGGCGATCCTTCCACGACCTGTGCGATCGTGCGGTCGATGATCGCCGCCGTGCCCGGACGCTTCCAGTCGTCGGGATCGACGTGCAGGCCGACCGATACATAGCCACGCTGCTGCGCCTCGAGTGCCGGCTTGATCTCATCCGCGGTGCTCGGCTCGGCATCGCCGAAATAGGGCGCGCGGAACAGGCGGAGCGATCGCCCGGTGAACGCCTGGAACAGCCTCTGCGTCGTGTTGAGCTCGAACCCGACCTGGCGCCCCGATACCGTCGCCAGATTGGGATGCGTATAGGTGTGGCTGCCGACCTCATGCCCTTCGGCCACCATGCGTTCGAGCAGGCTCCGCTGCGTCAGCGCATTCTCGCCCACCACGAAGAACGTCGCCGGCACGTGCTTGCGCTGGAGGATGTCGAGGATCTGCGGCGTCCAGTCGGCGTCCGGCCCATCGTCGAAGGTGAGCGCAAGCGCCCGCGGGCTGTAGCCCGTACGCTGGACGACGTAGGGCGAGGGCATGCGCGTGAAGCGGACGTCCGCGATCGTCCCGTCGGCAGCCGCGACCGTATCACGCAGCCCGGACACCGGCGTCGACCCGATTTTTAGGATCTCGCCATTGCCCTCGATATCGACATTCGTCCCGGCCGGGGTCGTGTTGATCGCACGCAGGTCGGGCAATCGGCGATGGTTGCGCCCGAAGATCGACCAGAGCGCCGGATCCTCCGACCCAAGCCGCCACAGCGCGAAACTCTGCACCCCCGCCTTTTGAAGAAAGGCCAGCTCGTTATACGCGCTCGCCGCATCGAGCAGCCATACCTGATGCCGGGTCCCGCCATCGGCATAGGCGAAGCTGCTGGTGCCGCTGCCCTTGTCGAACGTCGGGACGGTGCCTGAATCGGATGCGGCCTGCCATGCCTCCTCGACGCCGAGCGCATCGCCGCCACGGTCATGCCAGTCATAGGCATAGGAGCCGAACGCGACGACCAGCTTGGAGGGGGCGACACCGCGCGCGGCATCCGCGACCGACCGTGCGAACCACCGCTGCGATGCGATCGGCCCGGCCGGGCCGCTCGTCTCGTGCTCGTCATAGGCCATCAGGAAGATCTTGTCGGTCACGCGCGCATAGGCACGCATGTTCCAGTCGGCGTTCCCGACCGGCGCCGCGATCGCGACGACCCAGCCGCGCGGCGCGAACCGCGCTTTCGCCTCGGCAAGGAAGAGGCGGTAGTTCGCCTGCGCCCCCGCGGGCAGGCTCTCGAAATCGAAAAAGGCACCGCCTGCATGGTTCGCCACCAGGAACGGGACCAGCCGATCGAGAAAGGCGCGCCGGGCGGTCGCATCCGCAAACAGCGCGGCGCTGCCCGCGCCGTCCCAGTCGCCGTCCTTGGCGTTCTGCACCATCGGCAGGATCACCGGGCGGTGGATCGCGCGATTGAGCACCGCGCGGCCCGCGACATCGCGGAACACGGTGATCCGGTGGTCGGGCCCGGTCACCGACACCCAGCCGGGAATGACCCAGTCGAGTTGTTCGACATGCCGGGCAAGGCTCGCCACGCTCGATTCGTCCCAGGGCACGTGGAAGGCGATGGCCAGCCGCGGATTGATCGCGCGCGGTGCCAGTCCGACGCCCCCCTTCGCACCCGCTTTGCCGGCGCCCGCGGTGGGGTCACCGAACAGCGCCTTGCCGTAATAATCGATGCTGCGCTGCGCCCGCCCGATCACGCCGCTATGCGGTGCCGGAAGACGGTGGAGACCGGGATGCTCGGGCTCGAACGGCAGCAACGGTGCCGCCGGGACCGCGCCGATCGACACGGCGAACACCGCCACCGACAATAAGACGAGCGCGACGAACGCGATGACACCCAGCGCGAAACGGCGACGACGCCGACCGCTTGCGTCGTAGAAAACAGGATGCAGTGCCATGACCAACGCTATCCGACCCCAGGATCGCGCGCCATGCACCACCATTCATGCCCGCGACCGATCGGGACGATGACAAATCCGTCACGTCAGCCTGAAGGAGAACACCCGATCAGGAGTCGTCGCCCATCCGCAGCGCGGCGATGAATGCCTCTTGCGGGATGCTGACCGACCCATATTCGCGCATCTTCAGCTTGCCCTTCTTCTGCTTTTCCAGGAGCTTCTTCTTGCGGCTCGCATCGCCGCCATAGCATTTGGCGGTCACGTCCTTGCGCATCGCGCTGATCGTCTCGCGTGCGATCACCTTGCCGCCGATCGCTGCCTGGATCGGGATCTTGAACAGGTGACGCGGGATCAGATCCTTCAGCCGCTCGACCATGCCGCGACCGCGCACTTCGGCGGTGCCGCGATGGACGATCATGCTCAGCGCGTCGACCGGCTCCTCGTTGACCAGGATGCCCATCTTGACGAGGTCGCCCTCACGATAGCCGATCTGGTGATAGTCGAAGCTCGCATAGCCCTTCGACATCGACTTCAGCCGGTCGTAGAAATCGAACACGACTTCGTTGAGCGGCAGCTCGTAGGTCGCCTGTGCGCGGCCGCCGACATAGGTCAGGTTCTTCTGGATGCCACGGCGGTCCTGGCAGAGCTTGAGCACGCTGCCGAGATATTCGTCGGGGACGTAGATCGTGGCCTCGATCCAAGGCTCGCTGATCGTCGCGATCTTGTTGGGCTCGGGCATGTCGGCGGGGTTGTGCAACTCGATATGCGTCGTGCCCGCGGGATCGGGGTGAGTCAGCTCGATCTCGTAGACCACCGACGGTGCGGTGGTGATGAGGTCGAGGTCATACTCACGCGTCAGGCGCTCCTGGATGATCTCCAGATGGAGCAGGCCCAAGAACCCGCAACGGAAGCCGAAGCCCAAGGCCGCTGACGTCTCCATCTCGAACGAGAAGCTCGCATCGTTGAGGCGCAGCTTGGAGATCGACTCGCGCAGCTTCTCGAACTCGGCCGCATCGACCGGGAACATGCCGCAGAACACCACCGGCTGGACTTCCTTGAAGCCCGCCAGCGCTTCCAGCGCCGGCCGCTTCGCATCGGTGATCGTGTCACCGACGCGCGTCTGCGCGACCTCTTTGATCTGCGCGGTGATGAAGCCCATCTCACCCGTGCCGAGTTCGGTCAGCTGCTCGATCTTGGGGCGGAAACAGCCGACCCGGTCGACCAGATGCATCGTGCCGGTCTGCATGAACTTGATCTGCTGGCCCTTTTTCAGGATGCCGTCGATCACGCGGACGAGGATGACGACGCCGAGATACGGATCGTACCAGCTGTCGACCAGCATGGCCTTCAGCGGTGCCTCCGGATCGCCCTTGGGCGGCGGGATCTTCGTGACGATCGCCTCGAGGATGTCCTCGATGCCGATGCCCGACTTGGCCGATGCGAGCACCGCGCCGGACGCGTCGATGCCGATCACGTCCTCGATTTCCTTGCGGACCTTCTCGGGTTCGGCGGCGGGAAGATCGATCTTGTTGATGACCGGCACGATCTCGTGATCATGTTCGATCGACTGATAGACGTTGGCGAGCGTCTGCGCCTCGACGCCCTGCGCCGCGTCGACCACGAGCAGCGCGCCCTCGCACGCGGCGAGGCTACGGCTCACCTCATAGGCGAAATCGACATGCCCCGGCGTGTCCATCAGGTTGAGGACGTAATCCTCGCCGTCCTTCGCGCGGTAAGCCAGGCGCACGGTCTGCGCCTTGATCGTGATCCCGCGTTCCTTCTCGATGTCCATGTTGTCGAGCACCTGCTCGGACATTTCGCGCGCGGTCAGGCCGCCGGTTTGCTGGATCAGTCGATCGGCGAGCGTCGACTTGCCATGGTCGATATGCGCGATGATGGAGAAG
This sequence comes from Sphingomonas sp. CFBP 13733, assembly GCF_014841795.1. Lineage (NCBI taxonomy): Bacteria > Pseudomonadati > Pseudomonadota > Alphaproteobacteria > Sphingomonadales > Sphingomonadaceae > Sphingomonas > Sphingomonas sp. CFBP 13733. The sequence goes on from NZ_JACYUP010000001.1 coordinate 856,166, forward strand.
TTGCGGATGCGGGACAATTCGGTCGTCATGCGCGCGCCGTTAGCACCTCGCCGGGCTTATGCCAAAGCTTCCGCATCATCCGTGGCAACGGGGATCACAATCAGCGTCGCTTTCCCTGGTGCCGGATGTTCGCCGGACGCCCGCGCCGCTTGATCTCGCGGCCCGGCTTGCGCGCGCGTGCCGGTCCCGCAGCCCCCTTCCCCTCGGGCATTTCGAAGCGCAGCGCGCCCGATACCGGGTTCGCCTCGGCGAGCTTGAGGTCGAGCATCTGCCCCTGCGCATAGACGTCGCCGCTGTCCTCGCCGACCAGCGTCCGCGCCGCTTCGTCGAAACGGAAATATTCGCCGCCAAGGTCGCGCACCGGCATCAGCCCGTCGCCGCCGATTCCCTCGACGGTCGCGAAGAATCCGAAATTGGTGACGCCGGTGATCCGCACTTCCATGATCTGGCCGACGCGTTCGGAGAGGAACGAGGCGACATAGCGGTCGATCGTATCGCGCTCGGCCTCCATCGCGCGGCGTTCAAGTCGGCTGATCGTCTCGCCGATCGCCTCCATCCCGGCCGCATCTTCGGCGGGCAATCCGCCTGCCCCCACGCCGTACGCCGCAACCAGCGATCGATGCACGATCAGATCGGCATAACGGCGGATCGGCGAGGTGAAATGCGCGTAACTGCCAAGCCCCAGCCCGAAATGCCCGTGATTGGCGGGGCTGTAATAGGCCTGGGTCTGCGTGCGCAGCACCTGCTCCATCACCTGCGGCCGGAAGTCGGCGTCGCCGATCCGCTCGAGCACATGGTTGAACGTCGCTGGCCGGATGACCTGCCCCAGCGCGAACGGCACCCCGAACGTCCCGAGATAATCCTTCAGCGCTGCCAGCTTCTCGCGGCTAGGCGGCTCGTGATCGCGGTACATGACCGGCGCCTTCTTGCCCTCGAGCGCCTTGGCCGCGGCGACGTTGGCCGCGATCATGTAGTCCTCGATCAGCCGGTGCGCATCGAGCCGCTCGCGCGGTGCGACCGACATGATCCGCCCCTTCTCGTCGAGCACCACCCGCCGCTCGGGCAGGTCGAGGTCGAGCGGCGCGCGCGCATCGCGGGCCTTCGCCAGCGACGCCCAGCATCCCCAGAGGGGCTTCAGCACCGTCTCCGTCATGTCGAGCGCCAGCGTACCGTCGATCGCCGCCTGCGCCTCCTCATAAGCGAGGTTCGCCGCGATCCGCACCACCGCGCGGGTGAAGCGCCACGACTTGAGCGACCCGTCCTTGCCGATCACCAGGTGACAGGCGAGCGCGGCGCGATCCTCGCCTTCCTTCAGCGAACAGACGTCCGCCGACAGGATCTCGGGCAGCATCGGCACGACGCGGTCGGGGAAATAGACCGAATTGCCACGACGTCGCGCCTCGCGGTCGATCTCCGACTTCGGCCGCACGTAGAAGCTGACATCGGCGATCGCGACGATCGCCTTCCAGCCGCCGGCATTGGCCGGATCCTCGTCCGCCTGCGCCCAGACCGCGTCGTCGTGATCGCGCGCATCTTCCGGGTCGATCGCGACGATCGGCAGGTGGCGCAGATCCTCGCGGTCGTCGCCGAGCGGGAGTTGTGCGACGCGCTTGGCCTCGTCGATCGCCTCGACCGCGAAGACGTCGGGGATGCCGTGCTTGTGGATCGCGATCAGCGAGAAACTGCGCGCGGCGAACGGGTCGCCCAGCTTGTTGACGACCCGCGCGGCGATCCGCGGCGGCTTGCCCGCCAGTTCGGCCAGCACCAGATCGCCCGGCGCGGCGCCGCCGGCATCGGCAACCGCGAACTCACGCCGCTCGCGCTTGTCGACGCCGGTCAGCCACAGCCGCCCCGCCTCCTCGCGCAGCACGCCGAGCACCTGTTCGGACGCGGGCGCGAGCACCTTCATCGGATGCGCGGTCCAGCCATTGCCGGCCTCCTCGGTCCGCGCGAGGATCCGCTCGCCGACCCCCAGCGCGCCGCGCTTGCGTTCGCGTACGCGCAGCCGCGGCGGTGGCACGCCCTCGGCCTCCCAGCGCTCGGGGACCGCCCAGACATTGCCCGCATCGTCGACATCGGCGATCCGCAGCACGGTGACCTTGGGCACGCCGCCCATCTTGTGGAACGCACGGCCGGGGGCGCTGTCGATCAGCCCCTCGTCCGCCATGTCCTTCAGCAACGCCTTCAGTCCAATCTTGTCCTGCGCACTCAGGCCGAAGCCCTTGGCGATTTCGCGTTTACCCGCTGGGACGTCCGACGACGCGATGAAGTCCAGGATCTGCTGGCGGGTCGGAAGACCGGCTTTCGGTTTGTACATCCCCACCAGATAGGGTGCGTAGGGCGATGCGTCACCCGTTACCGGCAAGCCTTTGCAACACGGCGAAAATCAATCCTTGCGCCTGAACCTCATGAGCATATCATCTCCGGATAAACATAAGGAGAGAGACAGTGACGACGCCGCTACGGCTCGAAGCCGATCCTGAGGACAAGAACCTCGTCATCCTGCAAAGCCTGATCTGCCTGTTGCGCGAGAAGAACATCCTGTCGCGCGCCGACATCGAGGAGCTTTGCGCCACGGTCCAGCGCCGCGCCGCCGAACCGGCCAGCGACCCGATGCCTTGCCAGAACGGCGCGGTGCGCGAAGCGGCGATCGAGGTCGCGCATATCGGCGACTATATCGGCCGTCGCTATGGCGGAAAGCACCGTCGCGCGTTCTGACCACGCCGACCTGTCGCGTCCTAGCCGCCGAGCTCCGCGCGACGGAAGCACGTGCTTTCGTGATCATTGACGATCCCGACCGCCTGCATCCAGGCATAGACGATCGTCGGACCGACGAACTTGAACCCACGACTCTTGAGATCGGCCGCGATTTGGGCTGATAGCGGCGATTGCGTCACCAGCTTGGCACCGTCGCCGAGCAATACCGCGCCATCGGTAAACGACCAGCAATAGGTCGCGAAATCCAGACCCGCCTCGCGCATCGCGAGGACCGCGCGCGCGCCGCCGATCGTCGACTCGATCTTGGCCCGCGACCGGATGATGCCGGCGTTTCCCATAAGCCGGGCGATGTCCGCCTCGTCGAAGCGCGCAACCTGTTCCGGGTCGAACCCGGCAAAGGCGGCGCGAAACGCCTCGCGCTTGCGCAACACGGTTATCCAGGCAAGTCCCGCCTGGAAACCGTCGAGCATCAGCTTTTCCCAGAGCGCGCGTCCGTCGCGTTCGGGAACGCCCCAGTCGGTGTCGTGATAGGCGCACATCAGCGGATCATGCCCCGCCCAGCCACAGCGCGAAGGGGACGTCGTCACAGGGCATTCTCCAGGATTTCGTCAAGCGACGCATTGCGCACACCCAGCCGGTCGAGCCGGGTCAGCATTGCCGACCACCAGTCATGGAACGTGCGCAGATCGGCGGCGTCGCGGACATAGGGCGTATTGCCGGGGACGAGCGACGGCGAATGGAACGCGAAGTTGAGCAGTTCGACCCCCTCGCCCACCGCGATCGTCACCGCCTCCAGCGCGGCGCCGATCGGCATGTCCTCCGGCGTCAACGCAACCCGCGACAACAGCCCCAGCCGCGACGCGACACCGCGCGCATAGGGCACCCGCCCGAGTGTCCGGTACAGTGCCGCGCCACGACCACGCAGCGCGCCGACATACAGCGTCGACAACGGCACGCTGAGCAGCGCGCCCCGGCGGCAGGGACGCGGGTCACTCGACGAAAAGTCGGGCCCGCCCTCGGCCGAATAGTCATAGCCGGGCCGGACAGAGCTATCGAGGCGATAGCCGAGCGCCGTAAGCGTCGCGAACGTGTCCCGGCCGACCCCGTAGCGACCGGCGCGATACGCGCGCGGGCGTCGACCGAACGCCGTGGCGATCGCATCGGTGAGAAAGCGGAGCTTCGCGGCTTCGAGGCCTTCGGGAAGATTGCCCGCAAAGCTCATCGCCGGGGTCAGCGGCTCACCAAAGGGCGGGTTGACCCAGGGGTGCAGCTGCGCGCCGATCTCAGACCGGCCATCGGCAACGACGTCGCGCAGGATCTCGACGGCGGCGGGGTCGTCGACGATCGGATAATCGACCAGACAGGTCAGCGCGACGCCCTGCTCGCGGAACCGCGCATGCGCCTCGGGGAATGCCGCCATTGCACTTGTCGAATGTCCCGAGCGCTCAAACGGCGCATTCCAGTCGAACTGCTCCTCGACATCGACGAACAGCGTGTAGCGCGGTCCGAAACCCGGACGCCAGACGATGGGCTCCGGCGGTGAAGCCAGCCTGTACCGCGCGTCGTTCACCGAAACCGGTCGAGAACGCGCTCCATCCGTTCGGCCGCGACGGCGGGTAGCGTGAGGATGATGTGTTCGGACTCGAACGCCATGTGCCCACCCAGTTCGACCGCAAAATTCTGCGCCAGCCGCAGCGCAAATCCGGTGCCCAGCAACGGGGCACCATCGCGCTCGTGACCGCGGTCGTTGTCGATGCTCAGCAGGATGTTCGTGTCGTGCACCGCCATCGCACGAGGCCGATCGAAGCGCAGCGCCACCGTATCGCCGCAGCACAGGACCGCGACCATCAGCATCTCGTCCGCGCTGCAGGCCGATACGAGGGTCGCCAGCAGGCGCCCCACCAGCCGTTCGACCGCAAGGTCGTCACCGGCGATGTCGCAATGGGCCGCCGACGGATCGATGACGACCTGGGCGCCGCGCAACGCCGCTAGCGGTGCGAGGTCACGCACCACGCCGTCGAGCAACGGCAGGACGGGCACGATCGTCGGGCGCAGCTCGAGCGCATCGCCTTCGATCCGTGCCGCGGTATCCAGATCCTCGATCGCGGCCAGCAGTTCGGACGCCTGGCTCCGGATCATCGCCGCGCGTTCGCGATAGGTTGCAGGGACCGGGCCGAGCAATTCGGTCTCGATCAGTTCGGCGAAGCCCGCAATCGCATTGGTCGGCGTGCGCAGTTCGTGCACCAGTTGCCGCAACGAATCGGAAACCGGCGACTTGGGCGCGGCCAACGGCTCACCGAGCGACGCAACCTCGTCGCGCCGCGGCCGGCGGGCGGTGCCGCGAAACCCGGTAAACCGCCCCGATGCGGGATCGAAGGCCGGGACACCCGAAATACGCCATGCACCGGCAGCGCTCGACAAACCGCCGATCTGGAGCCGCGCCGCGTCGAAGGCGGAGCGCCGCCGGTAGGCGCCTGCCGCGACTCCGTCGATCTGAACCTCACCCTGAACGGCGGCATAGGCCAGCGAGGCGCCAACCAGCGCCGTGCGCGACACGCCGTCGACCCAGCGGATCACGCCCGTCGGATCGGTTTCGTAGCGGAAGCTGTCGGCAACCTCCGCGGCAAAGTCCGTCGCCTCAGGCACGATCCGGTCGCGATTGAACGCGTCGATTCGTTTGACGAGGTCCGAAATCTCGAACCGCTCGGGCTTCGCGACGGGCTCGGGCGCGGCGTCGGTCGCCGGTACCGCCGCGTGACGCAGCGCTTCGGCCACGACTGGCAGACCGCGCGTAATCGCGCCGAGCGTGACAAAGGGCGACGCGGTGCGCGGCATGGTCGGACACGACGGTGATTCCGCTGGAGCCTCGACGGCAGGTGCGGGCACCACGTCATCGACAGAAAGCTGCACCTCTGCACCGGGGTTGATCGCGGGAGCAGCCTCGGACGGCGCCGGATGATGCGCGAGGACGAAATCGGTTGATCCGAAACTCTCAAGACCGCGGCAGACGGGCTCGGGCAGATCTTTCCGATGCCGCAGAACGGATCGGCCCGCCGGGGTCAGCTGAGGCAGCAGAGCAAGCCAGTCATCCGCCGGCAGCATCGCGGTCCGCAACACGGGGGCGGCGATCGCCAAGGTGTCTTCGGCAAAAAACCCTACCAGTGCGACATCGGGCTTCGCGAACGCCAGCGCGCGTGCGCTTGCCGCGCGAACCGTGTCGGGGATCAGCTTGCGAAGCGCCTCCAACCGTTCCAGCGACTCAGCATCGGCCGGGCTACGCCCGCGTCCGATCAGGTCGACCATCTGACGCCACGCCGATTGAGCACCGAAATCCGTGGCCATGTCGGCAGATAGCACGGTCTTCAGGCTGTCGTCGAAGCGCACGGAGTTCCCCGAATGGACGCTGCACCGCCTGCGTCATCAAGGTGTCATACCCCGACGCGGCCTTGGAAGGAACAACAGAATTGGCGTGCATGGTTATGCCGTGGCGATGTGGGACAATTGCGTTTCGCCGCAACAATCTTATCGCTATGGAGGGTCGATCGCCGTGTTTGACGCGTTTCATGGGAGTTACACGTAATGAGTTTTGACCGGATCGATCGTCAGATCCTGTCGCTTCTGCAGGCTGACGGTCGGATGACCAATGTCGACCTAGCAGACCAGGTCGGACTGACCGCGCCGCCGTGCCTGCGCCGCGTCCGTGCGCTGGAAGAAGCGGGCGCGATCCGCGGCTATCACGCCGATCTCGACGCCGGCCGCCTTGGCTTCCCGATCACCGTCTTCGCGATGGTCAGTTTGCGCAGCCAGGCCGAGCACGACCTGGCCGCGTTCGAAACGCACATCGCCGACATTCCCGAGATCCGCGAATGCCACATGCTCAACGGCGAGATCGACTTCATCTTGAAGATCGTCGCCGCCGACCTGAAGAGCTTCCAGGAAATCCTGACCACGCACCTGACCCCTGCCCCCAATGTCGCCAGCGTGAAGACCTCGCTGACGATCCGCACCGCCAAGGCGCTGTCGGGCATTCCCGTCACGCTCGACTAGACTCAAGCTCAACGCCGCATCCGCGGCGCCCCCTCCGACGCGGGGCACAAAAAAAGGGGACGGCATCGCTGCCGCCCCCTTTTCCATTTCTGCCACCCGCTCAGGCGGCGGGAGCGTTCATCCAGGCCGTCCAGAGCTGCGCCGTCTCCAGACGCGGCGTGGTCTTCACCGCTGCGAACGAGGTCGCCGCACCAGCCTTGTCGCCCGACTTCGCCTGCGCGATGCCGAGATGCAGGTTGACGTCATCGGCATTCACGCCGCCCTTGCTGAGCGCGAGGCGATAGAGTTCGATCGCCTTGGCGTAATTGTCCTGACCCAGATAGGCATCAGCGGTGCCGGCAGCCAGCTTGCCATCGGCGTTGCTCGCAGCCTTCTTCTCGAGCCCGGACAGGGGGCCGTCATTGCGGATCGCCGTGCCGGTATCCGCCAGCAGGGTCTTCGCCATGGTGTTGGTCGCAGGGATCTTGCCCGCAGCCATGCCTTCCTTGAGCACGGCCTGCGCTTCGCTCGGCAGACCGCGACGGTTCACGCTGTCCGCATATTCAAGATAGTCGTTCTGATCGGCGAGCGACTTGGTCTGGCGCATCAGCCGGAACAGGTCGATCTTCTGCGTCTCGTCGAGCGTGACAACGCCGTTCTGCTGGAGACCGAACGTCACGATCACGTCGCGCCACGTCTTGGGCGACGGATAGGCGACCGCGTATTTCTGCAACCAGGCAAAGGTCTCGGGCTTCAGCTTGGCGGCATTGGCCTTGCTGATCGCATAGCGATAGAAATCCTCGGGTGCCTTCTGGCCGGCCGCGGTCGATGCCGTCACCGACGCATCGAGATCGGCGAGGCCGCTCTTCACGTCGCCGCTTTCCATCTTCGCCTTGACGATCTGGAGGTCGAGGTTGGGATCGGTGAAGCCGAGCGCCTTGGCCTTCTGGAAATACTGGATCGCGACCGGATACTGCTTGCCGTTGAACGCGAGCGCGCCACGACGATAGGTATAGCGCCCGCGCATGTCGGCAGGCGTGCTCGGATTGGCGATCAGCACGTCGAGCGGCCCCGCCAGAACCGTCTCGTTGATCGGAGCATTGGGGTTGGCGGCCTGTGCGGCGGCCAGCTTCTGCTGTTCCAGATCATAGCGCAGCGCGGCGCCGATATATTTGTCGTCGTCGGTCTTCGCGGCTGCGTCGATCTGCGCGAGCGCGGGCTCTGCGGTGGCGAAATCCTTCGCCGCGATCGCGGGCTGTGCGACCTGCGCAGCCTTCAGGACCTCGGGGCTCAGCTTGAGACCGCCCTTGGCCTCTTCCTTCTTGTCCTTGGCCATGGCCGGAACGCTAAGTGCCATGCCGCTCACCCCGGTGGCGAGCACCGCGGCCAGTGCGAGTTTCGAAATGGTCTTCATGCGGGAACTCTCCTCGTGCGTATCTGCGACTTGGCGCGACGCTATATGGGTGTGGCCGATTGCGTTCAAGCAAGCAGCGGGAATCAGGGTGAAGACACGCCTTATGTGTCCCGCGCACTGAACGCCGATTGAACGCGCCGGGTTGCACGGCTAGGTGACCCGCATGATCGCCGTCCTCTCGCCCGCCAAGACGCTCGACTATGAGACCGCCCTGCCCCCCGTCACGCCGACACAGCCTCGCTTCGCCGACGAGGCGACGACGCTGGCGCATGCGGCGGCGCATCTGACGCAGAAGCGGCTGAGCGAGCTGATGCACATCTCGCCGGCGCTCGCGAAGCTCAACGCCGACCGGTTCGGCGATTTCGACACGCTGCCCGAACGCCCTGCGATGTTTGCGTTCGCGGGCGACGTCTATACCGGGCTCGATGCGAAGACGCTCGACGAGGCGGCGGTGGACTATGCGCAAGATCATCTGCGTATGCTTTCCGGGCTTTACGGCCTGCTCCGTCCGCTCGACGCGATGCGCCCCTATCGGCTCGAAATGGGGACGCGCTGGGCGCCCCGTCAGAAGAAGCTGACCGACTGGTGGCGCGACCGGATCGCAAAGCTTCTGGCCGAAGACGTCGAGGCCGAAGGCTCCGGGACGATCCTCAACCTCGCCAGCCAGGAATATTGGGCGGCAGCCGATGGCAAGCTGCCTGCCGGGATCCGCGTCGTCGCGTTCGATTTCCGCGAGGGGGAGGCCCAGAAATTCGTCAGCTTCCACGCCAAAAAGGCGCGCGGGATGGCGGCGCGCTGGATGCTCGAGCACCGCATCGACGATATCGAGGGGATGAAGGGCTTCGACACCGACGGGTATGCCTATGACGCGGCTGGCAGTACCGACGCGCAGTGGCGGTTCGTTCGCCGATGAGCAGCGCTGTCGTCATCGGCGCCTCGGGCGGGATCGGCAAAGCGCTGGAAGAGGCGCTGCGCGACGAGGGCACATTCGATGCCGTCCACGGCTTCTCGCGGTCGGCCGATGGTGATCGCCATCTGGACCTGGAGGATGAAGCGAGCATTGTCGCGGCTGCAACGAAGGTCGGATCGCCGACGCTCGTGATCGTAGCGACGGGCCTGCTCCATGCGGGCGACAAGGGGCCTGAAAAGGCGATGCGCGATCTCGATCCGGCATGGATGGCGCGCAACTTCGCGATCAACGCGATCGGTCCCGCTTTGGTCGCCAAGCATTTCCTGCCGACGATGCCCAAGGCGGGGCGGATCGTGTTCGCGGTCCTCTCGGCGCGGGTCGGGAGCATCGGCGACAACAAGCTCGGCGGCTGGTACGGCTATCGCGCGTCGAAGGCGGCGCTCAACCAGCTCGTCCGGACGATTGCGATCGAGGACAAGCGGCGCAATTCGAGCGGCATCGTCGTCGGGCTTCATCCGGGCACGGTCGACACCGGCCTGTCGCAGCCGTTCCAGGGCAATGTGACGCCCGGCACGCTGTTCAAGCCGGACCGGGCGGCGGTCCAGCTGCTCGACGTGATCGACGGCCTCCGCGCGCCCGACAGCGGGAAGTTGTTCGCCTGGGACGGGGTCGAGATTACCCCCTGACCCGGGCCTTCGCCCGCCCTGAAGTCCGTCACCCCGGCGAAAGCTGGTAAAACGCATCGTGCCGACAACCGGCAACCGCTCGCACATACCGATGAAACCTCTCCTCTCCCCGCGCGTACGCGTGCGCGGGGGTAGTAAGGTGGTCCCCCCTCGGCTAAGGTGTGTCATCGTACCGAAACAAGCCGAAAGCCTTCAGATTTGACCGACGAGACCATGCTCGCCGAACCCACCGGCGGCGAGCCAGCCGGCATTGCCACCATCTCGATCGTCGACGAGATGAAGTCGAGCTATCTCGACTATGCGATGAGCGTGATCGTCGCGCGCGCGCTCCCCGACGTCCGCGACGGCCTGAAACCCGTTCATCGCCGCATCCTTTATGGCGCGCACGAGAGCGGCTTCGTCGCGGGCAAGCCCTATCGCAAGTCGGCGCGTATCGTCGGTGACGTGATGGGTAAATATCACCCGCACGGCGACAGCTCGATCTACGACGCCTTGGCCCGCATGACCCAGGACTGGTCGATGCGCGTGCCGCTGATCGATGGTCAGGGCAACTTCGGCTCGATGGATCCCGATCCGCCCGCAGCGATGCGCTACACCGAGGCCCGCCTCGGCAAGGTCGCCAACGCGCTGCTCGGCGATCTCGACAAGGATACGGTCGACTTCACGCCCAACTATGACGGGTCGGAGCGCGAGCCGTCGGTGCTGCCGGCGCGCTTCCCCAATTTGCTCGTCAATGGCGCCGGCGGCATCGCGGTCGGCATGGCGACCAACATCCCGCCGCACAATCTCGGCGAAGTGATCGCCGCGTGCCTCGCCTACATGGACAATGGCGCGATCACGACCGAGGAACTGTTCGAGATCGTCCCCGGTCCCGATTTCCCGACCGGCGCGATCATCCTCGGCCGTGCGGGCGCCAAGTCCGCCTACGAGACCGGCCGCGGCTCGATCATCGTCCGTTCGCGCCACGTCGTCGAAGAGGGCAAGGGTGATCGCCGTTCGATCGTCCTGACCGAAATCCCGTTCCAGACCGGCAAGAACGGCCTGGTCGAGAAGATCGCCGAAGCCGCCAAGGACAAGCGCATCGAGGGCGTCAGCGACATTCGCGACGAATCGAGCCGCATGGGCGTGCGCATCGTCATCGACCTGAAGCGCGACGCGACCCCTGACGTCGTGCTCAACCAGCTCTGGCGGCACACGCCTGCGCAGTCGAGCTTCCCCGCCAACATGCTCGCGATCCGCGGCGGCCGCCCCGAGCTGCTGAACCTGCGCGACATCATCGGCGCGTTCATCACCTTCCGCGAGCAGGTCATCACCCGCCGCTCGAAGTTCGAGCTCGCCAAGGCCCGCGAGCGCGCGCACCTGTTGCTCGGCCTCGTCATCGCGGTCACCAATCTCGACGAAGTCGTCCGCATCATCCGCGGATCGTCGAGCCCCGCCGAAGCACGCGGCAAGCTGCTCGCGCGCGAATGGCCGGTCGCAGAGATCGCGCCGTACATCGCGCTCGTCGAGGCGGTCGAGGACAAGCAGCAGGAAGGCATCTACAAGCTGTCCGAGCCGCAGGTCCGCGCGATCCTCGACCTCCGTCTCCACCGCCTCACCGCGCTGGGCCGCGACGAGATCGGCGACGAACTGAAGACGCTCGCGGCCTCGATCGCCGAGCTGCTCCACATCCTCGCCGATCGCGCCAAGCTGTACGAAGTGATGCGCGGCGAGCTGATCGCGATCCGCGACGAATTCGCCACGCCGCGCCGCTCCGAGATCGCCGCCGCCGCCAACGGCATCGACGACGAGGATCTGATCGAGCGCGAGGACATGGTCGTCACCGTGACCATGCAGGGCTATATCAAGCGCACCAGCCTCGACACGTTCCGCGCACAGGCACGCGGCGGCAAGGGCCGCGCGGGCATGTCGACCAAGGACGAAGACGTCGTCACCGAGCTGTTCGTCACGTCGACGCACACGCCGGTGCTGTTCTTCTCGAACCTCGGCAAGGTCTATCGCTACAAGGTCTGGCGCCTGCCCGAGGGTGGCCCAGCCACGCGTGGCCGGCCGATGATCAACCTGTTACCGCTGGCGCCGGGCGAGACGATCTCGACCGTGCTCCCGTTGCCCGAGGATCTGAGCGAGTGGAGCCGTCTGCACGTGATGTTCGCGACGCAGCGCGGGCTGGTGCGCCGCAACGCGATGGACGCGTTCACCAACGTGCCGTCGAACGGCAAGATCGCGATGCGTTTCGAAGAAGGCTCCGAGGACAAGCTGATCGGCGTCGCGCTGCTCACCGAGCATGACGATGTCCTGCTCGCGACGCGGCTCGGAAAAGCGATCCGCTTTGCCGGCGACGACGTCCGCGAGTTCCAGAGCCGCACCTCGACCGGCGTGCGCGGCGTGACGCTGAAGGGCGACGACGAGGTCATCTCGCTGTCAGTCCTCCACCGTGTCGGCGCGACGCCCGAAGAGCGCGAGACGTACCTGAAGTTCGCCCCCTGGAAGGGCGAGCGCGAGGGCGATCACGGAATGGGCGACGAGCGCTACAATGATCTCAAGGACCGCGAACAGTTCATCCTGACGGTCTGCGAGAACGGCTATGGCAAGCTGTCGAGCGCGTACGACTATCGTCGCACGGGGCGTGGTGGTCAGGGTATCACCAACATCGACAATATCGGCCGTAACGGTCCGGTCGTGGCGAGCTTTGCCGCCGCCAAGGGCCATCAGCTGATGCTGGTGACCAACCAGGCCAAGCTGATCCGCACAACGCTCGCGTCGCTGCGCGTCATCAGCCGTAATTCGGCTGGCGTGAAGCTGTTCGACGTGGCCAAGGGCGAGCATGTGGTCTCGGCCGCGCGGATCGAGGAGACCGAGGAAGACGCCGAAGTGAACCTGGCCGACGCAACGCCAGAGCTGGCGCCCGATACCGGCGCGACGATCGGCGAGGACACGGCGGCGGGCGATCCGACCGAAGGCCAGGGGGACGGCGAATGAGCCGCGACCCTATCGCCTACAAGGTGCTGACGGGCGAGCAGCTGGCGTCGCTGGAAAGCGGCAGCTTCGCCGGCGCGCCGGTCGATCTGGCGGATGGGTATATCCATCTCTCGACCGCGGCGCAGTTGACCGAGACGGTCGACAAGCATTTCGCCGGCCAGTCCGACCTGTACGTCGCCGCAGTCGATCTTGAAGCGATCGGCGACGACGTGACGTGGGAAGAGTCGCGCGGCGGCCAGCTCTTCCCGCACATCTATAACGGCCCGCTCCTGCTCGAGACGGTGCTGTCCTACGGCCCGCTCGAACGCGACGATGCCGGCCAGGTTAAGCTGCCCGTAGCCGGCTGAAGCCCTGACCATCCTTCCCCGCCCGGGGGAGGTGGCAGGCAGAGCCTGACGGAGGGGGCGGCAACGACGACCGTCGTTTATCCGCCCCCGCTACCCGATCACGCCGCCAGATCGCGCATCAACGGTGCATGCCGGTCGACCAGCACCGCGCTCGCCTGGTTCAGCCCGACGACCTCGACCACCGCACCATGCCGCCGCAACTTGGCGACCACATCGTCGAGCACGCCGACCGCGGTCACATCCCAGAGATGCGCGCCCGTCAGGTCGATCCGCACATGCTTGGCCTCCTCACGCAGGTCGAACCGGTCCGCGAAGATATCCGCGCTGGCAAAGAACACCTGCCCCGTCACGCTGTAGATGCGCGTATCGCTCGCCGCATCGTAATCGACCACGACATCCATCATCCGCGTGACCTTCCACGCGAAGAACACACCGCTCAGCAGCACGCCGACCCCGACGCCGAGCGACAGATCGTGGGTCGCGACGGTGACAACGACGGTCGCCAGCATCACGACGCTCGACACCTTGGGATGTCGCACCAGATCGCGCAGCGATCCCCAGGAAAAGGTGCTGATCGACACCATGATCATGATCGCAACCAACGCCGCGACCGGCACCTGTGCGACCCAGGGACGCAACGGCACCATCACCACGAGCAGGAACACGCCCGCGACCATCGTCGACAGCCGTCCGGTGCCGCCATAGCGGACATTGCCGACCGTCTGGCCGATCATCCCGCACCCGGCGATCCCGCCGAACGCGCCCGCGGCGATGTTGGCAAGCCCGAGCCCGGTGCATTCGCGCGCCTTCGAGCTGCGCGTCTCGGTCATCTCGTCGACGACATTGGCGGTCATCATCGATTCGAGCAGCCCAACCGCCGCCATCGCAAGCGCATAGGGGGCGACGATGCGCAGCGTATCCCAGCTGAGCGGCACATCGGGCAAGCCGAACGACGGCAGCGAATCGGGCAGCCGCCCGAGATCGCCGACCGTCTTCAGCGGCATTGGAAACCACATCGCGATTGCGGTCAGCACGACGATGCAGATCAGCGGCGACGGAATCGCACTCGAGATCCGCGGCACGAGGTAGATTATCGCAAGCCCGCCCGCGATCATCGCATAGGCCTGCCAGCTGACCCCCACCATCTGCGGCACCTGCGCCGAGAAGATCAGGATCGCGAGCGCGTTGACGAAGCCCGCATGGACCGAGCGCGAGACGAAGCGCATCAGCACATCGAGCTTGGCGAGCCCGAACGCGATCTGCAGCATGCCCGCGAGGATAGTCGCGACGAGGAGATATTGAAGTCCGTGCGCATGAACGAGCGCGGCGGCGACCAGCGCGACCGACCCCGCCGCGCCGGAGATCATCGCGGGGCGCCCGCCCGCAAAGGCGATGACGATGCCGATCACGAACGAAGCGAACAGGCCAACTTCGGGATCGATGCCGGCGACGAAGGAAAAGGCGATCACCTCGGGGATCAGCGCGAAGGTGCCGACCATGCCGGCGAGAATGTCACGCCGCGCGGCCGTCGGGCCGCTATACCACTCGGCGCAGTAACGAGAAAAAGCAGAAATTGTCATGGATGTGTCCGCATAGGACGCACGAACCGCGGCGACGCTTTCGGTCGCGGGTGTTCACAATGGCGTCGTTGCGTTGTCCGGCGGATCGGCGGCCGGAATAGCCACCCGGAATTGCACCGGGTCCAAGCGAATGCGGGCCTGCTAGCGGATACGGTGCTGCATTGCAACACGGTCTGCCACTCTTCCTCCACAACCCCGTCATCCTGACGAAAGTCAGGATCCAGAGTTACTGAAGTTCACCGTTCGTGGCTCTGGATCCCGACTTTCGTCAGGATGACGGAGGGTCAAGCCCGTCGAAAATCACGTAAACAGGTCCACCACCTCGGCCCCCTCGCCCACCGCCTGCAACAGCAGGGTCCGGTGGCAATGGCAGGGGTCGCGCTCGTAACACAGCAGCGCGCTCGGCTTCTCCGCTGCGAGCGCGAGCATGATCGCCGCCTGTGCCTGCGCCTCGGGCAGTTCGAGTTGTTCGTCATACACCGCGGTCAGCGTCGCGACGTCACCCTTCTTGGCCGCATCGCGCCCGCGCTTCGGCGTCCCCAGCGCTTTCAGATGCGCATAATCGATCCCGGCTTCGCGCAACGACGCCGCAAGCGACGTCTTCGAGAAGCCCGGCCGACGCGACAGCGGCAGCGCGCGGACGTCGATCACCCGCTCGACCCCGGCCTGCGTCAGCGCCGCGAGAAAGTCCGTCATCGTGGTGGCTTCATAGCCGATCGTGAAGATCTTCATGACGACGAAGTGGGATTGGACCGCTGACACGGCAAGCGTCCGGCGCTATCTGGCGGGAATGACCCACGACATCCATGTTATCGGCGGCGGACTCGCCGGATCCGAAGCCGCCTGGCAGCTCGCCGAAGCCGGCCTCAAGGTCCGCCTCTCCGAAATGCGCGGCAGCGGCGAAGCCACGCCCGCGCACCAGACCGACGGCCTCGCCGAACTCGTCTGCTCGAACAGTTTTAGATCCGACGATGCGGAGAGCAACGCGGTCGGCCTGCTCCATCAGGAACTCCGCACGCTCGGCTCGCTGATCATGCGTCAGGCCGATATCCACCGCGTCCCCGCCGGCTCCGCGCTCGCGGTCGACCGCGACAATTTCTCGAACAGCGTGACGGAGGCGATCGACCAGCATCCGAACATCACGCTCGTCCGCGAACGTATCGACGCGCTGCCCGACGGCCCGACGATCATCGCCACCGGCCCTCTCACCGCCGCCTCGCTCGCGGCCGGGATCGGCGCCGAGACCGGCCGCGAGGCGCTCGCCTTTTTCGATGCGCTGGCGCCGATCGTCCACCGCGACTCGATCGACATGGAGACGGCTTGGTTCGCCTCGCGCTGGGACAAGGGCGAGGGCAAGGACTACATCAACTGCCCGATGGACAAGGACCAGTATCTCGCCTTCCATCAGGGCCTGGTCGACGGCGAGAAAACGCCGTTCAAGGACTGGGAGAAGGACACGCCCTATTTCGACGGCTGCATGCCGATCGAGGTGATGGCGGAGCGCGGCGTCGACACGCTGCGCTACGGGCCGATGAAGCCCGTCGGGCTCGACAATCCCAAGACCGGGCGCTGGCCGCACGCCGTCGTCCAGCTGCGCCAGGACAATGCGCAGGGCACGCTGTGGAACATCGTCGGCTTCCAGACCAAGCTGAAGCATGCCGATCAGGTCCGGCTGTTCCGCACGATCCCCGGCCTGCAGAATGCGGAGTTCGCGCGGCTGGGTGGTCTGCACCGCAACACCTTCATCCGATCGCCCGAGCTGCTCGACGCGACGCTGAGGCTGAAATCGCGGCCGAACATCCGCTTCGCCGGGCAGATCACGGGCTGCGAGGGCTATATCGAAAGCTGCGGCATCGGCCTGCTCGCGGGCCGGTTCGCCGCCGCCGAACTGACCGGCCAGACGCTGACGCCGCCGCCCTTTGCGACCGCACTCGGCGCTCTGCTCGGCCACATCACCGGTGGGGCCGAGGCCGAGACCTATCAGCCGATGAACGTCAATTTCGGGCTGTTCCCGCCGATTCCCGGCCGCACCAAGAAGACCGATCGCAAGCGGATGTATACCGATCGCGGCCGCGCGGCGCTGGCGGCGTGGCTCAACTCTCCTCAGACGACGGCGGAACCGGCGGACAGGCAGCCCGAGACGACGGCTTCCGCCTGACCGCGGTGGTGGCAAATTCGGGCGCGGTCATCGCGCCCGATTTGTCCGCATCCGCACCGGCGAACTTGGTTGTCGCCTTGACCGCCCATTCGTCGAACGACAGCCGCCCGTCACCATCGACGTCGAGCTTCGTATAGGCCTTCCGCCGCGCGACCAGATATTCGTCGCGCGTCACCGCGCCGTCGCGATCCTTGTCATACCGCTGAAATCGCCGCTGTTCGCGCGTTGCATCGGTTGCGCGCGGCGCCGTGGGCGGCAAGGGGTCGGTCCCGCCGTCCGCCTGGGTCTGGGTCTGCGCCTGCGCGGTCGGTTGTGGCGCCAGCACTGGCCCGGATCGCACCTTGCCGCCAAAGCCCAGTATTGCCGCACCGATCAGCGCGATCAGCGCCGCGCCGCCCGTCAGGTATCGCCACATCCCCGGTCTCCCCCACCCCCGGACGTCCCTGTCCAGGCGCAAGGCTAGTCCCGCAGCGCGCCGATCTCAAACGAACCGGTCAGTATCCGACCAGTCTGTGCAGCAGCAGACGGCCGACCCGCTTCGGGCTGCCGGCCGGTTGCTCCGGCGCCGCAAGATCGGCCCGCGCCAGCAGTGCGAGTGCGCCGAGCGATCGTGCGCGTCGTGGCCAGCGGCCGTGGAGCGCCGTATCGAGCCGCCCGCGCGCCATCGCGGCCACGCCTGCCGCGCGTTGCGGATCCGACAGCCGCAGCGACAGATCTGCCAGTGCCCATCCCTCGCCCGCCGCCGCGATGCGATCGTCCGACACCGCCAGCAAACATGCCGCCGCCGCGAACAGCTGCCCGCCACGCAGGCGGGCAAAGCGTTCGACCGCTGCATCGTCGAGCGGCGTTTCGAGCAGCGCCTCCCACCCCTCGGCGATCGTCGCGAGCGTGGCGCCGCCGACCTGCGGCACGACATGGCGTGCGAGCGCCTGCAACACGGGCTCGGCCGGCGGCGGCGCCGTATCGAGCCGGCCGAGCGCCTCATACCACCAGGTCAGCCGCATCTGCCCGACGATCGGCTCGCGCGTCGTCTTGAGGATCGTGCCGAGCGCCGTGTCGAGCGCGAACAGCGCCTCGAGCCCGGGCCGGGTCGAGGCCGGCGCATAGCTCAGGGCAAGCGCGCGCTCGGGATTGGGTAAGTTGGCAGGATCGACCATCGCGCTGCCATAGCTGCGAACGCGTCGCAGGGCACGCCCCCCGCTCACGTTAACCATATCTCTTGAGCCGGGCTTACCGGATTGCCGGGCATGGGTGCGCGATCAAGATCCAGTGGGACATTCATGGCCAAGACGATTGCCCCGAAATTTGCAGCGCTGACGTTCCTCGCGCGTCTGCGGCGGAACGTCAAAGGCAACACGTTGGTGATCGTCGCCTTCGCGATCATGCCGCTGCTGGCGATGGTCGGGTCCGGGCTGGACATGTCACGCGCCTATGTCGCGCGTGACCGGCTGCAGCAGGCCTGCGACGCGGGCTCGCTGGCGGCGCGGCGCCTGCTGGCGGGCCCGACGCTGACGAGCGACGTCGAAACCGAAGCCAGAAACTATTTTAACTTCAACTTCCCCAGCGGGGCCTTCGACACGACCCCGTTCACTCCCGTGGTCACCGTTCCCGCCGTTGGTACCGTCCGGATCACCGCGACGACCGCGATACCGACCACCGTGATGAAAATCTTCGGGTTCAACACCTTACCCCTGTCGATCACCTGCGCGGCGACGCAGGATTTCGTCGGCACGGACGTCGTGCTCGTCCTCGACATGTCGGGATCGATGAACTGCCCGACGAGCCGTCCCAATGACGCCTGCGGCGAGATCGAACAATCAGGATCGAAAATGCAGGCGCTGCGCGACGCGTCCGAGTCCCTCTACGACACCCTGGAGTCAGCGCAGAACCAGCTGCACAACAACAACCTCAGGCTTCGCTATGGCTTTGTACCCTATAATGCGACGGTCAATGTCGGCAGGCTCGTCTATGCCAAGGATGCGAGCTATATCCGCAACAGCGCACCCTATCAGACGCGGGCCCGGACCGGCGGACCTGTCTACAGCTCGCTGAACTGGTGCAACGCGTATGACGGCAGCTATTCAAGCTATTGGGGGGTCTGCTCGAACTACTGGACCTACCAGCAGGCGACGCTGAACACCGCGACGTTCAAGACGGGCGCATCGGTACCGACGCCTGGCGGATCGCCCAGTACGGCGACATCGAAATGGGCCGGATGCATCGAGGAGCGCCAGACCAACAACACGACGATCGACGGCGGATCGCTGACGACGGCACCGTCGGACGCGTGGGACCTCGACATCAACCGGTTGCCGAACTCGGACGCCAGCCGTTGGGCGCCGTGGTGGCCCGAGACGGAATTCGATCCCGACCGGCGCGCCATCTATACCGACCCGAAATACTGCGCCAGCGAGGCCAGCCGCCTGAAGGAATATTACGGCGACAAGGCTGGCTTCATGAAATACCTTAATGATCTGCAACCGCTTGGCGGCACCTATCATGATATCGGCATGATATGGGGCGCCCGGTTTATCTCGTCGGACGGCATCTTCGCATCGGCAACGCCCGAAACGAACAATCAGAGCGATCCCGACAATCCGAGAAAGCTTCGCGGCTTCTCGGTCAGGAAGTTCATGATCTTCATGACCGACGGCGACCTGTCGCCATACCTGGACGTCTATACGACCTATGGCGCGGAGGAGCGCGACAAGCGCGTGCTGGGAACGACGACGGGTAATACCACCCAGCTCGCCGCAGCGCAGCTGTCGCGCCATCTCCAGCGATTTCGCATGGCCTGCAATGCTGCCAGGGCGCAGGGTATCCAGCTGTACGTCATTGCGTTTTCGACCACGCTGACCAACGACATGCGGGATTGCGCGACACAGCCTTCCATGGCGTCAGGCATCACCACCTCCGCCGCGCTCATCCAGAAGTTCAAGGAAATCGGTACCAAGGTTGGATCGCTACGGGTGAGCCAGTGATCGCGCGATTAGCACCGGCAAGGCGGCGCATTGCGGCAGATGTCGCGGGCGCAACGATCGTCGAATTCGCCCTGATCGTACCGTTACTGATCGGGTTGCTGATGATGATCCTGGAGGTCGGGTATCAGAATTATGTCGAGGCCATGGTACAGGGCGCGCTCGCAAAGGCATCACGGCTGACCACGGTCGGCAACACGACCGCGGCCAACGTGAGCGCAACGATCAAGGCCGAAGTCCGCGCCGTCGTCCCGGCAGAATATGTCACCGTGTCGACGCGCCGCTATTACAACTTCTCGAATGTCGGCAAGCCCGAGAAGATCACGTCGGACACGGACCCGCGCGGCACGTTCAATCTCGGGGACTGTTTCGAAGATGCGAACAACAATGGCATTTACGACGCAACGCCGGGCGATGACGGTGTCGGTAGCGCGGACGACGTCATCTTCTACACAGCGACGGTGAGATACCCCAATCTGACGCCGGTCGGACCGCTGATGGGCTGGACGCGCACCCGGACAGTTACGGAAACGACGCTGGTACGTAACCAGCCCTTCACCTCGCGTGCGGCACCGACGGTCGTATGTACCAAGCCATGACGAGGACGGACCGCACCGCAAGGCCAGGGGTTCTCGCGGACACGCGCGGACTCGCGATGATCGAATTTGCGATCGTTGCGCCGTTCCTTTTGACGCTGGGCCTCGCCGGCGCCGAACTGACGCACATGTCGATTGCCAAGATGCGCGTCAACCAGATCGCCACGACTGCGTCCGACAACGTCGCCCGCGTGCGGGACTCGATCAACGAGGCCGATGTCAACGAGGTCCTGCTCAGCCCGAAGTTGCTAGGGACCGATATCGACTTTGCCGATAACGGCCGCGTCGTGATCTCGAGCGTCGAACCCAATGGTCAGACTGGCACGAAGGCGGGGCAGTGGATCCGCTGGCAGCGGTGCACGGGGGCGCTGAACACCAGTGCCTCGCAGCCGGCTTATGGCCTGCAGGACAAGGGCAAGGCCGATGCAAGCCTGCAATATATGGGACTGGCCAGTCGCAAGATTGCGGCGGCCCCCGGAACCGCGCTGATCTTCATCGAGGTGACCTACAAATATCAGCCGCTCGTCTCGCAGCGATTTTTCGGCGCTCCGGTCCTGCGCGCCGAAGCGGTGTACAATGTGCGAGAACGCAACGATCAGACTTTAGCCGCCGTTGCGGGAGTAACGCCGAGCTTGTGCTCGACCTACGCAGCATGATCGCTCCGACCGGTGCACCCGGTCGGAGCGATCAGCAACAGCTCACTGATTACCGGTACGTCACCTTCTTCGCCGCATCGACGACCTTGGCGACATCGACCAGCATCAGCTTTTCGAGGTTCGCCGCATAGGGCATCGGCACGTCTTCGTTGGTCACGCGCAGCACTGGCGCGTCGAGGTCGTCGAAGCCGTGCTCCATCACCACCGACACGATCTCGGACGCGATCGAGCAGGTTGCCCAGTTTTCCTCGACGATGATCATGCGGTTGGTCTTGGCGAGGCTTTTCAGCATCGTGTCGGTGTCGAGCGGGCGCAGCGTGCGCAGGTCGATGACCTCCGCGTCGATCCCCTCCTCGGCGAGCTTCTCGGCGGCTTCGAGGCTGATGCCCACACCGATCGAGTAGCTGACGATCGTCACGTCCTTGCCCTCGCGTACGATGCGCGCCTTGCCGATCGGCAGGACGTGGTCGTCGAGCTTGGGGACGTCGAAGCTGCGGCCGTACATCAGCTCGTTCTCGAGGAACACGACCGGATCGTCGGTACGGATCGCCGCCTTCAGCAGGCCCTTGGCATCCGCAGCATCATAGGGCGCGATCACGATCAGGCCGGGGACGCTCGCATACCAGGCCGCGAAGTTGTGCGAATGCTGCGCACCCACGCGCGACGCGGCACCGTTGGGACCGCGGAACACGATCGGGCAACGCATCTGGCCGCCCGACATGTAGTTGGTCTTGGCCGCCGAGTTGATGATGTGATCGATCGCCTGCAACGCGAAGTTGAAGGTCATGAACTCGACGATCGGGCGGAGGCCACCCATCGCCGCGCCTGCACCGATGCCGGCAAAGCCGTATTCGGTGATCGGCGTGTCGATCACGCGACGCTCGCCGAACTCGTCGAGCAGCCCCTGCGTGACCTTGTACGCGCCCTGATACTGCGCGACTTCCTCGCCCATCACGAAGACGCGGTCGTCCTCGCGCATTTCCTCGGCCATCGCATCGCGCAGCGCCTCGCGCACGGTCGTCTTGACCATCTCGGTGCCTTCCGGAATCGCGGGGTCCGCCTTGCCGACCTTCTCGGCCGACGCGACGAGCTGCTGCGTACCGCTCTCCGCCTTGGCGGGCGACGCGCCTTCGGGCACCGGCGGCGCCTTGTCGTCGGACGGCGTTTCCTTCGGCGCGGCGTTGGCAGCTTCGCCCGCGCGCGTTTCGGTCGGCGCGCTGTCGGCGCTTTCGCCCTCTTCGAGCAGCGTCGCGATGACGGTGCCGACCTTCACATTATCGGTACCTTCGGCGACCATGATCTTGCCGATCGTGCCTTCGTCGACCGCCTCGAACTCCATCGTCGCCTTGTCGGTCTCGATCTCGGCCATGATGTCGCCGGACTTGACGCTATCGCCTTCCTTGACGAGCCACTTCGCGAGCGTACCCTCTTCCATCGTTGGGGAGAGCGCGGGCATCTTGATCTCGATCGCCATCAGTACGACTCCACCAGAACGTCGGTGTAGAGCTCGGCGACATCCGGTTCGGGGGTCTGCTCGGCGAAATCGGCGGCTTCGTTCACGGTCTTCCTGATCTCTTGTTCGATGGACTTCAGGTCCGCCTCGGTCACGCCCTGCTCGTCGAGCAGCTTCTTGATGTGATCGATCGGGTCGGACTTGTCGCGGACCGCCTGGACCTCGTCACGCGTACGGTATTTTGCCGGATCGGACATCGAGTGGCCACGATAGCGATAGGTCTTCATTTCGAGGATGACCGGGCCCTTGCCCGCGCGGACCCAGGCGATCGCCTCTTCGGCGGCCCCGCGGCACGCCAGCACGTCCATGCCGTCGACCTGGATGCCGGGAATGCGGAACGATTCGCCGCGGCGATAAAGCTGGTCCTCGGCCGAGGCGCGATTGACGCTCGTGCCCATGGCGTACTGGTTGTTCTCGATCACGAAGATGATCGGGAGCTTCCACAGCTCGGCCATGTTGAAGCTCTCATACACCTGGCCCTGGTTCGCGGCGCCGTCGCCGAAATAGGCCATGCAGATGCCGCCGTCGTTCGAATATTTATGCTTGAACGCGAGGCCGGTGCCCAGCGACACCTGAGCACCGACGATGCCGTGCCCGCCGTAAAATTTATGCTCGGTCGAGAACATGTGCATCGACCCGCCCTTGCCCTTCGAGATGCCCGAGCCGCGCCCGGTCAGCTCGGCCATGATAACCTTCGGGTCGATCCCGTAGGCGAGCATGTGGCCGTGGTCGCGATAGCCGGTGATGACCGAATCGGTCTCGCCGTCGAGCGCGGACTGCAGGCCGACTGCGACGGCTTCCTGGCCGATGTACAGGTGGCAGAAGCCGCCGATCAGGCCGAGACCGTAAAGCTGGCCCGCCTTTTCCTCGAAACGCCGGATCAGCAGCATCTGCTTGTAGAAGGCGAGCAGCTCGTCCTTGCTGGCCTCATAGGGCTTGGGTTCGGCCGGCCGTTCACGGTTGGTGATCGGGGGCTCGGCGATTGCACGTGCTGGGGGGGCTTTGGCCACGATGTGGGAAACCTCGTTTTCCGTAGGGGAGTTGCCGCAGCCTATAGGCGCGGACGGGGCCGAACATCAATTCCCGTCTGGGGTATGCGATTTTGCGACTGTCCCGCGAACCTCGATCCGTCGCGCCCGACACGCGGGCTGTGGCCCCCGCCCCTATCCCCGCCCCAAGCAAAGCTCCGGTTGCCCTTCCCGCGCCCGACCCCCTAAAGCCCGGGACAATGAACCCGACGATCGACCCGCATCAGCATCCCTTCCGGATCGCCAATTTTCGCGCCTATTGGCTGTCGCGGTTCGCCGGCACGATCGCGGTGAGCGCGATGTCGATCGTCATCGGCTGGCAGGTCTACAACCTGGCGCGCGAAACGATGGACATCCGCCAGGCGGCGTTCATGCTCGGGATGATCGGCTTTGCGCAGTTCGTGCCGCTGTTCCTGCTGACCCCGATCACCGGGCTCGTCGCGGACAGCTTCGACCGGCGCTGGATCGTCCGCGGCACGACCACGCTGCTGGTGCTCACCGCCGCGACGCTCTGGCTGCTGACATGGTCCGGCCATCTCACGCTCGGCGCGCTGTTCGCCGCCGCGGTCGCCTTCGGCGTCGCGCGCGCCTTTTCCGGCCCGGCTTATTCGGCGCTCGCGCCCAATCTCGTGCCCCGGGCTGTGCTCCCCACCGCGATCGCGATCAGTTCGATCGCGTGGCAGGTCGGAACGATCGCAGGCCCGAGCGTCGGCGGGCTGCTCTACGCGATCCATCCCGAGGTCGCGTACGGCGTGGCGACGCTGCTCTTCCTCGTCGCGCTGGTGTTCATGTTCCTGATCGGCCCGGTGGCACAGCCCGCCGCGCAGACCGACCATCGCCCCCTCGCGCGGATCATCGAGGGCTTTACCTATGTCCGCCGCAACCGGCTCGTGCTCGCGACAATCACGCTCGACCTGTTCGCGGTTTTGCTGGCGGGAGCCACGTCGCTGCTGCCCGTCTATGCCCGCGATATTTTGCATGTCGGGTCGCAAGGGCTCGGCGTGCTTGCCGCGGGCATGGGGATCGGTGCCGCGGTCACCGCGATCTGGTTCTCGATTCGACCGATGTCGCGCAATGTCGGGGTCAAGATGCTGATCGCGGTGATCGTGTTCGGTATCGCGATCCTCACCTTCGGGGTCGCGACGCCGATCGTCGAGCTGATCGGGCTCACCCCCGGCACGATTGCGGGGTTCCCCATCCACCCCGCCTTCGTCCTCAGCCTCGTCGCGCTGATCGTCGCGGGCGGTGCGGACATGATCTCGGTCTATGTCCGCCAGTCGCTGATCCAACTGCACACGCCCGACGTGATGCGCGGCCGCGTCAGCGCGGTGTCGCAGCTGACGATCTCGGCCTCGAACGAGCTCGGCGAATTCGAAAGCGGGGTGATGGCGTCGCTGCTCGGCCCCGTCGGCGCAGTGGTGTTCGGCGGGGTTGGTGCTATTGCCGTCACGATCGGCTGGGCGCGCCTGTTCCCGGAACTCGGGGCGGCGAAGACCTTTGATCCCCCCGAGATCCTAGAGACCGAACCACAGCACGGAGAAGCCAAGCCATGAAAGCCTCCTCGATCCTGGACACGATCGGCAACACGCCGCATGTCCGCCTGTCGAAGCTCTTCCCCGATTCCGAAGTCTGGGTGAAATCCGAACGGTCGAATCCTGGCGGTTCGATCAAGGACCGTATTGCGCTGGCGATGATCGAGGCCGCCGAAAAGGCCGGCGACCTCAAGCCCGGCGGCACGATCATCGAACCGACCAGCGGCAACACCGGCGTCGGCCTGGCAATGGTGGCAGCGGTCAAGGGCTACAAGTTGATCCTCGTGATGCCCGAGAGCATGAGCGTCGAACGTCGGCGTCTGATGCTCGCTTATGGTGCGACCTTCGACCTGACCCCGCGCGAGAAGGGCATGAAGGGCGCGATCGAACGCGCGCGCGAGCGCGTCGCCGAAACGCCCGGCGCCTGGATGCCGCAGCAGTTCGAAAATCCTGCGAACATCGACGTGCATGTCCGTACAACAGCACAGGAAATCCTCCAGGATTTCCGGGATACGCCGATCGACGTGATCATCACGGGCGTAGGCACCGGCGGCCACATCACGGGCGTCGCCGAGGCGCTGAAGGCGCACTGGCCCGAGTTGAAGGTCTATGCGGTCGAGCCCGCCGCCTCGCCCGTGATCGCCGGTGGCCAGCCGGGCCCGCATCCGATCCAGGGCATCGGCGCAGGCTTCATCCCCGCCAATCTCCACACCCAGGCGATCGACGGCGTGATCGAGGTCGATGCCGCGGTCGCCAAGGACATGGCACGCCGATCGGCGGCCGAAGAGGGCATGCTGGTCGGGATCAGTTCGGGCGCGACGCTGGCCGCGATCCTGCAGAAGCTCCCTGATCTTCCCGACGACGTCCGCGTCCTCGGCTTCAACTATGATACCGGCGAGCGCTATCTGTCCGTGCCGGACTTCCTTCCGGAGCAGTGACGACGATGACCGATGCGCGTGGCGCCGTTTATCTGCGCGTGTCGGTACTCGCGATCGCGGCCGCGGCGATCGTCGGACCGACGCTCGTCGTGACCAATCCTCCGGCGCTGCCCCACCCGGCGCGCGCTGCGATGCCGAAACAGCGCGTTGTGCCCCAGGCCGAGCTGCCCCCCGTCGAGCCGGTCCGGTTCGTCGACCTCGCGCCCGAGGATGCGCGGGCGTTCAACGCCACGGTGCCGTTCTCGACCGATCCGAACCCCGCTGCACGGCCGTTCCGCTTCGCCGGTACCGCAGACGACCTCGCACGCGCGACCGACTGCCTCGCGGCGGGAACGCTGTACGAGGCGGGGGACGACACGGTTGGCGAGCGCGCCGTCGCGCAGGTCGTGCTGAACCGCCTGCGTCATCCCGCCTTTCCGAAGACCGTCTGCGGGGTCGTATTCGAGGGCGAGACGCGTGCGACGGGTTGCCAGTTCAGCTTCAGCTGCGACGGCGCGCTGCTCCGCTGGAAGCCCTCCGACGACGCCTGGCGCCGGGCGCGCAGCGTCGCGACCGCCGCATTGTCAGGCAATGTCTATCGACCGGTCGGCTATGCCACGCATTACCACACCGACTGGGTCGTCCCCTATTGGCAGTCGAGCCTCGACAAGATCGTCGCGGTCGGGTCACACCTGTTCTTCCGCTGGTCGGGCTGGTGGGGCACGCCCCCAGCCTTCCGGCGCGCGCCCGAGCAGGGCGAACCGGTCATCGCGCAGCTCGCGCCTATTTCGGACGCGCACCGCACCGCCGCCGCGCTGTCAGAGGCTGATGCCGCGATTGCCGAAGCATCCGCCGCGCTCGGCTTTGTTTTGGGCGATGACGCGGTCGCCGGTGACGGCGCGAACGCCGCCTCGACGCCTTTCGCGACGGCCGAGGGCGATACGGTGCTGATGACCTTCTCGCCGGGCGTGCTCCCCAACGCCTACCCGACGCTCGCGACGATCGCCTGCGGCGACCGTGCCTTTTGTCGGTTCATGGCATGGGCCGACAAAACCAAGGCCGCAACGTCCACGCCGCTGACGCCGGTGCAGAGCGCGGCAATCACGTTCAGCTACCTGCGCGATCGCTCGGCTGATTACGAAAAGGCGTTGTGGAACTGCCAGCAGGTCCGCCGGCCCGATCCGTCGCAGTGCATGCGCGCGCGACAGACGCTGCGCGCGGCCCCCGCGGCGGCGGACAAGGCTGCGCCCCAAGCAGATGCGCCACAGGAGCTCGACGGTGTGCGGCGCAAGACGCCCGGCACGCCAGCGGCGGCAGCACCCCCGGCGTTGAAGCCGGACGTCAGGAAAGCACCACAAGCGACCGAGATGTAACGAAAAGAACGGCGCACTAGTTACACACAACAGTCAGATCCAAAAGAAAAGGCCGCGTCCACCCTTCGGTAGACGCGGCCTTTTCCGCTTCAGATCGCGTGGGCGATCAGTAGCGATAGTGATCCGGCTTGAACGGGCCCTCGACGGGCACGCCGATGTAACCGGCCTGCTTCGGGGTAAGCTGCGACAGCTTCACGCCCAGCTTCTCGAGATGCAGCGCTGCGACCTTCTCGTCGAGATGCTTCGGCAGGACATAGACTTCGTTCTTGTAGTTCTCGCCCTTGGTCCAGAGCTCGATCTGCGCGAGCGTCTGGTTGGTGAACGAGGCCGACATCACGAACGACGGATGGCCGGTGGCGCAACCCAGGTTCACGAGGCGACCCTTCGCCAGGATGATGATCTGCTTGCCGTCCGGGAACTTCACCAGATCGGTGCCGGGCTTCACTTCGGTCCAGTCATAGTTCGACAGCGCGGCGATCTGGATCTCCGAGTCGAAGTGACCGATGTTGCAGACGATCGACATCGGCTTCATCGCCTTCATGTGATCGGCGGTGATGACGTCGGCATTGCCGGTCGCGGTGCAGAAGATGTCCGCACGCTTCACGGCGTCTTCCATCGTCACGACCTCGAAGCCCTCCATCGCCGCCTGCAGTGCGCAGATCGGATCGACTTCGGTGACCATCACGCGTGCGCCGCCGTTGCGGAGCGACTGCGCCGAACCCTTGCCGACGTCACCGAAACCGGCGACGCAGGCGACCTTGCCGGCGAGCATGACGTCGGTCGCGCGACGGATCGCGTCGACCAGCGATTCCTTGCAGCCGTAAAGGTTGTCGAACTTCGACTTGGTGACCGAGTCGTTGACGTTGATCGCGGGGAACGGCAGCTCGCCCTTCTTGGCGATCTCGTACAGCCGGTGAACGCCGGTCGTGGTCTCTTCCGAGACGCCCTTCAGGTTCTTCACGGTCTCGGTCAGATAGCCGGGGTTCTTTGCGACATACGCCTTGAGCGCACGCTGCATCTCGACCTCTTCCTCATTCTCGGGCTCGGGCATCGTGTGGCCGGCTTCGAGCTTCGCACCCCAGAGTGCGAACATCGTCGCGTCGCCACCGTCATCAAGGATGATGTTGGCGGTCTGGCCCTCGACGTCGCGATCCCACGAGAAGATGTCGCCGACATAGTTCCAGTAGTCGGCGAGCGTCTCGCCCTTGATCGCGAACACCGGCACGCCCGACGCGGCAATCGCGGCGGCGGCATGGTCCTGCGTCGAGAAAATGTTGCACGTCGCCCAGCGGACGTCGGCGCCGAGCGCGGTCAGCGTCTCGATCAGAACCGCGGTCTGGATCGTCATGTGCAGCGAACCGGTGATGCGCGCGCCCTTGAGCGGCTGCGCGGCGCCGAATTCCTCGCGAAGCGACATCAGGCCCGGCATTTCGGTTTCGGCGATGTTGATCTCGGCGCGGCCGAAATCGGCAAGGCTGATGTCGGCGACGACGTAATCGGTCTTGCCGTCCGTCTTCTGGGGCGCGAGCGTGGTGGCCACGAGGATATCTCCTGGAAATCTTTGATCGGCGAGCCTCATGCCCGTGCCGGATGCAGGGCCGCATAGAGGAACGGGCCGCCCAAATCAAATATAAAGATATCTTTATATGACGCCCGGAACGGTCCTCGCCGCGCTAGAATGTCATCTTGACCCGCCGATACGCGCGGCGACCGTCAGGCCGTACCGGTATCCGCCACCAGCAGCCGCGGGTCGACGCCGGCCCGCTCGAACGCCCTGCTCCAGCGCTCGTCCGCGTTGGTGTCGAACACCAGATCGGCAGCGCCGGCGACGTTGAACCAGCCGGGACGCGCCAGTTCGCCCTCGATCTGCCCGCTGTCCCATCCCGCATAGCCGAGCGCGACGACCCATTGCGACGGCCCCTTCCCCTCCGCGATCGCGCGGAGCACGTCGATCGTGCTCGACAAGGCCCAGAGCCCTGCGACCTCGATCGTGTCCTGCCCGCCCCAGTCGCACGAATGGATGACGAAGCCGCGGCGGGGTTCGACCGGCCCGCCGAAATGCACCGGGGCATTGGGCGCGTCACCGGGTGCGATCTCGAACTGTTCGAGCAGGTCATGAAAGCCAAGACCGTCCACGGTGGCGCCGAGACCAATCCCGAGCGCGCCGTTCTCATCATGACTGCACATTGCGATGACCGCGCGGGCGAACCGCGGATCGCTCATCCCCGGCATCGCCAGGAGGAGTTGCCCGGAAAGAAAAGCCGTCTTGTCCATGCCCTAGACCATAGCGTCGCGACGGCCCCGCCGCCACGCTTGAAATCGCGCGCCTCCCATACGAGGTACCGTCCGCCCGGGACGATCTCGCGGCGACAGGAGAATTTCCATGACGATCAGCGTCGGCGACCGGCTTCCCAACACCACTCTCGTCAAGGCCACCGCGGACGGCCCCGATCAGGTCGAGTCCGAGACCTTCTTCGCAGGCCGCAGGGTCGCGCTCTTCGCCGTACCTGGCGCCTTCACGCCGACCTGCTCCGCCAAGCACCTGCCGGGCTTCGTCGAAAAGGAAGCCGCGCTGAAGGCCAAGGGCATCGACGAGGTCGCCTGCACATCGGTCAATGACGCGTTCGTGATGGATGCATGGGGCAAGTCGGCCGGTGCCGGCGACATTACGCTGCTCGCGGACGGCAATGGCGATTTCGCCAAGGCGGTCGGCCTGACGATGGACGGCTCGGGTTTCGGCATGGGCACGCGCAGCCAGCGTTATTCGATGATCGTCAATGACGGCGTCGTCGAGCAGCTGAACGTCGAGGCCCCCGGTGAGTTCAAGGTGAGCTCTGCCGAGCATCTGCTCAGCGAGATCTGATTGCGACGCGCGCCTGATTGAACGTCGCGCTCCGTCATCCTCGCGCACGCGGGAATGACGGAGCTGGCGTAGCACGCGCGCCAGTCTTGCCTCCGTAATCTCGCCCGCGTAACACTGGGCGATGACAATCGCATCCGACCTGGTCGCCGAACTCGACCGCCTCTACCGCGCCTCCGTTGCGCGGCTCCAGTCCGCCATGAGCGCCTATATCGCCGACGGCACCGTGCCCGATCCGGCAACCCGCAGCGATGGCTCGTTCGCCTATCCAGAAATCCGGCTGATCTACAAAGGCGGCATCGACCGTCCCACGCCGCTCCGCTCGTTCGGGCGGATGGTGAATCCCGGGGAATACCGGATCAGCGTGACCAAGCCCGCGATCTTCGCCGACTACCTAACCGAACAGCTCACCCTGCTGATCGAGGATTATGACGTCGAGGTCGAAGCCGTCGAAGGGCGGCAGGAGATCCCCTTCCCCTATGTCATCGACCCCGGCCACGCGCTGAGCCTCGACGAGGTCTCCGCGACCGAGCTCGCAAGATTCTTTCCCGCCACCGAGCTCGCGCATATCGGCGACGAAATCGCCGACGGGCTGTGGGTGGCGCAGGACGACACGCGCCCGCTCGCGCTGTTCGATGGCTTGCGGACCGATTTCAGTCTCGCACGGCTGCGCCATTACATGGGCACCCCTGCCGAACACGCGCAGCGCTTCGTATTGTTTACGAACTACCACCGCTATGTCGATGAATTCGTTCGCTGGGCGGGCACGCAGCTCGGCGAAGACAGCCGGTTCACGACGTTGTCGGGTGCGGGCGGGATCACGATCTCGTCAGGGGACGATATCGATAAGATCATCTCCGACAGCGCATGGCGGCGGCACCAGATGCCCGCCTATCACCTGATGGCGGACGACCGCACCGGGATCACGCTCGTCAACATCGGCGTCGGCCCGTCCAACGCCAAGACAATCTGCGACCATCTCGCGGTGCTGCGTCCCGAGGCCTGGCTTATGATCGGTCACTGCGGCGGCCTGCGTCCCAGCCAGCGGATCGGCGACTATGTGCTCGCGCATGCCTATCTGCGCGACGACCATGTGCTCGACGACGTGCTCCCGCCCGAAATCCCCGTCCCTGCGATCGCCGAGGTCCAGGTGGCGATGGCCAAGGCCGCCGAGATCGTCTCGGGCCAGTCGGGCGAGGACCTGAAGCGCCGGCTGCGTACGGGGACGATCGTCACCACCGACGACCGCAACTGGGAGCTGCGCTATTCGAAATCGGCGCTGCGCTTCTCGCTGTCGCGAGCGGTCGGCATCGACATGGAATCGGCGACGATCGCCGCACAGGGCTATCGCTTCCGCGTTCCCTACGGCACGCTGCTCTGCGTCTCGGACAAGCCGCTCCACGGCGAGCTGAAGCTGCCGGGTCAGGCCAACCGCTTCTACGAACGCGCGATCAGCGAGCATCTGCGGATCGGGATCGAAACCTGTGAGCAGCTTCGCCAGGAGGGTGCCAAGCTGCACAGCCGCAAGCTGCGGGCGTTCGATGAGCCGCCGTTCCGGTAAGGCCTACCGCGCGATTTTCGGAGCGCATCGCATGCCGATGCGTTACGCCCGCGGGATCATTTTGTGAGGGAGCATAGCCGTGGCCGACACCGACCCGCCTGAAACGGACGCCAAGAAGCCCGTCGTCACGCGCCGCCGCGCGCCGCGCAAGGCCAGTGCACCCAAGCCGGCCAAGCCCGTGGTTGCGCCGGCCGCGCCGGTACTCGACAAGCCGGCATCCGAAAAGGCGGTCCCCGTCTCGCGCAAGCCCAAACCCGCCCCCAAGCCGCGCTCGACCAAGCGCAGCACGCCGCGACCGATATCGGCGCGCAAGACGCCGCCGCCCGTCGCCAAGCCGATCGACAAGGTCGGCGGCAAATGGGGTGCCGCCGCGATCGCGGGCGGCGTCGCGGTACTTGGCGCTGCCGCAGCGCTACTGACGTTGCGCGGCAGCACGCCGAAGACGCCCAAACCCGCTGGCAAGCACGCGCATCAGGCGGACGGTACGGATTCGTCGAAGTCGTTCGAAGCCGGGATTGCCGACGAAGGAACGATCCCGGAATAATCGTCCCTGGCCCCCACTGTTCCCCCGCGGATGCGGGGGCCCAGCTAGAGCCAAAGCGCGCTTGCGCCGTGGATCCCCGCCTTCGCGGGGAAACAGGGCCGCCACCAATTGCCTAAAGCTCACCAGCCGGTGGGCTTGCCCTTGTTCTGCACGTCGAGCCACGCCTTGAGCGGCTTGAAATACTCGACCAGCGCCGCGCCCGACATCTCGCGGCTCCCCGTGAACACCTGCAACGCATCCGGCCAGGGCTTGGACTGCCCCATGCTCAGCATCGCGTTCAGCTTCGTGCCGACCGCCTTGTTGCCGTAGAACGAGCAGCGATGCAGCGGCCCCTTCCACCCCGACTGCTCGCACGCAGCCTTGTAGAACTGGAACTGCAGCACGCGCGCGAGGAAGTAGCGCGTATAGGGCACCGCCGCCGGGATATGGTATTTCGCGCCCGCGTCGAACTTCGTCTCGTCGCGCGCGACCGGCGGCTTGATCCCCTGATATTGCAGCCGCATCTGGTCCCACGCCGCCTGATAGCCGGTCGTCGGGATCTGTCCCGAGAACACGCCCCAGCGCCATTTGTCGATCAGCAGCCCGAACGGCAGGAACGCGACCTTGTCCATCGCCTGACGCAGCAACAGGCCGATATCCTTGTCCGCGCTCGGCACGCGCGCCTGGTCGAGAAGTCCGATCTTCACCAGATAATCGGGCGTGATCGACAGCGCGACGGTATCCCCGATCGCCTCATGGAAGCCGTCATTCGCGCCGTTCTTGTACAGCATCGGCTGCGCCTTGTACGCGCGCTGGTAGTAATTGTGGCCGAGCTCATGATGGATCGTGACGAAGTCGTCCGCATTCACCTTGGTGCACATCTTGATGCGGATATCGTCCTGGTTGTCGATATCCCAAGCCGATGCATGGCAGATCACGTCGCGATCCGCGGGCTTGGTGATCTGCGATCGCTTCCAGAAGGTCTCGGGGAGCGGCGCAAAGCCCAAGGACGAGTAGAAGCCCTCGCCCTGCTTCACCATCTTCACCGCGTCATAGCCCGTGGCCTTCAGCAGCTCGCCCGTGTCGAAGCCGAGATCGCCAGATCCCTTGGGAGCGACAATGTCGTAAATGTTGCCCCATTCCTGCGCCCACATATTGCCGAGCAGGTCGCTACGGATCGGGCCGGTCTTCGCCTGGACCGCATCGCCATATTTCTCGTTGAGCTTCCACCGCGTATAGGTGTGCAGCGCCATGTAGAGCGGCTCGACGTCTTTCCAGATCTTGTCGGTCAGCGCGGCGAATTGCTCGGGGCTCATGTCGTAGCCCGACCGCCACAGCGCGCCGACATCCTTGTAGCCGAGCTCGCGCGCGCCCTCGTTCGAGATCGCGGTCATCTTGGCATAGTCGCCGCGCATCGGCGCGCCGACCGCGTCGTTCCAGCTCGTCCACATCTCCTGCAGCTTGGCGGGATCGCGGCTCTCGCCCATCGCCGCCTCGATGTCTGAGCCGTTGATCGGCTTGCCGTCGAGCGTCCCCATGCCCTTGCCGTAGGACGACGACATCTTCGTCGTCAGCATCGACAGCTCGTCCGATGCGCCCGGCCGCGTCGGCGCGGGCAGCGTCAGCCCCCCGCGGAGCAGGTCGAGCTTGCGCTTGGTGTCGACCGACAGCCCTGGGACATTGGCGTATTTCGCCGCACCCAGCGCATATTTCACGCCGAGATCGGTCATCTCCGCCCCCGACTTCGCCGCGAGCGCATCGGTATCGTCGGTGATGTAGGTCGCGTTCACCCACGCCACGCGCGAGGCGTCGACCGACTTGGCGGCAAAGACCTTTTCCGCCTCGGCGACGAACGCATCCGCCTGCGCGGCGGTCGGGCTGGACGCGGCGGCGGTGGCCTGGGCACCGGCCACCGACGGCGCAGCGCACAGCGCGCCGGCGAGAGCAAACATCGAAACGCTGAACCGAACCATCATCATCCCCTTATCGTGAGGCCCTGATGGATGATCCGCCGCCAGATGGTCAACCCGCCAGCCACGCCCCCTCCCGTCATCCTGACGAAAGTCAGGACCCAGGGTTACCGGGGACGGCGCTGCTTGGCTCCGGGTCCTGACGTTCGTCAGGATGACCGGGGGCTATTCAGCAAGAAAGTCCGCAATCGCCTGGCCAAGCTCGGGCTTCACCACCGCACTCATATGCCCGCCCGGCGTCGCGACATAGCGGCCATGCGGCAGCACCGCGGCGAGGTCCGGTGCCGACCCGTTATCCTCGTCCTCCGCACCGCACACCACCAGCGCCGGCTGCTCGATCGCCCTGACCGCCTCGATCGGTGTATCCGCAAAGGTCTCGAGGATCCCGAGCAATGCGACCGGATCGCCGCCCGTGGTCTTTAGAAACGCCTCGGCCAGCCATTCCGGCGTGCCCTGGACATGCTTGCCCAGATTGGTGAGGATATTGCGGAAATGCCCCGCGCGCCGCGACGTCTCGGTCAGCCCGGCGAGGCCCATTCCCGAAAAGATCACCCGCCTTGGGGTCGCGCCCGTCGCCAGCATTCGCGACGTCGTCCGCGCGCCCAGCGAATAGCCGCCGAGATCATAATCGGTGAGCCCGAGATGATCGACCAGCGCATGGCCGTCGAGCGTCAGCGCATCCGCGGGGTAGAATTCCAGCCCATGCGGCTTGCCGCTCTCTCCGTGCGCGCGCAGGTCGGGCATGATCACGCGGAACCCCTTGGCCGCGATCTTGGTGGCATGGCCATAGCGGATCCAGTTGGTCTTCGCGTCGGAGAAATAGCCGTGGATCAGCACCACCGGTCGCCCCTCGCCGACCTCGCGCCACGCGATCCGCGTGCCGTCGAAGCTCTCGAAATACTGCGTTTCGGTCGGGGAATGTGCCACGGATCCAGATCCCTATAATCGTAGGATGTTGCCGCCCCCGTCCGACACACGACACCGTGCTGTCAACCGCCACCGGGACCGGGACCGGCGCTAAACCCCGCAACGCACGACTCGATCACAAAAAGGGGTAGTGTGGCACGCAAACTCCTCTAGCTAAGGGGCAAGGATCGCGTCGGACGATTCACCGAGGATGCGCGAAGGGCCCGACCAAGGACCCGCAATGCCGCCATCTGCCGACGCCACCCTCCCCTCAGCCACCCTTCCCCTGGGACGCCCGCACAGCATCGCGGAGGATTTCTACGCGCTCGTCATCGGCTGTATCCTGCTGGTGATCGGGCTGGTCTTCCTGAAGGCGGCGGGGCTCGTCACCGGCGGGATCGCCGGGATCGCGCTGCTCTTGTCCTATCTGGTGCCCTTGCCGACCGGCGTGCTGTTCACGCTGATCAACCTGCCCTTCTTCCTGTTCGCGCATTACGCGATGGGCCGCCGCTTCGCGATCAAGACGATGCTGGTGAATGCCGGGATCGCCGCCTTCTCGACCTTCGCGGGCGGATCGATGCACGTCGATCAGATGCACCCGTTCTTCGCCGCGATCGTAGGCGGCACGGTGATCGGGCTCGGCATCCTCGTCCTCGCGCGGCATCAGGCCGGGGTCGGCGGCACCGGGGTCGTGACGCTGTGGCTGCAGCGCACGCGGGGATGGAATGCGGGCCGCACGCAGATCGCACTCGACGTGGTAATCCTAGCCGCCGCGATCCCTGTCGTCAGCGCGGGTCAGTTCGGCTGGTCGGTCCTAAGCGCGGCCGCGATCAGCCTGATCCTGATCGCCTGGCATAGGCCGGGACGGTATATCGGTCACTGATCGCAGCCATAAGACGATCCAGCGAAGCAGGATCGCATAGGCAAGATCGGCCGACGGCGCACTCAGCGCCGGTCGACGACACGGGCTTTGCCCGTGTCCGCCCACGCAGGATGACGCCCGCGATACGTCATCCCGCGCTCGACGTCGGATAAGCGGAAGGAGGCTCCCCCTCCCGCTCCCCCGCTTACGCGTCCTTCTTCAGATGCCGACGACCCAGGAGCTCGGCGATCTGCACCGCGTTCAGCGCCGCGCCCTTGCGCAGATTATCCGACACGCACCACAGGTTGATGCCGTTCTCGACGGTCGAATCCTCGCGCACGCGGCTGATGAAGGTCGCGAACTCGCCGACGCATTCGATCGGCGTGATGTAGCCGCCATCCTCGCGCTTATCGATCAGCATGACCCCGGGCGCCTCGCGCAGGATGTTCTGCGCCTCCTCGGCCGAGATCTCGTTCTCGAACTCGATGTTGATCGCTTCCGAATGACCGACGAAAACCGGCACCCGGACGCAGGTCGCGGTGACCTTGATCTTCGGGTCGAGGATCTTCTTGGTCTCGACCACCATCTTCCACTCTTCCTTGGTCGATCCGTCGTCGAGGAAGCTGTCGATGTGCGGGATCACGTTGAACGCGATCTGCTTGGTGAACTTCTTGGCCTCGGCCGGGTCGCCGACGAAGATGTTGCGGCTCTGCTCGAACAGCTCGTCCATGCCCTGCTTGCCCGCGCCCGACACCGACTGATAGGTCGCGACGACGACGCGCTTGATCTTGGCCGCGTCATGCAGCGGCTTGAGCGCGACGACCATCTGCGCGGTCGAGCAGTTCGGGTTGGCGATGATGTTGCGGACCTTGTAGCCGTCGATCGCGTCCGCATTCACTTCGGGCACGATCAGCGGCACGTCCGGATCCATCCGGTACAGCGACGAATTGTCGATCACGGTGCAGCCCGCCGCGGCGAATTTCGGTGCATAGACCGCGGTCGCCTCCGACCCGATCGCGAACAGCGCCATGTCCCAGCCGGTGGGGTCGAAATTCTCGATATTCTGGCATTTGATCTGCTTGCCGGTGTCACCGAAATCGACCATCTCGCCCTGGCTGCGCGACGATGCGACGCAGGCGATCTCGTCCGCCGGAAATTCACGCTCCGCCAGGATGTTGAGCATTTCGCGCCCGACATTGCCGGTCGCCCCTGCGACCACGATCCGATAACCCATTATGTCGTCCCTTGATGCCGCCGCGAAACGATCGCGACATTGCTGATTTTCATTCGGGCGCGTCCGTATACGTCTCCGACGCACCCTGCCAGATAACTTTATTTCGTCGCGGGCAAGCTCGTCCCTTCACCGGGAACCGGTTTGTCCTTCACCGTCCGGTCGAGGAAGTTGAGGATCGTCCCCCAGACATGCTCGCTGATCCCCGGCCCCGCGACGCGGTGCGTATAGCCCGGGTAGAACATCATCTCGAACGGCGTCGCAGTCGCCTGCATCTTGGCCGCGACCTTGGTCGAATTGTCGAGGAACACGTTATCGTCCGCCATGCCGTGGATCAGCAGCAGCGGATCCTTGATCAGCGCCGCATCCTCGACCGCGGCCGACGTCGCATAGCTCGCCGGATCGGTCTTGGGGTCGCCCAGATAGCGCTCGGTATAATGCGTGTCGTAGAGCTGCCAGTCGGTGACCGGCGCGCCCGACACCGCAGCGGCATAGACCCCCGGCGTCTTCTCCAGCATCTTCAGCGACATGTACCCGCCATAGGACCAGCCATAGGTCGCGATCTTGCTCGGCTCGACGAACGGCAGCGTCTTCAGATACTCCGCCCCGCTCAGCTGGTCCTCGACCTCGACCGTGCCCATCGCATGATAGATCGCGTCCTCGAACTTCTTGCCGCGGTTGTACGAGCCGCGATTGTCGATCTGGAAGAAGATCCAGCCCTGATCGACCAGATATTGCGGCAGCGGCCCCTGCCAGCCGCGCGTGACCTGCTGGCCGGTGCCCGGGCCGCCATAATGCTGGAAGAAGACGGGATATTTCTTGCCCGGCTCGATCGGCGGGGTGATCATCTCGTAATAGAGCGTCGTGCCGTCCTTGGCCTTCAGCGTGCCGAACTTGGTCTGCTGATGGCTGGCGGCATAGGGATGATAGGGATGCCCCTCCTTCACCGCATTCTCGTTGATCCACGAAATCCGCTTGCCGGTCGCATCCGCCAGATAGACCTGGGTCGGCTGTGACGGGTTCGAGCGCGAGACGATGAACCGCGTGCCGGCACCGTCCATCGACGCGCTGTTCCACCAGCCGCTCTCGGTCAGCTTGGTGATCGCGTTCGGCTTGGCGATATCGACCGAATAGAGCTGCTGCTCGAGCACGTCGTCCTTGTTGCCCGTGAAGAACAACCGCCCCTTGGCCTGGTCGACGCCGACCAGCCCGGTCACGACCCAGTCGCCCTTGGTCAGCTGCGTCCAGCGCCCCGCCGCGAACCGGTAGAGATGGCCATAGCCGCTGCGCTCCGACCGCCAGATCAGGCTGCCGTCCTTCAGCACGCGGTAGGCGTCCGACAGGTTCAGCCAGCTCTTCACCCCCGACTTCTCGGTGAACAGGATCGTCGACTTGCCCGTTGCCGGGTCGACGCGCAGCATCTCGAGCAGCTTCTGGTCGCGGCTCTGGCGCTGGACGAGCAGCATCGTCCCGTCCGGCGTCCAGTCGACCCGCGCCAGATAGATGTCGGGATTGGTGCCCAGATCGACCTTCACCTGGCCCGACCCGTCGGGCTTCATGACGTACAGGTCCACCAGCGCGTTGGGCGTGCCAGCGGCGGGATAGCGCTGATCATAGACCTTGGTCCCGGTCGCGCCGATCGAGGCACGCGTGAAGATGCGCACCGGCGCCTCATCGAAGCGCTCGACCGCGACATAGCGCTCGTCGGGCGACCACCAATAGCCCGTGCGACGATCCATTTCTTCCTGCGCGACGAACTCCGCCTCGCCGAAATGGACGGTGCCGCCGCCGCCCTTGGTGACCGCGCGCGCCTCGCCGCCCGCGAGCGGCTGGACGACCAGATTCTGGTCGCGGACATAGGACACGAACCCACCCTTGGGGCTGATCACGGGGTTCAGCTGGCCACCCGGTGTATCAGTCAGCCGCCGGACCTTGCCGTCGAGCGTCGCGATGTACAGGTCGCCGTCGAGTGGCACGAGGATCGACTTGCCATCGGGGGCCCAGTCATAGGCGATGATACCCTTCGACCCGGCGATCCGCGCGCGCTCACGCTGCATCTTCTCGGCTTCGCTCAGCTCGGCGCCGCTGCCTACACTCTTCGAATCGACGAGCATCCGCTCCTGGCCCGTGGCGGTATCGACCGCCCACAGGTCGAACCGCTCCTTCTCGTCCGCCCGGTTCCGCAGCGAGGTCAACAGCGCACCGTCGGGCGACAGCCGAACCGCGCGCGGCTGCGGGCCCGACAGGTCGGGATTGCCGAACACCCGCGCCAGCGTCAGATCGCCGGCCGGGGTTGCAGCTGCCATGGGAGCCGCGGCCGGATCGCTCGGCGTTGCAACGCCGTCGGCGCCGCCAGCCGTTTGCGCAGACGCGCCGTCAGCAGCCATCGCGGCGGTTCCGACCGAAGCAAGTGCAAGCCCAAGCAACCATGTACGCATCCTATAGTCTCCGATGGACGGGCTCCAGCGCGGCGCCGGTGCCGCGCGCGTTATCGCGGCGCGTCCCGCCCCCGTAAAGCCGTAAACCCCGCGTCACGCGCTTGCCCGCGGCCAAGGCGTCACGCCCAGGCCGACCGGACTCGCCGGCGGATGGTTAGCAGCCGGTTAACGTCATGTGCACGCCGTCTTTACACGTGACGTGCAAGGACCTGTGGCCGGACGTCCGCACGCATATGGCGCGCGGGCATCCCAGACATGACCGGGGACTAATGGCTTCGACAACGGCATCCATTGACGAAACACGGCCCGGCGCCTGGGACGTCGTCGCGCGCCTTGGCGCCGTAGACGGTGCTGTCGCGCACCCTCACGCGACGCGGCTGATTCAATCCGCCCCAGCCCAGCGCAACCTGTCAGATGCGGTGCACGCGTTCTGCGACGTCTATGGACGGCATCCCGGGATGATCGACGACGCCTTGCTGCGCGGCGCACAGCTCGCATCGCTGCCCTGGCTCGAAACCGCAGCGACCGGGTTCGCGATCGAACGCGGCTATCTCGCCCAACTGACCGCGGCCGTGGGGCCGTTGCCCTCGACACCGGGTCAGGCGGCGACCGAGGCCGCCCTCGCCGGCGTGCGCAACGCGCTGGAGATCCTGTCCGGTTCGGAGCGCGCCGGTTGCGCCACGGGGGCAGTGGCCGCGCTGCTCCACGACTGGGCGGTGACGCGCGATGTGCTCGACCTTGCCGCGACCCGCTTCGGCATCGTCGCGCCGCCGCGCGCGCTCCCGCCCGCTGACGTCAGCGCCAAGGCGCTGGCGACGCTGGGTGCGACGCCTGGTACACGGCGCGCCATCACCTTCGGGGCGCAGCAGCTCTACGCCCAGCATCGCGGCCTCTGGTCGCTGCTCGAAGCCCGCGCCAGCGCGCGCGGCGATCTCTGAACGGATTGCACTCGCAGCCTAGGCCAGTATCGTAGCAACTCCCCGGGCAACCTCTGAAAACAACGTCTTGAACTGCGCCTCGGTCGGCGTGCCGCCGCGCGTGTAGACACTGATCATAATCGGCGTGTCGGGATCGCGCCACAACAGCCCGATGTCGCCGGCCGCGTCCTTGCCGTTGTTCCCCGTCTTGTTGCCGATTGCCCATCCGCGCGGCAGACCGGCCCGCAACCGCGCGGCGCCGGTCCGGCATTGCCGGAGCCACAGCATGAGCAGCGCGCGTGACGAGGGCGACAATACCGGACCACGCGTCATCCGTCCGATCGTCGCCGCCATCGCCCTCGGCGTCGTCGTGTTGCGCAACCCACCCGGCGGCGTACGGTTCAGGAACGGCTCGATATCGTCGAGCCGGCTGACATCGTCGCCGAGACCCCGCCAATAGGCGGTGAGCGCGGCGGGTCCGCCGATCCGCTGCAACAAGATGTTGGCGCAGCTATTGTCGCTCTGCTCGACTGCCGCTTGACACATCTCGCCAAGCGACATCTCGCCGCGCGCCAGATTCTGACGGGTAACGGGTGCGTGCCAGTCCTGCAGGTCTGCGGGCGATAGCGCGATCCTGTCCGCAAGCCGGGCCCGGCCGCGATCGACCCGGTTCAGCACGCACGCGGCGAGCGACGCCTTGAACGTGCTGCACATGACGAACCGCTCATCGGCACGCCAGGCGATCGCCCTCCCCGTCGTCAGGTTGCGCGCGTAGAGCCCGACATGGCCGCCACTCGCGGTCTCATAGTCGGCGACGCCGGGCGGAGGAGCCTCGCTGCGTGCGAAGGCCGGACGCGTAACGAGCGTTGCGGAAACGCCTGACAGGAGAGCCCGCCTGTTCAGCATGATGATCGTGATGCCTCCTCCAGCCGCGTCGTTTCGCCGCGCGGATGCTCGGTACACCGTCCAGGCCTTGCAACGAAACCCGATCGCTGTCGGTGTCGCCATCGTCCGGGTTGCGTCGGATGCCCAACAGCTTCTATCCGTACCGGGAATTCGATTCTGACGGGAATGGGCATGAAGCGCTTCGAAGGCACGCAGAGCTATGTCGCGACCGACGACCTCAAGGTCGCGGTGAATGCCGCGGTGACGTTACGCCGCCCGCTGTTGATCAAGGGTGAGCCCGGCACCGGCAAGACCGTGCTCGCCTATGAGATCGCCAAGGCGCTCGGCGCGCCATTGATCGAATGGAACATTAAGTCGACGACCAAGGCGCAGCAGGGGCTGTACGAATATGACGCGGTCGCCCGCCTGCGCGACGGCCAGCTCGGCGACGAGCGCGTCCACGACATCGGCAACTACATTCGCAAGGGCAAGCTCTGGGAGGCGTTCACCCAGCCGGCACCGCCCGTCCTGCTGATCGACGAGATCGAC
Source organism: Sphingomonas sp. CFBP 13733 (assembly GCF_014841795.1). Classification (NCBI taxonomy): domain Bacteria; kingdom Pseudomonadati; phylum Pseudomonadota; class Alphaproteobacteria; order Sphingomonadales; family Sphingomonadaceae; genus Sphingomonas; species Sphingomonas sp. CFBP 13733. The sequence continues at coordinate 898,279 of NZ_JACYUP010000001.1, forward strand.
AAGGCCGATATCGAGTTCCCGAACGATCTGCTGCAGGAACTCGATCGGATGGAATTCCACGTCTACGAGACCAAGGAAACCGTCCGCGCGGTCGAGCGTCCGATCGTCATCATCACCAGCAACAACGAGAAGGAACTGCCCGACGCATTCCTGCGCCGCTGCTTTTTCCACTATATCAAGTTCCCCGATCGCGACACGATGCAGGCGATCGTCGACGTCCATTTCCCCGGGATCCAGCGCATGCTCGTCTCGCGCGCGATGGACCTGTTCTACGACGTCCGCGACGTACCCGGCCTGAAGAAAAAGCCCTCGACCTCCGAACTGCTCGACTGGCTCAAGCTGCTGCTGTACGAGGACATGCCGCTCGAGACGCTGCAGAACCGTGATCCGACCAAGGCGATCCCGCCGCTGCACGGCGCACTGCTCAAGAACGAACAGGACGTGATGCTGTTCGAACGCCTCGCCTTCATGGCGAAGCGGCAGAAGAACCAGGGGTAGCTTCGGGAGCGACGAGACAGCCGCGGCCGGAACGGTCCGCCTGAGCGACGCTGAAAACGCGGCTTTAATCAGTTGCGCGCTATTGCTCCGGGTGTGCGTCACCACCTGCCCCTCCCCGCGGCATACGCGTTGCTTGCGATCCTGGGCGTCGCGGTCTGGATCCGGATCCTATCGGCCCATGGCGGGCTGTGGGTCGACGAGGCGTGGTCTGCGGTGCTGGTGGCGAAGGTGGACACACCCTTGGACGTGTTCACCTCGATCAACCACGATAATAATCACCATCTGAACAGCCTGTGGATGCAGGCGGTCGGCTATGCCACGCCGCCGCTGGCCCTGCGCGCGCTGTCGATCGTCACCGGTGCCGCCACGGTGCTGGTCGTCGCCGCGATCGGTGCGCGGCGCTCCACGGCGCATGCGCTGGTCGGCGCGGCGCTATTCGCGCTGTCGCCGATCCTGGTCAATTATGGCAGCGAAGCGCGCGGCTATGCGCCGATGCTGCTGTGCGCCTTGGGTGCGATCCTGGTCGCCGCACGCTGGCTCGACGCCCCCGCCCCTGCGCCCCGCCATCCGCCGGGGCTGCTCGCGCTGCTGACCATTCTCGGACTCCTGTCGCAGTTGACGATGCTGTTCTTCGTGGTTGCGATTGCCGCCTGGGTCGCGCTGACGCTGCGCCAAAGGTTTTCCACCGGGACGGCCGCCGCGATGACCGCGCGGCTGATGCTGCCGAGCGTCGTTGCGGTCATGCTCGTCTTCACGCTGGTCTTCGGCGCCGCGGCCGCAAGCCCCGGCGGCATGCAGGTCGGCGACTATGTGCCCTTCTCGTTCGCCAGCCTGGTCGATGCGCTGCAGGTCATGCTGGCGACGACGCTCGGCGCATCCGCCTTGCCCCGTTGGTGGATCGCGGTGCTCGCGCTCACACTATGCGTCGCCGCAATGGTCGCCGTCGCGCATCGACGCCCCATGGCGTGGCTGGCAATGCTCGCAATTGCCGGGCTGCCGATCGCCCTCGCCACGCTTCACATCGCCAATACGGGAATGCCGCGCTACTTCCTGCTGTCTAGCGTCGCGGTTCTGTTGCTCCTGACTGACCTGATCGCCACGGCGCTGACGAAAGGCCCGCGGTCAAGGATGTTGGCCGCGCTCGCCCTCACCCTCCTCGCGATCGGCATGAACCACGACATCACGCAGGACATCGCGCGACGACGCGGCGATATCGATGCCGCCATCGCCCGCGTCCGCATCGAAGCACCGGGCGGCGCACGCGTTCATGTCGATCACCTCCAGCCCGTTGCCCCGCTTCGGGTCGCAGCCGCGACGGCGCGTTATCCGCTCGTTCTGACAGGCGACTGCCGACCTGTGCAATTCGTCTTCGTCGATCTCGACGACGGCGGCGCGGCGGCGGCCACGACGCGACGCTGCGGACGCCTTTATACGCTTCGGACCGTGCGCCGCCGGGGAATGCTGTCGGGAACCGACTGGGCACTTTACGGACTACCCCGCGCGCGCAACGCCTTGTCGTCTAATCCATATTGAGGCTGGCGCATCGTCATGCCATTAACCACAGGCGGCAACATGGCGGTCATGGGACGGCCTTTAGGATCACGGGATGAATCGCTTCAGTCGCGCCCTTCTCTCCGCTGTCCTCATGATCGGCGCGGGGTCTGCTGCACAGGCATCGCTGCTCGACTATGTCGGCCAGTGCGTTCCGTTTGCGCGAGCGGCCTCGGGGATCGAGATCTATGGCGATGCCTGGACCTGGTGGCGTCAGGCCGATGGCCGCTACGAGCGCACGCACCGGCCAAAGACGGGCTCGGTCATCGTTTTTGCGAAGACGGCCCGCCTGCCGACGGGGCATGTCGCGGTCATCAGCCGCGTCGTCGAGAAGCGCGTCGTGATGCTGACCCATGCCAATTGGTCGCGCCAGAACGGCGAACGCGGTCATGCCGAACAGGACGTCACGCTGTTCGACGTCTCGCCCGCCAATGACTGGAGCCGCGTCAAGGTCTGGTACAAGGATGTCGACGGCCTCGGCGGCGGGATCTACCCCGTCTACGGCTTCATCCACGGCGATGCGCGACCCGCGGCCGAACTGACCAGCCGCAATCCCGATTATGTCGGCGCGCTGATCGACGCATACGTCCCGGGCAGCTGACCGCGCATACCCGATCCTCGACTCGCCCCTCGACTTCGCGGGGCTGGAGAGGCAGGATGGAGCGATGTTTCTCAACTTTCTCGACGAGCTGCGCCGCGCGGGCATCCCGGCCAGTCTCAAGGAGCACCTGCTCCTGCTCGAGGCGCTCGACGCCGAGGTGATCGAGCGCACACCCGAGGAGTTCTACTACCTCTCCCGCGCGGTCTATGTGAAGGATGAGGGGCTGCTCGACCGCTTCGACCAGGTCTTCGCCAAGGTCTTCCGCGGCCTCGCCACGAGCTATGGCACGACGCCGACCGACATCCCCGAGGATTGGCTGAAGGCGGTCGCCGAGAAATTCCTCACCCCCGACGAGATGGCCGCGATCCAGTCACTGGGCTCGTGGGACGAGATCATGGAGACGCTCAAGAAGCGGCTCGAGGAACAGCAGGGACGCCATCAGGGCGGCAACAAATGGGTCGGTACCGGCGGCACCTCCCCGTACGGCAATGGCGGCTACAACCCCGAAGGCGTGCGCATTGGCGGCGAGAGCCGGCACAAGCGCGCGCTCAAGGTCTGGGACCAGCGCGAGTTCCGCAATCTCGACAACACCCGCGAACTCGGCACGCGCAACATCAAGATCGCGCTGCGACGCCTGCGCCGGTTCGCGCGCGACGGGGCCGCGGACGAACTCGACATCGACGGCACGATCGCCGGTACCGCACGTCAGGGCTATCTCGACATCGTCATGCGCGCCGAACGCCGCAATGCGATCAAGATGCTGCTGTTCCTCGATGTCGGAGGATCGATGGATCCCTTCGTCAAGCTTTGCGAAGAACTCTTCTCGGCCGCGACCACCGAGTTCAAGAACCTCGAATTCTATTATTTCCACAACTGCCCGTACGAAGGCGTGTGGAAGGACAACACGCGCCGCTTCGCCGAGCGTACGCCCTTGTGGGACGTGCTCCACAAGTTCGGCCATGATTACAAACTGGTGCTGGTCGGTGACGCATCGATGAGCCCGTACGAGGTCACCCATCCCGGCGGCTCGGTCGAGCATTTCAACGAGGAGCCGGGCGCGGTGTGGATGCAGCGCCTGACGACCACCTATCCGTCTGCGGCATGGCTCAACCCCGTGCCCGAGGCGCAATGGGGCTATTCGCAATCGGTCCGCATCATGCGCGAACTGATGACCGACCGCATGTACCCACTGACTCTCGCCGGTCTCGACGACGCGATGCGTGAGCTTACCCGCAAGCGCTAAGGCCCCGCCTGCGCGATCCCGTAACGGAACCGTCATGGACCCGGTCGGTTTAGCGTGCATCATCCCTGTGCGAGGAATAGCTTATGTCGTCGATCCCGAATTCTGCCATGCCGCATGCCAAGGTCAAGCATGACGACGACGCCGCGCCGGCTCCCGCCGCGAAGGGCGACTGGATGGACGATGCGACGGACGCGGCAAAGGCCGGCATCGCCACCGCCACCGACGCGGTGAAGTCGCACCCGAAGACCGCGATCGCGGTCGGCGCCACGCTGGTCGCCGGCATTGCCGCCGCGATTGCCGCACCTGCGCTCCGCGCAAAGGACGCACCGGAAAAGAAGACCCCGCCAAAGCCCGCGCCCAAGAAGCCCGGCAAGCCGAAAAAGGCTCACTGAGGGAAATGTGTGGCCCGCCGGCAACGGTGGGCCATAGTCTTCTGTATCTTGGCGGGCTCAGGCCGGGTGAACGATCCCGCCCATCATCGCCGCCGGCACCCCCGTTGTGCCCGGAAAACTGATCGGCAGCCCGCGGAGCGTCCGCACCGCCATATAGGCGAACCCTTCCGCCTCCAGCGCATCGCCGTTCCACCCAAGCGCGTCCGTCGCCTCAACGCCGAGCCCGGTCACCGCGGCGATCATGGCCAGCATCGTCGGATTGTGACGTCCACCGCCCGCGACTAGCAGCCGCTTGGGTCGCGCGGGCAGATGCCGTACCGCATCCGCAACCGTCTGCGCGGTGAATGCGGTCAGCGTTGCCGCACCATCCGCCGCCGACAGTCCGCGTGCCGGCTGTATGGTAAAGTCATTGCGATCGAGCGACTTGGGCGGCGGTGCATCGAAGAACGGGTGATCGAGCATCGCCGTCAGTACCGTCTCGTCGACGCGCCCCGCCGCCGCCAGCGCGCCCCCCTTGTCGTAGCGCGCGCCCGTCTCCGCCTCGACCCAGCTGTCGATCAGGCCGTTCGCCGGCCCCGTATCGAACGCGACCAGCGAGTCGTTGCCATTTGTCGCACCGGGAATGAAGGTGATGTTGCCGACCCCGCCCAGGTTCAGCACCGCGACCGGCCCGTCGAGCGTGGACGCCAGCGCCGCATGGTAGACCGGCAGCAGCGGCGCGCCCTGCCCCCCCGCCGCCACATCGGCCGACCGGAAATCGGATACCGTCGTGATCCCCGTGGCGCGTGCCATCGCCGCGCCGTCGCCGATCTGCCAGGTCCAGCCCCGATCGGGTCGATGCGCGATCGTCTGTCCGTGAAACCCGATCACGTCTACTTCCGCTGCGGCGACACCGGCATCCGCCAGCAGCTTGTGCACTGCGAAGACATGCGTACGCGTGATGAGATCGCCCGCGGCGACGATCGGCGGACTGGCGCGCGGCCGATCGAACGTCAGCGCCATACGTGTCGCGTCGGACAGTTCCGCGCGCGCCGCATCCGAATAGGGCTCCCCACGGAACGCGATGGGGCGGACCATCGCCTCGCCATCGGTCTCGATCAGCGCGGCGTCGATCCCGTCGAGCGACGTCCCCGACATCAATCCAATCGCCAGCATTTTGGGTCCCTTTCCCTGTCCTCAGACCCGGCCATGACGGATCGCATCTCGACCGCCTAGAAAAAACCGAACTTTGCGCCTATGTGCGCGGCTCCCATGGCAACCATACTCCCCACTCCGCCCAAGATCGGCATGGTCTCGCTCGGCTGTCCGAAGAACCTCGTCGACAGCGAGCGGATTCTCACCCAGCTGCGCAGTGACGGCTATCAGATGTCGCCCGACTATGCCGGCGCCGATGTCGTCCTCGTCAACACCTGCGGCTTTCTCGATTCGGCGAAGGAAGAAAGCCTCGAGGCGATCGGTGAAGCCATCGCCGAGAACGGCCGCGTCATCGTCACCGGCTGCATGGGCAAGGAAGCCGAGGCGATCCGCGCGCGCTTCCCGCAGGTCCTCGCGATCACCGGTGCGCATGAATATGAGCAGGTCGTCGGCGCGGTCCACGAAGCCGCTCCGATGCCGCCGTCCGCGTTCCTCAACCTGATCCCGGATGCCGGGCTCAAGCTGACCCCGCGGCACTACAGCTATCTGAAGATCTCGGAAGGCTGCAACCATCGCTGCTCCTTCTGCATCATCCCGAGCCTGCGCGGCGATCTCGTCAGCCGTCGTCCCGACGCGATCCTGCGCGAAGCCGAAAAGCTCGTCGCCGCGGGCACGAAGGAACTGCTGGTCATCAGCCAGGACACGTCGGCCTATGGCGTCGACCTGCGCCACTCGGTCTGGCCATTGAAGGGTGGCGGCGAGGTTCGTGCGCACATGACCGACCTCGCGCGCGAACTCGGCAAGATCGCGCCGTGGGTGCGGCTGCATTACGTTTACCCCTATCCGCACGTCGACCACGTCATACCGTTGATGGCTGAGGGCCTAGTGCTGCCCTATCTCGACATCCCGTTCCAGCATGCCGCGCCATCGGTGCTGCGCCGGATGAAGCGCCCCGGCAATGATGCCAAGGTGCTCCAGCGCATTCACAAATGGCGTGAGATCGCGCCCGACATCACGATTCGCTCGACCTTCGTCGTCGGCTTCCCCGGCGAGACCGAGGAGGATTTCCAGTATCTGCTCGACTGGCTCGACGAGGCGCAGCTCGACCGCGTCGGCGCGTTCCGGTTCGAACCGGTCGAAGGCGCGGCCGCCAACCTGCTGCCCGATCATGTGCCCGAGGCGCTCAAGGAGGAGCGCTACGCCCGGATCATGGAAAAGACTGCGGCGATCTCGGCTGCGAAGTTGCAGGCCAAGATCGGCCGGACGCTCGACGTGATCATCGACGTGGTCGACGACGAGGGGGCGACGGGTCGCTCACAGGCGGATGCGCCCGAGATCGACGGCGAGGTCTTCCTGCGCGACGCAGGTCACCTGACGGTCGGCGATATCGTACCCGTGACGATCGAGGATGCCGACGATCATGATCTGTACGGCGTGCCGGTCTGACGCGCCTGCGTCGGTCTTGCCGCAACGATACTACCCCAAGGTGCACGCGAAAACGCCTGCACCTTGGGGCTCACGGATTCAGACTACGTTGCGACCGGTGAACAGCTTCACGAGCACCACGATCACCGCGATCACCAGCAGGATGTGGATCAACCCGCCCGCGACGTGGAAGGCGAAACCGGCAAGCCAGAGGACGAGCAAGATGACGGCGATGGTCCAGAGCATGGCAGTTCCCAATCTGTTGTGATGACGTGATCGATGCCGCTGAAACGTCCCCGTGCACGGGCGTGTTCCGCTGTTTAACCTGATATGGGTTAAACTCTTCAGCTGGCTCGACATTAAGTTGCGGCGTTGCGCCGACACCCGCCTTCTGCTTCGATGCCACCATGCTGTTTCGCCTGTTCACGCTCGCCGCGCTCGCGCTTCCCTTGCCCGCCATCGCCCAGTCGCTCACGCCTGCGGAAAGCGCGCAGATCGATACGCTCGTCGCCGGTTCGCTCCGTGATACAGGCGTCCCGTCCGCATCGATCGCGATCGTGCGCGGCGGGCGGATCATATTCGCCAAGGCCTATGGCAAGCCGTCCGAAACGATCGCGCGGGCGGATCCGGCGTTGCCCTATCAGATCGCGTCGATCTCGAAGCAATTCACCGCCGCCGCCATCCTGCTGCTCGAGGATGAGGGCGGGCTGAGCCTCGACGATACGGTCGCGAAATATGTCCCCGGCGTCACCGGCGGCGACCGCGTCACGATCCGCCAGTTGCTCAGCCACACCTCGGGGCTGCAGGACTATTGGCCGCAGGATTACAGCTTTGCGGCGATGGCCACCCCCGTCACGCCACAGCAGATCGTCGATCGCTGGGGGAAGAAGCCGCTCGATTTCGAGCCGGGCACGCAGTGGCAATATTCCAACACGGGCTATGTCGTCGCGGGCCTGATCGTCGAGAAGGTCGCGAACCAACCGCTGCTCGACTTCCTGCAGCAGCGCATCTTCAAGCCGCTCGACATTCGCGCACTCGATCAGGACAAGGCGATCGGCAAGGCATTCCCGCAAGGCTATGGCCGTTTCGCGCTCGGGCCCGTCCGCCCCGAGACGCCGAGTGCGCCGGGCTGGCTCTACGCCGCGGGCGAGCTGTCGATGAGTGCGCGGGACCTCGCCAAATGGGACGTCGCGCGGCTTACCCGCACCACGCTGCCCACGGACGACTGGGCGGCGCAGGAGACGCCGGTCAGGCTCGCCGACGGATCGACCAATGGCTATGGCCTCGGCGTCTCGACCGGCACCGCCGACGGCCGTCGCTATGTCGAGCATAGCGGCGAGGCGGTCGGCTTCCTGTCCGAGAACATCGTGTATCCCGACGATCAGGCGGCGATCGTCGTGCTGACCAACAGCTGGTTCAGCGATGCGGTCGGCCGCATCTCGAGCGGCATCGCGAAGATCGTCCTGCCACCCCCCGCCGCGAACGCAGAGGATACCGCCGCCCTGCCCAGGGCACGCGCAGTCTACGATCAGCTCCGCACCGGCACGCTCGACCGCAGCCGCCTGACCGAGGACGCCAATTTCTATTTCAAGCCGGTGGCGCTCGCGGACTATAAGTCGAGCCTCGGCGCGCTCGGCGAACCGACCGGTTTTGCGCAAACCGGCCGCGCCCGCTTGCGCGGCGGCTTCGTCAACCGCACCTATCGCATCACCTATCCCGACCGCACGCTGTCGCTCAGCACCTATGCCGAACCCGGCGCAAACGGCCGGTACGAACAATTTCTCGTGGCTCCCTCTCAGTAACTGGCACGCAATGACCGATTTCGCTTCCCTGCTTCAGCCCGACCGCGGCCAGCCCGCCACGCCGATCCACGTCGTCCGTCCGGAGGAGTTTGCAAGCTGGCTCGGTGCTCAGCCTCCGCGCATCCGCACCGCGATCGCGGCCCATGGCCTGACCGGCAAGCCGGGCGACCGTGCCGTGCTCCCGGGCGACGCCCCCGATACATGGTCGATGCTGCTCGTCTGTGACGAGGCGATGTCGTCGCCGTGGCGGATCGCCTCGCTCGGTGCTTCACTCCCCGCGGGCACTTACCGCCTTGCGCAGGGCGACGTGGGGGGTGCCGGACTCGGCTGGATGCTCGCACAGCATCAGTTCGATCGCTATCGCAAACCCGCCGCCAAGCCCGCGCGCGTGTTGCTGACGAGCGAAGTCGCGTCGATCGAGCCGACGATCCGTCTTGCCGAGGCAACCGCAATGGTCCGCGACCTTGTCAACACCGGCGCATCGGATCTCGGCCCCGCCGAGCTCGAGACGGCGGTCGAAGCGCTCGCCGCACGGCATGGCGCGACCGTCACGACGACGCGCGGCGACGCGCTCGCCAGCGGCTATCCGATGATCCACGCGGTCGGCCAGGCAGCATCGGCGGCACGCGCGCCCCGGCTGATCGAGCTCGAATGGGGCGATCCGACACATCCACGCGTCGCGCTGGTCGGCAAGGGGGTCTGCTTCGACTCGGGCGGTCTCGACATCAAGCCGTCGGCGGGCATGCGGCTGATGAAGAAGGACATGGGCGGCGCCGCGCACACGCTCGCCCTGGCCGGGCTGGTGATGGGCGCAAAGCTCCCCGTCCGTCTCCACCTGCTCATCCCCGCGGTCGAGAACGCGATTGCCGGCAATGCCTTCCGCCCGGGCGACGTGCTCGACACGCGACAGGGCATGACGGTCGAGAATACCAATACCGATGCCGAGGGGCGGCTCGTTCTCGGCGACGCACTGACCCGCGCGGTCGAGCACCGGCCCGCGCTGATCCTCGATTTCGCCACGCTGACGGGCGCGGCGCGGGTCGCGCTCGGCCCCGATCTTCCGCCGTTGTTCACCGACGACGAGACGCTCGCGGCAGAACTGATCGCCGCCAGCCACGCACAAGCCGACCCGCTCTGGCGGATGCCGCTGTGGAACGGGTATGACGACATGCTAAAGTCGGACATCGCCGATCTGGTCAACGCCCCCGATGGCGGCTTTGCCGGCGCGATCACCGCGGCGCTGTTCCTGCGCCGCTTCGTGCCGCCCGGCATCGCCTGGGCGCATCTCGACGTCTTCGCCTGGCGCCCGGTTGCGAAGCCCGGCCGCCCCAAGGGGGGCGAGGCCTATGCCTTGCGCGCCGCCTTCGCGATGCTGAGCACGCGGTACGGCACCTCTTGACCAAAGGCCTGACGCGGCACGCCCGAAGACAGGGCGTGCCGCGCTCTCGGCGGATCAGCCGGCGCCGTCGATGCCCGCCGCGGCCTCGATGATAGGGACGAACTTGTCCGCAGTCAGGCTCGCGCCACCGACCAGAGCGCCGTCGACATTCGCGGTCGCCAGAATGGCGGCTGCGTTGCTGCCGGTCACCGACCCGCCATAGAGGATCCGCACCCCCGCTGCCGCATCGCCGATCAGCATGCGCAGCTTCGCCCGCGCGATCGCATGGATCGCGGCGATCTCGTCGAGGGTCGGCGTACGCCCGGTACCAATCGCCCAGCGCGGCTCATAGGCCAGCGTGAACCAGCTCCCGTCCGCATTGTCGGGCACCGACTTCTCGATCTGCGCCTGCACGACACGTTCGGCCCGGTCGGCATCGCGTTCGGCCTCGGTTTCGCCGCAGCACAGGATGACGCGCAGCCCCTGCCGCCGCGCCGCCGCCGCCTTCGCCCAGGCGTCGTGGCTGGTTTCGTGCTGGTCAGCACGGCGTTCCGAATGACCGACGATCGTGAAGCGCGCACCCGCTTCCTTCACCATCCCCGCCGACACGCAACCCGTATGCGCGCCCGAATCGGCCTCGTGCACATCCTCGGCACCGATCGCGAGCGCCGGCGCGCGATCAGCCGCCGCGGCGATCAGCGTGAAGGGCACGGCAATTTCAACATCGACGTCCGGCGCTGCCGCCGCCGCCGCCGCGATCGCGTCGAGTTCGGCCAGCGCCGCGCGCGACCCGTTCATCTTCCAGTTTCCCGCTACCAACTTGCGCCGCATCGCACTCTCCCGATCATCATCGGTCCCGGATAGCGCCGACACGGAACGGCACAAGCTTGAAGCGCGCCGATGCGCACCGTAAAGCGGAAGGAACTCAGTCCCTGTCGATCGGCCATTCATGCTCAGTTTCTTCCGCCGCCTCACCCAGTCGAGGTTCGGCGTGATCATCACCTTCGGCCTCCTCGGCGTCATCGCACTCGCCTTCGCGGCGGGTGACATGACCGGGTTGGGCGGCGGAACAAGCGGCATCGCTGCGGACGACGTCGCCACGGTCGGCAAGGCGGACGTGACGGCGAACGAGCTTCGCACGCGTGTCCAGACCGAGATGGAAGGGTTCCGCCAGCAGCAGCCGACGCTCGACATGGCAAGCTATGTCCAGCAAGGCGGCTTCGACGGCACGCTAGACCGCATCACGGCGAGCCTCGCGCTCGAGCAGTTCGGCCGGCAGCAGGGCATGGTCGTCAGCAAGCGCGCGGTCGACGGGCAGATTGCCAGCATCCCCGCACTGCAGGGCCCGACCGGCAAGTTTGATCCGTCCCTGTATCAGCGCGTGCTGGTCGAACGAAAGCTGACCGACGCGCAGATTCGCGCCGATATCGTCCGCGACACCTATGCGCAGCAGCTGATCCTGCCGACGCGCGGCGCGTCGCAGGTCCCCAGCCAGCTCGCCCTCCCCTTCGCCTCCTTGCTGCTCGAGAAGCGCAGCGGTCTCGTCGGCTTCATCCCGACCGCCGCGGTGCCCGCCGGCCCTGCGCCGACCGACGCCGAACTGAACGCCTTCTACCGTCGCAACGTCGCGCGCTACACGATCCCCGAACGCCGCGTCATCCGCTACGCCGTCGTCGACGCGGCACAGGTGAAGGCGCAGGCCGTCCCGACCGACGCCGAAATCGCTGCCCAGTATCAGCAGGATCGCGCACGCTACGCCCCGACGGAGAAGCGCACGATCACGCAGGTCGTCGTCGCCGATCAGGCGGGCGCCGCTGCGATCGCTGCCAAGGTGAAGGCCGGAACCGCGATCGCCGATGCCGCCCGCGCCGCCGGGCTCGAGGCATCGACCCAGACGGGTGTCGAAAAGACCGCCTATGCCGGCACGACCAGCCCGCAGGTCGCGGATGCCGTGTTCGCGGCAGCGAATGCCGCGGTTGTCGGCCCCGTCCGTACGCCGCTCGGCTGGACGATCGCTCGCATCGATTCGATCCAGAACGTCCCCGCCAAGACGCTCGACCAGGCACGGGGCGAGATCGCCACAGCACTCAGCGCGCAAAAGGCACAGGCAGCGCTCGGCAAGATCCATGACGCGATCGACGACGGCCTGTCGGACAATGCGACGTTCGACGAGATCATCGCGGACCGCAAGCTGACCGCGATCACCACGCCCGGCCTCGTCGCCAACGGCACCAACCCCGACGCGCCCGCCACCCAGCCCGACGCCGCTCTAGCGCCGATCGTCAGTGCCGCGTTCCAGGCCGCCGAGGGCGATGCGCCGCAGATGGTCCAGACCGGGTCGGACGGCAGCTTCGCGGTCGTCGCGCTCGGCCGCGTCGTTCGCGCCGCACCCCGTCCGCTCGCACAGGTCCGTCCTGCCGTGATGCGCGACCTGATGGCTGACCGCGCCAGCCAGGCCGCCCGTAAATATGCCAATGCCGCACTGGCACGGATCAACAAGGGTATGCCGCTGCAGCAGGCGCTGGGGCAGTCGGGCTTCCCGGTCCCGCCCGCGCGTCCCGTCACGGCGTCGCGCGCGCAGATCATGCAGAACCCCGAAAACACCCCGCCCGTGCTGCGCCTGATGTTCAGCATGGCGCAGGGTACCGCCAAGACGATCGCCGGCCCCGATGGCTGGTTCGTGGTCAAACTCGACAAGATCGATCGCGGCAACGCGACCGGCAACCAGGCGGCGATCCAGGCCGCTCGCGGTTCGATCGCGCGCAGCGTCGGTCGCGAATATGTCGACCAGTTCGTCAAGGCCGTCCGCGCGCAGGTCGGCGTGAAGACCAATCCGAAGGCCGTCGCCCGCGTCCGTGCCGAACTGCTGGCACAGGGTGGTTCCAATAACTGAGCTCGCACGCGCGGCGCTCGCCGCCGGACGCCCCGCCCTTGTCTGGCGGCGGCAGGTCGCCGACACGGAGACGCCGGTCGCCGCCGCCCTCAAGCTCATTGAGCCGGGGCGTGGCGACTTCCTGCTCGAATCGGTCGAGGGCGGCGCAACGCGTGGACGGCACAGTCTGATCGGCCTCGCGCCCGATCTGCTGTTTCGTGCCGCGGGTCATCGTGCCGAGATCAACCGTCACTGGTCGACCGATCGCGAGGCGTTCGAACCCTGTGCGCTGCCCACGCTCGATGCCCTGCGCGCTCTCGTCGCCGAATGCCGCAGCGACGTCCCGGAAGAGCTGCCGCGCGCGCTCGCCAGTCTGGTCGGGTATTTCGGCTATGAGACGGTCGGCCTGGTCGAGGCCTTGCCGCAACCCGACCGCGACCCGCTCGGCCTGCCCGACATGATCTTCGTGCGTCCCTCGGTGGTTCTTGTTTTCGACCGGCTCGCCGACGCGCTGTTTCTGGTCGCCCCCGCCTGGCCGGATCCCGCGATGGATCCCGCCACGATCGTCGCGCGTGCCGAGGAGCGGCTCGACGCCGTCGCCGCGAAGCTCATGACCACGCCGGTACCGGCGCCGGTCCGGGCGGTCTCACCCGAGCCGTCCTACACGCCGGCGCTGTCGCCGGATCGCTACGGCGCGATGGTCGCGCGTGCGAAGGACTATATCGTGGCCGGGGACATCTTTCAGGTCGTCCTTGCCCAGCGCTTCAGCACGCCGTTCACGCTCCCGCCGTTCGAACTCTATCGTTCGCTCCGGCGGATCAATCCGTCGCCTTTCCTCTATCACCTCGATCTTCCCGGCTTCGCGCTGATCGGATCCTCACCCGAGATCCTCGTCCGCGTCCGCGACGACGAGGTGACGATCCGCCCGATTGCCGGGACCCGCCCGCGGGGCCGCAGTGCTGCGGAAGACGAGGCGAACCGGACCAGCCTGCTCGCCGATCCGAAGGAACGCGCCGAGCATCTGATGCTGCTCGACCTCGGCCGCAACGATGTCGGACGGGCATCGGCGCCGGGATCGGTCCGCGTCACGGCGAGCTACGGCGTCGAATTCTACAGTCATGTCATGCACATTGTCTCGAACGTCGTCGGGTCGCTCGCGCCCGGCAGCGACGCGCTCGACGCGCTGTTCGCGGGGTTCCCCGCCGGCACGGTCAGCGGCGCACCCAAAGTCCGGGCGTGCCAGATCATTGCCGAACTCGAACCCGAACGGCGGGGCGCCTATGCCGGCGGCGTCGGCTATTTCTCCCCCGACGGATCGATGGACTCGTGCATCGTGTTGCGGACCGCCGTCGTGAAGGACGGGATGATCCATGCACAGGCCGGGGCGGGAATCGTCGCCGACAGCGATCCCGTGTCCGAACAGCGCGAATGCGAGGCCAAGGCCGGGGCGATCCTCGCCGCCGCCCGCGAAGCGGTCGCGCGCGCCGGCGGGATGTCCTACGGGCAGTAATCCCGCCATCGTTCGACAAACACAGTAAAAGGCCGCGGGCGTCAGGTGACGACCGCGGCCTAGGATCCGGATAACGCTCGCTGTGGCGTCAGGGATCGATAGCCTGCCCGGCAGCCTGCGCACGACGCTCGGCCGAATAGGCGCGGGCACGCGCGAGCGCACATCCCGACTGTCCGCCTGTACCGACCGGCGAACAGGTGTCCGGCAACCCGCCCGCGACGCGGCCGACCTGGTCAACGGTCGCAGCCCGGTTGACCCAGCTCTGGTTCTGCGCGGCGATCGGTGCGGTATCGCGCAGTTCCTTGGGGATACGATAGGGTTGGTCAAGCGTCGAACAGACGACGATCTCGCCATTGGTCGATGTCGGGCACTTCTGCCCAGCCCCGAGCGTGACGCTGCGGATCCGCTGCGGGGGCTGGCCTTGTTCGGCCGTCTGCTCCTGCGCCGAAGCGAGGGCGGGAAGCGCGATCAGCGCGGCGAGGACGGTGAGACGGAACATTGGTGGAAAACTCCTTGCAGACAGACAACGTCTGCCGCCGCATGTTGCTCCGTGCTGAATAGCATGCCCCGCGCGTAGCCCGTCAGCGATTATGGCGGGCATGGTGTGTAGCAGCCGCCGATGCGCATCCCCGTTGCACCGGCTTCGACTTCGTCTATGGCGAACGCATGATCCTGGTCGTCGACAATTACGACAGCTTCACCTGGAACCTCGTCCATTATCTGATGGAACTGGGTGTCGAGGTGGAGGTCGTCCGCAACGATGCGATCTCCGCTGGACAGGCCCTGTCGTCCGGCGCGGAGGCGTTTCTCATTTCCCCCGGCCCCTGCACGCCGACCGAAGCGGGCGTCAGCCTCGACCTCGTCGCCGCCTGCGCCGATGCCGGCAAACCGCTGCTCGGCGTCTGTCTCGGCCATCAGGCGATCGGGCAGCATTTCGGCGGCAAGGTCGAACGTGGCGGCCTGATGCACGGCAAGACGTCGCCGGTCGTCCATGACGACACCGGCCTCTATGCCGGCCTGCCTTCGCCGTTTATCGCGACGCGCTATCACTCACTGATCGTCAACGCGGTCCCCGATACGCTGGTCGTAAACGCGACCGCGCAGGATGGCAGCGTGATGGGGTTCCGCCACACGACGCTGCCGATCCACGGGGTGCAGTTCCATCCCGAGAGCATCGCGACCGAACACGGCCACGCGATGCTCGCCAATTTCCTGACGCTCGCGGGGATTTCGCATCAGCTGCCCGGCCGCCTGCGCGAGGGGCTCGATCGATGACGACCACGGTGCTCCTGCCCGATCCGACGACGCCGCTGTCGCGCGAGACCGCGCGTGCGGCGTTTGCCGATATCCTCGACGCGCGCGCCAGCGAGGACGCGATCGCTGCATTCCTGATCGCCATGTCCGAGCGTGGCGAGACCAGTATCGAGATCGCCGAGGCCGCGCGTGCGCTGCGTGAGCGGATGATCCCGATCGATGCGCCGCCGGGTGCGATCGACGTCTGCGGCACCGGCGGCGATGGCCACCATACGCTCAACGTCTCGACCGCGGTCGCGCTCGTCGTCGCGGCGTGCGGCGTCCCCGTCGCCAAGCACGGCAACCGTGCCGCCTCGAGCAAGGCCGGCGCCGCCGATACGCTCGAAGTCCTCGGCCTCGACATGGACCGGGCGGGCGCAACCGCCGAGGCCAGCCTGCGCGACATCGGCATCGCCTTCCTGTTCGCCGCCAATCACCATCCGGCGATGAGGCGGATCACCCCGATCCGTCAGCGTATCGCCAGGCGTACGATCTTCAACCTCATGGGCCCCCTCGCCAATCCGGCGAGAACGACAAGGCAGCTGATCGGCATCGCGCGGCCCGATTATGTCCCGCTCTACGCCGATGCCCTCGCCCAGCTCGGCACCCAGGCCGCACTCGTCGTCTCCGGCGAGGAAGGGCTCGACGAACTGTCCGGCGCGGGCCCCAGCGTCGTTGCGTCCATTGGAGACGTCGTGCTTCCCGCGCGCGTCACGCCCGACGATGCAGCGTTGCCGCGGCATGCGATCACGGCAATTCGCGGCGGTGATGCCGCCCATAATGCAGAGGCGCTCCGCCGCCTGCTGAAGGGCGAGGCGGGCGCCTACCGCGACGCCGTCCTGCTCAACGCCGCCGCGGCCTTGATGGTCGCCGGGACCGTCCCCACCCTTGTCGCGGGCGCGGCGCTGGCCGCCACCGCCCTCGACACCGGCAGCGCCGACGCGCTGCTCGACCGCTGGATCGACTACTGACATGACCATGCTCGACCGTATCCTCGAGACCAAGCGCGCCGAAGTCGCCGCGCGCAAGGCCACCACATCGCTGTCGGACATCGACGCCGGCATCGCCCGCATGTCCGCGCCGCGCGGCTTCCGCGCTGCGCTCGATGCGAAGTCGGGCTATGCCTTGGTCGCCGAGGTCAAGAAGGCCAGTCCGTCCAAGGGGCTGATCCGCGCCGATTTCGATCCCCCCGCGCATGCCCGCGCCTATGAGGCGGGCGGTGCCGCCTGCCTCTCGGTGCTGACCGACGAAAAATGGTTCCAGGGCGCTGACGCCTATCTGTCCGCCGCGCGTGACGCCGTGTCGATTCCGGTGCTGCGCAAGGACTTCATGGTCGACCCGTGGCAGGCGACCGAGGCGCGCGCGATCGGTGCCGATGCGATCCTGATCATCGTCGCCGCGCTCGACGATATCCAGATGGCGGAGATCGAGGCCTCCGCGCTCGAATGCGGGATGGACGTACTCGTCGAGATCCACGACGCGCACGAACTCGATCGCGCGCTCAAGCTCAAGTCGCGGCTGATCGGGGTCAACAACCGCGACCTGCGCGACTTCACGGTCGATTTCCAACGGACCTACGATCTGGTCGACAAGGCCCCGCGCGACTGTACCTTTGTTGCCGAAAGCGGGCTGACGACGCGCGCCGACCTCGACGCGATGGCCGAGCGCGGGATCCGGTGCTTCCTGATCGGGGAAGCGCTTATGCGCCAGGACGATGTCGAGGCCGCGACGCGGGCGCTGGTCGGATGAGCCAGCTGACGCATGTCGATGCGGCGGGTGCCGCGCGGATGGTCGATGTCGGCGGCAAGACGCCGACCGCACGCGAGGCCGTCGCGACCGGCCGGATCACCATGTCGGCCGAGGCCGCGCGCGCGATCGCCGAGGGCTCGGCCAAGAAGGGTGACGTCATCGCCGTCGCCCGCGTTGCGGGGATCATGGCCGCCAAGCGGACCAGTGATCTGATCCCTCTGTGCCACCCGCTGCCGCTGACCAAGATCACGCTCGACCTCGACGTCGACGACAGCGGTGTCACCGCGACCGCAACCGTCGCGACCGACGGCAAGACCGGCGTCGAGATGGAGGCGCTCACCGCGGTCGGCGTTGCACTGCTGACGGTCTACGACATGGCTAAGGCGATCGACAAGGCGATGGAGATCGACGGGATCCGCCTGCTCGAAAAGCGCGGCGGGAAATCCGGGGACTGGTCTGCACCGCGCTGACGCGGGCAGACCAGTCTTCCGTCGTTACAGCCCGATCTGCAGGCTTGCGCGCAGCGACAACGCGGCGCGTCCCTGCTGCTCCTCGGCAAGGAATTCGCCGCCGAAGCGGAACGCCGCATTGCCGCCGACCGCGCGCAGCTTGCCGACCCAGCCGCTGGTCCGCTCCTCGGGTGTCAGCGTGAACGCGGTCCCGCCGGCAAAGGCCGCGGTCGTCGCACCCAGCCCCCCGCCAACGAGCTCGCGTCGTCCGCCCTCAAGCTCGAAGCGGAACCAGCCTGCGTCCTGGTTCTGCTCCCCGAGATCGAGACCCAGCGCCGCGCTGCCGGTGACCGCCAGTTCGTCGCTGCTGCGCGACTGGACGACCAGATCGATCGCGGTGCCGCCCCCGGTTTCGCTATAGCCGTCCTCCTTCAGCTTGTAATAATCGACCGCGATGATCGGCCGGAACGAGATATTGCCCAGATCGGCATCATAGGACAGGCCGCCCGATGCCGAGTAGAGCGTGCCGTTCCAGTCCGCGCTCGATACGCGCTGGACCGCCTCGGTCCCTGCGGTGCCGGCGAAACGCCGTACCCCGTCAAAACCGATCCTGGCACCCGAGGCGCGGGCATTGGCGTTCAGCCCGCCCCAGTGCCCACGCCAATAGGCCGCGAGCTCATACTGATTGGAACTGACTTCGTTGCTGGTCCCCTCATCGGCATCGCGGCCGCTGAGATAGGCGAGCGACGCACCGATATTGCCCAGCCCGGTCTTGTATTCGGCCCCGCCCGAGACGCCCCAGCCGGTCACGTCATAGCCGCCGGTATCGCCGATGCTCTTCGACGTGCCCCAGCCGACCTGGCTGACCCAATAGCCCCACTGCCCCTCGTCCTTGAACGGGCCGTGCGGGTCGGCGATCACCCGGGCGGTGGCGCGCGAGCCCATGGTCACGGTCTCGAACGTCCCGCCGGCATGATCCGGAAGCATCTGGCGCAGCGAACCGCGAAATACGTCGCCGTCATTGATGTTCAGGAACGCCTGGCCGACCTTGGCGTCGGTGCCGAGCGCCGCATAGACTGCGTTGTAGGCGGAGGTCTGCGAGCGGTTGAGGCCGAGTTCGACCGTAGTCTTGCGGACGATGTCGATCGCAACGTCGTTGCCAGTGCCCGTCGCGACGTTCCCCTTGTACAGGAACGGCAACAGCGTGGTCGAGGCGGTCAGGTTTGCCGCGCCGGTCAGGCTCCCCGCGCGCAGGACCGTGTACCGCCCTTCCGCACCGGTGATGCTGGCGAGCTTGAGCGCGAGCTTGGTGTCCTTCTCGAACGATGCCACCCCGGCGACGGTGATCGACGTCCCCGTCCCCCCGGTCTTGTCCAGCGTCACCGCGAGCACGCTGCCCGAACCCATCGCCAGCGACGCGATCGTCGTCGCCTTGGTCAGGTCGAGCGTACCGCCTGCGACCGTCACCGCCAGCCCGCCGCTGTTGGCGAGCGTGCCCGAAAAGCGCGACGTCCCGCCAATGGTCAGCGTGTCCGCCCCGCCACCGAAATCCGCCGCGCCGCTGAACACCGCGGTACCGGCAAGCGCCATCGCGTCATTGCCGGTGCCGAAGAGCGCCGTCCCCGCATAGGCTGCGTCGCCCGACAGCGCGAGACGGTTTGCGCCGCCGCCGAACCGGGTCGTGCCCGACACGGTGCCATCGGCGATCTCGAAAACGTCGTTCCCCGTACCGAAGCGGACGTCGCCGACGATGCTCGGCGCCGTGACGCCCGCCGCGACCGCGGTCTGGCGGACGGTTGCGCCCGCCGTCGTTGCGGACAGGTCGATCGCGACGTTGCGCTCCGACGTCGCGAGTGCACCGCTTGCGGTGATCGCCCCGCTATTCTCCACCAGCGTCACCCGGCCGGACCGGTCGAGGATCGCGGTGGCGCTGCCATCGGCCGCCTGTGCGCTCGCCTTGATCGTCCCGCTGTTGCGGATCGTGCCGACCGTCGCGCCCGCCTCGATCAGGACCGCGCTCGACAGCGATGCGGTCGTGCCGCCGCCCGCCGCCGCGATCGTCCCGGCATTGCGCAGTTCGGGAGTCGTCGTGCCGCTGCCGATCCGGATCGCGGTCGCACTCGCCCCATTGGCCTGTGCCTGGACCGTGCCGTTGACCGCGATCCCGTTGGCGATCGACACGCTGCCACCAAGGCCGCCGATCGAGAGGCCGGTCGCGGTGATACCCGCATAGACACCGCTGCCACCGATGCCGCCATCGACGATCAGCCCGAAATTCGTGCCGCTGCCCGCGACTGCGCCGATCGCGACCGCATTGGTCGCCGACCCGATCTGGACCGCGGGCGCCGCACCATAGGCGGTCACCGACGCCGATCCTTCCTTGCTGTCGTCGATCCCGTCCTTGTCCTCGTCATTGTCGGTCGTGCTGGCATCCTTTGGCGGCACCGCGAAGATGATCCCGCCCGACACGTTGCCCGCGACGACCAGTGCCGAGCCGCCCTGCAACAGGTCGTCGGCATCGAGCTTCGACGGATCCGCCGGCGCGGTCGTGGTACGGTAGCCGGTTGCGCCGAGCGCACCCTGCACCACCAGTGCGCCGGTGATCGCGCCGTCGAGCCGCACCGCCACGGCCCCCTGCCCGATCGCCGCGACCGTTCCGGCGAGCCGGACGTTGCCGGTAATGTCCCCCGTCCGCACGCCGACGACGTTCGTCCCCGTCACCGCAACCGTGCCCTCGGTCTTGAGCGCGCCGGACAGCGGGCCGCCGAGCCAGATCCCTGCGGACTCGTTCCCTTCGACCGTGATCGCGCCCGTGTTGGTGATGGCACCACTATAGGCGCCCGCGGTGCGGATGCCGGTCCGGCCGCTGCCCGCCGCGAAGGGCCCATCGAGATCGCCATCCTTGTCGACGTCGGTCGCTTCATAGGTCTCGTCGACGATGATCTTGCCGCTGTTCGTGATGCCGCCGCCGGTCCCCGCCACCGCGAGAATGCTCGTCGCATTGTCCGCATTGGTGATCTGGACGGTGCCTTCGTTGGTGACGGCGTGCACGCTGTCGATCGTCACCGCCGTGCCGCCGGCAGGGGTCACCGATCCCGCGGCCGTGATCCGGATCGCATCCGGCGCCCCGGCCTTCACGGTCGAGGTCCGCACCGCATCGGTGCGCTTGGTCTCGATCGTGGTCTGCGCGTGGGCCGGAACGACCGCCATCAGGCAGGTAGAGGCAAGCAGGATACGACGCATGAACCAGGTCCCTTTTCGAATATGTTTCGAACACAGGACGGAACCATTGCCGCGCAGCCTTGCCGGGCTGCGCAGCTTTTCAGAATGCCGCGTCTATCCCGAGGCGCAACGTGCGGGGACGCAACGGCGTGATCTGGCCGCTGCCGATCTGGAACGGCGTGCCCAGCGCGAAGCGATTGCCGGTGCCATCCGTCAGATTGGTTACGCCGAGCGTGAAGCCGAGTGTCGGCCGGCCGACGCGCATTGTCAGCGCGGTATCGAGATAATCGCCCTGCTCCTCCCCGAGCACCGGGCCGATACCGAGCCGGGAGCGGCCGACATAACGCGCCCAGCCATAAACCCGCAGATCGAGGTCACCGCGGAGCGGCCGGCTATAGTCGAGCCCCAGCCGCCCTGCGAACCGGGCGATATTGGGAACCTGGCTCATGCGCGCGACTGCCAGGACATAGGCCTGGCTGGGTTCGGTCACCCGGCTGTCGTTATAGGTCAGCCCGGCGTCGATCGTGAGCCCGGCGACCGGTCGCCAGGCGGCCGCCGCGCTTGCCGACCAGATCCGGCCGTTGCCGATATTGGCAGTGCTCGGCAGCCCCGACCCGTCGATGAAGTCCGCCTGGATATCGTCCCACAGCGTATGTGACAGCCCGGCCGACACGGATACCGGATCAATCCCGCTCTGCCCGAACCGTATGCCGCTTTCGATCGTGCGGACCCGGTCGTTGCGGAACCGCCGGACGAAGTCGCTCTCGATCGCCAAGCCGCCGGGCCGGAACCCCTGCTGGTATCGGGCATAGAGCGACAGCCGCGGCAGCACGGTTGCGATCAGCGATCCGGAAGGCAACAGGCTGGTCTCGCGACGACTGGCGGTGACCTGCGCCCTTGCCAGCGTGACCGGGGCGAGGGCCTCCGCCAGATCTTGGCCCGTCCCCGACAGCGCGGCCCGTGTCACGCGCGCGCCGCCGGTCGCGATCAATCCGGGGAACAGCGCGACGCTGGCCTCGCCATAGAGCGTCGCCTCGTCGATCCGGTTGGTGACGCCCGTCACGGGCACCGGTGCGTCGACTGCGCCGAGTGCGCGCGACAGCCGCGTACGGTTGTGCGTGAAGCTGCCGCCCACCACCCAGCCGAAGCCGGCGCGCATCGGCCGCCACAACCGGGTCTCGTTGGTCACCATCGCGGTCGCGTTGCGCTGCACGAACAGCCGCGGATCGCCGTTCACCATGGTGGCGTCATAGCGTTCCGTCAGCGTCTGCCCCACGATCGCCGTCGACGATCGCAGCATCAGTCCGCCAAGCGTGCCCGACACGACCAGATCACCCATCCGGTAGTCCGCACCGAAGCCCTGCACGACGGCACTGTTCCGCGTGCGGGGCGGGGCATCGCGATCGGTATACTGGCTGTCGTCGCCGCGGGTCCGCTGGTACACGCCGCCCAGATCGAGCGTCCAGTTGCGCCCCAGATCGACGCGCAGCGTACCCCGCCAGCCGGCGATGCGGGTGCGGTTCACGTCGCTCTGCCCGAGCGTCGGGTTGTCAATATACCCGCCCTCCGTCACCGCATAGCCCACGATGCGCAGCGCCATCCGGCCCTCCATCACGGGCAGGTTGAGCGTCGCGCCGATGTCGCCGCCGGGGTCGCCATGCGTCGTCGCGGACACGCCCGTCGCGATGGCGGCCGTCGTGTCGTCGATCACCGGCGCATTGGGAACGGTGCGGATGATGCCACCGAGCGATCCTGCGCCGTACAGCGTGCCCTGTGGCCCCTCGAGCACCTCGACCGAGGCGATATCGTAGAGCCGCAGGTCGGGATCGGGCGCGTTGTAGCTGAGCCGGATGTCGCCGAGATACTGGCCGACAGTCGTCTGCGTCGGCCCGGTGAAGCTTGAGTCCGCGATGCCTCGAATGAACAGCTTGTTGCGCCCCGCACCGAGATGCGTCGACGACACGCTCGCCAGCCGCGCCAGCACCGCGTCGCTGCCCCCCGCGCCGCCAAGCGCCAGGTCGATTCCATCGAGGTGCGCGACCTGCCCGGCGAAATCGCGCAGCCGGGTGTCCCGCTTGCTCGCGGCGACGATGATATCGGCCCCTGCGATGGTCGGTACTGCCGACGCAGCATTCGCGGTCGCCCCCGGAAGCCGGCGCTGTGCCGCACGTGGCGGCGCGGCACGCGCGACCAGACGCCACCCCCCAGCCCCTGCGGACCGTATCGTCGACCCCGTCGACCGTGCGAGCTTTGCGAGCGCCTGCCGCGCCGTGAAGCGTCCCCGGATCGCGGGGACGGGGCGTGCCCACAGGACCGGGTCGTCGACGGCGATGCTGACCCCCGCCTGCCGCCCCAGTGCCAGGACGGAGTCGCCCAGCCGGCCCGCGCGAAGGTCGAGCGACACCGGCCCCGCCGCAGCCGACGCAGCGGTCAGCCCGGCGATCGCCACCGCAACGACAAAGACCCCGCCCCGCCGGATCACCGTGCCGACATCGTCCAACCCTGTGCGGACCGCCGCATCGTCACGTCGAGCAGCACGGCGAGCGGCATGGGATCACGCGCGAGCCCGGCCGTGGCGATCGTCGCACGGACGCGGCGATTGGCGACGTCCGGCGCCACCGTGATCGTGATGCCCAGTGTTCGCGACAGATCGTCCGCGACTTCGGTCATTGGCGTATTTTCGAACGCCAGCCGCCCCTCGCGCCACGATCCGACCGCCGTGGCATCGACCGTGATCCGCATCACACCGCCGCGCGTGGCCACCACACCCTGCCCCGCCGTCATCCGGATCGCGTTCGGACCCGGATCATAGTCAACCGCACCTTCGGACACGGCAACGCGCATGCCGTCGCTGGTCCGCTTGACGTCGAAGGCCGTGCCGACATCGACCAGCCGCGTCTCGCCGACCAGGACCTCGAACGGATCCGCCGCATCATGCGCGACGACGAACATCGCCTCGCCACGATCGAGCGTCGCGATGCGCGCGTCACGTCGATCGATCGTCACGCGGGACCCGCCGGCCAGCATGATCCGGCTTCCCTCGGCAAGGAGGATCGTCCGCGCGGCCCCCGCCGCCGCCTCGACGGCATAGGGTTGGGGGCGGCGCTCATAGACCGAAAAGCCGGCGACGACCGCCAGCGATGCGGCGATCGCCCCACCGGCCCACCGTCCTATCCGCTTCGGCGCACGTCGTGACGGGCTGGCCATCGGCGGCGCCACCGCACCCGCCTGCGGCGCGCGCACCAGTGCGACGCCATCATCGATCGCGGCGCTCAGCGCATGATAGCGCGTGGCATGCGTCGGGTCCGCCTCCATCCAAGCCATGAAGCCGGGCCAGTCGTCGAATGCGGGATCGCCCGTCCGCACGATCCAGTCGAGCGCCTGTGCGTCCAATGCGGTGTCGTCCTGCGCCATCATGGCCTCCTGACTGGCTTGACGGAGACGTTCGCCTCAAACCTCATCGAGCCGCCCTTTCAACGCGATCATCGCACGATAGGCTTGCCGCAGATCACTTTCGACGGTGCTGAGGCTCACGCCCATCTCGTCCGCGATCGCACGTTGGGCGATCCCGTCGATCCGGTGGCGGCGAAACACCGCCGCGGCACGTTCGCCGACCGCCTCCAGCGCGCGCGCTGCCATCCGCGCCTCTTCGCGCGCGATCAGCACGCGCTCACCCGATGGCGCATCGGACTGGCCCGCGACCGTGGCGCCGACCGCGTCGCTCCAGTCATTATCGCGTCGGGCGGCCTGCCGGACCGCGCGATGACGGTCGAGCATGAGATTGTGCGCCGCGCGGTACAGATAGGCTAGCGGCGCCGCGATCGGCCCGCCGCGCGGCGTTCGCACGCGGATCCAGAGCTCGTGCAAAAGGTCTTCCGCCGCATCCCCCGCGCCATGCGCCGACAGAAAGCGGAGCAGCGTATCGCGGTTGGCGAGGAAGACGGCCTCCAGACCCTGCGTGTCCATCCGTCGCCTATACCGTAAGAGAAAACGTCACGACCATGGCGGATGCTCGGCCGCAGGCGGCGAGCGCTAGCCCCTCACGGATGCGCGCGTCGCGGGCCCGGTGTTGCCTCAGCCTGCAACGTCGACCGGATGCGTCGCGATGATCGTCGGTCGCGCGGCGGCGAGATCGCGCGAGGCTACGCCCAGCGCCTTGAAATGGTCGGACGCCATGTGCGCCTGAACCGCGGCATCGTCGACATACAGCTCGTTGAACACGAAACGCCGGTCGCCATCGGCCTCGCGCCACAGGTCGTAGTGGAGCACCCCCGGTTCATTCCGCGACGCCGCGGCGCAGATGCGGGCGGCGTCGATGAACGCCTCCTCATGGCCGGGCTTGACGGAAACGAACGCAATGACCTTCACGGGCATATCGACCTCCTGGGCGTGATTTCGCCACAGCCTGTGCGCGCGCCGCGGATGGCGCGCAACCCCGCGACCATGTCAGACGCCCAGTTCCGCCATCGTCACGACCCGGTGCTCGCGCGCGCTGATCTCCGCCGCGGTACCGATCGCGACCGCGCGCAGGCCATCCTCCGCGGTGACCTGTACCGGTCCCTCGCCGCGCACGGCGGCGGCAAAAGCGGCGTGCTGATAATAGGTTGCGCCTTCGTGCGAGCCTGCGGCCCGGGCCGCCGGATCGACCGAGACATGACTGCGCTCGACCGCCTTGGGGTTGAGAAATCCGACCCGTGGCGAATAGACGAGTTCGCCTGCAGGAATCAGCACGTCGAGCCGCGCCGCATCGCCCGTCGCCGACATCTCCTCCTGATTCTCCGCACCATCGGCGAACATGCTGAGATCGAGCATCGCCCGCACGCCGTTCGCGAAATCGACCGTCGTATAGCTGTTGTCGATGATGTCCGGGCGCTCGCCGTCATAAAGTTCGTCGAGATGGTTCACGTCCATCGCGCCCGAGCAATGGACGCGCACCGCTTCCGACCCGACGATCAGCCGCATCAGATCGAAGAAGTGACAGCATTTCTCGACCATCGTCCCGCCGGTGTTCCGGGAAAACCGGTTCCAGTCGCCGACCTTGGGCAGGAAGGGAAAGCGGTGCTCGCGGATCGACAGCATCTGCAACCGGCCGACCCGGCCCGCCTGGACCTGCTCGATAAAGGCGGCTGCGGGCGGCATGAAGCGATACTCCATCCCGGTCCAGAACGGCTTGGCGTGTGCGGCGGCACGCTCGACGATCCACCGCGCATCGTCGATCGTCGTCGCCAGCGGCTTCTCGCACAGGATCGCGGCGTCCATCGCGAATAGCTGCTCGAGCACATCGCGGTGGGTGTTGTTCGGCGACGCGATGACGATCGCATCGACATCGGCGCGCTTCGCAAACGACTCGACCGAGTCGAACCGCGCGACGCCATCGGCCTGGTCGCCGAGCGCCTCGGTCGCCCAGTCGATCGAGGTCGCGACCGGATCCGCGATCGCGACGATCTCTGCACCGGGCAGGATCGCCAGGTTGCGAATGTGTTCGACGCCCATCATGCCCGTTCCGACGACACCGTATCTGATCGTGGCTACCAAGCTGTCTATCCCTATGCCATGAGCCGTCGGCATGACGACGATCCGCCTTTCCAACGACCTTCGCCCGCTCGGCAAGAGCGAAATCCTTGTTTCGCCGATAGCCTGGGGCATGTGGCGGCTGGCCGGAGAAACCGCGCCGGTCCACGCGATGATCGACGCGGCGCTGGGTGCGGGGATCAACTTCTTCGACACCGCCGACATCTATGGCTGCGACGTCCCGGCGGGCTTCGGCTCGGCGGAGGCGCTGTTCGGTCGCGCGCTGGCCGAGGACCGGAGCCTGCGCGCAAACATGGTGATCGCGACCAAGGCGGGCATCCGTCCCGGCATCCCGTATAATTCCAGTGCAGACTATCTGGCCGACGCCCTCGACGCGTCGCTGACGCGCATGGCGATCGAACAGGTCGATCTGTACCAGATCCACCGCCGCGACTTTATGACCCATCCGCAGGAGGTCGCCGAGGCGCTGACGCGCATGGTCGAGGCGGGCAAGGTGCGCAGCATCGGCGTCTCGAACTACAGCGTCCACGAATTCGCCGCGTTGCAGGCGTTTCTTGGCCAGCCGATCGTCAGCACCCAGCCCGAGTTTTCCCCGCTCCAGACCGCACCCCTGTTCGATGGCACGCTTGATCAGGCGATGGCGCACGACGTCGCGGTGATGGCGTGGTCGCCGCTTGGCGGGGGCCGGCTGGCGCAGGGCGATCACCCGGCGGCAGCGCTGCTCGCCGAGCATGGCGCGCGCTACGGCGTCGACGCCGCGACCGCGACCCTCGCCTGGATCATGGCGCATCCGGCGCGGATCATCCCGATCGTCGGCTCGCAGACCCCCGCGCGGATCGCAGCCTCGGCCGATGCGTACAAGGTCGAATGGACCCGCAGCGAATGGTATGCGGTGCTGCAGGCCGGCATGGGCGTCTCGCTGCCATGATCGATCCGTCGGCAAGCCTTCCGCCCTGCGAGATCAGCTGGTTTTCGGCGCTGTGCGACGATGATTACGAGTTTCTCGGCGTACCCGACCCTGCGCTGAAATCGAGCTGGGAGCATTGCCGCGACATCGTGATGCAGGCCGAGACGGCGGGATACGACAACATCCTGCTGCCTTCGGGCTATACGCTCGGCATCGACACGACCGCGTTCGCCGCGGGCATCGCACCGATGCTCAAGAGATTGCGGTTGCTGATGGCGGTACGGATCGGCGAAAGCTGGCCGCCGCAGCTCGCCCGGCAGATCGCGACGATCGACCAGATGCTCGGCGGCCGGCTGGCAATCAACATCATTTCCAGCGACCTGCCCGGCGAAACGCTCGCAAGCGCGCCACGCTATGCGCGCACCGTCGAGGCGATGCACATCCTGCGCACGCTGCTCGACGGCAAGCCGCTCGACCATGACGGCGACTTCTGGAAGCTGAAGCTCGATCCTCCCCGGACGATCACCGTGTCGGGGCGCTGTCCCGCGCTTTATTTCGGTGGCCTGTCCGAGGCGGCGCGGGAAGCCGCGGCGACCAATGCCGACGTCTATCTGATGTGGCCCGACACGATGGACGGCGTTCGTGCGATCATCGCCGACCTGCGTGCCCGCGCCGCACGTCACGGCCGCACGCTGCGCTTCGGCTACCGTGTCCATGTTGTCGTCCGCGACACCGAGGCCGAAGCCCGCGCCGCGGCCGATCGTCTGCTGTCAAAGCTCGACGATGCCGAAGGCCAGGCGATCCGCGCGCGTTCGCTCGATTCTCAGTCCGCCGGCGTCCGTCGCCAGGCCGAACTGCGCGAGGGATCCGACGATGGCTATGCCGAGGCGAATCTGTGGACCGGGATCGGCCGCGCACGGTCGGGATGCGGTGCCGCGATCGTCGGCGATCCGGATCAGGTGCTCGCCAAGCTCAACGCCTACCGGGCCGAAGGAATCGATGCGTTCATCCTGTCGGGCTATCCGCACGCCGCCGAGGCCGACCTGTTCGCACGCCACGTGCTGCCGCGGATCGAGCATGGTCCCTTGGTCGTCTAGGACGCAGGCCTGCCCGCTGAGACCGACTGAAATCAAATAACCGACGCGGACAAGAGAAACTGGCTCGCATCCATCGTCCTCTTGTCCATGCTGGCCCGCTATGACTTTGCCCACCAAGACCGTCGCACAACTCAGCGCCCGTGGCCGCACATTGCTGTTCGCGCTGGTCGTCACCGCCGGCATCCTCAACCTCGTCGATCGCCAGATCATCGCCGTGCTGAAGCCGACGATCGCCGCCGATCTCGGCTGGAGCGACGATGATTACGGGACGCTCGCCGCCTGGTTCCAGGGCGGCGCCGCGTTCGCGTTCCTGTTCACCGGCTGGATCGTCGACAAGCTCGGGGTGAAATGGGCGAACCCGATCGGTGTCGCGGCGTGGAGCATCGCCGCGATGGCGCATGGCTGGGCGCGATCGATGACCGAGTTCGTGATGATCCGCGTCAGCTTGGGCGCGACCGAGGCGATGGGCACGCCGACCGGGATCAAGACGATCGCGTCGGTGCTGCCCAAGAACTGGCGATCGAGCGGGTTCGGCGCGACCAATGCGGCCAACAGCATCGGTGCGATCCTGGCGCCGCTGGCTATTCCGGGCGTCGCGCTGCTCGTCGGCTGGCGGGGGACGTTCGTCGTCGCAGGCGCGCTCGGGCTCGTCTGGGCAGCGGTCTGGCTGATCGCGACCCGTCGCCTGCGCTTCACCTCGCAGCCCGTGGGCGCCGTAGATGCCGCGGCACCGGTCGGCGACTATGGCCCGATCCTGCGCAATCGCCAGACCTGGGCGATCGCGGTCGCCAAGATCCTGTCCGACGCGACCTGGTGGCTGATGCTCTTCTGGTTGCCCGACTTTTTCCACCGCCAATTTGGGCTGAGCGGAGTCGCGCTCGGCGTGCCGCTGGCCATCGCCTATGGCGGCGCGGCGGTCGGCTCGCTGCTCGGGGGCGGCGTGGCGACCCGGTTGCTGAGCCTCGGCTACAGCGTCAACGCCGTCCGCAAGGGCATATTGCTGGTTGCCGCGCTCTGCGTCCTGCCCGTGCCGCTCGTGCTTTACGTCGGCAGTTATCCCGTCACGATCGCGCTGATGGCGCTGACGCTCGCCGCGCACCAGGCGTTCTCGACCAACCTGTTCGCGCTGATCGCCGACGTCGTCCCGCAGGACAAGCTTGGCCGGGTCACCGCGTTCGGCTCGTTCAGCGGCAATGTCGGTGGTATGGTGATCGCCAAGGTCGCCGGCCTCGTACTGACCGCCGGGCTCGGCTACCTGCCGCTGTTTCTGTTCGCCAGCGTCTCCTATCTGCTCGCGGTCGGCTGGATCCAGCTGCTGCTGCCGCGGTTGCGCCCGGTCGAGGGGCACTAAAGCTGATACGATGCGGCTGCATCCAGATCTATATACCCATCGGCTGAATGGGATTTAAAAGACGACATCATCTTCGGGAGGGATATCATGATCGATCCACGCCATGTGGCGCTGCTGGCCGGCACCGCGCTTGCGACCCTGGCCGCGCCGGCATTCGCTCAGGACACGGCCGCGGCGCCGGCAGTCGCGCCGCCCAAGGCGGCGACGCCTGCCGCCGACACCGGCGAAGACGTCGTCGTCACCGCGCGCTTTCGCAACGAAAGCTTACAGTCCGTACCGATCGCGATCACCGCCGTCAGCGGGCAGTCGCTCGCCGAACGCCAGTTGAACACCGTCGAGAACATCGCCGCGACGATCCCCGCGGTCGGCTTTCGCAGCGGTGCGTCGAACAAGGACCGAACGATCTTCATTCGCGGCGTCGGCACGATCACCACTTCGCCGGGCGTCGAGCCGTCGGTGTCGACCGTGCTCGACGGCGTCGTCCTCACCCGCCCCGGCCAGTCGACGCTCGACCTGGGCGAGGTCGAGCGGATCGAGGTGCTGCGTGGTCCACAGGGCACGTTGTTCGGCAAGAACGCGTCGGCGGGCGTCGTCAACATCGTCACGCGCAATCCGACCGACGAGTTCCGGATGTTCGGCGAAGCGGGCGTCACGTCGGACGAGGAATACCGGATCAAGGCCGGCATCTCGGGCGCGATCGTGCCCGGCAAGGTCCAGGCGCTGATCGGCGGCCTTTACGACGACTTCAAGGGCAATGTCCGCAACGTCACGCGCAACGCCGACGTCAACGGCTATCGACGCTACGGTGCGCGCGGCAAGCTGGTGATCACGCCGTCGGACGCGCTCAAGTTCACGATTATCGGCGACTATCTCAATTCGCGCGATACCACCCCGACCAGCGTCTATGCCAGCACCAGCCGGACCGCCTACCCCACCGGCACCGTCACCAATTCGCCCGACCTGGCTGCCGCGCTTACGGCAAGTGGCATCGG
Source organism: Sphingomonas sp. CFBP 13733 (assembly GCF_014841795.1). Taxonomy (NCBI): domain Bacteria; kingdom Pseudomonadati; phylum Pseudomonadota; class Alphaproteobacteria; order Sphingomonadales; family Sphingomonadaceae; genus Sphingomonas; species Sphingomonas sp. CFBP 13733. Next base: position 929,277 of record NZ_JACYUP010000001.1, read on the forward strand.
TGCGAACGCCAGTAACCGCCGCACGAACAACGATACGATCACCGACGTGCGCGACGAAAATTACGGCGGCTCGTTCACGGGCGACCTGACGCTCGGCGACTATCACCTCACCTCGATCACCGGCTGGCGGCAGTGGTTGAACACGCAGCGTCAGGATTATGACAGCGTCGCCGCGCTATCGACCGCCTTCCCGTCCGGCCAGGACACGGGGCGGGTGAACACCAAGCAGTTCTCGGAGGAGCTGCGGCTCACATCGCCCAAGGGTGGGCTGATCGATTACGTGCTCGGCGCCTATTATCTCCACGCCACCACCGACGAGACCTATCAGCGGACGCTGACGTCGCTCGCCGCTGGTGGTGCACGCAGCACGACGACGGGCATCGCGAACTACGGCATCACCAACGACAATTTCGCGTTGTTCGGCGAGGCCAACGTCAATTTCACCCCGCGCTTCCGTGGTATCGCGGGCTATCGTTCGACCTGGGACAGCCTGGATTTCTACCATGTCCGCACGTCAAGCGCGGATCCGCTCAATACCGGGGCAGCGGCGCTCGATCGCCCCGGCGTGCGCGCCTATCACAATGCCAGCGACGGGCTCGATCGGCGTGGCGACAGCTACCGGCTGGGTCTCCAATATGATCTCGGCGATCATGCGCAGACCTATTTCACCTATTCGCGCGGCTACAAGGGCCCCGCGTATAACGTGTATTTCAACATGCGGTCGCTCAACGCCACGACGCCGCTCGACGAGGTCCCGCTGAGCCCGGAGACGTCGAACTCCTATGAAGTCGGGTTGAAGGGCAGCACCGCGGACCGCGCGCTCAGCTACAGCCTGGCCGCATTCACGACGAACTTCGACGGGTATCAGGCCAGCTTCAACGACGTCGTCGCGGGCGCGCAGGTCAGCCGCCTGATCAACGCCGGCTCGGTGCGGTCGCGCGGTGCGGAGGCGGACGTGACGCTGCGCCCGACCAAGGGCCTGACGCTCGACGTCTCGGCCGTCTATACCGACGCCACGGTGCGCAATTTCCTCTGCCCACCCGGCGCGCCGACGAGCTGCAACATCGACGGCCAGCCGCTTCCCTATGCACCCAAGATCAAGCTCTATGAGAATGCGGCGTACCGCTTCGCGCTCAGCGACACGCTAGCACTCGAACTGCAGAGCGACGTGACGTTCAGCAGCAAGGTTCAATATGCGCTGGCGCAGACGCCGAGCACGGTGCAGCCCGCCTATGCGATCTGGAATGCGAGCGTCGCCCTGCTCAGCGACCGGTCGGGCTGGCAACTGCGCGCCTATGTGAAGAACCTGACGAACACGTCCTATTCGTCATTCCTCACCGCGGGGACGTTCGCAGGGACGGTCCGGTTCGTCCCGCGTGACGACCAGCGCTATGCCGGGCTGCTGCTGCGCAAGGACTTCTGACCGCCGCTGGCAGCGGCGGACCGGTTGGACGCGCGGTTCACCCGATCAGCCGCGCGGCGGCCTTGCGCGCGGTCGCGCCATAGGGGGGCTTCAGGCCAGCGAGTTTGGCGACGTCAAACCGCGCCTGCCGGAAGACCGCGCGGGCATGGCTGAACGTACGGAACCCGTCTGCGCCGTGATAGGCGCCCATGCCCGACGGGCCGATGCCGCCGAACGGCAGATCCTCCATCGACACGTGGAGGATCACGTCGTCGAGGCTGACGCCACCCGACACGGTTCGATCGAGCAACCGGCGACGCTCGCCCGCATCGCTGCCGAAGTGATAGAGGGCAAGCGGCCGGTCGCGGCGATTGATCTGGCCGATTGCGTCGTCGATATCGTCATAGCGACGGATCGGCAGGACCGGACCAAAGATCTCTTCCTGCATCACGATCATGTCATCGGTCGCGTCGCGGACGATGTGGAGCGGCATCTTGCGCGTGTTCGCACAGCTGAGGTCCTCGCCCGCCGGATTGACGATCTCGACCCGCGCGCCCTTGGCCCGGGCATCGTCGAGCCAGTCGTTCAGCCTCGCCATGTGACGGTCGCTGACCAGCGACGTATAGTCCGGGTTGTCGAGCAATGTCGGATACATCGCGCTGGCCGCCGCGGTCAGCCCGGCCACCACCGCAGCCTCGTCGGCGTCGCGGACCAGCATGTAATCGGGCGCGAGACAGATCTGGCCGGCATTCAGCATCTTGCCGAGCGCCACCCGCTCGGTCGCGCGCGCGATATCCGTCCCGTCACCGATCACCACTGGCGACTTGCCGCCCAGCTCCAATGTCACGGGGACGAGATTGTCAGCGGCCGCGTGGAGGATATGGCGCCCGATCCCTGTCGCGCCGGTGAAGAGCAGATGGTCGAACGGCAGGCTGGCGAACGCCTTGCCGACCTCCGGACCGCCCCCGACAAAAGCCAGTTCGTCCGCCGCGAAATACCGCCCGACGAGCTCCTCGAACAGCGCGCCCGTGACCGGGGTGTATTCGCTGGTCTTGACGATCGCACGGTTGCCGGCCGCGAAGATGCCCGCAAGCGGCGCCATGATGAGGTTGACCGGGAAATTCCACGGCGCGATCACCCCGACCACGCCCTTGGGCTGATATTCGACCCAGGCCTTCGCGCCGAGCAGCCCGAGTGGGAACTGGACCGCGCGCCGCTCCGGCTTCGCCCAGCGGTCGAGATGCTTGATCGCATGCGTGAGAGGCGCGATCGATCCGGCAATGTCGGTGATCATCGACTGCTCGCGGCTCCGGTGCCCGAAATCCTCCGACAGCGCGTCGCAGAACCGTGTGGCGGACTCGCGGAGCATTGCCACGGCCCGTTTCAGCCGGTCCTTGCGGACCGACAGCGGCTCGGGCATCGCCGCCATCGACGCCGCGCGCTGCGCCGCCAGGATCGCCATCATGTCGTTCATCACCATCTCCCATCCGGCGCACCCGCCCGGCCCGGTTCCAATACCAGCGTCATGCCGCCTGCGCCTGCTGCTTCGCAAGCGGGCTGCATACCGGCCTCGCGGAGGCTTGGCGTGACCTGTCGGCGCGACCTATGCGTCGGCGGATGACGCTGATGAAAGAGAACGACCATGCGGCCCCCACGCCGCTTCGCCATCCGACCGCGCGTGCGGCCGGCCTCGCGCTCGGTGTGGTGGCCGGTCTTGCGCTGTTCGCCAGGCTCGCGGCGAACCGCGTGGAACGCCGCGTGCCCGCCGACGGCAGGTTCATCGATATCGACGGGCGACGGGTGCATTATCTCGAACGCGGGACGGGCCCGGCGATCGTGATGATCCACGGGCTTGGCGGGCAGATGCGCAACTTCGGCTATGCGTTGCTCGACCAACTAAGTGCAGATCACCGCGTGATCCTGATCGACCGCCCCGGCTCGGGCTATTCGGCGCCAATCGCGCAGGCCAATATCCGTGCACAAGCCGTGCACATCGCGGCGTTCATCACCGCGATGGGGCTCGACCGACCGCTCGTCGTCGGCCACTCGCTGGGCGGCGCAATCGCGCTCGCGCTGGCGCTCGATCATCCGCAGCATGTCGGCAGGCTCGCGCTGATTGCACCCCTGACCCAGCCACTCGCCACCGTGCCGCAGATCGTCGCAACGCGCGCCATCGCAACGCGCGCGATGCGCAGCGCGCTGGCATGGACGGTTGCCACCCCCGCGGCGTTGCTCGCGCGACCCAGCGGCGCCCGCATGGTCTTCGCACCCGATCCGGTACCCGATGATTTCGCGACCCGCGGCGGCGGCGCGCTGATTGGTCGCCCATCGGCCTTTGCCGGAGCAGCGGCAGATCTCGCCGCGGCAAATGCCGATCTGCCCGCGATGCTCGCCCGCTATCCCTCACTGTCGGTACCGACCGCGATTCTGTTCGGACGCGACGACGCGGTGCTCGATCCGCTGGCCCACGGCCAGGGTCTCGCCAACGCCTGTCCCGCCGCAGCGCTCACGCTGGTCGCGGGCGGCCACATGATCCCCGTGACACGACCCGATGACGTGGTCGCATGGCTTTCCACGCTGACCAAGCCGGGAACCCCCGTCTAAGGCCCTCGCAAACCGTCAGCTGCGATACCGGGCTTCGACGAGATCAAGCTCTCGGACCAGCTTGCGGATCGTCGCACTGCCGATCCGGCGATCGCGCGCGAGATCGACGATCGTGCTGCGTTCCGCCTGGAGCGCGACGAGCTTGAAGTCGCGCTCGATCCGGTCCTGCACCCGCGCGGCCGCGGACGCCTTGGCAGAACCGCTGCGGCTGTCGATCCGGTCGCGATAGATGTCCATCACCCGACCACCCGCCGCCGCATAGAAATCGCCGTCGCCCATCCGTTCGGCCAGCTCATGCTGCGACCGCTCGACCGCGCGGATCGCCGCTTCCGCCGCCGCGACCCGCGCCGCATCCTCTTCCGCCAGCAACGACGGCTCGGGCGGCATCGTCAGGCCGTTGAGGAGGATCGGCAAGCCGACGCTCGCCAGCACCAGCGACACGATGATCACCCCTGCGGCGAGGAATATGGCGAGGTCGCGCGCCGGAAACGCGGTGCCGTCGTCGAGCACCAGCGGGATCGTCAGGACACCTGCAAGCGTGATCGCCCCGCGAACACCCGCCAGCGACATCGCCGCGACCAGCCGCCAGTCCGGGCTGTGGACCGTCACCCCGTCGCGATAGCGTCGGCGCAGCAGCGTCAGCCGCAACGAAACCCAGACCCAGACGAACCGCAGGGCGGCAAGCCCGGCGACGATCGCGAGGACATAGGCAGCTAGCCAGACAGTGCTGTCATGCCCCGTCATCTTGACCGTCGTCCTGGCACCCGCAAGGATCGCCGGCAGCTGTTCGCCGAGCAGCACGAAGATGATACCGTTGAGCGCGAACTGGATCGTGTCCCACACCGAGTTGCGCCGCATCCGCGTATTGGGCAGCGCCTGACGCGATATCTCGGCATAGGTCATCGTCACGCCCGCCGCGACGGCCGCGAGGATCCCCGACGCGTGAAGATGTTCGGCGAGCAGATAGGAACCGAACGGAATCAGCAGGCTGACAAGGATCTGCGACCCCGATTCCTCACCGAACCGCCGCGATACCCAGGCTTTGGCGCGCGTGACCGCGAGCGTCAGGCCGACGCCCACGACGATCCCTGCGCCGGCCACCCAGACGAAGTTGATTGCGGCGGAGGACGGCGAGAACGATCCGGTCAGCGCCGCGGCGATCGCGAAGCGCAGACAGACGAGGCCCGACGCATCATTCAGCAGCGATTCCCCTTCAAGGATGTGCATCATCCGCTTCGGGATCGGGACGCGTGCGGCGATCGCCGAGACTGCGATCGGATCGGTCGGCGACACCACCGCAGCCAGCGCGAACGCCACGGCGAGCGGCATGGCCGGGATCATCCAGTGGATGAACAGTCCCATGCCGATGACCGTGATCAGGACCAGCCCCAGCGCCAGTTCGACCACGGTCGAAATGTCCTTGAGCAGCTCGTCTTTGGGGATCCGCCAGCCATCGAGGAACAACAACGGTGGCAGGAACAGCAGCAGGAAGAGTTCGGGATCGAGCGCGACCCGGTACGACGTCGACAAACCGATGACCGCACCGAGCATGATCTGCACCAGAGGCGTCGGCACCGGCACGGGGAGCATTCGCGAAATGGACCCGCTCAAAACGACCGCGAGCAGGAGGAACAGAACGATCGATACAGCTTCCAAAAGATACTCCCGCTTGGCGTCGGGTCCTTCCTAACCGGCACACGCCACAAACGACACCCCCCTGGACCCCACGATCGTCAGTCGACCGTCACGAGGCCGGCGGCAAAGGCGATCCGCAGCGCCTCCGACAGGCTGCGTACGCCGAGTTTGTCCATCAGATTGGCGCGGTAAATCTCGACGGTCCGCGGGCTCAAGCTCAGCGCATGCGCAATCACCTTGTTCGGCTGGCCGTCGATCAGTCCCATCAGCACGTCGGTCTCGCGCATCGAGAGCCGCGCGATCCGCTGACGCGCCGCCTGGGTCCGGTCCGCGGCCGCGGTTTCGGTTTCGAGCCGCGCAAAACCTTCGTCGACCGTGCGCAGCAGGATGTGCGGATCGCACGGCTTCTCCAGAAACTCGAGCGCGCCCGCCTTCATCGCCTCGACGGCGAGCTGCACGTCGCCCTGCCCGGTCAGGATGATCGGCGCAAAATGCGGTGCGAACGGCACAAGCTTTCGCAACACTTCAAGCCCGGTGGTTCCGGGCATGTGATGGTCGAGCAGCACGATACCCGGGTCGAGGCTGCTGAGCTCGTCCAGAAACGCATCCCCGGAGCGAAAGCCGCGGATCAGCAGGTTCGGACGGGTCGACAGCAGCCCCTGCACCGATGCACGGACGGCGTCGTCATCGTCGACGACATAGACGGTACGCATCCAGACATCCTTTCACGGCTTATTCCAAACAGACATGCGGCACGGTGAAGCGAAAGCAGGCGCCACCGCCCGGGGCGTTGAAGCCGACCAGCTCCCCGCCATGCGCTTCGACGATGCGGCGGCAGATCGACAGGCCGAAGCCCATGCCCCCCTCCCCCTTCGATGACGTGAAGGGCGTGAACATCCGCGACAGGATCGCATCGGGCAAGCCGGGACCATTGTCGCAGATGCTGATCTCGACGAGCGCCGCTTTGTTCAACCGCGCCTCGATGAGGACGCCGCGCGCGCCGTCGGGCGATGTCGCCAATGCTTCGAACGCGTTGCGGAGCAGGTTGACGACCACCTGCTGCACCTGGATCCGATCCGCGAGCATGAAGTCGGCGTCGGGGGACAGCGCGAAGCTCAGCTCGATATCGGCATGCTGTCCGCCGGACGTCAGCAACGTGACGGCCTCACGCAGTGTCGCCTCCACGGGCTCGATCCGCATCTCGGACTCGCGCTTGGCGATGAACTCGCGAAGCCGGTGGATGATGTCGCCTGCCCGCAGGGCCTGCGCGTTCGCCGATATCAACGTGGCCTTGAGCCGGTCGCCATCCATGCCGGCGCCGCTGTCGAGGAGCAATTCGGCGGTCGTGACGAAGTTCGCGATCGCAGCGAGCGGCTGGTTGAGTTCATGCGCGAGCGCCGCAGCCATTTCGCCGACCGCGTTCAACCGGATGACCTGCATCAATTCCCGCCGGACGAGGCTCAGCCGCTCTTCCGCGGCGATCCGTTCCGAAATGTCACGGACGAACCCCGTCAGCACGCGTTCGCCGTCGACCAGCGCTTCGCCGACATGCAGCTCTACCGGGAAGCTGCTCCCGTCCGCGCGCCGCGCGGTGGTGAGCCGGCCATGACCAACGCCACGCCGATCGCCCGAGGCCGGATAGCGCCGTAAATACCCCTGCTGCCACGCCTCGCGCTCGCCCGGGATCAGGGTCTGCACGTTCAATCCGATCGCCTCGGCGGCGCTATAGCCGAAGATGAGTTCGGCGGCGGCGCTGAAGGAGCGGATGGCGCCGGCCTCGTCGATCACGATCATCGCATCGGGCACGGTTTCGAGGATCGACCGCAATTGCGCCTCGCGCACGCGAAGCGCCGCCTCGCGCTCCTCGTGCCGCGTTATGTCCAGCGTGATCCCCGTCGTCCGGATCATGACGCCGGCCTGATCATAGAAGCACCGGGCAGAGCCCTCGAGAAAGCGCTGCGTGCCGTTGGGCAATCTGAGCCGATAGGTGAAGCTGATGCGTGGTGCGCGCTTGCCGACGGTTTCGGCGATCGTACGTTCGACCTCCGCCAGATCGTCCGGATCGATCAGCGCCGCCCAGCTCGGATAATCATGCAGGCTTCCCGCCGGCAGCCCCAGACGCTGCTCGGACCCTGCGGTCCAGGTCAGTGCCCCGGTCGCGACCTCCCATTCGAAGACCCCGACCTCGTGCGCGCTGCTGGCGAGCGCGAGACGCTCCTCGCTCTTGCGCAGCGCGGCCTCGATCTCGAGCCGCGTGCTGATATCGGTCATCGACAGGACAAGGGCCGGCGCACGGGCGAGCTTCTCGACCCTGCGCGCCTGCTCGATCACGTGCACCGCACTGCCGTCGCGGCGGCGCTCGATCAGTTCACGCTCGCCATCGGCATGCGGGCAGCCCGTCGCCAAGCTGCCGTCGGCGGTGCGCGACGCGAGCAGTACATGCTTCTGCCTGCCGAGCGCCTCGTGCGCACGCCACCCGTATAATTCCTCGCACCCGCGCGACCAGTGGATGATCCGGTCATCGGTATCGACCAGCGCCATCGGTGCGGCATTCAATGCCTCGGTCAGCTCGGACAACGCGGCGCGATGCCGCGCTGCGCTCCGCACCGTCCAAGTGACGAGCGCGCTGACCACCACGAAATTCAGCGTGACGGTCAGCAGTTCGCCCCAGACCGCAGACACCCCGGCAAGCTCGATGCTCGCCATTTCGACCAGCGGCGCGAGCACCGGTACGACCAGCAGCAGTGGCAGGACAAGCCGCAACATGTGCCATTCGGGCGACCAGGCGGTGGGCTCGTTCAGAATATCACTTCGCCAGGCAAGTACCGCCAGGGCCAGCAGCATCGCGCCGATCGCGGATGGCAGGGACGTCGACGACAGATGCCACCCGGTCGCATGCAGGGCCGGGAGCATCGGGATCAACAATAAGGCTGTGCTTGCAGTCACCAAACTGCCGCCTGCGAGTGCCGCCGCCAGCCGTCCATAGGAGCGGGTATTTGCCGCGGCTGCGCCGATCGCGACGGGCAATGCGACGAGTATGAGATCGGCGACAATGCCCGGCCCCGTCATCGCGCGATCAAAGGCTGTCCGGACATCGTCCGCAAACAGCCACCCATCGATTCCATGGCTCCCGGCCGGCAGGACCAGTTGGACGAACAGGCGCTCAAGACCAATGGCGATCGGCACGGCGAGCAGCGGCATGGCCCGGCGACTGGAATGTCCGCGTGACAATATCAGGGTCGCCGCCGCCATGCAGGCAAAGGCAATGCAGCCGAACGGCGGCATTGGCTCGACCAAACCGAACGTCGTCAGCACGGGAATCCGCAGCATCCACCCGATCATCGGGACCGTCGCACACGCAAAGACAGCCGCGATGCACAACCCGGCCACAGTACGGCCCGGCTGGCTCATTGTCGAAACGGAATCGTCTTGCGTTGAAGTCTCCATGCTATCCGGCAAATATATGCCAATACTGTATTATTACCTAGCTTATTGGCAAATATATTGACCCATAATGATGGCCAGTTCCACCATTATGGTCAGTTGCGAAAATGCGTCCATCCCGCGACTTCGGAACGACGCGGCGACCTGTCTCAGGATAGGCCGGCGCACCTAAGCATCGGTAAACGTCACCAAATATCAGTTCGCGACTTGGCGCCGGGGTCGCCTCAAACCGGCACCCTGCCGCTTTGACGACGATCAATGCCACGGTTCGCCATGACGGGCAGAGCGATGACCGGAGGAGCCGGCATGACGGACGGGCACGGCACGAAGCAGGACGGCAAGGCGCAGCGCGTCGATCGGGCATCGCGCGACGGCGAGTCGTCCCCGGTTCCAGCGTGTCGTCACTGGCATGTCATCCGCGACGACGATCTTGCGGACCTGTTGTCCGCGCATGCCGATCTACGAAGCCTGTGCAGCATCCTCGAACATTGCGCAGACTGCTTGCCCGTCAGACCCTCGGCACGCGATGCGGACTGGATTTGTGCGCGACTGGCCTTGGTGACCGAACGGCACGACGATGGCCTCGAGCCGACGCTCGACACGCTGTTCCGGCGAACCCCGTCACAGCCGCTGATCGGCGTGTTGCTCGATCATGTCGCCGCACACCGCGCGACCGACGCCGTCTACGCACAGGATCTCATCGTCGCACTCGATCCGCGTTCGATCGAAGCCGACCGATTCGCGCCCGACATGCTCGGCTATATGCTGCGATGCTTCTTCGACGGCTGCCGGCGTGCCACCGACTTCACCGAACTGGCGATCCTGACCCTGGGGCATGCCCGCCTCACGCGCGCCGCCAGTATGCGGCTGACCGACAGCCTGGCGCGTAGCACTTCACCCTGAGCGCAGCCAGCTGTCGCTCCCGAGTCGCTATGCCGGATCGGCGCGCGCCGCGAGAGCGTCGCGGTCGACGATGGTGATGGCTCGTCCGCCGGGCAAGCCGATGACGCCGCGGGTCTTCAGCTGCGTCATCTGCCGGCTGACGGTTTCGATCGTCAAACCCAATATGTCCGCGATCTGACCCCGCGAAAGCGGGAGGTCGAACGTGACCGGACCGCTGGGCGTTCCCCTGCAACCGGTCGCCGCGGCACGGGTCGCCATATCGACGAGAAACCCCGCGACCTTCTCGCTCGCCGACTTGCGCGCGAGCGTCAGCATGCGCGACCGCGCCTCGTCGAGCGCGGCAAGCGTCCGCTGCAGCAATAGCCGCTCCATCCGCGCATGATCGGTCAGGACGCGATCGAACGATGCGCGCGGAAAGATGCACACTTCCGCGTCGGTCAGCGCCGACACGCTGAAATCGGCCTGCCCGGGATAGGGCTGCCCGACAAAATCGGCGGGGTATAGGAGCCCGACGATCTGCTCGCGACCGTCACCGCTCGATGCGACGAGCTTGAGCACGCCCGACAGCAGGTTGGCGCACAGGATATTGTCCTCGCCCGCCCAGATCAGCGTCTCGCCACGCCGCACGATCCGCCGCCGACCCAGGGTATTGAGCGCATGCAGTTCGCTATTGGTCAGGCTTCCGCAGAGCGACTGATCGCGAACTGCACAGTCGACGCAGATGGTTGCAGCAAGCATGACGGCAGATATAGCGCCCGGTCGCCGAATTGACCGCATCAATTCGGCGCCGACTGGTCAATATCGCCGGACGGGCCGGGCAGGATATGTTGCCCGTCACTGTCTACGGCATGTCCGGTACGTCGATCTCGTCATCGGCCGGCAACGAGAATTCATGCCACATGCCGTTCAGCACTCCGAAGCCCAGCGCAAGGCCGAGACCCAATACCCAACTGAAATACCACATTATCTATCGTCCTTGCCGCACGGAGTGATCAGTAGAAATCGGGATTGGTCGCGACCTCGTGCGCGGTGACCCGGCCCCACATCAGCTTGAAGGCCCATGCGGTGTAGGCGAGGACGATCGGCAGGAAGACGGCGGTGACGAACAGCATGATCCCGAGTGTCTTTTCGGACGATGACGCATTCCAGACCGTCAGGCTCGAATGCGCGTCGATGCTGGACGGCAGGATGTAGGGAAACATCGACAGCCCGACGGTCGCGATGATCCCTACCGCCGATGCCGAGGATCCCGCAAATGCCGCACTCTCGATCCGTCGGCGTATGCCAATCAGCGCGACCACCGCGCCGCCGAATCCCAGCAGCGGGGCAATCATCATCCAGGGATGGAGTGCATAGTTCGCCAGCCACGCGCCCGCGGCGATTTCGCTCGTCGTGCGCAGCGGATTGGATGGCCCCGCCGCATCGATGGTCCCGACGATGCGGAACCCGATATCGGTCCAGGCGACGAACGCCCAGCCGGCCGCGAACAGGACCAGCGACAGGATCGCGGCCAACGTCCCGAACCGCGTCGCGCGGTCATGGACCGGGCCATGCTCGACCTTGATCGCCAGCCATGCGCTGCCGTGCAGGACCAGCATCGCGACCGACAACAGGCCGCAGATCAGTGTGAAGAGCGTGAACAGCCCGAGGAAACTGCCGTCGAAAAAAGCGCGCAGATCGCTGTCCAGCCGGAACGGCGCCCCCGACAGGACATTGCCGACCGCGACCCCGAAGACGAGCGCCGGCACGACACCCCCGACGAACAGCGCCCAGTCCCACCCGGACCGCCACCGCGGATCCGGCCGCTTCGACCGGTACTTGAACCCGACCGGTCGCAGGATCAGCGCCGCGAGCACGAGGAACATCGCGAGGTAGAAGCCGGAAAAGCTGACCGCGTAGACGAACGGCCAGGCGGCAAAGATCGCGCCGCCACCCAGGATGAACCAGACCTGGTTCCCCTCCCAGGTCGGACCGACCGAGTTGATCACCATCCGGCGCTCGGAATCGGTCCGTGCGACGAACGGCAGAAGCGTGGCGACCCCGAGGTCGAACCCGTCGGTCAGGGCAAAGGCGATGAGCAACACCCCCATCAGCCCCCACCACAATATGCGCAGCGTCTCATAGTCGAACATCGGATCGTGCCTTTCGGATCAGGCGAAAAGGGGTCAGGCGGGGATCGGATCAGCAGCAACGGGGCGCGTGGCGCCGCGCCCTGCCGATCCGGCATCGGGAACCGGATAGGCATCCTCGTCATGCTCGAACGGCCCCTTGCGGATCGTCGCGAGGATCAGACGGACCTCGATGACCGCGAGCGTCCCGTAGATGGCGGTGAAACCGATGATCGTCGTCCACAGCACGCCGCGCGTCAGCGAGGATGCGGCGAGGAAGGTCGGCAGAACGCCCTCGATCGCCCAGGGCTGGCGGCCAATCTCGGCGAGCATCCAGCCCAGCTCGATCGCGATCCAGGGCAAGGGGATCGCGAGCACCGCAAGTTTGAGGAACCACCGCGTCTGCGTGTGCAGGCGGAGCGACGTCAGGACGAACGCCGCCCCGAACAGCGCGATCATCAGGACCCCGATCGCGGCCATGATCCGGAAGCTCCAGAACATCAGCGGCACGTTCGGCACCACGTCCCACGCCGTCGTGGCGATCAGCGAGGGGCTGGCAGTGCGCGGATCCGCGACATGCCGCTTGAGCAACAGGGCATAGCCCAGATCGCGCTTGTGCGCCTCGAACCGCGCGCGCTGCACGACATTGGCAGGGTCGGTCTTCAGCCGTTCGACCGCGTCATAGGCGACCACGCCCGACGTGATCCGCTCCTGCGCCTTGAGCACCAGTTCGGACATGCCGGTGACGGTGCCGTCGAGGCTGCGCGTCGCGATCAGTCCGAGGACCCAGGGGATCTGAACCTCGTACCGGGTTTCACGGGCGGCGACGTCGGGTACGCCGAACAGCGTCAGACCGGCCGGCGCCGGTGCCGTGTGCCAGGCCGCCTCGATCGCGGCGAGCTTCATCTTCTGGTTGTCGGTCAGGGCATAGCCGCTCTCGTCACCCAGCACGACGACCGACAGCGATGCGGCCAGGCCAAAGGCTGCCGCCACCGTCATCGATCGCCGTGCCACGCCCTTGTAGCGGTCATTGAGCAACCAGAAGGCGCTGATGCCCAGCACGATTACCGCCGCGCAGACATAGCCCGCGCTGACGGTGTGGACGAACTTGGCCTGCGCGATCGGGTTGAACAGGACGGCGCCGAAATCGGTGACCTCCATCCGCATCGTTTCCGGATTGAACTTTGCGCCGACCGGATTCTGCATCCAGCCGTTCGCGATCAGGATCCACAGCGCGGACAGGTTGGTGCCGAGCGCCACCATGGCCGTGACGAGCAGATGCCCGAGCTTCGATAGCCGCCCCCAGCCGAAGAACATGATGCCGACGAACGTCGCTTCGAGGAAGAACGCCATCAGCCCCTCGATCGCGAGCGGCGCGCCGAATATGTCCCCGACATAATGCGAGAAATACGACCAGTTCGTACCGAACTGGAATTCCATCGTCAGCCCCGTAGCCACCCCCAGCACGAAGTTGATCGCGAAGATCCGCCCCCAGAAGCGCGTGATCACGCGCCAGATCGGCCGGTTCGTCATGACATAGACCGATTCCATGATGACGAGCATCATCGACAGGCCCAGCGTCAGCGGCACGAAGAGAAAATGATAGAGCGCGGTGAGCGCAAACTGCAGCCGCGACAGGTCGATGACCCCGAGGTCCATGGAACGGTCTCCCCCCCGGCGAACATGCCGGTTTGGTCGGGGCGTAAGTGGCGCGGCCGGTCAGAACATTGACCGCGGTCAAAGACCAGACGAACGGCAATACGCGACAAGCCTGTCCATGACGGCACTATCTTCGAGCGACCTCGCATCCACCGACCCGACGCCCCGCGCGCGTCGCCAGTGGCTCAAGACCATCGCCCAGGGCGGTCGCCGCGGCGATGCGGCGGCGGCGTGGCTCATGCTCGACAGCGTTACCGCAATCGGCTTTGCCGGCGGCCTGGCGGGGGCGATCGTCGCGGTTCCGGCCGGTGCCGCCGCGGTCCTGCCCTGGGTCGCGCTCGTCGTCCTGTCCGGCGGCCTTCGCGGTCTCGTCGTCATGCTGGCGACGCGCAGGGGCGCCCGCCAGGCCGAGAACGCCAAGGTGACGCTGCGTCGCCGGATCGTCGCGTCGGCGCTGCACCGCGACCCCGGTGCGCCGACGACCACGGGTGTCCTGATGGCCGCGGTGGTAGACGAGGTGGACGCGCTCGACGGTTATATCGCGCGTTTCCTGCCCGCGCGCAAAGCGGGCGCCATCGCACCCTTCCTGATCCTGCTTGCGACCGCATTGGCCAGCCCCGTCGCCGCGGGCATCCTGGTCGTGACGCTCATACCGTTCATCGTCGCGATGGCACTTGCGGGGGGCGCGGCCGCAGACAAATCCCGGCGCCAGTTCACTGCGCTGGCCCGGCTGACCGGGCGGTTCGCGGACCGGGTGCGGGCGCTGCCGGTCGTCCTTGCGTTCGGCGCCGAGGACCGCGAGGCGCGCGCACTGGGGGTCGCAGCGGACGAACTGGCGGCGCGGACGATGGGCGTGCTGCGCGTCGCCTTCCTGTCCTCGGGGGCGCTGGAGTTCTTCGCCGCACTCTCGGTCGCGCTGGTCGCGGTCTATTGCGGGTTCAACCTGCTCCACCTCCTGCCCTTCCCGGTGCCCGAGCAACTCGATCTCGGCCGTGCCTTCTTCGTGCTGGCACTCGCGCCCGAATTCTACGCACCGATGCGACGTCTCGCCGCCGCCTATCACGACAAGCAGGCGGCCGAGACGGCGGCGGATCGCCTGATCGCCCTGCCCGCGCCCGTCTCTCCCATGCCGGCGTCGCTGCCACCGACACCACGCGCTCTGCGCCCCGATCTGCCCGCTCTGCCCGCACTGGCGTTCAGGTCGGTCGCGATCCGCTATCCCGACGCGGAACAGGACGCCGTGTCCGACCTGTCGTTCGATGTCCCGCCGGGCCGCATCGTCGTGCTGACCGGACCATCGGGCAGCGGCAAGACCAGCGCGCTGCACCTGCTGCTCGGCCTGGCCCCGCTGGTAGCGGGCGATGTCGTGATCGACGGCCAGCGAATCCCACCCGGCGGTTCGCTCGCGCCGCGCGCATCCTGGGCTGGCCAGCATCCGTTAATCATCGCCGGCACGATCCGCGAAAACCTGCGCCTTGCCTGCCCCGATGCCACCGACGATGCGATCGACCGCGCGGTGGTGCAGGCCGGTCTTCGGCCGATGCTGATGGCACGCGGCGGCGGTCGGATGGCGGCCGGTCTCGACACGCGGCTCGATGCGCGCGGCGGCGGCCTGTGCGGTGGCGAACGGCGGCGGCTTGCCCTGGCGCGCGCCATGCTCAAGCCCGCGCCGATCCTGCTGCTCGACGAACCGACGGCACATCTTGATGCGCTGTCGGAGATTGCGCTGGTCACGACGATCGCGGCCGCCTGTCGCGGCCGGACGACGCTGATCGCGACGCATAGCGACCGCCTGGCCGGCATCGCCGATCATGTGGTTCGGCTTGGAGACCCCGCGTGACCGGTCCACTCGACAGGTTGCTCGCGCAGGAGCGACATGCGCAGCGCCCGCTTCTCGCACGCGCCGCGCTGCTCGCCGCAATCGTCGCGGCAGCGTCGGTCCTGCTGCTCGGGCTGTCGGGCTGGTTCATCACCGCCGCCGCGATCGCCGGTCTGGCGGGCCCGGCGGCAGCGCTCGCGTTCAACTACATGTTGCCGAGCGCGGAAATCCGGCTTCTCGCCATCCTGCGGACCGGCGCACGCTACGGCGAGCGCCTCGCCAGCCACGAGGCGGCGTTCGGCGCGCTCGCGCGGATACGCCCGGCCATCTTCCGCGCGCTCGCAGCACAGCCCGCTGGTACCGCGCTGGCCTTCGGGACGGGCGAGGCGACCGCCCGGCTGATCGGCGACGTCGATGCGATGGAAATGCAGTTTGTACGCCAGTCCGCCCCCTGGGGCGTCGCCGCCGCGCTGATCGCGGGGCTCGGGCTCGTATCGCTCGGCAGCGTCGCAGCCTCGATCGCCACCGCGTGCTGCATGGCGGTGCTCCTGATCGTTGCCGACCGGCTTGCCCGTCGTAGCGCGCCGCTCGGCCAGGCGGTGCAATATGCTGCCGGGGCACTGCGCGAGACGTTCGCGGGCCTTGCCAACGCCGCCCCCGAACTGCGATGCTTCGGGCTCGAGCCCTGGGCCGCTGCGCAGGTCGACGATCGAAGCCGTGCGCTCGCCGCCGCGCAGCGTGCGCAGACAGAAGCTGCCGGATGGCTGGACCTGCTGCATGCGACGGCCGTCGGTATCGCCGCCGCCATCGCCGCGATCCTGTCGGCGGGATCGGGGGCGCCACGGGCTGCACTGGCGGCGCTGGCAGCGGCGATGACGATCGACGCGGGAACGCCGGTGTTGCGCGCGATGATCGAGCGAGGTCGCATGCGCGCGGCACGCGACCGGCTCGACGATATTCTGGAAACCCTTGAAAGCACAGAGACTTACCCGCAGAATGCATCTCCGCGCGACTTGCTGGACACGACCCGTCCTAGCCGTAGCGCACTGCAGTTCGTCCTGTCGGCGGGGACGTGTCACGGGCGGCGGGGCGATCGGGTCGCGCTGACCGGCCCCTCGGGGATCGGCAAGACGACGCTCGTCGAACGGCTGCTGTCGTTGCGGCCAAGCGCGCCTGGCGAGATCTGGCTGGACGGGCTCGATATCGGCCTGATCCCGTCAGAGATATCGCGACGCAGCTTCGCCTGGGCACCACAGGATGCCGCGCTGCTGTCGGGTACGGTGCGCGACAATCTGATGCTGGCCAACCCCGATGCCGACGATGCGACCCTGTGGCGGGCGCTGCACGACGCGGTGCTCGACGATCGGGTTCGCGCGCTCGATCACGGACTCGACGCGTGGGTCGGTGAAAACGGCGCACGCCTGTCGGGCGGGGAGCGCCGCCGTCTCGCGGTTGCGCGTGCCTATTGCTCGCTCGCGCCGTGGCTCGTGCTCGACGAGCCGAGCGAGGGGCTGGACCGCACGACCGAAAAGCTGCTCGCGGTCCGACTGGCGCAGCGCCTCGACACGACCGGACAGGGGCTGATCCTCGTGAGCCACCGCCCGGCGCTCGTCGCCCTCTGCCCCCGGCGTTTCGACCTGACACAGGTGGGATCGGACCGGCGCAGCGCCGCCTAGCAGCGGCTCCGGAGGCTGTCACTCAGCCTGCTGCGGCCCGCGCGAGCAGCGCCCGATCGAGGATGATGACGCCGCGCCCGCCCGGCAGGGCGACGACCCCACGGCGTTTCAAGGATGTCATCTGCCGGCTGACGGTCTCGATCGTCATCCCCAGCAACGCGCCGACCTCCGACCGGCTCATCGGCAGGTCGAAGCGGGCCGGGCCCGGCTGACCCATCCGCCGTGCCATTTCCAGCAGGAACGTTGCGATCCGTGCGCCTGCGGCCTTGCGTCCCAGCATCAGCATCCACATCCGCGCATCGTCGAGCGCACCGAGCGCGCGGTGCAGCAACAGGCGTTCCATCGCCGGATGCGCGTCGAGCATTTTTTGCAGCGCCGCGCGCGGGTACACGCACAGCTCCGCATCGGTGATCACCCGGATCGTCTCGTTCGCGGTGTCGGCAAACAGGTCGCCGACGAAATCTCCGGCAAAGGCGAAGCCGACAATGTGGTCGCGACCCTCCGGCCCCGCGCGCATCGCCTTCAGCACCCCCGACACGACGGTGGCACAGATCGCGTTCGGATCCCCGCTCCAGACCAGTACCTGCCCTGCCGGCATCGTTCGCCGCCGGCCGATCCCGTGCAGCGCGACCAGGCCCGCGTCTTCGAGCGTCGCACACAGCGCATCGTTGCGCACGCTGCAGGCGGCACAGCGAGGCGGCAGCGTCACGATCGCCCCGCCCGTCGCGCTAGACCGCATGGCTGAACCGTGCCGACGCGGTCTGCCGGTAGGCGTCCAGCCTGCTCGCAATGACGCGCGCATAGGGAAGCGCGTCTTCGCTCAGGCGGAGCACGCTCCCCTCCCAGGCGATCAGCCCGTACCGTTCGAACGGCGTCAGCCGCATGCGAATATCGGCCGCGCCATCCAGCGAGGTCAGGTCTGCCGTGCCCCGGGTCAGGATCGTCTCGATCGCCCGGCCGCGCAGCCTGTCTTCGGGGCTGCGCCGCAGCCCGCGACAGGTTGCCAGGGTTCCGGCATCGATCCGCATGCCGTAGCGCCCCGTATTCTTCTCGGTCTGCAGGATGCGGTCGGGAAAGTCGCTGATCGCGCTGGCGCCAAGACCGATCAGGATCTCCGCCGGGTCTTCGGTAAATCCCTGGAAGTTGCGGCGCAGGCCGCCGCTCGCCGCCACCTGCGCGAGCGCATCGCCCGGTCGGGCGAAATGGTCGAACCCGACCGGATCATAGCCGGCATCGACCAGCATGCGATGCGCGAGGGCCGCCTGCGCAAAGCGCTCCGCCGTCCCGGCCAGCCCGTCCGCGACGATACGTCTCTGGCGCGGTACGAGGTGCGGGACGTGCGCATAGCCGAACACCGCGAGCCGCTCGGGGGCCATCGCGATGCTCTCGACGATGCTGGCGCGCAGGCTTTGCTCGGACTGTTGCGGCAGGCCATACATGAGATCGAAATTGATCGACCCGACACCGGCATCGCGCAAAAGCGCGGTCGTGCGACGAATATCCTCCGACGGCTGCACACGCCCGATCGCCGCCTGGACCTGCGGGTCGAGCGTCTGGACGCCGAGGCTGACCCGCGACACCCCTGCTCGCCCGATCGCCCCCGCCCAGTCGCGGTCGAAGCCACGCGGATCGACCTCGACCGATAGTATCGCATCGGTGCAGTCGAACGCCGTCCTGACGCTTTCGACGAGCCGGAGAAACGCCGCCGGCGGAATCGCGCTCGGACTGCCGCCGCCGAACGCGATCCGTCCCACGCGGACGCCAGTCACCCGCTGCCCAACGAGTGCGATCTCGCGTTCGAGCCGTTCGACATAGGTGGCGAGCCGCGCGGCGCGGTTCGCCGCCCCCGTGTTGCATCCGCAATACCAGCATATGTCCCGGCAATAGGGGATGTGCAGATACAGCGAAACGACCGTCCCCGGCACCATGCCCCCCAGCGCCTCCTCCATGTCGGCCGGGCCGACATCGTTGCCGAATTCGGCAGCGGTCGGATAGCTGGTGTAGCGCGGCACGGATGTCGCGAGCAGTTCGGGGTGATAGGTCCACATGCGACGATGGGTGCGATGTCCCCTTCGACTGGTCTTTGATCGGCATCAAATCCGCGTTTGGCCGTGATCAACGCCCCCGCCTCGCCGCACGCCTAGCCCGAACGCATCCCAATCAGGAGTCGGGCAATGAAGCATCTTTCCATCGGCGTAGTTCTAGCCGCCGCCGGCCTCGGCATCGCCACGCCGGCCATGGCGCAGGACCCGGCACCGCGCACCGGTATCAAGGCCGGCGACGTGCTCGTCCGCCTGCGCGCGATCCTCGTCGCCCCGAACGAACGCTCGGGCGGGATCCTCCCGACCTTCCCCGGCGAGCGCGTCAGCGTCGACAACAGCGCGATGCCCGAGGTCGACGTCACCTATATGGCCACCGACCAGATCGGCTTCGAACTGATCGCCGCGACGACCAAGCACAGCGCCAGCGGGCGTAGCGGGACGACCGGATCGATCGGCAAGCTGGCCTCGACCTGGGTGCTGCCCCCGACGCTGACCGCGCAATATCACCTCAACCCACGCGGCTCGATCCGCCCCTATGTTGGAGCCGGACTGAACTACACGATGTTCTGGAACGAGGATGCCTCGGCGGGTCTCGAAAAGGCGGTCGGACGGACGCGGGTACGTATGAAGGACAGCTTCGGCTGGGCGGCGCAGGCCGGAGTCGATGTCGACATCACGCCGAAGGTTTTTCTTAATCTCGACGTCAAATATATCGACATAGACACGAGCGCCCGCCTGCGCACGACGGCAATCGGTACGCAGACCGTGAAGATCAATCTCGATCCGCTCGTCTTCGGCGTCGGTCTCGGCCTGAGGCTTTAACCCCACGGCCGAGCAGGACCGCGGGCCATCGCGCCCGCGGTCCTAGTCGTCGAACGCCGCGACCGAGACGCGGGTGCCGCGCAGGAACGCGTCGGCGACGAGCGTGAAGGGGGTCGTGTCGACCTCGCTGCGCCCGTCGCGGACCAGGGCGGCGAAACGCGCGTAGAGCCCGGCATATTCGGCATCGTCATGCTCGCTGCTGCCCTCGGGCAGTGTGAGCACCGCGCCCCCTCTGGCGAGACGGAGCGTACCGGCGTCGGTGTCGACGACGATGTCCCAGCTTTGCGGGCCGGTCTGACGCCAGTCGAGATCCATCGTGATCGGCGTGCCCGACGCACTGCGGAAGGCGAGATCGGCGGCGATCGGCGCGGCACGATTGGCCGGTGTCGACAGCGTCGCGGACGCGAGGAAGAACGGCTCGGGCAGGATCTCCGTCGCGATCGACAAGGCATTGATGCCAGGATCGAACACGCCAAGCCCGCCCGGCTCCCAGATCCACGCCTGGCCAGGATGCCAGACGCGGACGTCTTCGCGCCAGACGATCGACACGCGGTCGATGCGACGGTCGGCAAGCCAGGCCTTGGCGGGTGCGACACCCGCCGCGAACCGCGAATGCCAGCCGGCGAACAGCGTCGCGCCGGTCCGTGCGGCCTGAGCCTCGAGCGCATCGACCTCGGCGAGTGTCGCGCCCGGCGGCTTTTCAAGGAACACGTGCAGCCGCTTGGCGAGCGCCATCGTGGCGAGCGAATAGCGCACCTGCGGCGGCGTGCAGAGCGCGATCGCGTCGATCGCCGGACCGTCGGTGAGCAGCGCCTCGAGCGACCTGAAGTTGGCGACGCCCTCGACGCCCGGATCCCGCGGGCTGACGCTGGCGACGAGCTCGAATTCGGCGTTGCCGGCGATCGACGGGAGATGCTGGTCGCGCGCGATCTTGCCCATGCCGACGACGGCGATGCGAATGGCTGCCATGCTCAGAGCGCCTTTACCGAGACCGACCGCGGCGCGGCCCTGGTCAGCGTGTTGCGCAGCGGGAGCGTGAAGGGCGCAGCCTCGATTTCGAATACGTCGCCTTCACGCGTCGTCACGCCCTCGGCGAACGACAGCGTCGCGGTGCCGAAGAAATGGACATGAATGTCGCCCGGGCGGCGGAACAGGTCATATTTGAAATGATGCGCCTCGAGATTGGCGATGCTGTGCGACATGTTCGCCTCGCCCGACAGGAACGGCTTCTCCCACAGGACGGCGCCGTCGCGGTGAATCCGGCTCATTCCCTCGACATGCTCGGGCAGCGTGCCGACCAGCAGCTCCGGGCCCAGCGACGCCTGGCGCAGCTTGGAATGCGCGAGCCACAGATAATTGTGCCGCTCGGTCACATGATCGCTGAACTCGTTGGCCAGACACAGGCCGAGCCGGAATGGCGTGCCGTCAGCCCCGATCAGGTAGATCCCGGCAAGCTCGGGCTCCTCGCCGCCATCCTCGGCAAAATCGGGCATCTCCAGCGCGGCACCCGGCGCGACGAGCCCCGAACCGTCGCCCTTGTAGAACCATTCGGGCTGCTGGCCGCGCTCCCCCGGCCCCGGCTTGCCGCGCTCGACCCCTTCCAGGAACATCCGCATCGAATCGGTCTGCTTCTCGGCATCCGCCGCGGCACGGTGCATCTTGTCGCGTCCCTCGGCCGAGCCGAGATGCGTCAGCCCGGTACCCGTCATGACGACATGCGCCGGGTCGACATGATCGATCGGCGACATCAGCCGACCGGCAGCCAGTTCGGCCGCGATGTCGACACTGGTGCCCGTACCGCAGGCCGCGACCGTCGCGGCAAGATCGAGACCCTCCGCGATCGCCCGTTCGGCGAGCGCGCGAACGCTGTCCATGCCGGGAACGAACGCCGCCCCGGCGCTGGTGGCCGCGATCACCGATCGCGTGCCGTCGACGCCAACATGCTGCAACAGGCGCAAGCTCATCATCCTCTCCTTTCCGGGTGCCGCTGTTACGGTTCGCCCGGACGTCATCATGCAGGGAATTGGCGGGTCAGCCGGCGACGACGCCGTCCATCAGCCGCGGCGCGTCCGTGTCGTCACGCACGCAGGCGGGCAGCAATTCCGGCAGCAGGTTCTGGTAGGATACCGGCCGCAGGAAGCGGTCGATTGCCAGGCTGCCGACCGAGGTGGTGCGACCGTCCGACGTCGCCGGGAACGGTCCGCCATGGACCATCGCATGCGCGACCTCGACGCCCGTCGGCCAGCCATTGGCCAGGATCCGCCCCGCCTTGCGCTCGAGCAGCGGGATCAGACGCGACGCCATCCCGGCATCGCCCGCGTCCATCTGGATCGTCGCGGTCAGCTGACCTTCCGCGGCGCGCAGCACGGCATGGAGCTCGTTCTCGTCTGCGCAGCGGACCAGCAGCGACGACGCCCCGAACACCTCATGCCCCAGCGCCGCGTCGCTCAGGAACTGCGCGGCGGTGGTTTCGAAGAACGCCGCCTGCCCCTGTGCGACACCTTCGCCGACCTTGCCCTGTGCGATCGTCTTGACCGCGTCATGGCCCGCGAGAGCCTCGACGCCCTTCTGGTACGCGGCATGGATGCCGCCGGTGAGCATGGTCGCCGCCGGTGCGTCGGGAAGCGCAGTGGCTGCCGCTGCGACAAACGCATCGAGCCCGTCGCCCTCGATGGCGAGGACTAGACCGGGATTGGTGCAGAACTGCCCCGCGCCCATCGTCAGCGACCCGACGAAGGCCGTACCCAGCGCCGCGCCGCGCGCTTTCAGCGCCTCGGGCAGCAGCACGACGGGATTGATGCTCGACATCTCGGCATAGACCGGGATCGGCACGTCGCGCGCCTGCGCCAGCTTGACGAGTGCCAGGCCGCCAGCGCGCGACCCGGTGAAGCCGACCGCAGCGATCCGCGGATCCTGGACCAGCGTGCTGCCCAGATCGTTGCCGGGGCCGACCAGATGCGAGAACACACCCTTTGGCAGGCCGCAGGCAGCAACCGCCGCCTCGATCGCGCCAGCGACCATCGCGCCGGTCGCGGGGTGCGCCGGATGTCCCTTGACGACGACGGGGCAGCCCGCAGCGAGCGCGGAGGCGGTATCACCACCCGCGGTCGAGAAGGCGAGCGGGAAATTGCTCGCGCCGAACACCGCGACCGGGCCGAGCGGGATCATCCGCAGGCGCAGGTCGGGACGGGGCAAGGGTGCGCGGTCGGGCAGCGCCGGGTCGATCCGGACACCCATCCAGCCGCCGCGGCGCACGACGCCGGCAAACAGCTTCAGCTGGCCGACGGTACGACCCCGCTCGCCCTCGAGCCGCGCGCGCGGCAAGCCGCTCTCGCGCATCGCGGTGACGATCAGCGTGTCACCAAGCGCGACGATCTCTTCGCCGATCCGTTCGAGAAAGTCCGCGCGAGCTGCATTGTCGGTCGCGCGATACGAATCGAAAGCCGCGTCGGCGGCAGCACAGGCCGTCGCAACGTCATCAGCGCCGTGGACCGCAAAGGCCTCGCCGGTCGCGAGCCCCGTCGCCGCGTCGATCGAACGGAACGCGTCGTTGCCGGCCGTCTTGGCCGTCTGGATATCAGTCATGGATAGTAGCTCCCTTATACTCAGACTTATGCGCAATGGCCCGATTTAGCAATCTTTTGGCGTTCCTTGATGGCACGCGGACTGTTACGCCGTGATGATGGAGCAGGCGCTATGACGATCAACGACGACGATCCACAGGAGATTGTGACCGACGCCGGAACAGCACGCAGCCCCCGGGGGACCGGCCGCCGCCTTCACGGCGCGGTGGCGCACAAGCTGGGCACCGCGATCCTGTCGGGCGAATATGCGCCCGGCGACACGCTGGCCGGGGAAGTCGATTTCTCGAAGACGCTCGATGTGTCGCGAAGCGCGTACCGCGAGGCGGTGCAGGTGCTGACCGCCAAGGGGCTGGTCGAGAGCCGGCCCAAGATCGGCACACGCGTCCTGCCCCGCAGCCGTTGGAACCTGCTCGATCCCGACGTGCTCGCCTGGGCATTCGCGGCCGAGCCCGACATCATGTTCGTGCGCGACCTGTTCGAACTGCGCGCAATCGTCGAACCGGCCGCCGCCGCGCTGGCGGCCGAGCGCCGCGACCGCGCCGATCTGAAGATCATGAAGGACGCGCTCACCGCGATGCGTCGCCACACGCTCGCGACCGAGGCGGGCCGCGCGGCGGATCGCGAATTCCATGACGCCGTGCTGACCGCGACGCGGAACGACGCGCTGATCGTGCTGAGCGCCAGCATCGGCGCAGCGGTCAACTGGACCACGCAGTACAAGCAACGCGCCCGCGCGCTGCCCCGCAACCCGATCCCCGATCATGTGCTGGTCTATGACGCGATCGCAGCCGGCGATGCCGCGGCGGCAAGTGCCGCGATGCGCACGCTGGTCGACCTGGCACTGGAAGATACGAAGGCAGCGATGCAGCGCTGAACGCGCCGCATCGCCGATATCCGGATCATCCGACCGCGACCGGCTCCGGCAGCGCATGCGTCACGCGCGATCCCCAGAGCGCGTAGAACAGGATGTAGAGTTCACACGCCGCGGTCAGCAGGAACGAGATCTGCAGGCCATAACGGTCCGCAAGCCAGCCCTGCACGATCACCAGCGCACCACCCGCGATCGCCATGATCAGCAGCCCCGACCCCTCTTCCGTCAGCGGTCCTAGCCCGCGGATGCCGAGCGTGAAGATCGTCGGGAACATGATCGAATGGAACAGCCCGACCGAGATCAGCGCCCACATCGCGACATGCCCGGTGGTGAAGGTGGCGACCAGCATCACGACGAACGCGCCGATGCTGGCCAGCGCCAGGACGTGCTCCGCCGGAACGCTGCGCATGATGACGCTGCCGACCAGCCGCCCGACCATCATCCCGCCCCACAGGATGAACAGATAGTGCGAGGCCTGCTCGTGCGTCAGATTGCCGATCTGCGGCTGGCTGACGAAATTGATGAACAGGTTGGCGACGCCGATCTCGGCGATCAGATAGATGAAGATTGCCGGGATGCCGAGCACGAGGTTGCGATGCGACCAGAGCGACAGGCCCTTGCGATCGGCCTTTGCCGAACGCTGCGTCGCCGCCCCCATTGCCGGCAGCGGGAAGCGTGCGATGACGACCGCGAGCACGACCAGCACGCCCGCGACGATGAGATAGGGCAGCACGACCGACTGCGCGTCGGCAAGCCGCTCGGCGGGGGTCAGTACCGCGGTGGATCCGGCGACCGCCGTACCCGAGGTCGAGCGGCCGAGGATCAGATAGCCGCCGAACAAGGGCGCGAGCGTCGCACCCGCCGAATTGAATGCCTGGACCAGGTTGAGCCGTGACGAGGCGGTCTCGGGCGGGCCAACGACCGCGACATAGGGGTTCGCCGCGACCTGAAGCAGCGTGATGCCGCTGGCGATCACGAACAGTGCGAACAGCGTCACGCCATAAGACGGCAGCCGCGCGGCGGGCACCATCATCAATGCGCCCGCGGCCATCAAGCCGAGCCCGAACACCATCGCGCGCTGATAGCCGACGCGCTCGATCAGCTTGGCGGACGGGATCGACGCGAAGAAATAGGCGATGAACCAGACGCTCTCGATCAGCGTGGTCTGTGTGTAGCTGAGGTCGAACACACTGCGCAGATGCGGCAGCAGCGTGTTGTTGATGACCGTGATGAAGCCCCACATGAAGAACAGGCTGGCCAGCAAGGTCAGCGCGGATCGGTAACTCGGCCCCTCCGCGCTGCCCCCTGCCCCCGGTGCAGCGCCTGCGATCGTCCCGTGCGTCTGTATCGGCATCGCCATAGTCATCATCCTCCGTGCCATGTCGGCGACTGAGCATCAGTCTTTTCCCGCATGGCTTGCTCAGAAATATATTGTCCGACTATATACCCCCATAAGGCGCGTCAACGGCGTCAGAGGATCAGGATAGGAACCGGAATGAGCGGAATCGGAAAAACGGGGATCATCTTGGCAACTCTCTTAGCCGCTCTGGCAACGCCAGCGGCGAACGCGGCCGATGCCAGGCGCACCCCCGCGGGTACGCTGCGCGACGGTACGGCGATCGAGGCGATTACGCTCAGCAACGCGCACGGCGTCTCGGCGCGCATCCTGTCCTACGGCGCGACGCTGCAATCGCTGATGGCGCCCGACCGGGCCGGCAAGGTCGCCGACGTCGTGCTCGGCTATGACGACCTCGCCTCCTATGTCGACCATCCCAATTTCTTCGGCGTGACGGTCGGGCGCTTCGCCAACCGCATCGCCGGCGGCCGCTTCACGCTCGACGGCAAGGCCTATCAGCTTCCGCTCAACGACAAGGTCAATTCGCTGCACGGCGGCGGCAATGGTTTCGACAAGGTCGCGTGGAAAGTCCTGTCGATCAAGGACGGCCCGACCGCGACGCTCGTGCTCGGCCACCGCAGCGCGGATGGCGAGTCCGGCTATCCGGGCAACCTCGACGTCACCGTCACCTACACGCTCGACGAAGCGGGCAATCTCGGCATCGCCTATGATGCCAGGACCGACAAGCCGACGATCGTCAACATGACCAATCACGCGATCTTCGATCTTGGTGGCGAGGGATCGGCGATGGGCGCGAACGGCCACAGACTGACGATCCCCGCCAAGGCGATCACGCCCGTCGACGACAAGCTGATTCCGACCGGCGCGCTGCAGCCCGTCCAGGGGACCGTGTTCGACTTCCGCAACGGCCGGATCGTCGGCGAAGGGCTTCGCGACGGCCGTGACCAGCAGATCCGCTACGGCCACGGCTACGACCACAACTTCGCGCTCGACAAGGGCGTCACCGCCAAGCCCGAGCTGGCCGCGCGGCTCGAGGATCCTGCCTCGGGACGCGTGCTCGAAGTCCTGTCGACCGAGCCCGGCGTGCAATTCTACACCGGCAATTTTCTTGACGGGACGTTCATCGGCAAGCACGGCCATCTTTACCGGATGGGCGACGGTATCGCGCTGGAACCGCAGAAATTTCCGGACGCACCGAACAAGCCGAATTTCGTCTCCGCGCGCGTCGATCCGGGCAAGCCCTATCATCACGCCATGATCTACCGCGTCTCTGTCGCTCGCTGATATTCGACCTGCTTACCCCGGAAAGCCTCTCATGACCGACTTGCCCAAACTCCGCAGCCGCGCGTGGTTCGACAATCCCGAGAATATCGACATGACCGCGCTCTATCTGGAGCGCTATCTGAACTTCGGATTGAGCCTGGAAGAACTGCGTTCGGGCAAGCCGATCATCGGCATCGCGCAGACCGGCAGCGACCTCAGCCCCTGCAATCGCCATCACCTCGTGCTCGCCGAACGCCTGCGCGAAGGCATTCGCGAGGCGGGCGGGATCGCGCTCGAATTCCCGGTCCACCCGATCCAGGAGACCGGCAAGCGCCCGACCGCGGGGCTCGACCGCAACCTCGCCTATCTGGCGCTGGTCGAGGTACTTTACGGCTATCCGCTCGACGGCGTCGTGCTGACGATTGGTTGCGACAAGACGACGCCCGCCTGCCTGATGGCGGCGGCCACGGTCAATATTCCCGCGATCGCGCTGTCGGTCGGGCCGATGCTCAACGGCTGGCACAAGGGTGAGCGAACCGGCTCGGGCACGATCGTGTGGAAGGCGCGCGAGCTGCTCGCGACCGGCGCGATCGACGATGAAGGTTTCATCAAGCTCGTCGCCTCGTCGGCGCCCTCGACCGGCTATTGCAACACGATGGGCACCGCGACGACGATGAATTCGCTCGCCGAGGCGCTCGGCATGCAGCTGCCCGGCTCGGCCGCGATCCCCGCGCCGTATCGTGACCGCCAGGAGGTCGCCTACAAGACCGGCAAGCGCATCGTCGACATGGTCGCCGAAGACCTGAAGCCCAGCGACATCCTGACCAAGGAGGCGTTCCACAACGCGATCGTCGTTAATTCGGCGATCGGCGGGTCGACCAACGCGCCGATCCACCTCGCCGCGATCGCGCGCCACATCGGCGTCGATCTGCCGATCGACGACTGGCAGACGCACGGTCACAAGGTGCCGCTGATGGTCAACCTTCAGCCCGCCGGCGAGTATCTCGGCGAGGATTATTACCATGCCGGCGGGGTGCCAGCGGTGGTCGCCGAGCTGATGAAGCAGGGCCTGATCCACGAAGACGCGATGACCGCCAACGGCAAGAGCATCGGCGACAATTGCCGCACCGCGACGATCGAGGACGAGCGCGTCATCCGCCCGTTCGCGACGCCGCTGCTGGAGGATGCCGGCTTCATCGTCCTGCGTGGCAATTTGTTCGATAGCGCGATCATGAAGACGAGCGTCATCTCGCCGGAATTCCGCGAACGCTATCTCAGCAATCCGGACGATCCCGAGGCGTTCGAGGGCCCCGCGGTCGTGTTCGACGGCCCCGAGGACTATCATCACCGGATTGACGATCCGTCGCTCGGCATCACCACCGATACGCTGCTGTTCATGCGCGGTGCCGGCCCGATCGGTTATCCGGGTGCCGCCGAAGTCGTCAACATGCGTCCGCCCGCCTATCTGATCCGCGAGGGCGTCCATGCGCTTCCCTGCATCGGCGACGGTCGCCAGTCGGGCACGTCGGGCTCGCCGTCGATCCTTAACGCCAGCCCCGAGGCGGCGGCAATGGGCGGCCTCGCGCTGATCCGCACCGGCGACCGGGTTCGCATCGATCTCGGCAAGGGCAGCGCCGATGTCCTGATCTCCGTTGAGGAGCTAACCGAGCGGCGCCGCACGCTGACTGCGGCGGGCGGATACGCCTTCCCGCGCTCGCAGACGCCGTGGCAGGAAATCCAGCGCGCCACCGTCGGCCAGATGGAAACCGGTGCCATCCTCGAAGGTGCCGAGAAATACCAGCGCATCGCCCAGACGATGGGCCTGCCGCGCGACAACCACTAGGTCCGAACCGCCGGGCCGCGCACGCCGCGCGGCCCGGCGGGCGCGAACAAATTCGTTGCATAACTTACTATTTTGCATTGCAGCATGGGCTGACATGATTACTTAGCACGCTAATGACTTCCCCCCGTGCCGTGCTCGAATCCTCCTACGCCCGCACCCTCCTGCCGCTCGCGCGCAGCTGGCGGCAGGCGGCCGACCATGCGCTTCGCGACATGGGGGTGTCGGCATCGACCGGCTGGGCCCTCGTTCAGGTCGGACGGCTGGGCGACGATGTGCGGCAGATCGATCTCGCCTGTGAACTCGACGTGACACAGGCATCGCTGGTGCGCTCGATCGATCAGATGACCGCCGCCGGGCTTGTCGAGCGCCACCGCGATCCCGCCGATGCGCGGGTCAGTCGGATCCGCCTGACGCCGCACGGGCGAAAGCTCGTCACCACGATTGAGGCCAAGTTCGCGACGCTACGCCATGCGATGCTCGAGGGTGTGCCGGACGACGATCTGGCCACCGCGCTACGCGTTGCGGAACGGCTTGGCGCGCGGTTTGTGGCAGATCGCGGACGATGACGCTGTCCCGGTTCGGGGGGAAAGAGGCGCTCTTCTCGGTCAAATGCTTCGTCGCCGCGATCCTCGCTTATTACATCGCGCTACGGATCGGTCTGACCCGGCCCTATTGGGCGGTGACGACGTCCTATATCGTCGCGCAGCCGCTGGCCGGCGCGGTGTTGTCGAAGGCAGTGTTCCGGGTCGCGGGCACCGTGCTCGGCGCGATTGCCGCGGTCGTGCTCGTGCCGAACCTCGTCAACGCGCCCGAACTCCTGTCGCTAGGCCTCGCGCTGTGGCTCGGGCTGTGCCTCTACATCTCGCTGCTCGACCGGACGCCGCGGGCCTATGTGTTCCTGCTCGCGGGCTATACCGCCAGCATCATCGGGTTTCCGTCGGTTGCGGCGCCGGGCGCGGTCTTCACCATCGCTGCGCTGCGGGTGCAGGAGATCACAATCGGTATCCTGTGCGGCAGTCTGATCCACGGCCTCGTCTTCCCGCAGACCGTCACCGCCGTGCTGCTCGGCCGGATCGACGCGATCCTCGCCGACGCGGAACGCTGGTCGCGCGATTCGCTTGCGGGGGAAAGCGATGCCGCGCTCGACCGCGACCGGCGGCGGCTGGCACTGGACATCAACGAGCTGCACCAGCTTTCCATCCATCTGCCGTTCGACACCGCACGGCTGCTCCCGCGCGTCCGGACGTTGCGCGCACTCCAGGCGGAGCTGTCGATGCTGTTGCCGCTCGCGAGTGCGATCGACGACCGGATTGTCGAACTCAAGCGGGGCGCCGACGTGCCGCGCCCCGAGGCGCTTGCGCTGATCGAGGACGTTCGCGAATGGCTGCGCGATCCCTCTTCGGCATCGGAGCGCGGCGCGCACGCCGATGAGCTGATCGCCCGGGCCCGCGCGCTCGAACCCGCGCCCGGCAGCGGGCTGATCTGGCGTGACGCGTTGCGGCTAAGCCTGGTGGCGCGGCTCGGGGAACTGGTCGAGGCGCATCGCAACGTGCGCGACCTGCGCGATCAGATGCGATCGCCGTCGCGCGCGCCCGTCACCCCCGCCGTCGCGCGGCTGCTCGCACGCTCCGCCCGCAGACCGCTCCACCGCGATCGCGGCATCGCGCTGCGCGCGGCCGCGGGCACGGTGATGACGATCCTGCTGGGCTGCGCCTTCTGGATCGGGACCGCATGGACCGACGGTGCGGGCGCGGTGCTGATTGCGGGAGTGTGCTGCGCCTTGTTCGGCAACAGCGACAACCCGGCGCCGGCGATCAAGGCGTTCTTCTATGGCACGATCCTCGGCCTGGTCGTGTCGGCCGTCTATGCGTTTGCGATCCTGCCGCGCGTGACCGACTTCGTGACGCTCGCCGCGGTGCTCGCCCCGCCGATGCTGATCGGGGGAATGTTCCTCGCGCGGCCGGCAACCTTGCTCGTCACGCTCGGTGCACTGCTCGGCGGACTCAACACGGTCGGGCTGAACGACCGGTTCGGCGGCGGGTTCGACCAGTTTATGAACGGCGCGATCGCGCAATTGATCGGGACGTTGTTCGCGGTCGTCACGGTCGGCCTGTTCCAGACGATCGGGGCGCAGACCAGCGCGCGGCGGTTGCTCCGCGCCGGCTGGCGCGAACTGGCGACGCGCGCGGATTCGACCGACCGGCCCGATACGGCGGGCTGGATCGCGCGGATGCTCGACCGGATTGGCCTGCTCGCACCGCGGCTGGCGCTGCAGGGCGAGGATCCCGGCAAGCCGCTGCTCGATGCGCTGACCGACCTGCGCGTCGGTGTGGCGGTCGGCGAACTCCGCCAGCTCCGCATCGACGGTCCGGTCGACGAGGCGGCGATGATCACGCCGGTGCTGCGCGGGGTCGGCGCGCATTACCGCGCACTACGCCCCAACCAGCCTGCGCCCCCCGAACCCGATCTGCTCGCGGGGATCGACCGGGCGCTGGCCGGCTTCGCGTCGAGCATGCCCGAGCGACACCGCACGAGCGTGCTCGCGCTCACCTCGCTGCGCCGCAACCTCTTTCCCTCCGCCCCCGCCTATGCGGGCTCACCGGAGATGCCCGCATGACCGGCGAGATCTCGATCGGCGGTGTCTATCTGCCGACCCTCCTCCTGCTCGCGGTCGCCGCGGTCGTGCTCACGGGCGTCACCACCCGCCTGCTCGCCTTTGCCGGGGTGTACCGCGCAGTGACCTATCGTCCGCTGGTCGACCTGGCGCTGTTCATCCTCATCCTCGGGCTGCTTGCCCTGCTCACCGGACCTTCCGCATGACCTCGCCCCGTCTCAAGTCCCTGCTGGCCCCGCTCGGCCGTTCCGCCGTCACCTTGGTCATCGTCGCGCTCGCGGTGGTCGTCGCGCTGTGGCTGTGGAAGCGCTATGAGAGCGATCCGTGGACGCGCGACGGGCATATCCGGGCCGACATCGTTCGCGTCACGCCCGATGTCGCGGGTCTCGTCACGCGCGTCGCGGTGCGGGACAACCAGATGGTCAAGCCCGGCGACGTGCTGTTCGTGGTCGATCGTCCGCGTTTCGAACTGACGCTCGCCCAGTCGGATGCCTCGATCGCCAGCGCGCGCGCCACCCTGCTGCAGGCACGGCGCGAGGCGCAACGCGACCTCGCGCTAGGCGATCTGGTCGCCAAGGAAGCGCACGAACAGAATGTCGCGCGCGTCGCCACCGCCTCGGCGACGCTCGCGCAGGCCCGGAGCGCGCGATCGACCGCGGCGCTGAACCTCGCGCGGACGACGGTGCGGGCGACCGTGCACGGCATCGTCACCAATCTCGACCTGCACCCCGGCGACTATATTGCGACGGGCGCGCAGGCGATGGCGCTGATCGACACGGACTCGCTTCGCGTCGAGGGCTATTTCGAGGAAACCAAGCTCGGCAGCATCCATCTCGGCGACCCGGTAACCGTGCATCTGATGGGCGAAGCGCAGGCGTTGCACGGCCGCGTCGACAGTATCGCGGCGGGCATCAATGACAGCGAACGGACGAACACGACCAACCTGCTGCCCAATGTGAATCCGACGTTCAACTGGGTCCGCCTCGCACAGCGCATCCCCGTGCGTGTGAAGCTCGTGCAGGTGCCGAAGGGTGTCCCGCTTATCGTCGGGCGGACGGCGACAGTGACGGTGGAACCCAAACTTCAGTCGGGAGCGCCGGCGTAATGCGCACGCGTCTCTCGCCAATCAGCCGTTCCCCCACCCGCCGCGGTCTCGCCACGAGTATCCTCGCGCTCGGCCTCGTCGCCTGCACCACCGCCGGCCCGGACTATGCGCGCCCCGACCGCGCCGTCGCCGCGATGCCCGCCGCGCAGGGCGCGTTCGACAGCGGTCACGAGGCCGCGTTCGTCGATGCCCCCCTCCCCGATCGCTGGTGGCAACTCTATGGCGATCCCCGCCTCGACGCGTTCGTCGCGGAGGCACTGGCTGCGAACACCGATCTGCGCGCGGCCGATGCCAATCTCCGCCGTGCCGACGCGGTGGTTGCGGAGGTTGCCGCCGGGCGGACGCTGTCGACCACGATCGGCGGCGGTACGTCGATCGACCGGCCCTATGCGAGCCGCGGCAACCTGCCCGGAACGCTTGACGCCAATCTCGGCATCACCCTCGCCTACCCGCTCGACCTGTCGGGGCGCGTTCGGCGCGCGATCGAAGCCGCGCAGGGCGATGCGCAGGCGGTCGCCGCCGCGCGCGACGACGTCCGCGTGACCGTCGCTGCCGAAACCGCGCGCAGCTATGCCGCGGTGTGCACGGCGAACATGGTGCTCGCCGCCAACAGCCGCGTACTTGCCCTCCAGCGCCAGACGCTCAACGTCACGCGCCGGCTGCAGCGTGGCGGGCGCGGCACGGCGTTCGACGTCACGCGTGCAAGGACCGCGGTCGACCAGAGCGAGGCGTTGATCCCGTCACAGGTCGCGACGCGCACCGCCGCGCTCTACCGGCTGGCGACGCTGATGGGGCGCGCCCCCGCCGCCTATCCCGCCGAGATCGCGACCTGCGCAAAGCCCCCCGCACTCACCCGGCCGCTGCCGATCGGCGACGGCGCCGCGCTGATCCGCCGCCGGCCCGATATCCGTCAGGCCGAACGCGCACTGGCCGCAGCGACCGCGCGGATCGGCATCGCCACCGCCGACCTGTATCCGCAGGTCAGCCTGGGGGGATCCGCTGGGTTCACCGGGCCGGTCTCGACGCTCGGATCCACCAGCGCGTTTCACCTGGGGCTCGGCCCGCTCATCAGCTGGAGCTTTCCGAACCGCCCGGTCGTCCGTGCACGGATCGCGCAGGCCGGCGCTTCGGCGGATCAGGCACTGGCGCAGTTCGATTCGACGACGCTGGAGGCGTTGCGCGAGACCGAGACCGCGCTGTCCGCCTATGCGCGCGAAGGCGACCGCAACGCCGCGCTGTCGCGGGCGCAGGCGAGCGCCGCGACCGCCGCCGGCCAGGCGGGCACGCTTTATCGCTTTGGCCGAACCGATTTCCTGTCGCTGCTGACCGCGCAGGCGGCGCTGACCACGGCCCAGGCCAACCTCGCCGCGTCCGACGCGTTGTTGATCGATCGTCAGGTCGATGTCTTCAGGGCCTTGGGCGGCGGGTGGCAGGCATGAGGCTTCGCCGGCGGGGGCTCGCCGCGATCAACAGCGAAGTCCGCGACGGCATCGTCCCGGCCGCCGACGCGATCGCGCGGGTCCCGCGCGACGCCGGAGCGCCCGCGCACACGCCGAGCGACTACCGCGTCACCGCACTGATCATCGCCTGCGCGCTGTTCATGGAGCAGATGGATTCCACCGTGCTCGCGACGGCGTTGCCGACCATGGCGCGCGATTTCGGCGTTCCCGCGACGAGCATGGGATCGGCACTCACCTCCTATCTGCTGGCGCTGGCGATCTTCATCCCGGCGAGCGGGCGGCTCGCCGACCGGTTCGGATCGCGCACCGTGTTCCGGGCCGCGATCCTGATCTTCGTCGGTGGTTCGATCCTGTGCGGTCGGGCGACCAGCCTGTCGTTCATGATGGGCGCGCGGTTCCTGCAGGGTCTGGGCGGCGCGATGATGATCCCGATCGGGCGTCTCGTCCTGCTTCGCAGCGTGGCCAAGGAAGACATGGTGCAGGCCATGTCGTGGCTGATCATGCCCGCGCTGATCGGTCCGATCCTCGGGCCGCCGGTCGGGGGCGCGATCGTCACCTATCTGGACTGGCGCTGGATCTTCTACCTCAACATCCCGATCGGCATGCTCGGCGTGGTGCTCGTCACCCGCTATATCGGTGATGTGCGCGAGGATCGGCCGGCACGGTTCGACGTCCCCGGCTTCATCCTGTCGGGCGTGTCGCTCGGCTGCTTGTTGTTCGGGTTCGAGATGACCAGCCGCACGGGCGAATTGGCGCAGGCCGTCGGGCTCATCGCGGTCGGCCTGGTCGCAGGCGTCGCCTATATCCGCCACGCCAGACGCCGCAGCGATCCGATCCTCGACCTGTCGCTGATGCGGATCCCGACCTTCCGCCTGTCGGTGATCGGCGGATCGCTGACGCGGATCACGCAAGGCGCGCAACCGTTCCTGTTGCCGATGATGCTCCAGCTCGGCTTCGGCATGACCGCGGCGGCGAGCGGCGCCATCACGATCGCCGGGGCGATCGGTTCGCTGATGATGAAGAGCCTCGCCCCCCGCGTGCTGCGACGGTTCGGATTCCGCAACAGCCTGATCGTCGGCGGCCTGTGTTCGAGCGGCGGCTATGCGGTGTGCGGGCTGTTCCGCCCCGACTGGCCCATCCCCGTCATCTTTGGCGTCCTGATGCTCTCCGGCTTCTTCATGTCGTTCCAGTTCTCCGCCTACAACACGATCGCCTATGACGAGATTCCATCGTCACGGATGAGCAGCGCGACCAGCTTCTACGCGACGTTCCAGCAGCTCATGCTCTCGCTCGGCATCTGCGTCGGCGCGGCCGCGTTGCATGTCGGCATGCTCGGATCGGGCACGACACGCCCGGTGCTCGCCGATTTCACCCTCGCCTTCCTGGTCGTGACGGCGGTGTCGGCGGCCGCGACGATCTGGAACCGCCGCTTTGCCGTCGATGCCGGATCCGATCTCAGCGGTCACCGGCAGACGCCTGCGCGGCCCGGGATGGCCGCGGGTCGATAACCCCTCCCGGCACACCGGCGCGGCGATCAGCCCCGGAGGCGTTCCGCGAGAAAGTCGACGAACACCCGGACCCGCGCCGGCGTGTTGCTACCGCCGACGAAGAGCGCGTGGATATGTTCGACGTCGCCCGGATTATAGGCCTCGAAGAGCGGGACGAGACGGCCTGCGGCGATATCGTCGACGACGCTGAACGCGCCGACGCGCGCGATCCCGACGCCCGCGGCGGCCAGCTGCCCCAATGTTTCGCCGTTATTGGCTTCGATATTGCCGGTCACGACGAGCGCCATGTCTACCCCATCGACACGGAACGGCCAGACAGGTTCGACCCGACGAAAGTTGAAATTCAGGCAGTTGTGCCGGTGCAAGTCCTCGGGCTTGGTCGGGGTACCACGCCGCGCCAGATAGTCGGGTGCCGCGACGATCACCCGCCGGCTCTCGCCGAGCTTCCGGGCGGTCAACAGGCTGTCGACCAGCGGACCGAAGCGGATCGCGACGTCCGCCTGCCCCGCCGCAACATCGACGATCGTGTCGGTCAACGCGATATCGACTAGGATGTGCGGATAGGCCTCCGCAAATGCGCCGAGCAGCGGGACGACGCACAACCGCCCATGCGACAGCGCGGCACTGATCCGCAGCCGTCCCCGGGGCGCGCCCTGATCGGCGATCTGCTGCTCGGCATCGTCGAGGTCGGCCAGGATCCGACGCGCCGTCTGGAGATAGGCCTGCCCTTCGGCCGTTGGGGTCAGCGCACGGGTCGACCGCAGGAGCAGCCGGACGCCGAGCCGAGCCTCGATCCGGTCGATCGCCCGCGCCACCGCGGATGGCGTCAGTCCGAGCACGCGGCCGGCTCCAGAGAAGCTTCCCTCGCGCATGACCGCCGCGAAGATCTCGAGCGCACGGGCCCGATCAGCCCCCATTCCGGTCTTTGCGTTCAAGTCAAAGGTCCTTCGTCACATCGCCCCCTAATAACGCCGAGCGCGTTGCCCTATTTATGCCTCGAAATCGAAGCCGGGTTAAGTCGCGATCGGGATCATCGGGGCTGCAGATCCAGCCATGCCTGCCGCCCAATCGTCAGCGAGAGGGTTACGCCCGGCTAAGTCCGTCGACGGTCCGAACCGCCCAAATCATTAGGAACATAGTGATGAAATTGAACCCCGGGCTTCTGGCCCTGTCCGTCGGCGCGTTCGGCATCGGCGTGACCGAATTCGCCCCCATGGGGCTGCTCCCCGTCATCGCCGGCGATCTCGGCGTTTCGATCCCGACCGCGGGCCTGCTCATCAGTGCCTATGCGCTGGGCGTCGTCATCGGCGCGCCGCTGATGACGCTGACGACCGGGCGCGTGCCGCGCCGCACGCTGCTGATCATGCTGGCGGGCATCTTCACGATCGGCAACCTGCTCGCCGCGATGTCGACGGGGTACGGCATGCTGATGGCCGCGCGGATCCTGACGTCGTTCAACCACGGCGCGTTCTTCGGGGTCGGGGCGATCGTCGCCGCCAGCCTCGTGCCGCCCGAACGCCGGGCCGGTGCGGTCGCGGCGATGTTCATGGGGCTGACCATCGCCAATGTCGTCGGCGTCCCGCTCGCGACATGGGCAGGCGATCGTCTCGGCTGGCGCGCGTCGTTCTGGGGTATTTCGGCGCTGGGCTTCGCGACGATGGCGGCGCTGCGGTTGACGCTTCCCACGTTGCCCGCGCCGACCGGAGCCGACCCGAAGGCCGAACTGCGTGTCCTCACGCGCGGGCCCGTACTGGGTGCGCTCGGCCTGACGGTCGTCGGCGCCAGCGCGATGTTCACCGTCTTCACCTATATCACGCCGATCCTGCGCGAGGTGACGCAGGCGTCGCTCGGCTATGTCACCGCGATGCTGGTGACCTACGGCGTGGGGCTGACGGTCGGCAACTGGCTCGGCGGGCGGTTCGCCGATCGCTCGGTCGACCGGACACTGATCGTGACGCTCGCGCTGCTCACCGCGATCCTGGTCGCCTTCGCCGTGCTGATGCCATTCAAGGTCCCGACCGCGATCCTCATCTTCCTGTGGGGCGTCGCCAGCTTCGCGCTCGTCCCCCCGCTTCAGGTCCGGGTCATGCACGCCGCCGCCGACGCGCCGAACCTCGCCTCGGCGATGAACATCGGTGCGTTCAACCTGGGCAACGCGATCGGCGCGGCACTTGGCGGCGGCGTCATCGCGGCAGGCCTCGGCTATCCGATGGTCGCGCTTGCGGGTGCCGGGGCGTCGGCGCTGGGACTGATCGCGGTCCTGATCGGCGTCCGGCGCCGCGCGACAGCCCCCGCACCATCCGCTATTTCCCCCGGCTGTCGAGCGTCTGCGCCGGCAGATGCACGGTGACCGTCTGCGCGATGCTCACCGCGGAGTCGGCCAGCATGACCTGATAGTTGCCCTCCGCGATCTTCCACGTCGCGGTCGCCGTGTCGAAGGTCGCGAGCAGGCGCGGGTCGATCATCGTCTCCACCGACTGGCTCGCCCCCGGTGCCAGAGCGACCTTCTGGAACGCGCCGAGCCGCTTGGGCGCTTCCCAGCCCGGCGCCGCGACATAGACCTGGGCGACGGTCTTGCCTGCGAGAGACCCGGTATTGCGGACTGCGAACGTCGCGGCGATGCCCTTCCCCTTTGCTTCGGCCTTCAGACCGTCGAGCGCGAACCGGGTATAGGACAGACCGTAGCCGAACGGGAACAGCGGCTTGCGGCCGGTCTTGTCGAACCACTTGTAGCCGATGGCGGCGCCTTCGATGTCGTAATTGCCCATCGGATGCGCGTCGCGGTCGAGCTTCGGGTCGCCTTCCAGAACCGGGCGCGGCAATTGCGACAGCGACGCGGGGAAGGTCGCAGGAAGGCGACCCGACGGATTGACCTCGCCGGTCAGGATGCGCGCGATCGCCTCGCCGCCCGCCGTGCCCGGATACCAGGCCTCGATCACTGCGCCGACCTTAGACAGCCACGGCATGACGACCGGCCCGCC
The DNA here is from genome assembly GCF_014841795.1 of Sphingomonas sp. CFBP 13733. NCBI lineage: Bacteria > Pseudomonadati > Pseudomonadota > Alphaproteobacteria > Sphingomonadales > Sphingomonadaceae > Sphingomonas > Sphingomonas sp. CFBP 13733. Next base: position 967,977 of record NZ_JACYUP010000001.1, read on the forward strand.
CGTCTCGAGCACCACGACGGTCTTGCGGTTGGCGCGGGCGACCGCGTCGATCAGCGCATTCTGCGCATCGGGCAACGCCAGGTCGGGGACGTCGATCGACTCCCCCGTCCACTGCTCGCCAAAGACGATCACAATATCGGCCTTGCGCGCTGCAGCCGCCGCCGCGCGCAGATCCTTGCCGTCGAGATAGGTGACGCGAGCACCTGTGCGGGCCTGTAGCGCAGTCATGGGCGACGATGCGTGATAGGTCTTGGGGCCGGGAAAGCCCTTGTTGAACTCGTCCGGCACGATCAGGCCGCTCGTCGGCGCGTTGTGAGAATAGACCTGCGACGATCCACCGCCCGACAACACGCCGACATCGGCATGCGCACCGATGAGCAGGATCGACTTCGCCGTTTTCGCCAGGGGCAGCAGATTGGCGTCGTTCTTCAGCAGGACGATGCCCTCCTCGGCATCGCTTCGCGTGACCGCAGCGTGCGCGGTATAGTCGATCGTCGTCGCGCGATCGCCGCGGACCGGCGTATCGAATGCGCCCACCGAGAACATCCCCCACAGCACGCGCCGGGCCATGTCATCGGCACGCGCCGTGCTGACATGGCCGTTATTGACCGCCTCGCGCAGCGCTTCGGAGAAATAGGGCGACCGATCGAACGCCCAGCCCGACTGCTGGTCGAGCCCGGCATTGGCGGCTTCCGTCGTCGAATGGGCGGCCCCCCAGTCCGACATCACATAGCCCTTGAACCCCCAGTCCTTCTTAAGGACCGTGTTCAGCAGCCAGTCGTTCTCGCACGCATAATGACCGTTGACGCGGTTGTACGAGCACATCACCGAACCCGGCTGGCCGATCTCGTTGGCGATCTGGAACGCCAGCAGATCCGACTGGCGCGCCGCCTGTTCGCCGATCCGGTGATCGATCGTGAAGCGGTTGGTTTCCTGCCCGTTGAACGCGTAATGTTTCATCGTCGAGACGACATGCTCGGACTGGATTCCCTTGATCGCATGCCCCGTCATGACGCCCGCGAGCAGCGGGTCCTCGCCGCCATATTCGAAATTGCGGCCGTTACGGGGTTCGCGCAGCAAATTCATGCCGCCCGCCAGTTGCACGTTGAAGCCCGACAGGAACGCTTCGTTGCCGATCATCGCGCCACCGGCTTCGGCGAGCGCCGGGTTCCACGTCGCCGCGGTCAGTATCCCCGATGGCAGCGACGTCCGCAGCCGCGGGGTTGCGCTGCGCTGGCTGGCGACACCGACCCCCGCATCGGTCTGCCACTGGCTCGGGATACCCAGCCGCGCGATGCCCGGAACGATCCCCGCGGATCCCGGCAAGCCGTCCTTCGGAAACTCCCAATTCTTGGTCGGCGTCTTGAGCCAGGCGGCATCGGTCGAGAAATAGCCGAAGGTCAGCTGCAGCTTCTCGTCGAGCGTCATCTCCTTGAGGATGAGATCGGCGCGGACGGACGGATCGAGGCTCGCATCCATCCATGGCCGCGCGACCGGCGCATCGGTCTTCGCCGCCGCCGCCGTGGGCGCGTTGTTCGTCGTTTGCGCCAGCGCGGGCGAAACCCCGATCACACCGACCAGCACCGCGCTGCGCAGCAAGACGTTCAGGAGCGATCGGGTACCGCGCGTCATCATCACATTTCTCTCTCTACATGCCGTCTTTAGACGGGCGGCGCATGCCGTCCCGCCTAGTCTCGTTTCGCCCGATCTAGCCCGGCATTCGTCGCGGCGTCCAGATGTCCGCCGCGACTGTTCAGGCCCGAAGGGATTTCGCGTCCGTGCCCCCTCGCGCGGCCATCAACGCGGGCGCTGCACCGTGATCGCCTTGCCCGCATAGGTCACCGTCGCATCGGCGGTATCGGCGTCGGTCACCGGCTTGCCGGGCGTGATCCAGCGCACGTTGATCATGCGGGACGTCGCCATGCCCTTGAAGCCCTTGCCCTCGCGCGCACCGAGCGACAGCGTGCCCGCTGCATCGTCATACCGCATCGGAATGCGCGCAAACGCACCGCCGCGATATTGCTCGCTGCGACCGTCATCCTCGTACAGGCTGAACTGCCCGTTGGCGCCGGTATAGACGGTCACCGTCACGGGTGCGTCGGGCAGGTCATCGACATGCTGGCGGACAGGCCCCATCGGCACGATCGCCCCCACCTTCACGAACAGCGGCATGCGTGTGTAGAGCGCGGGCGCGTCAATCGTCTGGCCGCCGCGATACGTCTGCCCGGACTGGAAATCATACCAGAGCGTCGCCGCACCCGGCAGATAGACCGGGCGCGACCGTGCCTTGTAGTCGGTGACCGGCGCGACCAGAAACGCATGGCCGAACATATACTGGTCGTTGATCCGGCGCGCCTTCACGTCGTCGGGATAATCCATCACCATGCCCCGCATGATGCTGCCGTCCTTGAACCACGTCTCCGCAGCGAGCGTGTAGATATACGGCATCAGACGATAGCGAAGCTGATCATACCAGAGCATCGAGGCGCGCATCGGCGTGCCCTCGGGCGCGATCTCGTAAATCTCGCGGTACGGGCTCTCGCCATGGCTGCGGAACAACGGGCTGAACGCACCGAACTGGAACCAGCGCAGGTTGAGCTCGCGCCACTCATCGAGATCGGCCGGCTTGGGCGTCTTGCTCGCATAGCGGTCCTCGAGCGCGAAGCCGCCGATATCGTGCGTCCAGTTGGGAATGCCCGACATCGACGCATTGACGCCCGCGGACACCTGCGCGCGCAGGTCATACCAGCGGCTGGCGACATCGCCCGACCAGATCGCGGCCCCCTCGCGCTGCAGTCCGCCAAAGCCCGAGCGGGTCAGGATGAACGGCCGGACATCGGGCTTGTACTGGCGCCAGCCGTCATAGACCGCGCCGACATGGACCAGCGGGAAGCTGTTGAAGAATTCCTCCGCCGGCCCGCGCGCGGTCGGGCCCATCGCGGCAATCCGCTCGGGGATCGACAGGTTCGAATGGATGTCCGGCTCCGACGCATCGAGCCACCAGGCATCGACCCCCAATTTGGCGAGGCTGTCGCGCATCTGCCGCCAGAAGATCGTCCGCGCCTCGGGCGCATACGGATCATAGTCGGTATTGGCATAGCCGGGCCCGACCCAGTCCTTGTTCGCCATCTTCAGATTGCCGTCATAGGTGAAACCCTTGGCCGCCAGCTCCTTGTAATTGTCGGTGGTCGGGTAGAATTTCGGCCAGACGGAGATCATGAAGTTCGCGTTCAGATCGTGGAGCTGGTCGACCATCTTCTGCGGCTCCGGAAAGCGCGTCTTGTCGAACTGGTGGCTGCCCCAGGCGTTTTCGGGCCAGTAGAACCAGTCCTGCACGATGTTGTCGAGCGGGATGCGGAGGTCGCGGTACTTGCGGACGACGTCGACGACCTCGTCCTGCGTGTTGTAGCGCTGGCGCGACTGCCAGAAGCCATAGGCCCATTTGGGCATCATGACGGCCTTGCCGGTCAGCTTGCGATAGCCCGCAATCACGTCGTCCATGTCGCTGCCGGGCACGTACCAGTAATTGACCGACCGCGCGACGTCGCTTGTAAACCAGGCCGAGTGGCGATCGGCCTGGGGCAGCGGGGCATTGTGGAGCAGCGCGATATATCCGGCGTTCGGATCCCATTCGATGCGGATCTCCGCCGCCTTGCCCCTGGTCATCGGCAGGTCGAAATTGGCGTACCAGGGATTCCAGTTCTGCCGCCAGCGGTTGAGCACCTCGCGCCCGTCGACGAACACCTTGAAATAGCTCGAGCCATAGAGCTGGAATTTGTGATCGCCCGTCTGGTCGGGCGTGACGCGGCCGGTCCATACGACCCGCTGCGTCTGGGCCGCGTTGCCGGCCGTGTTCTGGCCGCCGGTCGCCGCCACCGTGCGCGCCTTGGCCGCCTCGGGCCAGTTGGCCTGGTCCTTGATATACTGATAGTTGATCGTGGCTTCCTGGCGCGTGACCGCCAGCTTGCCGTCGAGATAATAGTTGGCGGTGAAGCCCGGCTTGCCGTTGCTCGTCACGCGCAGGCCCGTGTCGGTTCCCGCGCCGACGAGGTCATACGGCTTGGGATTACCGAACCGGGTGATCCCGTCATTGTCCCACAGGATGCCGTACTTGCCGGTCGAAACCAGGAAGGGCACGGCGATGTCCATGTTGTGCTGCGCGAGTTCGACGTCCTCGCCGTTATAATCCATCTGCGCATTCTGGTGCTGGCCGAGCCCGTAAAAGGCCTCGCTGGTACCGCGGTTGAACTGCTGTGACGCCGTGACATATTGCCGCCCGTCGACCGTCTTCGGCAGGAAGCGGCGCGTATTGGCCTCGTCGAGGACCGTCTTGCCGGCAGCGTCGAGGAACCGGACGTGCCCGGTCGCGAGGTCGACGTCCGCCGTATCCCGCGCCGTCTTGATGAGGACATGCCCTGCCCGCTCCGTCACCGTGTACGCGCCCGCCTTGGGCGGGCTCGGCACCATCAGGCTCGCCGCGCGGGTCGCGCCGAGCGAAGTCGCCGGGGCGGCGACGACGTGGATGATCCCGTCGCCGTGAACCGTGACCTCTACGCGCGCGGTCGCGCCGCCTGCGGGGGTCACGGCAATGCCGCCGTCGATCTTCTCGTACCCGCCGGGCGCAGCGGCGTGCGCGGAGGCGATCGCGCTGCTCGCCAGCAACAGGGTCAGGAATGGCTTGGTCATCTTACTCTCCAGCGGTGCCGACGCAGCCCGCGGCGCGTCGATCGGTAATGTTTCAGCGATATGCGCCCATCGTGACCCGAAGCAGCACGGGCTCGATCAGGTTGATCCCGTAGTCGGTCTGATCGCCGTTCCAGATCCGGTCGCGCACCCAGACACCGTCCCGAAAATGCCCCTCGTCGACGCGCAGGACGAGCCCGTTTGCAGCCCCCCCCGATCGCGCGCCAAAGTTGAGCCGGACATGGTCGCCGGCGACCAGGAAGACATTGGCGGACAAGTGCGCGATCGCCGCGCCGCCAACGGGCTCGTTGCCCCATGGCGCGGGCTCGGTCTTGATCCAGGTCCAGTCCTTCTGACCGAACTGCCATTCGCCCCAGGTCGCAGCGATCGTCCATTCGCCCATCACGGTCGACCGGGGCGTATTGTCGTCGGGTTTGAAGACGCCCCAGGTCGGACGCTCGAACGCGATCTTCGCCCACTCGCGCGCCATGCCGGCAAACAGGGCATAGGGCTTGGCGATCGCATCGAGCGTCGCCTCGTCGAGAGACCGCGCGCCGAGCGGATAGTTGACGTAGCCGGTATCATCCATCCCGAACGGCGCGTAGCCGATCGCGCCACGACCCAGCGCACCGTAGAAATAGCGCGCGAATTCGCGGGCATTGCCGATTTCGGGGACCATCAGCGCATTGTCGGCCCGCGCATATTTATCGAGATATTGCGCGACGTTCTCGCTCGCACGGTCATAGATGTCGGGCGCGGCGAAATCGATCGACGGCGCTGCCGCCTTCCAGATATCGAGCACGTCCTGCTGCGGCCCGCCACTGGCGACACCGGTCGGGTCGGGCACATTGGATGGTCCGGCCAGCGACGCGTTGACGTACATCGGGATCGGCTTGACCGCCTTGCCCGCGGCAGCGATCTCGTCGACATATCGTGCCGTGTGCCAGGTGTTGAACGCGCGGTCGGCCTGCGCGCCGAACAGCGCGGTCCAGCTTCCGGCGCGCTTGTCGAGCTTGCGCGTCAGCGCCGCGGGCACGGGCTTCGCGAACAGCGCGTTCGCCGCCGGGCTGTAGTCGCGCGGGACGCGGTAGCTGCCGACCTCGTTTTCGGGCTGGACGAGGATGACCGTGTTCTGCGGATCATGCTCCTTGAGATAGCCGATCAGGCGTACAAAGGCGCGCTTGTCGGCCTCGAGCGTCGACCGGGCGAGCGGCGTATGGACGGAATGATCCTGCCCCGCCTTGTCCTTCATCCGGGGAAAGCGGCGATTGTCGAGCTTGACCCAGTCGGGCGTGTAGCCCGGCGCTGTGTTCTTCCACGTTCCGAACCAGAGCAGGACGACCCGCTTGTCATGCGCGCGCGCCTCATCGAGCAGCGTCTGGACGAACGAGAAATCGAACTGCCCCTCGACCGGTTCGATCTGTTGCCAGGCAACGGGGACCTCGACGGTGTTCGCATGGATCCGCTCGAGCATCGGCCAGACCTTCGGCAGCGCGGAGGCATAGTTGCTCGAATTGTTGACCTGCGCTCCGAGCATCAGGAAGGGCGCGCCGTCGACGATCAGCGCATGACGGCCGTTCTTCGTCTCGACATGCGGCACCGGCGTCGCCTGTTGCGCATGTGCGGCGGTCACCAGCGCGGACATCGTCAACGCAAACAGCAGAGCCTGTCGTTTCATCTTCATCCCCTCAGCTCTTCGTGTTCCGGGCGACCGGGTCGCCATAGACGACGCCGCGGCCGTCGGTACCGATGTAGACCCGGCCAAATATTCGCGGATCGCCGCTGATCACGCGAAAGCGCAGTCCCCATTGATGCCGGTCGTCGTTGATCCGCTGCCACGTCGTCGCGCCGTCGATCGATCGCCACACCGCATCCTGTCCGGCCTGCTGGCCGATCACGTAGAGTGTCGGCCAGCGGGCGCCGGCTGCCGCCTTGCCCAGACCGAATTGCGCGACGTGCAACCCTGCCCCGACCCGCACCCAGTGCACGCCGCCGTCGACCGAGCGATACAGGTCGCCGCCGAGATTGAGCCACAGCAGGCCCGCCGTGCCCGGCGTCGCGAGCAGCGGACTCTGCGCCTCCCGGTTGCGGCCCTGCGCCGTCGAAAGGTCAGCGGGGAGGCCCTGTGCAGCGACGGGCGTGAAATGCGCGCCGCCGTCCGTGCTGCGCAACACGCGGTTGTTCAGCGTGTCGACGACGTAGAACCGGGATGGGTCGACCTTGTCGGCGACCGGCCGCAGCCTCGCCGGAAGACCTTGGATCCGGACCCAGGTCTGCCCGCGATCGCGGGTCAGGACTGGCTGTTCGGTCTCGACGATAAACGCCGCACCGTCTGCCGAGACGATGATCGGCGCATCGCCGGTCCGTTCGGACGCGCCCCTGCCCGGCGTGACGAGCGGTTGCCAGCTCCGGGCCCCATCCTGCGACCAGGCCAGGCTCGCGCTCGCGACCTCGCGACTATGACTGCTGCCACTGCGGACGACCACCGCCGGCGCCAGTCCCGCATAATCGAGCGTGTTCGTGTTGGTCAGATAGGGGTTACGGTGGCTGTTGGGCGGTGAAACCGTCAGATCGTCGTGGCGAAATCCCGCAATATCGCCGAACCCCGAGATCAGCGGTGCGTCCCCCGTCGGGCTGATCAGCGTGATGATCGCGGTCTGCTCGATACCCCGTGTCCAGGGCTTCCACTGCATGGCACCAGGTCGGTTGAAAGCGCGTGTGTCGTACAGCGTCGCGCCGGTCACATAAGCGGCGTGGTCCGGGTCGAACGGATCGATCGCAAGCCCGGCGATCCAGTGCCCGAAATCCGCCGGGCCGTCGAACGCAAGGAACGGGGTCTGCGTGACGTCGCGGGTGCTGCGCTGGTAGAGCTGGTCCCAATGTGCGCCCGCGTCGCTCGATCGCCACACGGTGTCGACGGGGCGATAGCGATTGACGGTACTGACGGCGATGACGCGCGGATCCTGCGCCGACACCGCCACGCCCATATAGCCCCCCGGCGGTGCATCCGGGCGCCTGTCCGGCGTCACGTCCGTCCACGCATTGATCGCGGGATCATATCGCCAGACACCGCCTCGCGTGATCCCGTTCGGCCCGATCGCGTTGGAGACGGTCATCGTCAGGACGCCGTCCGCGCCGAGCACGGCCTTCACCGCGCGCATGCTGTCGTCCGGCCCTCCGGACACGCTGCGCCACGACGCACCACCGTCATCGGACCGGAACAGATGCGCGCCCGGGTCCGCCTGGCCAACGAAGATCCGCCCGCGATGCGCGCGATCGAACAGGACAAAGCTCAGCCCGCCATGCGTTGCACGGGGCTGTACCGGTTTGCCGAGCCCCCCAACCGGAAAGCTGTCGACCTTTCGCCAATGCGCAGCCGAATCGTCGCTTCGCCAAAGGCCGTCATGGCGTGACCCGAACATCAGCGTCGCCGGGTGATGCGGGTCGATCGCAAGCCGCTCGCCAAGGCCGCGGCCATCCTCGTTGCCGCCCATCGCAAACGGTACCGGCGTGATCCGCCACCGCGCGCCACGGTCGCTCGATCGCCAGATCGCCGCTGCGCCCCGCGCTGACATGCCCGCCGCAAGATATACGATATCCGCATCGACCGGATCCGCAGCGATGCTCTCGATCCCCATATAGCTACTGACGGCATTGCCGTCCTGCAAGGGCAGCCAAGCACGCCGGACCGCGTCCCAGCGATAGGCACCACCCATGTCGGTCCGCAGATAGGCAAGCCCGCGCTCGACGGTGCTGAATATGATGCCGGGTGCGAAGCCGCCGCCACCGACCCGGACGTTGCGCCACGCATAGGGCGCGCGAACCGGAGTAACCTCAGCGTGCGACGCGGCGGGACGGGGAGGTACCGACAGGCCGAGCAGCGCGATCGCGCTCGTCAAGACCACCCTCTTCCCCACCAGTCCCGTCCCCTCTAGCCTCGCAACCGATAAGCTCCGGTCGCGTAGCGCCGCTGTATTGCCTGATCCGATAGCGGTAACAAGGTTTGTATGATAAATTGCGGTAATTATGTAATCGCGGCGGTCGAGGGCGACGTAGGACACAGGAAAGGATCCACCGCATGGCGATGAAACACTGGCTCTTGCCAATGATACTTGGTGTGTTGCCAATCTCCGTCGTCGCGCAGACGAGTGACGCAGACACGCCCTATGCCAGCGATCCGGTGGGTATCGTCGCCGCCCCCTGCCCGCAGCATCCGGCACCGGCCGATGCAGCCGGCTGGGCAGCGTGGAAACGGCATATGCTGACCCGCGACTTTGGCCAGTTGTGCCGTTACGCTGCGGATAATCGCGCACTCGCCGGCAAGACGGTCCGCGTCGTGTTCATGGGCGATTCGATCACCGACAACTGGATCCATGCCGACGCCGCATTGTTCTCGAACGGCGTGGTCGATCGCGGGATCAGCGGGCAGACGACCCCGCAGATGCTCGTCCGGTTTCGCAGCGATGTCATCGCGCTCAAACCGCGGGCAGTCCACATCATGGCCGGCACCAACGACATCGCCGGCAACACCGGCGCAGCGACGATCGAGACGGTCGAAGGCAATATCCGGACCATGGCCGAACTCGCGCGCGCGCACGGGATCAAGGTGATCCTCGCCTCGGTTCCCCCCGCCGCCGCCTTTCCCTGGAGCCCCGACAAACGCCCGGTCCCGCAGATCGCCGCGCTCAACGACTGGCTGCGCGGCTATGCCAAAGCCAATGGCTTCACCTATGTCGATTATCACGCTGCACTTTCGACGCCGGCGGGGGCGATGAAGCCCGGCTACGCAACCGACGGAGTCCACCCGACCCCGCAAGGCTATGCCGTCATGCGCCCGCTCGCGACCGCGGCGATCGCCAAAGCGCACGGCGGGTGACATTGGGGATTTCTGATCCCAGCGCATACAACCCGGCCGGAGGTTCACCGTGGCGAACCTCCGGCCGGTGGCGCCAAGTGCGCGTGTCATGATCAAGCAATGATGCGTTGCAGAGGCTCTCCATCCTCAGCCTCACTCCAATGCTGGCACCAAATCAGGCGTCCGGGCTTTGGAACTGCTTACATCGGAATGACGCGCTGAGCCGTCGCGCTCGCGGTTTCGAGAAGCACTTCCACCGCTGCATCGCTGATACGCCTAGCCGTTTCGAGCGCGGCGGCTGGGGTAAGCACAAAGTCCACGTCTGCAGGGCCGCGTACATGGACCACAGACCCTTCTGGGCTAGCATCGCTCGGCTCGTTGCCTGACGTCATACTGAGGCTTTCCCCGGGCTTGTTCGTCACCCAATCCCTTGCCTGAACGATCGACGTAAAAATCCGTGTATTTGGGTCGGGAATGCGTCCGGCTTGCAAATCTGCAAATCCCAACGACGACACCACGGCGGTTCTATCCGCGTTGAGATGTCCAAGTCGCGCAACCATTGCGCGCAGCGCCTTGGTAACAAGCAGATCCCTGGGCACCGTGGCTCTGATTTCGATAATCAGCGATGTCGGCCGCCCCGAGACCAGAAGCCGTTTCAGCTCTTGCCGAAATGCCGGCTCAAACGTCGCCACCGTCGCGGCTGTCCAAACGCCTTTCTGGATGACCGTCAGAAGCGGTATCGCAGGCTCTAGCTCGAAACGGAACATTGGTCACTCCCCCAGATAAGCGGGAGCACTCCAGCGTCTCTCAGCCAACGGGACGCCGTTGATGGTAGCTTTCGTAGACTTAAGTTAGGAAGTTCGCACCAACAATCTATATCCTTTGAGTCAGTTGCCCCCCAGCCGCCCCCGTTCCGCCTCATACGGCGTGAGAGCTTCCCGACTGGTCCGGTAATCCAAAGCGCACCCGGAAGGCCCGCAGCGGAAAGCCTGGATGCCCAGAGCCGCAATATTTCAAGGGAACAATGTCCACATGGCTAGAATCTATCTCGCGTTTCTTGCGTTGGCAATGTCCGGTTTAAATGAGCTCGTCCCACGGCGGCAAAAGCAAAAATTGGTCACTTTTTAGGCCTTCTACTTTTCTGACTACCTTACGGACTAAGGACGCTAAACCGGGATATCGTTGATTGAAAGACGTCGGCCTATAGATATTCAACGAACTCGCAGCTTAGCTAACTCGCAAGGATATTTTATAGAACGGATTTAGCGCCTCGTTGATCAATTCCGATCAGGCGTGTCTGTTGTCGGGTCCATAAGCCGCGCCCTCGCTGGACCGGTACGCATCGGATGCATATATCACCATGCGCCAGCTTCTGATCGGATGAAGCCATGGTCTTGTTGACCCTATCTCATCTCGTGAATGTTATCGTTGTGACGGTCATTCCAGCGTTGATCGCGCGCGACGTGCCCGCGATGACGGCGTGCTACGGCGCCGACAGTGCTGCACGACGTATCCTTGCATGCCTTTACGCGACCATCGCAATGGCCAGCGCCGTCGCGCTGATCGGTCAGGCTTCGGGCAATACGACGCTGTCGATCGCCATCGCCGGCGTCTTGTTTCCGATGCAGATCGCCTACAAGCTGATGACCATACAGGCGGTCGGTTGGCGCAATCCGGTGGTAAAGAGCAACCTGGCCATCGCGCTGCTGCACACGGCAACCTTAGCTACGATTTGGCACGAGCGCTTCTTGGACGCGCGAGGAGAATAGCATTTCAAAAGGCAGCTACCAGGATCGTCGCCGGGCGCCTGACCGCAAACATGTCTGGCCATCAGCAGCTTCGCCTTTCTGTACGTTAGTCTGATGTTCGCCGAGGGAGGAAAGTGGAACGGCGGCTTTCGGGACGGCGGCCGGCAATAGCCGACATCGCGGCGATGCCTCTTCAAAAAAGATACAATATTGAGAAAGCCTTAGCAACGAGGCGCAGTTAACGGCTCTCTAGCTCGCCCTCGAAGTCATGATGGCCGAAGCGCGGGTGCGGTTCCTTACGCCCCACTCGCACAGGGGCAGCAGAGCCTCGATCAGCGTCATGCCGAACGGCGTGACGGTGTAATCGACCTTGGGCGGCACTTCGCCATAATCGTGACGAACCAATACGTCTGCCGAAGCGAGTTCACGTAATTGCTGGATCAGCACCTTTTCGCTGATGCCGGCAACCGCCCGCTTGAGATCGCCGAACCGCCTCGAACCCGAGCGGAGATGATACAGGATCAGCGGCTTCCATTTGCCGCTCATAATGGCCAGCGCGACATCGAGGCCACACTCACTTGGAGGGTCAGATCGGGGAACGTTCATCAAGCCTCTTCGGTACTTACCTTTAGGTAGGTTCTACCCTCGGCACCAGTGCCAGTCCATATCCCGGAAACGTGCGCGACGGGATCGATCATCTTTTCCGTCGCCTCGATGGAGCTTGGACATGACCGACACCCCGACCATCCTGATCTATGCAACATATCGCATTCAGCTCAGCGACGTGGAGGCGTTCCGAGGTATCGCTTCGCGCATGGCGAGCGCAGCCAAGCTACGGGACGGCTGTGTATTTCTCGACGTTACGGAGGAAGTAGGTGCCGCCGGCACGTTCCGCCTGATTGAAGCCTGGCGAGATCAGGCGGCGTTGAACGCGCACCTCTCCACGCCCGATTTTCAAGCGGTATTCGAAGAAGCCGGGAAACTCGGCGTCATCGACCGTCAGGCGGACGCCTATTCGATTTCGGGCAGAGCGGCGCTTGATATGCCGTCCTGAGCTGAAAGAACGCGGCATCCGCGTGAACGTCGTCTCGTCCGGGAGGCACTGAAACACGTCTTATTCGGTACTATTTTGACGCAACGCCGGGAGCTGACGAAGAGCTGATCACAGGCGTTCCACTCCGGCGCCTGGGGCGGCTTGAACTTGTCGCGAGTGCCGTCCTGTTGCTGGCGTCGAGCGAGAGCGGCAAGGGTGCTACGCGAGACTTGGGGATGCTCCACAACCAGATTACGCGGCAGGCCCCGCCCCCACGGCGAGGCCTGCCGGGGATCAGAACTGCCCGCGGATACCTAGGCTGATGCGGCTGCCCGAGGATTCGTAGATCGCCGGAAAGGACGGATCCATCGTGTAGCCGGTGGTCTTCGCATTCCCGACATTGATGCCCTGCAGCTCGACACGGACGTTGCGCGTCACTTGATAGCTGGCGGCGACGTCGAACTGGCCATAGGCATCGCGGTAGACCGGATACATGTTTCGCTCGATCCGCTCTACATAGGCACCCTTGCGGTTGTACGAGACGCGCAGCGACAGCGGTCCCTTGTCGTAGAAGACCGTGGCATTGTAGGTCTTGTCGGCAAGGCCGATCGGCGAGGTATCGATGCCGAGGTCGGACTGACCCGTCAGCGAACTGTCGAGGAAGGTGGCGTTGGCGTTGACGCCGAAGCCGTCCGCCCAGTCCGCGACCATGCCGAACGGGATCACTGCGTTCACCTCGACGCCGCTGACCTTGTACGCGCCCTTGGCGTTGACGGGCTGGTAGACGTCGAAGTCATAGACGCCGTTGACCGTACCGTTGGCGTTGTAGACCGTCACGCCGGGTACCTCGCCGGTCAGCTGGCTCTGCACCACGCCCTTGATCTTCTTCCAGAAATAGGACGCCGCCAGAATACCGCCGCGCGGGAGATATTGCTCGAGGCCGACTTCCCACTGATCGGCAAGCGTAGGCTTCAGGCCGGGATTGCCATCGGTGTACCGGAAATTGCCGATGCTCGCGATCCGCTTGTACGCCAGATCGGTCAACGCCGGGCGGATCAGCGTCTTCGACGCGGCAGCGCGCAGGAACAGGCTGTCGGTCAGCTCGGCATGCGCGTTGAACGAGGGCAGGAATTTCTCATATTTGCCGTCGCTGGACACCGGCGCGGGGGTCAGGCCGATCGAGCCGCTCGGGTTCTGGACCTGCTGAAACCCTTCCGAATTGATCGTGGTGCGCAGATAGCGGCCACCCAGATTGACGAACAGCGGCACGGCCACGTCGAATTCGAAATCGACCATCGCATAGCCGGCGATCGTCCCTTCCTTGACCTTGTAGTAGTTCGCATCGCTGAACGGCGTGACGAACCCGTCGGGCCGGAAGAAGTCGCGCGCATAGGCGTTCGAGACCTGCGCCCAGCTCAGGTCGCGTGCCTGGTAGTTCTTCCCGCCAACGATGTCGGTGACGGTCTCGAGCGGGCTGTCGCCCAGCTTGCGGGTGTTGACATAGGCGGTGCTGCCGCGCGTCGGGCCCTGGATCTTCTCCTCGCCATATTGACGCTCGTTGGTCTTGTCGGTGTAGCGACTACCAAAATTGAAGCGCTTGAGCACCGACGATTCGAACTGATAGCTCAGATCGATCTGAGCGGCATATTTGTCGTCCTTGATCTGCTCGCGGGTGGTCTCATAGGCTTCGAACAGATACGAATTCGGCGCATCGTACATGTCGATCGTCTTCGGATTGCCGCTCGGGATCGTTTCGCCGCCATTCTCGGTATAGCGCGTGCGCGAGGGCGCGTAGGCGACGTGCTTCAGATTGGCATAGTCAAGCGTCTTCCTGGCGCCGGAATAGCCGCCCAGTGCATTGATCTTCCAGTTGCCCGTCGTCCAGTTCATCTCCCCGCCGAACTGACGATAGTCGGTCTCGTTGATATATTCCTTGCTCAGGAATTCGTGCTGCGTGTTGGTGTAGGAGACGTCGCGCAGCACGACGATGCCGCTGTCGGCGAGCGTCTTGGCATCAAATTCGTGGATCGTCTCGAGCGTCGAATTGCTCGATGCCGAATAGCCGGCAGCGTCATATTCGTCCTCGGTCGTGTCGTATGATCCGAGAAAGGCATCGAACGCCAGGCTGAAATCGTCACTCGGCTTGTACTGCACCGAGCCCGACAGCCCGAGGCGGTCCTGATCGTTCTGATAGACGCGGTCGCCGGCCTTATCGAGGAAGACGATTCTGTTCTTGTTGGCTTCGGTGAACGTCACGCCAGCGTCGCGCTGCAATACAGCGATCGCCTGGTTGCGATAGACGGTGTTGGCGCGATCGGTCCAGCGCGCGATCGGGCGGAAGTTGATACCCGAGTTGGAATCGGTGCGGTTTGTGCGCTGCTGCTTGGCGACCGAAACCAGCACGCCAAAATCGCCAAAGGTCTTGCTGGCGAGAAACGAGAAGTTGGGATCGATCTTTTCGGAGATCGAATTATACGCGCCATCAACGCTGCCGACCACGCGAAGCCCGGGGTTGTCGAACGGCCGCGCGGTACGGATCAGCACGGACCCGGCGATGCCGCCCTCCTCGTCCGCCGCCACCGGCGACTTCTGCACGGTGACCGACTGGATCAGTTCGGACGCGAAGATGTCGAACTCGACGTCGCGGCCGCCCGAGCCCGAGGCGGTCGCCAGCTTGTTGATGGACACGAAGGTGAATTCGCTCGGCAGGCCGCGGACGTTGACGCGCGTGCCGAGGCCGCGTTCGCGTTCGATCGTCACGCCGGGCACGCGCTGCAGCGCTTCGGAGAGATTCTGCTCGGGGAAGTCGGCGATATCGGTGGCGATGATCGAGTCCGAAAAGCCGATCGTGTTACGCTTCATGTCGATCGCTTCTTCGAGGCTGCGGCGATACCCGGAGACGAGGATCTCGTCGCCCGTATCGGCCTCCTGGCTGACGGGCGCCGGTACGGTTTGGGCAGCGGCCGGCGCCACGGACAGTGCTGCGGTCGCGGCTCCCAGGAGCAGGGACGCCATGCGGTCGACATGCTTCAAACTACGGATCATTGTTCGGTTTCCCCCGGTGCTGATATGCCAGTGACACCTCGCGAGGTGATCGCTGGACTTGCGACTTCGCGCCCCGAACGTGTGCGTTCGAGATTATGACAGATTTCATTTAATGGAACGGCAGTCCGCCGGCGGTGATACGTTGGCTCTAGCGCACGCGACGACTATTGATCGGGCAGACCAGACAATTCTTCATGCCGTCGCGTTGCAGCAGAAAGCGTACGCGTCGCCCGACTTTATCGCTTACATCGGCTTGTCAAAATGACGAACGCCAGCAACCAGCCAAGATCTAAAACATCGCGCCCCCAATTACCGCATCCGGCTCCAGGCTGAATGCGGTAAACTTGTGACGTGCATGTTACGATGCGGCACGACTTGATCGTCACGTCGATAGCGGTGGCATATATTCGGATCAGCACGGCCAATGACCGGACGTGATTTTCGCGTCAGAGCCCGAGGCTCCGGAAAGCATTTCCATACCGCTAGGTGTCTGAAAACACCGTGCCTGTCATTCTGGTGCCATCAAACGCAGCTAGGGAAAGCGCTTGCCGTAGAAGGTATTCCCGATGTCCAGCGCTACCTCGCTCGTTCCCCATCAAATCGTCGATTGCATGTCGACGGGCCGGTCCCCGACCGCTGCGGATCTGGACAATGTCGCTGCGCGGATGTGGCGCGAAGGCGCGCGTGACCGTTCGGCATTTTCCTGGGGCGAGCTTTCGCCCACGGCTGCCGATCGCATCGTAGCAATGCGGGCCGCGGTCCTCGCGTTGGAGGGCAGCGGTCTACGCTGAACCGCGCCCGTGCGATGCTCCGGATCGACGGCGCGTAGCCTCAAGTTGCGTGCAGCGTCTCGAAGAAGCGCAACAGGGCGGCATCGATTGACGATGCCCCGTCTTCGACCAGCCGTGAGTCCATGCGGACCTTGGCTGCCATCCCCGTCGTGCTTTGCGTCGCGACGGATACCTGTGTCACCAGGCGCCCGATCAGGTCGAGGTCTGTAGCAGTTCCATCCACGTTCCGGCTGATGACCTGGCCGCTCTGCGCCTGTTCGCCAATGCTCGACGCGAGATCATCGGTGCCGCGAGCCATGTCCTCGACCATCGCGCGAATATGCAATAGACCGGCATAGGCTGCGCCGGTGCCGCGTTGCATGCCAGCTATCTGCTCCGCAATCTCACCCGTCGCTTCCGCGGTCTGCGCGGCCAAGGATTTCACGGCGTCGGCAACGACGGCAAACCCCTTTCCGGCTTCGCCGACACGGGCCGCCTCCATAGCGGCGTTCAGTGCGAGGAGCTTGGTTCGTGCAGCAATGGTCCTGATGACTCCGACGATGGCACCAATCGCACGGG
Organism: Sphingomonas sp. CFBP 13733; assembly: GCF_014841795.1. Lineage (NCBI taxonomy): Bacteria > Pseudomonadati > Pseudomonadota > Alphaproteobacteria > Sphingomonadales > Sphingomonadaceae > Sphingomonas > Sphingomonas sp. CFBP 13733. The sequence continues at coordinate 984,690 of NZ_JACYUP010000001.1, forward strand.
CCTCATTCTGGACGTCGGTCATATCCTGTGCGAGCCGGGCTGCGCAGTCCGCGGCCTCTGCGCTGAGATCGGCAGACAGACGTGTACTCTGACTGGACAGACTTATCGCGCCCATAAACTGGGTCGTTGCCGCGGCAATATCCGTCGCTCCGTCGATCGCTCGCCTGACGGCTACGCCGACACTACCAAGCTCGCGCGTCGCGTCGGTCGAATGATCCTCGAGTTCGCCCGATGTCGTGGACAATTGCCCGGCTGCTCCGCGAAGTTCGGCAAGCACGTTCGCTATCTCGCCTTCCAACGTGGTTGCGGCCTGTCGGACGATACGGTCACGTTCCGCCTCGGCGGTCTCTGCCGTGCGCCGCGCATCCTCGATTTGACGTTCGCGCTGAACCTCCGCCAACCGCTGCCGGCCATTATCGGCTTCCAACCGTCCGCGCTCCACGACCGAGGCGCGAAAGACTTCGATCGCGCGTGACATCCGACCGATCTCATCGGTTCGTTCTGCATGCGGCGTGCGACCTTCTGCATTTCCTTCGGCGATCACCGCCAATGTGTGTTCGATGTCCAGCAACGGGCGGACAATGGTCCGTTGGACGATCACCACCGTGCCATATGCGGACAGTGCGAACAGGAGGACGCCTGCCGCGACACTGATTGCGACTTCTTGCCTTTCCATATCATGGGCGGTGCGGAACAGACGCTCGACCTCGTCTTCCTGGGACGCGATGAGGGTATCGGCGATTTTGGATGCCATCCGCTCGTTGGGACGGACGTCATCGCGAAAGACGGTCCAAGCCCGATCCTGGCGATTCCTCGTGGCGTTGTCAGCCATGATCGCCAACTGACGTAATACGATAATCTGACTGGCGATATATGGGCTCCGTGCACTCAACCCCGCGATGGGGTTACTCACCAGTTGGGCAAGCTGCGTCCGCATCTGGATTGAACGTTTCGCGAATTTCCCATGGATAATCGCAAGTGCGCGAGGATCGCGTTCGAGCAGTAGGTTCAGCGCGTCACGCTGCAACGAACGGCTGATCGACCGCACCTCGATCAGGTTGATCCGAACGGTCTGGACGGCATTCGCGGCATCGCGCGCCGTCTGAACACGCTCTCTGGTACCGTGCCCGATCAGGCCCAGCAGGCACACCAGCCCCAGCATGATGGCGACGGGTACCATCAGTCGTGCGACCATGCTCTGCGACCAGAGTCTTAACGTTCGATTTGTCATAGGCGGCCGCTACGGCGCGCATCTTAACTCTGTATGACAGATGCTGAACAACGCAGGCCGGAAAGACCTGTTCTCAAAAAAACGATGACGCCTGCCGTGAAGCAGCAAGCAGTCGCGCATCTCTGGACGGTGCTGGGGATGAGCGAGCGGCGGGCGTATGCTGTCGTCGAAGCGGATCGCACGAGAATGCGCTATCGCTCGTGCCGGGGGATGAAGGCGACCGGCGGTCGCGTCCCAAGCGCGCGCTCGCGGCCGCTACGCTTGCGCACCGTCACCCGCTCCTCGCGATACAACCGATACACCTTTTTCAGGTTCATGCCTCTTCTCTCGCGCCTGAGCAGGATCGCCAGCCGCCGGTAGCCGAACCGACGACGCTCGTTCGCGATCTTGCGCATCCGGACGCGGGCAGCATCGTCCTGCCCGCGAAGCGGCTCATAATGCCATGCCGACCGATTGAACCCGCAGGCACGCCCCTCGGAGAAACCATGGTCCGCCATCAGCTTCTCCACTGCAGCGTAGCGCTCCGCAGACCGGATCAGTTTTTTCCCAGCAGATCCTTCAGCCGGCGGTTCTTGTCCTCGAGCGCCCGCAACCATGCCGCCTCCGACACGGTCATGGCGCCGTATTTCGCCTTCCAGTTGTAGAACGTCGCGTCACTAATCCCGTGCTTCCGGCACAACTCGGCGGTCTTCACGGCGACCTCATACTCGCGCAGCGCGCCAATGATCCAATCCCCGGCAAATCGGCCTCGCCGCATCACTCGTCTCCATCTGACGAGCAAATTTCCCAATGGCATGATTTTGGGGAGCAGATCCGACCTCGTCGCATTTTCCAAGAAACGGGGACAGCCGCGACGCTTTCCCGCGGTGTCGAGGATGCCTAGGTAGCGTTGGATGCTTGCGTCGACCTGATCCATCCGGCGCCGGATCGTGACAGGCGTGAAGTTACGGTCGCGCGCATTCACCGCGCGAAAGCGGCTGCCGTCCACCGCGACCGTGCCGCCCGCGATGAGGCCGAGCTGCCGACACAACAGCACGAACCGGTGACAGGCCGCCTGGATCGCAGCTCATGTTCGCGTCGAAAGTCGGCGACGGTCTTGATATCCGGTGCGAGCTTGCCCGTCACCCACATCAGCTCGACGTTGCGGCCCGCCTCGCGCTCCAGGCGTCGGCTCGACGGAATCTGATTTAGATAGCCGTAGACGTAGAGCTTGAGCAACGTCGCCGGACGATAGCCTGGCCGACCCGTCGCAGCGGCGTCGGCAAACCCCAGCGTCGTCAGATCCAGTTCGTCGACGAACACATCGACAATGCGCACGGTGCTGTCTTCCGCAGCGTCATCGTCCACGCAGGGCGGCAGAAAAAGCTGCTCCCGGCGGTCACACCCCTTGATGAAACGACCCATCCGACGTCTCCAGATGACGCCGCCGAGCATAGCATATCAAGACGTTTTCACACAGCCTCGGTGGTAAGCGTGCGGTCGCTTTTGAGTGACTATCGTCGCAAGTGGACGTTCGTTCAGGCGGCCAAGCAGCGGGTTTTTGCTCGGATGCGGACCGTCCTGTTACGGCACGAAGAGCAACGTTTCTGCCGCGTGTTCATGCTCGCGAGAGTGAGCGGAATTGGCTTATCGTCTCGCGCTGATTGCTGGCAAGGTGAACGAGGCATCGGCCCGTGTGAACGCTGAGGACCGCTCATCCAGGACTTGATCGTATCGCCATGCGAAGTTGCGATTGAACCATTTCCGGCCGGGCAGACACTAAGGGGCGAACAGGAGGACCGGAGTGACAGGGGTCGGGTCTGCGGCGCCGCGCGCCAAGGACGGACACGGTATCGGCGAGGCCGCGCTGATCGATCGCATCCGTGCGCGCGATCGGCGGGCGTTCGAGATGCTCTATCGCGCGTGGGACGCCCGATTGTCACGCTTCCTCCTCAATTTGTTACGCCGCCCGCATCTCGTGGAGGAGGTGCGGAACGATACCATGATGGTCGTGTGGAACCGGATCGGAGGCTTTAATGGTGAGAGCCGGCTGTCGACCTGGATGTTCGGTATTGCCTATCGCCAGGGCCTCGCGGCGCTGCGCAAGCTGGACGAGCCGGTCGATGACGACCGCTCGGAAGCACTCGCCAGCGACGCGGCGACACCCGAGGAGAACAGCCGGGCGTTCCGCGTGAAGCTGGCGCTTGCCGAAGCCATCGAAGGCTTGTCCGTGTCGCACCGTGCCGTCGTCAACCTGACCTATTACCAGGACTTCAGCTACCGCGAGATTGCCGAAATTATGGATTGCCCCGTCGATACCGTGAAGACGCGGATGTTCCACGCCCGCCGCCACCTCAAGCAAAGCCTTCCCGGCGATCTGTCGGACTGGCTCTAGAACAGGACGATGACCCAGATCCTTCCCTTCCCCACCGACCGGCATGCCGAGGTGCACCTGCTGCTGCCCTGGTACGTCACCGGGCAGCTGGATGCCGTGGAGAATGCGCTCGTCGCTGAGCATCTTGCCGAGTGCGGTGCGTGCCGCGCGGATCTGGTGCAGGAGCGGCATCTGGCGGATGCGGTGGCGCGGGATACGGGTGAAACCGGCGATAGCTGGGCGGCGATGGCGGCGCGGCTCGACGCGACGAGCACCGTGTCGGTCGCGACGGCCGCGCCGCGACACCGCACACGCGATCCGTTGCGCACAGTACGTCGCGCCGTCATGCGCCCCCGGACGCTACGCTGGGTGGTCGCAGCGCAATTCGTCGCCGTACTCGCGCTCGGCGCGCAGACGCTGACGCAGCGATCCGATGGGCGGCCGGGCGCGTATCATGTGCTGGGCGACGCGGGTGCAACACGCAGCGGCAATGTGCTGGCGATGTTTCGGCCCGAGGCGAGCGAGGCGGCGTTCCGTCGGGCGCTCCAGGCAAGCGGCGCGAGACTGGTCGACGGGCCGACCGCGTCCGGCGCCTATGTCCTCGCAGTACCGGGCGGCGCGGGCGGCGCGGCGCTTGCACGGCTGCGGCGCGACGCGGACGTGACGATGGCGGAACCGATCGAACAGGCGCCCGCGAAATGAACCGCGCGCTTCTAGTCATCGCGCTCGCGATTACGGCCACCCCGTCGATGGCAAGCGCGCAAAGCCCGGCAGGCGCGGCGGCCGCACCATCGGAAAGCCCCGACGCGATGGTGGATCGCCGCATCCTGGTTATGCTCCGGCTCGCCCCGGAGCACTATCGCCCGGGCACCGACTATGGCGGCGGCTACGGTGATCCGACGAGCGCACAGGCGCGACGCCGACTGGCGGCGCGGATCGCGCGCAAGGAAGGGCTGCGGCTGGAGACCGGCTGGCCGATGCCGATCCTTGGGATCGACTGCATGGTAATGATCGTCCCCGAAGGCCGATCACTCGAGGGAACCGCCGAGCGGATTTCGCACCTTTCAGGCGTCGCCTGGTCACAGCCGCTCCACCGCTACGCGACGCAGGGCCAGGCGCCGGCCTTTTACAATGATCGCCTGTTCCGTGCCCAGCCCGCGACGCGCGGCTGGCAGCTCGCGGCGCTCCACCGGATGGCGACCGGCAACGGCATCACGGTGGCGATCATCGACAGCGGGATCGATGCCGGCCACCCCGATCTTCGCGGGCAATTGATGATCAATCGCGATTTTGTCGCCGATGCCGCGACCGTGGGGGCAGAAACCCATGGGACCGGGGTCGCAGGGATCATCGGCGCGCGGGCGAACAACGCGGTCGGAATCGCGGGTATTGCGCCTGGTGCGCGCCTCATGGGGCTGCGCGCATGCTGGCAACCCGGCGGCACCGCAGGAACGATCTGCGACACGCTGAGCCTCGCCAAGGCGCTGACCTTCGCGATCGAGCGCAAGGCGCGCGTCGTCAATCTCAGCCTGACAGGGCCGTTCGATCAGCTGCTCGCCCGGCTCGTCCAGGTCGGCATCGCGCGCGGCGTCGCGTTCGTCGCGGCGGTCGATCCCGAGACGGGCTCGGGCTTCCCGGCGGCGCTGCCCGGCGTTGTCGCGGTCGCGGACGATGGAGTGGCGGGAACGCGAACCGGGGTTTACATTGCCCCCGGGCGGGACGTGCCGACCACGGAGCCGGGCGGTCGATGGTATCTGGTCAGTGGAAATTCTTATGCGGCCGCGCATGTCAGCGGGCTGATGGCGCTCATGCAGGAATTGCGCCCCGGCAAGACGGGCCAGGCTTTCGTGTCCGCGCGCAGCGGCGGCGGCGTCATTGATGCGTGCGACACGCTCCAACACCTGGCGCGGTCCGGCAGCGCTCGCTGTTCCGTGCCGAATTAGGCGGCGGCGCGCGCGCGGTCTGCACGGTCTTGCAATATGCTCAATCGGCCTCGTCCCCGTGCCTGCGATGGCGCAAACCGGGTTCGAGATTTCCGTCGCATCGGATGACCGCTTTCGCGGACAAACGGTCAGCGGCGACCGACCGATCGGCACCGCGACGCTGGCCTATGACGATGTCCGTGGGCTTTATGCCGGTATTTCGGCGACGGTCGTTGCGACGCGAGACAGCGGCGTCCGGCCGCACCGTTCGGTACAGTATGTCGGTTACGCCAGACGTCTCAACGGCGCGCTGACCTTCGACATCGGCATCACCAATCGGGTCTATAGCCGGTTCTTTACCGGCGACTATGCACGCCGTTTGACCGAAGCCTATGTCGGACTGATCGGGCGGCGCGTGCAGTCGCATCTCTACCTGACGCCCGATTATGACGGTCGCGGCGGCGAAGCGGCCTATGTCGACGTCAACGCGACGCTGGTCGAGCACGGCCCCTGGTCCCTGGCGGGCCATGGCGGGGTCCTGACGCCACCGCGCGATCCCGGCAGGCCGCGGTTCATCGAGCTCGACTGGCGACTGGGTGTCGCGCGCCGGTTCGATAGGCTCGCCATCACCGTGCAATGGGCAGGCAATGGCCCAAACCATGACAGCGGACGCTGCCAGAGCGGCCTCATCCTCGGTGCGAGACGCAGTTTCTAAAAAAGTTCCAATGGGTTGAACCGTTTTTCGCGCGCGCGACACTAACGCATGTCACCGCCTGCAGCGGTGATGGGATGCGGTTGGAAAAACCTTCGAGCGACGCAAGAACGCCCATTTTCGACAGGATCCGACCCACCGAAACCCGCCGCGGAGTCTTGCTGCGCGGCATGTCAGGAGAAGAAGCATGAAGATCCAGACCGATCTGCACGCCGGCAAACGCGGCGCCGATGATCCCGCCGGCCACATCCGTCGCGGTCGTGGCAGGGACGATCCCAAGCCGCACGCCTGACCCGCTGCGGTTGCGATCTCAGATGATCGTTTCCAGACGAGATGGCCGGACTTGTTCCGGCCATCTCCGCGTCCGGCACGCAATCCCCCTTCTCGTCGCCAGCGTGCTCGGCATCGCGGCGGCCGCTGACGCAGCGGACGTGCCCCCGACCTATGCCGAGGCACAGCGCGTCGCGAGCCCGCTGCCCTGGCGCACGGACTGGTGGACGATCTTCGGCTCGCCAGAGCTCGACGCGCTCGTCGCGCGGGGCAATATCGATAACGCGGACATCGCGATCATCGCGGCGCGGCTTTCGATCGCACGGGCCGCCGTCCGCACGGCGTCCGCCGAACGGCTGCCGCGGGTTTCCGCGATCGCCGGCGTCACCGACCAGTCAGGCAATCTTGCCACCGCCAGCGGCGAAAACGGCCGTCTGTTCGAGCTTGGCCTCCGTGCGGCGTGGGAGCCCGACCTATTTGGCGGCCTTGGCAAGGCCGCGCGCGCGGCGCGGCTGGATGCGCGCGCCGCAGAGGCGACGTTGGCCGGTGCGCGGCTCGCGGTGCAGGCGGAGATTGCGCAGACCTATTTCGCGTTACGCGCGCTCGATGGCGAGCGCGACATCCTGGCCAGCGCGATCGACCGGACGGCGCGGGCGCTGGCGATCGTTGCGGCACAGGCCGCGCGCGGCAATGCCGCGGCGCGCGACGTCAATCGGCGACAGGTGGAACTCGCCATGCTGCGCGCCGACCTGCTCGCGCGCGACCGCGACCGCGCACTGACCCGGCATGCGCTGGCACTGCTGGTCGGTGCCGCAGCAATCCCCGACCGTCGCGCCGCACCGGAACTCCTCACGGTTCCCACGATCCCGGCCGGACTGCCGAGCGAAATGCTCCTGCGACGGCCGGACGTCGCGGCCGTCGCGGATGCGGTGGAGGCGGCGCGGTTGCGGCATCGGGCCGCGAAGACCGCGTGGTTTCCGGGCTTTGCGCTCACGGGCAATGGCGGGCAGGCCTCGCCGACGCTCGGCGAGCTCCTGTCCCAGACCGCGCAGACGTTCGGCTTCAACCTGATCCTTTCGCTGCCGATCTTCGACGGCGGGCGTACCGCCGCGCGCGTCCGCAGGGCGGCGGCCGAGGAGGAGCTGGCCCAGGCGCAGCAGCGCGACACGATCCTGCGCGCGTTTCGTGACGTGGAGGACCAGCTCGCAGTCACGCGCCTGCTTGCGGCGGAGGAGGCGGTGGCGCGCGAAGCGGCAGATGCGAGCCTTCGCGGCGAGCAGTTGGCCGCCCGGCGCCTCGCCCGCGGCGCGATCAGCCTGCTCGAGTCGCTCGACACGGCACGCGCGGATCTTGGCGCGCAAACCCGGCTGGTCCGGCTTCATCATGCGCGGGCGATCGCCACCGTCGGCCTTGTCCGCGCGCTCGGCGGTGGATGGCGGACGACGTCTTCGCCGCCATCCACCCTCGCTCCGGCGGGGCAGTGATCGCGGCATGGCCACACCATTCGCCCGGACACATAACGCGCTGGCTCGCGAGACGCCGCGCCTGGCACTATTCGCGCTTGCCGTCGCAGCAGCCCTGCTCGCGATCTGGCTGCTGTGGTTCACGCTGGCGTCGGTGACGCTGTACGAGGTGTCGACCAGTGCGCGGCTCGAGGTCGGCACTGCCCCGCGAGCCGTGTCGCCCGCGCAATCGGGGCGGATGATCGCGACGCGGCTCTCGATTGGGCGCCGCGTGACGGCCGGGGACGCGCTGGTCTCGCTCGATGCCGAACCCCAGCGGCTCCGGCTCGCAGAGGCGGAGCGGCGAATGCGCGACTATCCGCGACGTCTGGCGTCGCTCGACCGTGAGATGGCGCTGCTTGGGGAGGCCGACAGCGCGGATCGATCGAGCGCGGCGGCGGCAACACGCGCGGCGCGCGCCCGCGCGACCGAAGCCGATGCAGCTTCGCGCCTTGCCGCGGATATCGCGCGACGTCACGTCGAGGATAGCGAGGCGGGTGGCGTGTCGCAGGCCGACGCCATCCGCACCCGCGCCGATGCGCGCCGTGCCGCTGCTTCGCGCGATGCACTCGCCGAGGACGCACGCCGCATCGCAACCGAAGCACAGTCCCGCGGCGGCCGGAACAGCGCGCACCGCGAGGAGCTTGAACGCATGCGCCTCGCCCTGGCCGACGACCAGGCATCGACCGCGGCGCTGGCCACGCAACTGCGTATCGACATTGCCGGTCGCGTGGTTCGCGCGCCGGTGTCGGGGGTCGTCGCGGATGTCCAGGCGGTCGCCCCAGGCGCGATCGTTGTGGCAGGTCAGCGGCTCGCGACGATCCTCCCGGCCGGCGACCTGATCGTTGTCGCGGCGTTCGATCCGGCAAACGGACTGGGCCGGATCCGTCCGGGTCAGCGCGCCACGCTTCGCCTCGCGGGGTATCCCTGGACCGAATATGGCGTCGTGCCAGCACGGGTCGAGCGTGTCGCCAGCGAGCTGCGCGACGGCCGGATGCGGGTCGAGCTGTCCGCGGCACGCGGCGCCATCCGCGGCGTCGCGCTGGCGCACGGGCTTGCAGGGTCGGTCGAGGTGGCGGTCGAGCATGTCTCGCCTGCGCGGTTGCTGATGCGGACCGCAGGCGGGGCGCTGCGATGAGCGGTCCGCGGCGATGGCTCGCCCCCGAAGTCGTCCAGACATCGAGCATGGATTGCGGCCCGGCGGCTCTCAAGTGCCTGCTCGAGGGGCACGGCATCCCGGTCAGCTACGGGCGGCTGCGCGAGGCGTGCCAGACCAGCGTCGACGGCACGTCGATCGACACGATCGAAGCCGTCGCCAACCATCTCGGCCTGGCGGCGGAGCAGGTGCTGGTTCCCGCCGACCATGTGATGCTCGCCAGCACAACGCTGCCCGCGATCGTCGTCGTCCGCCATGCCGATGAGGCCACGCATTTCGTCGTGCTGTGGCGGCGGGTTCGCGGCTGGGTGCAGGTGATGGACCCGGCAATCGGACGACGCTGGCTGCGCGAGGCGACGTTCCGCGCCGCGATCTACCGGCATGGCACGCGCGTCCCCGCGGCGGCCTGGCACGGATGGGCACGCTCGGCGGAGGCAGCGACGGCGTGGCGCGAACGCCTTGCCGCGATCGGCGTCGCGGGCGGAACGGCGGATCGGCTGCTTGCTACCGTCACCGCTGCGGACTGGCAGCACGCCGCCGCGATCGATGCAGCGATACGGCTGGTGACGGCGATGGTCGACGCGCACGCGCTGCCGCCCGGATCGGATGCCGCGCGACTGATCGCGACGCTCGCCGATCGCGCCGCAGCCGATCCGTTCACGGCGATCCCCGAAGCCTATTGGAGCGCGGTCCCCGCCGGGGACGACGCGGTGGTGCGCGGGGCGGTGCTGGTGACCATCGCCGGCAGGCATACCGCCGCCGCACCCGCCAGCGATCTTCCGCCCGAACTCGCCGCCGCGCTCGCCGAGCCGCCCGCCACGCCGCTCCGGACGCTGGTTGCGATGCTGCGGGCCGACGGCCTGGTCGCGCCGGTAGCGCTGCTGTTCGCCACGGCGCTCGCGGCGGGCGCGCTGATGCTCGAGGCGCTGCTGTTCCGCGGACTGATCGACGTTGCGCAGCGGCTGCCGATGGGGCTGGACCGGCTGACCGCTGGAGTCGCGCTGCTCGTGTTCATCGCGGTGCTGCTCACGATCGAACTGGCGACGGGATCGGCGGCACTGCGGATGGGACGGGCGCTGGAAGTGCGGCTGCGGATTGCGCTGCTCGCAAAGCTGCCGCGGCTGGCCGATCGCTATTTCCAAAGCCGCCCGATCAGCGACATGGCGGACCGGAGCCACAATATTCACGGGATCCGCAGTGTTCCCGGCATCGGTCTGCGCTTCGTCGAGACCGTGTTCGAACTTGCCCTGACCGCGCTTGCGATTGGGCTGATCGCCCCGGACAGCGGCCTTGCCGCAATTGGCGTCGCGCTGCTGACGATCGCGATGCCGCTCGCGATCCAGCCGGTGCTCAACGAACGCGACCTGCGTGTCCGCAATCACGCAGGCGCGCTCCATGGCTTTTATCTCGACGCGATCCTCGGCCTCGCTCCGATCCGCGCGCACGGCGCGCAGCGCGCGGTGGCGCGCCAGCACGAGGGGCTGCTGGTCGAATGGGCGCATGCGATGCGCAGGCTCGCGCGCACCGCAGTGACGGCGGACGGCGCACAGGCTTTGATCGGCACTATGGCGGCGGCGGCGCTGGTCGTGAGCCATCTGTCGCGCGGGCGCGGTGTCGGCGGTGCGGACCTGCTGCTGGTGTTCTGGGCGCTGAAGCTTCCGGGCCTGGGATCGCGGCTTGCCGGGCTCGCGCAAAGTTACCCGGGCCAGCGCAACGTCCTGCTCCGCCTCGTTGAGCCGCTCGATGCCCGGGAAGAGCCAATCGCCGGCCCTGCGCCGACCGGCGAGGGTCCCGCCGCGATCGTGTTCGACGCGGTCGATGTCATCGCAGGCGGGCATCCGATCCTGACCGGGCTCAGCGTCCGCATCGCGCCAGGCGAGCATGTCGCGATCGTCGGCACCTCGGGGGCGGGCAAGTCGACGCTGCTGGGCGTCCTGCTCGGCTGGCATGTGCCCGCGGCAGGAACTGTCACGATCGATGGGGCACCGCTCTGCGCGGTGGCGTTGCGCGCGACGACGGCCTGGGTCGATCCGGCGATCCAGCTGTGGAACTGCTCGCTGTTCGACAACCTGCTCTACGCCGCGACCGACGACGCGATCGGTCAGGTCGGGCCCGTGATGGCGGCGGCGCGGCTGCGCGGGATCGCGCGCGTGCTGCCCGAAGGACTGCAGACGATACTCGGCGAGGGCGGCGGACTGTTGTCGGGCGGCGAGGGACAACGCGTCCGGTTGGGGCGGGCGCTGATGGTCGCCGATCCCAGGCTGGTACTGCTCGACGAGCCATTTCGCGGGCTCGATCGTGGTCAGCGCGAGACTCTGCTCGCCGAAGCGCGCGCATGGTGGCGCGAGACGACGCTGCTGTGCGTCACCCATGATCTCGCGGAAACGCGGGCGTTCGATCGCGTCCTCGTGATCGAGGACGGCCGGCTGGTCGAGGACGGCGCGCCGGCGGTGCTCGCCGCGGCCCCGTCGCGCTACCGCGACCTGCTCGACGCGGAAGCAGCGGTGCAGGATGCGCTGCATGAAGGCACGGCGTGGCGGCAACTGACGATGGTCGATGGGCTGGTCGTGGAGCGCGCACCGTGACCGATCTCGCCCCCAATTGGTGGCCGCTTGCCCGGCTCGGCGAGGCGATCGAGGCGCTGGCGCTGGATGCCGGACTGATCCGCGACCCGCCGACCGATCCGATGGTCGTCCCCGCCGCCTTCGCGCTCGAGGACGTGCCAAGGTGGACCGAATGGGCGGCGGCGCGGCTGGGAGTCGAGGCGGTCGACGTCGAGACACCGGCCGCCGCGATCGACGCCGTGCTGGCAAGCGGCGGGCCCGCGATCCTGCTGGATGACACGGCGGAGGGCCCGGGCTTCTTCGCGCTTGCCGGCCGGCGACGCGGCGGCGTGCTGCTGCTCGATCGGCATGCGCACCGTCGCCGCGTACCCTTCGAGACGCTGCGCGATCGCCTCGTCGAGCCGGTCGCCGCAGAACACCGCGCGGCGGTCGACGAGCTGCTCGATCGCGCGATGATCCAGCCACGCCGTCGTCCGCGCGCCGCGGCCGCGCTGCTCCACGAACGGCTGCAGGCCGAACGGATCGGCGGGATCAGCCTGCTCCGCGCGCCGGCCTCCGCACCGGTCTGGCGGCAGATGCGGCTGGACGGCAGCCTGCGCACGCTCGCGCTGATCGTTGCGGCGTTCGTCGCACTCTACGTGCTGGAGATCGCAGGGTGGCGGGTGATCGGCGAAGGCGTTCTGGCGGGCAAGGTCGATTCCGGCTGGCTGCTCGGCTGGATGGTGATCCTGCTCAGCGCCGTCGTTGCGCAGACCGCGAGCGCGTGGTGCGAGGCGAGCCTTGCGGTCGACCTCGGACGGATCATGAAGGCGCGGCTGCTCGCTGGCGCGCTCGCGTTGCGACCCGACGCGATCAAGCGAAGCGGTGTCGGCCAGATGATCGGTCGCGTGATCGAGGCGCAGGCGCTCGAGGCGCTCACCTTCAACGGCGGTATCGGGGTGCTGCTGGCAGGGATCGAACTCGTCTTCGCCGCATGGGTTCTCGCCCATGGCGCAGCGCCGGCCGCGCATCTGACCCTACTGGTCGGCTGGGTCGTGCTGACCGGGTTGCTTGGCTGGCGGTATTTCGTGCGGATGCGTCAGTGGTCGGGGGAACGTCTGGACATGACCAACGCGCTTATCGAGGCGATGGTCGGACATCGGACCCGGTTGGCCCAGGACCGCGCTGCGCGCCGGGACGCGCAGGACGACGCGGTGGTGCAGCGCTATCTCACGACATCGGCGGCGATGGATGGCGCGAGCATCGTCGGCGTCACCGCGCTGCCATCGATCTGGCTGCTGGCGGGCATCGCCGCCCTCGTCCCGGCCTTTGCGGGACAGCCGGTGCCGTCACCCGTGATGCTGGCGATAAGTCTGGGCGGGCTGCTGCTCGGCCAGCGCGCTTTCGGCGGGATCGCTGGCGGTTCGGCTGGACTTGCACGCGCCGCGATCGCCTGGTCGCGGGTGCGCGAGCTCGTTGCCGCGTCGCGCGGCGGGGCGGTCACCGTGACCCGGCGAACCGACGGGATTGCGGACGAGGACCGGCCGGTGATCGAGGCCGAGGGCCTTATGTTTCGCTATCCCGGTGCCGATCGCCGAGTCGTCGATCGCGCGAACCTGACGATCAGGCACGGTGAGAAGATCCTGCTCGACGGCGCATCGGGCGGCGGAAAGTCCACGCTGGCAGCATTGCTGACCGGACTGGAGACGCCGACATCGGGCCTGCTGCTGCTCGACGGGCTCGACAAGGCGACGCGGGGCGACGCCTGGCACCGTCTGGCCGCCGCCGCTCCGCAGTTTCACGACAACCACATCCTGTCAGGATCGCTCGCCTTCAACTTGCTGATGGCGCGCAGCTGGCCGCCCACGTCCGCCGATCTCGCCGATGCGACAGAGTTATGCGAGGAGCTTGGTCTGGGGGATCTGCTGTCGCGGATGCCAGGCGGGATCGAGCAACAGGTGGGCGAGACCGGCTGGCAGTTGTCGCATGGCGAGCGGAGCCGCATCTTCCTCGCGCGTGCGTTGCTGCAGCGCGCATCGCTCACGATCCTCGACGAGAGCTTCGCGTCGCTGGATCCACAGCGTCTTGGTCAATGCCTGGCCGCGGCGATCAGCCGGTCGCAGGCCCTGGTCGTCATCACGCATCGATGAACGCGCATATTCAACTGTGTCAGCGTCCCGCTCAGCGCGTCGATTGGAGCCTCAGGGTATCGTCAGATCTCGGACCGACCCCTGCGAAAGCCAGACTTTTACGAGCCGCCTGGGAGTGCCCCGTCTGTGGTTCGAGGCAGCTGGTACCTTAGATGTCTTTCGAAAAATTGGTATCCAGGTCGTTTGTGCGCATATCGGTCAATGCTCGCTTACTTCGTCCGGTAGACTGGCCCACACACGCCGACTGCTCTTTTCCTACGAGAGCGACCCCTACGCCGAAGCGCGGGAGGCGTGACTGGCCGAGACGATCGCAACGCGTCGCGGCTTGCCTCTGCGTAAACTACGTAAATCTAGCCCATGATCCGTGACCTAAGCTGGCCCGATCTAGCGAGGTGGCCATGATCAAGACAATTCTCGCAATCGTGGAGGGCCCCGTACGCGGTGGCAGCTTTATCGACGGGGTCCTTGGCGTAGCCGACCACCGGCAGGCGCATATGATCTTCGATGTCCTGACCGCGGCTCCCATGCTGTCGCCTAATCTTGCCCCGTTCGGCACGGTGTACACATTGTCCAGCGAACTGCGGCAACTGGTCCGCGACCATGCCAGCAGCCTGCGCGCGCTCCTGCCGCCCGACAGCCAAGCGGAGATCGTGTCGCAATGCGACGATGTCGGGTGGATCCCGGGCGACGTCCGCGCCAGCGCGCCTCTCGCGGATCTCGTCATGATCGGTCCGCATGAGACATGGTCGATCGATTGGCTCCGCCGCCGGACAATCGAGACCGTATTGATGGCCTCGGGCACGCCCTTGTTGCTGCTGCCGCCGGGCCGCTCGATCCGCAACGTCGGTCACGCCGTGCTCGGCTGGAAGCCCGGGCCGACTGCGATGCGCGCCTTGCAGAATCTCGTCCGGCTCGCCGCGCCCGGTGCGCGGATCGATGTCGTTGCGATTAAACACGGTCTGGCCGATCAGCCGGAAACCGCGCTCGAACCGGTCGTCGCGCTGCTGCACCGCCACGGTTTCGGCGTCGAGGGGCATGCGCTCGACCGGAGCGGGAAAGCGCAGGACGGGCTGACCAGCTTCGCGCTCGATCGCGGTGCCGACCTTCTCGTTGTCGGCGGCTTTGCGCATTCACGGATGCGCGAGATCGTGCTCGGCGGCGTCACGCGCAGTCTGATCGACGATCCGCGTTTGCCCGTTCTCATGGCGCACTGAATGCCCGGCACGGCCACGCTGTCCGTCGATGCCGATCGCAGCAGACTGTCCAGCGCGGTCGCCGCCGATCGGCTTTTACGCGACGGCCCCAATGAATTGCCGCGCGCCGACCGCCATTCGGTGTTGCGGCTCGCGCTGGACGTGCTGCGCGAGCCGATGCTGGCGCTGCTGCTCGCCGGCGGTGTCGCCTATATGCTGCTCGGCGATCTTACCGAAGCGCTGATCCTGCTCGCCTTCGCGACGTTTTCGATCGTTGTCACGGTGGTCCAGGAAAGCCGCACCGAGCATGTGCTGGATGCATTGCGCGATCTCTCCGCACCGCGTGCGCAGGTCGTCCGCGATGGTGCGCGGCAGCACATCGCCGCGCGCGAGGTGGTGTGTGGCGATATCCTCGTGCTCGAACAGGGGGATCGGATCGCCGCCGATGCGCTGCTGTTCGACGCCGACGATCTCCAGACCGACGAGTCGCTCCTCACCGGCGAATCGCTGCCCGTGGGCAAGCTCCCGGCCGCGGATGCCGCTATCGCGGAGCCCCGCCGCCCCGGTGGCGAAGGCCAACCCTTCGTCTATTCGGGCTCGCTCGTCACGCGCGGCAATGGGCTTGCACGCGTTCTCGCGATCGGGCCACGCACCGAGGTGGGACGGATCGGCCAGTCGCTGGCGAGGCTGGAGACCGAGGTACCGCGTTTGCGCCGCGAGACGACCCGGATCGTGACCTGGTGCGGGATCGGCGGCGGCGCGGTCGCGCTACTGGTCGTTTTGTTGTTCGGGCTGCTGCGCGGCGGCTGGATCGAGGCGCTGCTGGCCGGGATCGCGATCGGCATGGCGATGCTGCCGGAGGAGTTTCCCGTCGTCCTGACGGTGTTTCTGGCGATGGGAGCGTGGCGGATCGGCAAGGTCGGCGTGCTCACCCGCCGCGCGGCTGCGATCGAGACGCTGGGATCGGCCACGGTCCTGTGCACCGACAAGACGGGCACGCTGACCGAAAACCGCATGTCGGTCGCCGAGCTCTGGTTGCCCTCTTCCGCGACGCTCGTGCTCGCGGGGAATAGGCCGGTGACGCCCGGCTATCACGCGCTGCTCGCCACCGCCGCGCGCGCCAGTGCGATTGCGCCGAGCGACCCGATGGAGATCGCGCTGCACGACGCGTGGTCCGCGGTCGTGGCGCGGTCGCCATCCACCGGAACGCTCGTCCACGCCTATGCGCTGCGTCCCGAATTGCTGGCGATGTCGAACGTGTGGGACGACGGCGACGCTGTACGCATCGCGGCCAAGGGCGCGCCCGAGGCGATCGCCAGCCTGTGCGTGCTTGCCCCGGATCAACACGCAGCGATGACCGCCGCGGTCGACGCCATGGCGGTGCGCGGCATTCGCGTCCTCGCCGTCGCGAGCGCGGCACCGCCGGATCGCGACTGGGCGCAAACGCAGCACGGCTATCGCTATCAACTGGTCGGGCTGGTCGGACTGGCCGATCCGATCCGCGCCAGTGTTCCGGGTGCGGTTGCCGAGTGTCGTCGCGCAGGAATTCGTGTCGTGATGATCACCGGCGATTATGCCGCGACCGCGCGCTCGATCGCGCGGCAGGCGGGAATCGCCGAGGGCGAGGTCCTGACCGGCGCGGACCTCACGACGCTCGACGATGCCCAGCTCGCGTCACAGCTGCCAGCTGTGACGGTGTTCGCGCGGATAATGCCCGAGCAGAAGCTGCGCATCGTCGACGCATTCAGGGCCGCGGGGGAGATCGTCGCGATGACGGGTGACGGCGTCAACGACGCGCCCTCGCTTAAGGCGGCGCATATCGGTGTGGCGATGGGCAGGCGCGGGACGGACGTCGCGCGCCAAGCCGCCGCGATCATACTGATCGATGACGACTTCGGCGCGATCGCCCAATCGGTGAGGCTGGGCCGACGGATCTACGACAATATCCGCAAGGCGATGGCGTTCATCTTTGCGGTGCACGTGCCGATCGCCGGGCTTGCGCTGCTGCCGCTGTTCTTCGGCATGCCGATCCTGTTCGGGCCGATCCATGTCGCCCTGCTCGAAATGGTGATCGATCCGGTCTGCACCCTCGTGTTCGAGGCCGAGCGGGACGAGGAAGACATCATGCGCCGCCCGCCACGCGCGCCGTCCGAGGCGCTGTTCTCCATGCCGATGATTGTCTGGAGCGTGTTCCAGGGCGGGCTTGCCTTCGCCATGCTGGCGGCAGTGTTTATAATCGAGCAAGCGGCCGGGATGCCGGAGCGCGAGCTTCGCGCGTTAATTTTCTTTGCGCTGATCGCCGAAATCCTCGCGCTGATCCTGGTGAACCGGTCGTTCAGCGCGTCGATGCGCGATGCGCTGGTCCGCCACAATGCAGCGCTCCGCTATGTCGTCGCAGCGATTGTCTGCGTAACCGGTCTGATCCTGTTTCTGCCCCGTGCGCAGATTCTGCTGAAGTTCGGCTTGATCGCCTGGAGCGATATGACGCTGGCGCTCGGCATGGGCATCGGACTGCT
Source organism: Sphingomonas sp. CFBP 13733 (assembly GCF_014841795.1). NCBI lineage: Bacteria > Pseudomonadati > Pseudomonadota > Alphaproteobacteria > Sphingomonadales > Sphingomonadaceae > Sphingomonas > Sphingomonas sp. CFBP 13733. Next base: position 1,002,238 of record NZ_JACYUP010000001.1, read on the forward strand.
CGCCATACTCGAAGCGTGCAAGCCGCTGATCCGCAAGGCGACGCCGCGTAGGCGGAGCGATCCGGGCAGTCGAGCCCTTGTCGTGCAATGATCGACGCTTTTTCAGGCACAAGCCCCCGCCGGCCTGCCCGTTTACCTTTGCTCTGTTGGGCAGACGAACCATCGGGTTTTCTGGTCGATCGCTTTGCTTAGTGGCGCGCCTCTAAGCTGCAATCGCTAGGAGTTTCTGGAGTCGCCCATGCTTGGCTGCTCCGGCCGGCGGTCAAACGCCGTGTACGCAGTTGTGACCACGGGGCGTTTGGATGCGATCAGATCTAGCGATGGGAGGCAGGATTGTCGGCTGACGGCAGCAGATCATTCGCGTCTGCGCTTCGCGAAAACGCCGGATGTCGTCGTTTCCTTCCCAGTCACCATACTAATGAGGACGTGGTGATCAGGGAGATGAGCGATTGTGCAAGGTCGGGTAGCGGGGGAGGATGCGCGAATGTCCAGGTTTGGGTCGTTCTCGCCGGTGCATATTCTGACACCACAGCTACGCGAAGAACGCGGCGACGTCGGTGGCACCGAAGACCGTTGGTTAACGGATTGCGACGTGTTCGATCGGGGGAACAGAGCAAGATCAAGCGGCATGGATCGTAATTCTGTGGGGAGGTTGGAGACGTGTTGACGGCGGTTCCCGGTCGGGGAGGATACCGTCCTAGCCGCCCTCTCCGCTCCAAGATCTCGCGCTGAAGCCTGCACGCCTGCCGGTACGCGAACTCGCGCGCTTGCATAATGCGGAACGCAAGGCAGTCGCGACCAGCACGCGGCCGCGACCGTGAAGGCGCTGGTGGCAGCGGTGGCGGCAAGCGGTATCGACATCGTCTATGCCGACACCTTTATCGCGAGAGGGTCTAACAGCTTACCGCAGTGTTCCCGGACGATTCGCTGAAGGCACAGGCGTTCGAGCGCATCCGTTCGCTGATCGACACCGTGGTGTCAAAACCGGAAAACGGCGTACTTACGATCCATCTTCGCGGCGAGTTTGCGTCAATGCTAGAGCTAAGCGCTGGAGCGGAAACGCAAAAAGCCTCCGCGGGGATTCCCTCGGAGGCGTTGCGAATGAATTTGGTTGCGGGGACAGGAT